>JAWWOO010000097.1:0-93143 GCA_033851545.1 Frankiales bacterium | reverse complement strand
CTGAACCTGGGGGTAGTCGACGCGCCCGCGCGCGAGACGGCCGCCGAGCTCGCCAGGCTCGCGCTCGATGACGGGATTGGCACCTTCATCGTGACCGTGAGGGAGCCACGTGCGATCGCGGACTTCGCTTCCGAGGTCGCGCCCCGCGTCCGCGAGGCGGTCGAGGAGGCGCGGCTGCGCGGGCCGGCCGCCGCACACGCGGCCGCGGTCGGCAGCAGCGCGCCGGCGGAGGCGGCGGCGCCCGGCCAGGCCGAGGACGAGCGGTTGGGGGTGACGCCGACGCCGGACGACGCGGTCCGCCTCAGCGACCGCGCCCCCTGGGACGATTCGACCCGGCCGCGGCGGCCCCGTTCGGGACCGGAGGTGACCTACACAGGCCAGGGACGCCGCGTCTCGAAGCAGCTGATCGCGGTGCACAACATGCTCCGGAGCGAGCTGTCCGACCTACGGCACATCCTGCGGCAGGTACACGACGAGGACATCCAAGCCGAGGCCGCCAGATCGGCGCTCAACGAGATGGCGCTGCGCCAGAACGACTGGACGCTGGGCGCGGTCTGCGCCCGCTACTGCAGCGTCGTGACGCAGCATCACGGCGCCGAAGACGGCGCGGTTTTCCCACACCTGGCGCGCCGCGAACCCCAGCTCACACCGGTGATCGATCGGCTGACCGAGGAACACCTGGTCATCCACGCCGCGATCCAGGAGGTCGACCGAGCCCTTGTGCAGCACATGGCACGACCGGAGAACCACGACGCCATCCAGGCTGCGATCGACTACCTGACCGACGCCCTGCTCTCGCACCTCGCCTATGAGGAACAGGAGCTGGTGGAACCGCTGGCCCGGCTCGGGTTCTACCCGGACCAGGTCCCCGTCACGAGCTGACGCCCGTCAGCCAGGACATCGCGCTCGCCCCGAAGTCGGCAACGGCAGCTAACGCACTGTCCAAGAAGGGAAACGCCATGGCGCATCTGCTGCGGATCGACTCAAGCATCCAGGGCGATCGGTCGGTCAGCCGCAGGTTCACCGCGCGTGCAAGGGACGTCTGGCGCACCGCGCACCCCGGACAGTCCGTGACCTCGGCAGCAATCCCCTCCGGCACTTCGACGCGGCCACCGGGGCAGGCGGGGACGGTTGCCGTCGCCCACCGGACGTCGTCATCGACAGCGTCGGGCGCGGCTCGCCGCCGCGGTTTCTGGTCACACCCGGTGTGGCACGAGGTCCTGCTCCTGGCCGTCGTCTACGGGCTCTACACCTTCACGCGTGGGATCAGCGCCGGTGGTACGAACGAGGCAGTCGCCAACGCAAAGCGCGTGCTGCGCGCGGAGCACGTCGTGGGCCTGGCACCGGAGCGTTGGCTCAATCATGCCGTCTCGACCCGGTCGCTCCTGGCTGTCCCGGCCGACTACGCCTACGCCTCGTTGCACTACGTCGTGACGCTCGCCGTGCTGATCTGGCTGTGGCGTGCGCACCCGAGCGCGTACGGGCCGGCCCGGCGCACGCTCACTGCTGCGACGCTGCTAGGCCTCGTCGGCTTCGCGACCGTGCCCGTCGCGCCGCCACGGATGCTGCCCGGCTTCATCGACACCATGACCCGCTACGGAAACGACGGCTGGTGGGGGTCTGCGGGCAGCGCCCCCAGGGGGCTCGGCTCGTTCACGAACCAGTTTGCAGCCATGCCATCACTGCACGTCGGCTGGGCGATCTGGTGTGCCTGGATGGTGGCCCGGCTGGCCCAGCGGGCGTGGGTCCGCCGGCTCGCCGTCGCCTACCCGGTCCTGGTTGCGCTGGTCGTCCTGGCCACGGCAAACCACTACCTGGTCGACGCCGTCGCGGGCCTGCTCGTCCTTCTCGCCGGCCACGTGATCTCCCGCACTGCCGTTCGACTCGGCTGGCGAGAACCGGCACCCACCCTGATCGGAGCCTGATGACAACCTGCGCGACCTCCCTGACCGCCCCCGTGAGCACACACGCACTACCCGACGAAGCGGGGAGGCCGGACGGCACGGCGCTCCCCATCTCCGGATGGAGTCTCCATCAGCGGCTGCAGCACAACGGGCGGGCCACCATCGAGATCAACGATGACACCGGCGACCTCGTCGGACTGATCACGAGCACCAACTTGGCGATGCTGTCGGTCGACGGCGCGTGGCGAGGCAGGGCAAATCTCGCCGATGGCACGCGCCGCTGGTGGGCGCTCGCGATCGGGCACGCCACGGCCGGCGACGACGATCCCGCCGTGACGTTCGCCCGGCGACTCGGACCGCACGGAAACCCTCTCCGGACCGTGGTCCGCCCGGCGCTGCTGCAGGGGTTGTGGATCGCTGCCGTGCCCGGACTCCACACCACGGTGACCTGTCGCCAAGGGACGGAGCGCCGCATTCGGCGCCTCGGCGCCGTACCGAGATGGAACGCGGCGCTATGACGATCGCGGAGTGGAACGGCCCGTTCGACATCCAGCGCCGGGATCATGCAGCAAGCACAGCAGGCGGGTCGGACACTCCGTCGACCCCGGTCGACGACCAGCATCAACTCGGCCAGCGTGCTGGTGAAGGTCGGGACACGCTCCGTTAACGCCGAAGGCGCTGTTGGGGGGCGGCCACGGGCTACCCGCCCCAGGCAGCGGCAGGGTTCGCCGGAAGTGGCCCACCGAACCTGCCGATCGGCGGCTCATCGACCCCCGGCGCCGCTCGATGACGGAAAACGTTCGGGAGGACTGCTTCATCGCAGCTGGATCACGCCGACAGATATGCATGAACCTTGCCCGGGTCCGTACTGCCACAGGGTCGAGGCTGTTCGTCACCTACCTGGTCGCGTCGTTGCTGCCGGTGCTGCTGCTGATGCTTGCTCTGACCGTAGCGCTGCGGCAGGAGGCGACCCGCCGGGGCCTCGCCGAGGGCAGGTCCGAGGCCGCCCTGCTGGCCCAGACCAGCGTTGAGCCGTTGCTCGGCAGCACGCCCCTGCGCCGCCTGGTGCCCGCCCAGAACGCCGCGGCGCTGAACCGGCTGAGCCACCAGGCCGTCCTGGATGGGCACATCGTCCTGCTGCGCATCCGGAACATGGACGGCAAGGCTGCCTTCGCCGACCACGGCGCCCTCCCCTCGGAGTCCGACGACGAGGCCGTGGAGGCGCTGCACGGTGAGGTCGTCGCGAAGTTGACCCGCCTCAACTCCGACGCCGGTGAGACCGGTGCGCTCGGCGTACGGGTCGTCGAGGTCTACCGACCGCTGACCGAAGGCGCCGACCACCACGTCGTCGGCGTGCTCGAGGTCTACCTCCCGTACGCGCCGATCCAGGCCGACGTGAGTGCCGGCATGCGGATGCTGACGGTGGTGTACGTCGGCGGCCTGCTGCTCCTCTACCTCGTGCTGGCGCTGATCTCGGCTTCGGCGACCCGCCGGCTGCGCCGGCACGCCGCGGACAACGCCAGGCTCGCCGCGGTCGACACCCTCACCGGCCTGGCGAACCGGGCGGCCTTTCGGGCGGCCGTCGACGCCGCACTTCTCCGGGACCCGACGCGCGTCGCCGTCGCCGTTCTCGACCTCGAAGGCTTCCGGGAGATCAACGAGACCCTCGGGCACCGCCACGGGGACGAGGTCCTCCGGGTGGTCGCCGACCGGCTGAGCAGGGCCGTGCCGGCGACCGACCAGGTCGCCAGGCTCGCCGGCGACGAGTTCGCCGTGCTGATGACCGGCCTGGATCCCGACTCCGCCGAGGGCGACGCATCGGCCCGGCTGTCCTCCCTCCAGTCGGCGCTGGTCGCCGAGCTCACCCTGGGCGGCATACCGCTCGCCGTCGAGGCCAGCTTCGGGGTCGCGATGGCGGCCCAGACCTGCCCGGCGGCGGGGACGGGCTCGCAGGCAGCCGACGGCGCCGACCTGGTCCGGCAGGCGGACATCGCCCTGCACCACGCCAAGTTCATCCGCCGTCCGGTGGTCCAGTACAGCGCCGAGCTCGACACGTTCGACCCGGCCAAGCTGGGCCTGCTGGCCGAGCTCCGGCGCGGCATCGAGGCCGACCAGCTGGTCCTGCACTACCAGCCCAAGCTGACCCTCGCCGACGGCGGCGTCGTCTCGGTCGAGGCGCTGGTCCGGTGGGCCCGCCCGGACGGGTCGCTGCTGATGCCAGCCGACTTCCTCGACGCCGCCGAGTCCACCGGGCTGATCGAGCCGCTGACCGACTGGGTGCTGGCCGCGGCGCTGGCTCAGATCACCGAGTGGGGGCCTGACCTTGCCGACGTGAGCGTCGCGGTCAACATCTCCGCCCGCAACCTGGTCCAGCCGGGCTTCGCCGACGGTGTCCTCCGCGCGATCGCCACCGCGGGTGTACCTCCCTCCCGGCTGGTCCTCGAGATCACCGAGACCGCCCTGCTCGCCGACCCCGAGACCGCACGCAGCATGTTGGTCGTGCTCGACCGAGCCGGCGTGGCGGTCTCGATCGACGACTTCGGCCACGGGCACACGGCCCTGGCCTACCTCGCCGACCTTCCGGTACGGGAGCTCAAGATCGACCGCGGCTTCGTCGTCGCGATGGCCGGCAACGCGGCGTACACCGCCATCGTCCGGTCGATGATCGACCTCGGCCACAACCTCGGGCTGACCGTCGTGGCGGAGGGGGTCAGTGACGCCGGCACGCTGGATCAGCTGGCCGACCTCGGCTGCGACATCGCCCAGGGCTGGCTGATCGGGCACGCCGTCCCCGCCGACGAGCTGGCGGCGTGGCTGGTCACCCGGCGGCTGGAGCACCCCGGTGTGACGCACAGCGGCGGTGCGTCCGGGTCGGAGCGTGGCCAGGGGTTAGGCTGACCGCCGTGCCGCCCGTGGACGTCGAGCTGCCCGCCGAGGCAAGCAGCGCAGCTGCCGCTCGCGCTGCCGTGCGCTCGCTGCTCGCCGGCCTGCCCGGACCTGGGGTCGAGCAGCAGGCGGTCGACCGCGTGATGCTGCTCACCAGCGAGGTCGTGACCAACGCCATCCTGCACGCGCGGACCCGGGTGCGGGTGACCGCAGAGGTGGTCGACGGCCAGGTGCTGGTCCGGGTCTACGACAGCCTGCAGATGCCGCCCCGCCGGCGCGCCTATCGCGCCGACGCCGGGACGGGCCGCGGGCTGCAGCTGGTCGAGGCACTCTCCGACGAGTGGGGCGTCGAGCAGACCTCCGCCGGCAAGTACGTGTGGTTCGCGATCGCGCTGAGCTCCGACGCCCGGTCGGCGCAGTACGGCTGACCCCAGCCTTGTCAGCCGTTCCCGCGCCGTCAGTCGCCCGGCCGCTCCGACTCCGAGACCTCGTCGTGGAACGTGGAGCTGACCGTCTGGTTCGGCCGATAGGTCCTCTCCTGCGCGTACGCCTCGTAGGCGCGGTGGTCGGCGGACGTGTCGGGGGCGTCGACCAGCCCGCGCGGCCACAGCCCCTCGACGCGGACGACGTTGATCTCGGCGCCGTACAGCACGACCGTTGCCTGCAGGGCGAACCACCACAACAGGCCGAGCACCGTGGCCACGGTGCCGGTGGCGCCCTTCTGGCCGCTGGCAGCATGCGTGATCAAGGCGGCGCCTGCCAGCTGCAGTACGAAGAAGAGGAGGCCGGCGAAGATCGCGCCGGGCAGCACGTCCCGGAACGAGAGCTCGCGCTTGGTCAGCCACTGGTAGGCGAGGGTGAACAGCAGGACGTCGAGAGCGACGGCCACCAGTCCGACCGCCACGCGCAGCAGGATCGGGAGTGTCACGTGCATGGACTTGCCGCCGGTCGCGACGCCGGTCAGCGCCAGGCTGAGGACGAAGCCCACCCCGAGCACCACCAGCGACTTCAGGCCGGCGACGATCTTCTTGAGGAACGACGGCCGCTCGGCCATCGGCACCTCCCAGATGGAGTCGAACGCCGACTGAGTCGCCTTGACGACGGCCAGCCCGCTCCACAGCGCTGTCAGGATCCCGATCACGAGCGCGACCAGGTTGCCCTTGATGCCCTGGACATCGTTGCCGATCAGCGGGAACTGGCTGATGACGTCCTGGAACGTGCCACCTCCGACGCCGACGAAGCCGATTGCGGTGACCGCGACCAGGAGTAGCGGGAACAGCGAGAAGAACGCCCAGTAGGCGATCAGAGCGGCGAGGTTGCCACCTTGGTCCTCGCCGAACTTGCGCCACACGGCGATCGGGAAGCCCAGCATCGGGTGCCGCTGCTGGAAGTCGTCGATCCGGTTCGCCGATCGCTTTGCCTTGCTGGTCTCGTCGGAGTGGGAGGGGGACATGGTGGCGGCTCCGGTGGTCGACGCGGTCGACGCCTGTTTGCCCGGACTTACCGGGTCGCGAACCTGACCAGCCCGGACGGGGTGAGGGCTGCGTCGACCGCCCGGTCGTGGGGCTCGACCGGCACGTCGTCGATCAGCTCGTCGTCGAAGACCACAGCGACCACCGGCACCGTACGGGACAGTGTGGCCAGCGCGCGGTCGTAGTAGCCGCCGCCCCTGCCCAGCCGGCGCCCGGCGTGGTCGACGGCGAGCGCCGGCACGAGCACCAGGCCCGCCTCCCGTACGGCGTCCGGCCCGAGGTAGGGACCGGCCGGCTCCCGCAGGCCGAGCGGCCCGGAGACCAGCTCGGCCCCGCCGGCCCCCCAGTCCAGGACACCGTCGGCGCGGACCACCGGCAGCAGCACCCGCACGCCCTGCCGGCGCAGCACATCCAGCAGCGGCAGCGTGGGGGGTTCGGTGCCGACGCCGACGAAGCCGGCGACCGTGCCGGGCAGCGGCAGCACACCTGCGGCCGAGGCGAGGGCGCGACCGAGCTGCAGGCGTTGACTCTCGTTGCGCCGGGTACGAGCGGCCAGAAGCGTCACGCGCAGCTCCGCCTTGCGCTCGCGGGCTGACTCGTACGGAACCTCCACAGGGAGAGGCTAGCGGCCGGGACCGGTCGCGGTTTCGCCCCTTTTTCGGCGTCGGCGCGCCAGTTTGTGACTGCCTGTGTGCGAGCATCGGGTCACGACCCGGCGGACGGAGGTGAGTGGTGAGCCTGCGGCTGAGGCTGTCCCTGGCCTTCATCTTCGTCGTCCTGGCTCCACTCCTGCTGGCCGGGCTGCTGCTCGGACGGGGGGTGCCCGGCTTCGGTGGCGACACCGCGCGTCACCGGGTGTCGGCGGCGGCGACCGTGATCGCCGCGGAGCTGTCGGCCAAGTGCACGCTGGCGGGGGCCACCGCCGCCCAGGTGGCGTACGAGTCGGCCGCGACCAGCCCGTTGTCCGCTGTCGGCGATGCCGTGGCGTCAAGCAATGTGGCATACGCCGCCGTGGTCTCCCCGGGCGGCGAGGTGCTTGCCCAGGTCGGCCAGCTGCCGTCAGCCGCCCGGTCCCTGGTCGATGCCAAGGGTTCGGTCCTGGCACTGGGCTCCTGCACAGACACCAGCGCCACGCCGTACGCCGTGGTCAACCGGGCGCCGCTTCCCGCCGGCCGCGGCACGGCGCTGGCCGCGGTGGCCCTGGACGACGCGACGACGCTTCGGGCCTGGCAGAACCTTGCCGACGGCGACGTGACGCTGGTCGCCGACGGGCAGGTCATCGCGACCACCGCCTCCCAACAGGCCGCCGCCCAGTTCGCAGCCTCTGCTGCCAAGGCCGCTGCCGACACCAAGGTCCACTCGGTCGACGGCCAGCTGCTCGCGGCGGTCCCGGCGGGCAACGGCCGGCCGGTGACCGTCGTGGTGACCGCCAAGCCCGGTCTCGGTGTGGGCTCACTCACCTCCACCCTGGCCGCGGTGCTCGCCGCCGCAGTGGTGCTCGCGGTCGGCTTCGGCTGGCAGCTCGCCCGGGTTACCACCCGCCCGCTGACCGAGCTGGCACTGGCGGCGCGGCGGATCGCCGACGGTGACCTCGACACGCCCGTACCCGACCTGGGCGGCGGCGACGAGATCGGCCAGCTGGCAGGCGCTTTCGACGAGATGACCGGGGAGCTGCGCCGGTCGATCGGCGCCCTGCAGGACAGCCGGGACGAGCTGCGGCGCAACCTGGCCCGGCTCGGCGACACTCTGTCCGGTACGCACGACCTCAACCGGATCCTGCACGTCATCCTCGAGACCGCGATGGTCAGCGTCCGCGCGCAGGCCGGCGCGATCTATCTCCCGCACTCCGGCGGCGGCGCCCGCAGCGACCTGTTCCAGCGGGTCGGCGTCGGGGTCGCCGAGCGGGGCGCGCCGCACGGGTCGAGGCTCAAGCTCGGCGACGGCGTGCTCGGCCTGGTGGCTGCGAATGGCGAGGCTGTCCGCGGCCGCATCGGCGACGGCGTCGGCGAGCTGCGGGTCTCCGGCGAGGAGCCCAGCGGCCAGGCGCTGATCGCCGTCCCGCTGCGGGCGTCCGGCCGGGTGACCGGCGTCCTCGGCCTGTACGACAAGGAGACAGCCGGCGGCCCCGGCAGCTTCGATCGAGGTGACCTCGAGACCATCCGGACCTTCGCCAGCCAGGCCACCGTGGCGATCGACAACGTGCTCCTGCACCAGGAGGCCCAGCGGCTGTCCATCACCGACGGGCTGACCGGGCTGTGGAACTACCGCTACTTCACGATGACGTTCGCCAAGGAGATCGAGCGGTCCTCACGGTTCGGCCGTCCGCTCGCCCTGCTGCTGCTCGACCTCGACAAGTTCAAGGACGTCAACGACAACTACGGCCACCAGCGCGGCGACTCGGTCCTCATCGAGCTGGCCACCCGGGTCAAGGCCGAGATCCGGGAGGTGGACACGCTGGCCCGGTACGGGGGCGAGGAGTTCGTCCTGGTCCTCCCCGAGACCGACGCCGCGGGCGCGGCCGGTGCGGCGCAGCGCATCTGCGAGGTCGTGCGCCACCGGCCGTTCCACCACGACGGCGAGGAGCCGCTGGCCATCACCGTCTCCGTCGGCGTCTCGGTCTTCCCCACCCACGGCAGCTCGGCGGCGACCCTGATGCGCAACGCCGACACCGCGCTCTATGCAGCCAAGGACGCCGGCCGCGATGCATGGCGGATGGCCAGCGACCTCGAGGTCGCCCAGCACGACTGAGCCAAACCCCTCAGGCGGCCGCGAGGTCGAACTCCTCCCAGCCACCGATCGCCGTACGGTTGGCGATCAGCGCCGACGCTCCGGCATTCTCCGCCGTGACATAGCTGCCGTTGGCGGCCGCCTTCAGGCTGATGCTGCCGTCCGCGTTGTGGACGAGGGCGAAGGTCTCCCAGCCGCCGGCGGTCGTCCGGTTCGCGATCAGCGGCGACGCCCCGGCATTGTCGGCACAGACGTAGAGGTTGTTCGCGTGGGCGCGCAGGGCGACGTTGCCGTTGCCGAGGTCGATCTCGTCGAACTGCTGCGCCGTGCCGACCGCGGTGGCGCTGGCAATGAGAGCGGTGCTCCCCGCCGTGACGAACTTGCCGTTGGCGTGTGCCTTCAGGCTGATCACCGGGGCGGTCGCGGTGCCGCCCGGCAGCGTCCACTGCTGGTTGGTGCCGGTGCCACAGGTCCAGATCTGCAGGTGCGTCCCGTCGGCGCTGCTCGGGCCGGTGACGTCGAGGCACTTGCCGGAGGCCGGGTTGACCAGGGTCGCTCCCGAGCGGGTCCACTGCTGGGCACCGGTGCCGTTGCAGTCGTACAGGTCGACCACCGTTCCGTTGGCGGTGCCGGCAGCCGCGACGTCCATGCACTTGCCGAGCGCCCGCAGCGTCCCGTCGCTGGCGACCTGCCACTGCTGGGCGGCCGTGCCGTTGCAGGTGTACAGGTCGATCGCCGTGCCGTTGGCGCTGTTGCCGCCCGCGACATCGGCGCACTTGCCGGCCAGGCCGGTGATCGCGCCGGTGGGCCCGGTGACCGTCCCGCCGCCGCCGGTGATCGCGTTGAAGATGCGCGAGTACGCGTAGCCGGTGGCCTTGTCGTAGCCGTCGACCTCCCAGAACGACAGCTCCTGCACGCCGTTGCCGGCCGCGAAGCTCTCCAGCGTCGAGGCGTCGCTCTGGCTGAAGAACTCGTTGTCGTCGTTCTGGCCGGCGATCGGGGTGAGGCCGATCAGGTTCCACAGCGCCGCGGACGACAGACCGGTGTAGATGCTGCCCAGCTGGCCGTGAACGGCGTTGGCCGCGGACTCGGCGTCGTTGAGCGCGTTGTGCCCGTTGCCGAAGTCCATCGTCATGAGGTTGACCAGGTTGACCTTGACGCCCTTGGCCTTCGCGTCGTTGAGCAGGTTGATCGAGTTGCCCAGCAGCCCGTTCGGCGCCACCGGCAGGGTGAAGTCGACCTGGACGGCCGGGTTCTGCGCCTGCAGCGCCGCGAGCGCCTGGTCGCGGCGGCTGATCGACGCGGTGTCGTCGAGCGGTCCGCCCTCGATGTCGAAGTCGAGCCGCGGTCCGTACGCGCTGACCACGGACGCATAGGCGGCGGTGAGCGACGAGACCGAGGTGCAGGTCTGGGCCAGCTCGCCGCCGGCTGCCCCGCCGAAGGACACGATCACGTTGCCGCCGGAGTTCTTGAACGTGTTGACCTGCGAGGTGAACGTCCCGAGGGCGTAGTTGCCCGCCTCCCACATCGGCGTGCACCCGCTCTGCGGGATGAGGAAGGCGAGCGTGTAGAACGAGTCCCCCGATGCCGCCTTGTCCGCGGCCAGGTCACCGACGGTGCTGCTGGAGAGCTGCAGGTAGGGCGCCGCGTAGTGGGCGGGGAAGGGGGCGGTGGCGGCCTGTGCACCCGGCCCGGCAACGACGACGGAGAGCGGCAGCAGGGCTGCGGCGGACAGCGCGAGACGGCGGCGGATGGACACGGGAGACTCCGATGATCGGGGGGGTGGCGAGGAGGAACAAACACCCACAGATCGGACACCGTCAAGGGTCTAGTCCAATTCCGGAACTTTGCCCGTTTACGGCAGACCCTGCCCAGGCGTACGCGCTGCCCGGCCGCCGTCGATCGCACCGCGTCCCCCGATAGGCTGAGCCCATGAGCCCCGACGCCGTCTCCGCTCCCGTTCGGATCACCAAGGCGGTCATCCCCGTCGCCGGCCTAGGCACCCGGTTCCTGCCCGCGACCAAGGCCATCCCCAAAGAGATGCTGCCGGTCGTCGACAAGCCGGCCATCCAGTACGTCGTCGAGGAGGCGGTCCGCTCCGGTCTCGGCGACGTCCTCATGATCACGGGTCGCAGCAAGCGGCCGCTCGAGGACCACTTCGACCGGGCGTACGAGCTCGAGCACACCCTCGAGGTCAAGGGCGATACGCGAAAGCTCGCGCTGACCCAGGAGTCGACCGACATGGCCACCGTGCACTACGTACGCCAGGGTGACCCGCTCGGCCTCGGCCATGCCGTCCTGTGCGCTGCCCAGCACGTCGGCCACGAGCCGTTCGCCGTGATGCTCGGCGACGACTTGATCGACGAGCGCGATGACCTGCTCAGCGTGATGATCGCGGTCCAGGCGCGGCACGGCGGCAGCGTCGTCGCCCTGATCGAGGTGCCGCCGGAGCAGATCTCGCTCTACGGCTGCGCGGCGGTCGAGGCTGTGGCCGGCGAGGACGAGGACGTGGTCCGCGTCACCGACCTGGTCGAGAAGCCCGATGTCGCCGACGCCCCCAGCAACTACGCGATCATCGGCCGGTACGTGCTCGCCCCCGAGGTCTTCGACGTGCTGCGGGCGACCGGGCCCGGTCGCGGCGGCGAGATCCAGCTGACCGATGCCCTCCGCACCCTGGCCTCCCGCGAGGCGAGCCAGGGCGGCGGCGTGCACGGCGTGCTGTTCCGGGGGCGCCGCTACGACACGGGAGACCGGCTCGACTACCTCCGTACGGTGGTCCGGCTCGCCTGTGACCGCGAGGACCTCGGGCCTGACTTCTCCCGCTGGCTCTACGACTTCGTCGACGAGAAGCGGGTGCACGCGTCGGCGGGTGATTCCGGGTCGCTGACCCCGTGAGCGCGGGCTTCGCCGCCTCGGCGGCGACACCGGTCTCGGTCGACGGCCACCTCGACGCGATCCTCGACGTCGTCCGCCCGTTGCCGGAGCTCGACCTCACCCTGCTCGACGCCCACGGTTGTGTGCTCGCGGAGGACATCGTCGCCACGGCTCCACTGCCCGGCTTCGACAACTCGGCGATGGACGGATATGCCGTACGGGCAAGCGATCTGGCGTCTGCGACTGAGTCGTCGCCGGTCGTGCTGCCGGTCGTCGGTGACGTCGCCGCCGGGTCCCGGGGCACGTTCACCGTGCAGCCGGGGCTGTCCGTCCGGATCATGACCGGCGCCCCGGTGCCGGCAGGCGCCGACGCGGTGGTGCCGGTCGAGTGGACCGACGCCGGCATCGCCCACGTCTCCATCCGCCGCGCCCCCGAGGTCGGCGGGGCCATCCGAAGGGCCGGCGAGGACGTGGCGGCGGGGGCCACCGTCCTGGCCGGCGGCACCTACCTGCAGGCAGCCCAGCTCGGCCTCATTGCGGCCGTCGGGAGGAGCCGCGTACGCGCAAGGCCCAAGCCCCGCGTGGTTGTCATCTCCACCGGCTCCGAGCTGGTCGAGCTCGGCGATCCCTTGCTCCCAGGGCAGATCTACGACTCCAACGGTTACACGCTGGCCGCCGCCGCCCGTGAGGCAGGAGCCATCGCCTACCGGGTCGGACCGGTCGGGGACGACCCGCGCGTGCTGATCGACACGATCGAGGACCAGCTCATCCGGGCCGACCTGGTGGTCACGACTGGTGGGGTCAGCGTGGGTGCGCACGACGTCGTCCGCGAGGTGATCGGGCGGCTCGGCGACGTGCATTTCAACCGGGTCGCGATGCAGCCCGGGCAGCCTCAGGCGTTCGGCACGATCGGCGAGGACAAGGTCCCGTTCTTCGGTCTGCCAGGCAATCCGGTCAGCGCCCTCGTATCGTTCGAGGTCTTCGTCCGACCAGCCATCCGCCGGATGCTCGGCTCCGAGCCGATCCACCGGCCACGCGTACGGGCCCGCCTGACCCAGTCACTGGTGTCGCCGGCCGGCAAGCGGCAGTACGTCCGGGTGCGGCTGACCGTCGAGGATGGCGAGTACGTCGCCGCCCCGGTCGGCGGGGCCGGCTCGCACCTGATCGCGGCGATGGCGCACGCGAACGCGCTGGCCGTCGTGCCGGAGGAGATCACCGAGCTGCCGGCGGGGACGCCGATCCCGGTGATGGTGCTCGAGCGGCGGCACGGGTGACGGAGCGCGGCTTGACCCATGTCGACGCCTCGGGCGCCGCGCGGATGGTCGACGTCAGCGGCAAGGACGTCTCCCGCCGTACGGCGGTCGCGAGCGGCCGGGTGCTGGTGTCCGCCGAGGTCGTCGGGCTGCTGAGGGGGGAGGGCGTGCCCAAGGGTGACGCGCTCGGCGTGGCCCGGATCGCCGGCATCATGGCCGCCAAGCGCACCCCCGACCTGATCCCGCTGTGCCACCCGATCGCGCTGTCCGGGGTCGAGGTCACCCTCACCGTGCTCGACGGCGAGGTCGGCATCCAGGCGACGGTCCGCACGACCGACCGCACCGGCGTCGAGATGGAGGCGCTCACCGCGGTCAGCGTGGCGGCACTGGCCCTCATCGACATGGTCAAGGCGGTCGACCCAGCAGCCGTGGTCACCGATGTGCGGGTCGAGCAGAAGAGCGGCGGGGTGCACGGCGACTGGCAGCGACCAGCAGGTCCGGGATGACCGGGCTGCCGACCGGCGCGCGTGCCGTCGTGGTCACCGTCTCCGACCGGTCCTCCGCCGGCGAGCGGCCGGACCTGTCCGGCCCGCTGGCCGCTCAGCTGCTCGCCGAGCTGGGCTTCGACGTCGGGCCCGTGGTGGTCGTGCCCGACGAGGTGGCCGAGGTCGAGGCCGCGCTGACCGCTGCCGTACGGGCCGGGGCCGACCTGGTCGTCACGACCGGAGGCACCGGCATCGCCCCGCGCGACGTCACCCCCGAGGCCACGGCGCGGGTGCTGGACACCGTCGTGCCTGGCATCGCCGAGGCCATCCGCGCCTACTCCCTCGAGGCCGTACCCACCAGTGCGCTGTCCCGCGGCACCTCAGGCGTGAGCGGCCGCACCTTGCTGGTCAACCTGCCCGGCTCGCCGGGCGGTGTGCGCGACGGGGTGGCCGTGCTGGCCGCCGTGGTCGGCCACGCACTCGCCCAGCTGCGGGGAGCCGGCGACCACGCGTTCCCCGCGTGAGCAAGGCAACCGCCGCCTGGCCGGCAACGCTCAGGGACGGCAACCTCGTCGTACGGCCGCTGCGGCTGCGCGATGCCCGCCGGTGGATCATCGCGAGGCGGACGTCGTCCGACTGGCTGGCGCCGTGGGAGGTGACGCCGCCGGGTCAGCGGGCGACCCCGCCGGCCAGCTGGTCGACCTTCGTCGTGACCCTCGGCCGGCTCCGCGAGGACGCCGAGGCCGGCAACACGCTGCCCTTCGCCATCGTGCTCGACGGGTCGCTGGTCGGGCAGGTGACCCTGGGCAATATCGGCAGGGAGCCCCGGGAGCCGGCCTATGTCGGTTATTGGATCGACCGCGCGCACGCCGGCCGCGGAATCACCCCGCGGGCGCTCGCCCTGGTTCTCGACCATGCTTTCGCAACCCTGGACCTGCCCCGCGTCGAAGCCAATATCCAGCCGGACAACGACGCCAGCCGGCGGGTGGTCGAAAAGCTCGGCTTCCGGCTGGACACCTTGCGGCCAGGGCATTTGCACGTCGCCGGTGCCTGGCGCGACCATCTGAGATTCGAGCTCACCCGCGAGGATGTCGGTCGGGGCCTGCTTTCCCGCACCCGCCCTGTCCGATAACTGGTTCTGGCATTTTGCTGAGAACTTCGGACGATCGGCGACACACCGGGGCAGGTCCAACGGGTTCGTCACATCCGTCGCTACCGTCACATGCGCAAGCGACTCAAATCGACGAGGGGAGGCCACCGACATGAACCTCAGCGGGGTCATCGTCGTGGTCATCGTCGCCCTGTGGGGGAGCCTGCTGATCCCGGCGCTCGTACGCAAGCACGACACCGTCACCGAGGTCCGTTCGGTCGACCGGTTCTCCTACGCGCTGCGCATCCTCTCCCGCCGCACCCCCTACACCCCCGGGCGCCGGGACGTCCTCGTTCAGCGCAAGTCGGCCGAGGAGCGCCGTCCCGTGGTCAGCCCCGCACCCGACTTCGTCGCCAACCTGCCCGGGGCCCGCCCGGCCCCCAGCGCCCGTGTCGCTGCCCGCCGCAGTGCCGTCGCCGCCAAGCGCCGGCGCACCTTGGTCGCGTTGCTGCTCGCCCTCGTGCTGTGCCTCACCCTCGCTTACCGGTCGGGCGGCCGCTGGTGGCTCACCGTGGGCATCAGCGCGGTGCTGCTGGTCATGTACGTGACCAACCTGCGCACCGAGGCTCAGCAGCAGCAGGCCATCGTCCGGCGCAGGGCACAGGCCAGGCGCCGGGCCGGCCGCGCCGCAGCACCCGCCCGCCGCACCTCGGCCCCCGTACGGCGGCAGGAGCCGGTCGTCGCGGAGACACCGGCCAGGTCGCCCATGACGGCCGAGACGCTGCCCGACGGCAGCTGGGCCCCGGTGCCGGTGACTCTGCCGACCTACGTGACCAAGCCGGTCGTGGCGCAGCCGAGCGTCGCCCCGCCCACCGGCAGCTGGAACGACGGTGTGCTCGCCGAGCAGCGGGCCGGCCGCTATGCCTCCGGTGGGGACGTCTACGACCAGATGAGCGATGACGAGGTCGCCGACGGGGGTTACCTCGGGCTGAGCCGCGACGACGACGGGCTCTACGGGGCTGACGGACTGGACGCCATCATCGAACGGCGCCGCGCGGTCAACGACTGAGACGTCGCTTGCGCCGGCCCGCTTCCGGCAGTCGGCGGCATGGTAACGTCGGCAGCCGTTCCGGGGCACTAGCTCAGTTGGTAGAGCGCTGCGTTCGCATCGCAGAGGTCAGGAGTTCGAATCTCCTGTGCTCCACAAGAAATGAGGAAGGCACAGGTCCATGACCGTCGGGGATCCTGAGCAGCCTCCCGTCCCCGAGGACGACGAGCCGGTCGAGGCCGCCGCGCCCCAGACCACCAAGGCGCACGCGCACAAGCCGCGGCTGAGCTTCTGGCAGGAGCTGCCGATCCTGGTCGCCGTCGCGGTGGGCCTGGCGGTGCTGATCAAGTCGTTCCTGTTCCAGGCGTTCTTCATCCCGTCCGGGTCGATGGAGCAGACGCTGCACGGCTGCCAGGGCTGCCAGGGCGACCGGGTGATGGTCAACAAGGTCGTCTACCACCTGCGCGGGATCAAACGCGGCGACATCGTGGTGTTCAACGGCAAGGACAACTACCCCGACGAGTCGCCGGTCCAGTCGGAGCCGAGCAACATCGTCAGCCGCGCGTTCCACGACGTGGCGGACTTCGTCGGCCTGACGCCCAAGGGCACCGACTACATCAAGCGGGTGATCGGGCTGCCGGGCGACGTGGTCCAGTGCTGCGACGCGCAGGGCCGGGTCACCGTCAACGGGGTGGGGCTGGACGAGCCGTACATCTACGTCGACCCGGGCATGACCGACACCAACAAGACCTTCGCGCCGGTGACCGTGCCCAAGGGCGAGCTGTGGGTCATGGGCGACCACCGGAACATGTCGCAGGACTCGCGCTTCGTGCACGGAGTCCCGGAGAGCGACGTGATCGGCCGGGCCTTCGTGGTGATCTGGCCGCCGTCACGCTGGAAGTTTCTGTCCCCGCGGTCCTACGCGGGCGTCCCGGCCCACCTTGCGGGCGCCAGCCCGATGATCCTCGGCGCAGCCGCGGTGCTGGCTGGTACGGGCCTGCGGAGCCGCCGACGCAGGCGCCGTACGCCATGACGCAGTATCGGGCGCAGTTCGACGCGCGCGTGACGTTCTCCAACGGCGGGGGACTCAACGCCGAGGGTTTCCGTGTCGACGTGCCCGGGCCGGAGGTGACCGAGGGTGAGGTCGTCGACCTGTTCCTCGCCTCGCTGTCGCTGCTCATGGTCGATCGGGTCGCGCTGGCCAACCTGACGGTCTTCGAAGAGCCGCACAAGGGCACCCACGCCGGTCCGAGCGGCCGGCGGTTCGTGGAGCTCAGCCACGTGATCAGTGCCGGAATGACCACGCTGCCTGGCTTTCCGGTTCCCGAGGTGCGGCCCTACGTCACCCGGGAGGCGTCGCGCTCGATGTACGCACCCGGCACCGAGTTCGCGATGGACTACCTCACGATGGTGGGCAATACGGGCACCTACCTGGACAGCCCGCACCACCGCTACGACGGCGGCATCGACCTCGCCGGACTGCGGCTGGACCAGCTCGCCGACCTGCCGGCGGTCGTCGTCCGGACGGCCGGCACCGGTGCGCCGGCCGTGGAGCAGGAGGCGCTGGCCGCCGTCGACGTCGCGGGCAAGGCTGTGCTCCTGCACACGGGTGGCGACGCGGGTTGGGGAACGCCGGCCTATGCCGAGGACGCGCCCTACCTGACCGAGGCCGGAGCCGCGTGGCTGGTCGATCACGGCGCAGCCCTGGTCGGCATCGACGCCATCAACATCGACCAGATGGTCCCGCACGGGCCCCGGCCGGCGCACACGCTGCTGCTGGCCGCCGGCATCCCGATCGTCGAGCACCTCACCGGCCTCGACCAGCTGCCCCTCACCGGCGCCCGGTTCACCGCAGCGCCGCCGCTGGTCGCCGGGTTCGGCACCTTCCCCGTACGGGCGTACGCCGTGCTGCCGGTGCCTACGGCGCGGTCCTGACCTCGAATCGGCTTGCCGCGAGCTGGCCTGAGTCGCCGCGCAAGCCGAACATCGCGTGGTACCCGGCCAGGTCGGTACCGCTGACAGCCGGCGCAGTGTCCGTCGACGCCACTCGAGTCCACGCTCCGTCGTGCTCGGCCCACGAGCTGACGGTGGAGCCGTTGACCTGCAGCGCGAAGCGGTCGCCCGGCACGATGACCTGATGTGGTTGATAGCCGGCAGAGCCGGTGGGCTGGAGCTGCCCATTGACCCGGACATCGATGCCGCTGGACTGTGCGTGGTTGTTGTACCAGGCCCCGACGTAGGTCCCACTGTCCCGCACCAACCCGACGAAGATGCTGTCCTCCCGGCTGGCCGTGCCGATGAACTGCGCGGGGTCGACGATGACGACCGACCGGGTCGACGAAGGACTGACTCCGCGATCGAGCAGGGTGAAGAACGGCTGCGCTGCGCTGGCCGTGAGCCGGCCGGCTCCGGCGGAAAGAGCGGGAACGACTTCGTTGGGGAAGGGCTGCAAGGCCGTGTAGTCGGCGAGGGAGTCGGTGCTGAAGTCGTCGGAGGCTACCTGCGTCGGGAACGCAGCCGGGTCGAAGGCGACGGTCAGCCGCTGCCGGGTGTGGGTGGTGGCAGCGACCTGCTCAGCCGTCGCGTACCTCGCCGTGGCCACGAGATCCGTGTCCGTACCCGAGGCCCCGGCAGGCGCCGAGACGATGAAGTGGAACACCGCTGACCCGCCAGGTGCGATTGTCGTCGCCGAGGTGGGACCGGCCGGGCTGACGGTCCATCCAGCTGGCACGGCCACAGAGACCGATGCCCCCGTCAGCTTGTGCGCCGCCGAGTTCGTCACCGTGACCGCAACGGACGTCGGTCCCTTGACGGCCAGGGCGCCGTCGCTGCCGACGGGGCCGACAGTGACCGTCGCGGCCTTGCTCGACTGCGACCAGGACTGCAGCTCGCTGACACCGACGAACGCTCCGGGCGGATTGGTGAACAGCAGCCGCACCTGGCTGGTGGACACCGCAGGGAAGGTGATCCGGTTGAGGCCGTTGCCCACCGGTGGTGCCGACTCCCGCGTCTGGTTCGGCACGTCACGCCACCCGTCGGCGGCGAGATACTGCAGCTGGTACGCGGCGGCTGGGCGTACGCCCCCGCCGTCGTCGTAGCCGTACCAGCGGATGTCGCTGACGGAGGTGGGCACGCCGAAATCGACGCCGTAGTAGTCCTGCGCGTTCGGTGAGGAGTAGTTGGTCCAGCGGGTGTTCTCCGGGACCTCGTTGAACCACAGCTTGCCGTCGATGCCGTTCCACGGGTTGTCGAAGCGCCAGGTGTAGGAGGCGATCGGCTTCGGGAAGCCCTGCTGCAACGGGTTAGCAGCGTCATTGGCAAGGTTGACTGCCGCGGTGGACAGGGCTCCGGTGGCGCTCTGACCGACCGGCACCGTCATGGCGGTCACCGTTGGCGACGAGCGGACGAGGGTGCCGTCGACGTACACCCGCATCCCGGCACCGTGCCCATAGTGCGTCCCGTCGCGGTCCCACAGCACGGTCACGTTGTGACCGTGGTAGGGCACGTTCTCGACTGCATAGTGGTCCCAGCTGGCGGGGACGAGCGGCTGCAGCCGGAGGTTGGCGCCGTCCTGGGCCCGGATGCCCATCAGGCCGGAGAGGACCAGGTCGTTGAACGTGGAGTGGTTGTAGTCCTCGCTGTGGTTGAAGCCGTCATAGAGCCAGCTCGGGTCATCGGGGGAGTGCGCCTCGGCGATGTACGGCGACCCGTTGCGGGACTGGGTCTTGGCGTACGTTTCCAAGGCGTTGACGTAGTCCGCGCTCGTGATCGCGGTCTGGGCCGGGTAGTCGTCGAGCTGGTTGGCCAGACCGGTGAGGGTCTGCGCGGTCGCGAACGGCCAGCTGGGTCCGTCCCAGCGGCAGCAGCCACCAGCGTCCTTCATGAACAGCGGGCTGCGCCGTTCGGCGGTCGTGGGGCCGTACGCAGCGGCGAAACCTTGCGGGTCGAGCAGCTGCGACCAGGCGGAGCTGTCGCCGGCGTCGGCCGCGCCGAACTGCCACGGCACGAAGCCGATCTCCTCGCGGGTGTCGAGGAGGCTGTGGCTGGGGTTGTTGTCCCGCGGCATGTCGTAGTAGAAGCCGCGCGTCGGGTCCCACAGCCACTTCTGCATGGCGGCCTTGAGCGCGGCTGCCTTTGCTGCGTAGAGCCGGGCAGTGCTGGAATCCCCTGCGATAGCGGCGATCCGGCTGATCGCGATCGCGTCGCCGTACTGGTAGGAGTTGATGGTCGGCCGGTATCCGGCCCCGCCGTGGTACGGGTCACTCGACTGGTAGGACGATGCGGAGAATTCCATGGCGTCCCAGACCGGCACCGACCAGTAGAGGCCCAGCGCGGCGTTGAACTGCTTGTCCCAGCCGCTGTACTGGCGCTTCAGCTGAGGCAGCAGCGCCGTCAGCTCGGAGAAGTCGCCCGTGACCTGCGCCCGCTGATAGGCGGCGGTCGCCAGCCAGAAGCTGTACTCGTGGGCCCAGTCGGTCGTGCTGGGGTTGACGTCCTCGGTCGCCGGCTTCGGTCCCGCACCCGGACCGGTGAGCCAGAACTTCACGTAGTCGTCGAGGTAGGTCTGGTTGCGCACCCAGCGGCCCTCGCTGATCTGATGGCCGGCCGCTGCGTCCACCGCTTGGTACGGCGCTGCATAGCCGCAGCAGTCGAGGAACTCGGTCAGGATCCAGCCGTCGGTCGGATTGGTGTATCGCAGGTGTTCCTTCCAGGTCCGCCACCGGTAGTAGTAGACGTCCTGAATCGTCTTGTCCGGCAGGTCGACGAACGGGACGTTGTCCTCGTACCACTGCTTGTCGTTGAAGCCGGTGAGGTACGACGCGTCGTCCAGCACGTGGGTCCCCGGCCCCGTGCCGGGCACCGAGGCGGCCGCGACGGCGGAAGGCAGCTGCGCAGCGGCCCCGGCGACGGACACCCCGCCGAGGGATGCTGCGCACAGGGCGACGGAGCACAGCACCGCGAGGGTGCCCCGCCTGCCTCTGCTGAGCCGTCTCGTGCAGGTTGCGGGCACGGGTGCCTCCATCGAAAGCCGGGCCGAGTGGGTGCCGGTAAGCGCCCAAACCAGGACAACGTGGGCGCAGTCTCGAACACCGCCGAGCGGCTGTCAACCATTTCGCTCAAATGGTCGATGTTGAAGCGTGTCGAGGGAGCCAGATGATCGGCCCGATCACCGATCACTGCGGGGGCATCGCCCAGCGGCCGTTCAGCTTGATCGCGCATGGTCTCTGACAGGAGCGGCACTGACCACTTGACCAAGCCGATTTGGCGGGGCGGTGCCCTTGAGACTGCTCAGATCCAGCTGGGGAACAGCACCCGGTGCTGCCAGGCCGGCACCGAGATGGAGATCCCGGCCAGGATGGGATAGAGGAACCAGAAGTCGACGACCACCAGCAGGACATAGCTCCCGGCTGCGGCAGCTCCCCACGTACGGCGCCGGGGTGAGGCGTCCGGGCAGCCGAGGACCATGCCGAGGCACATCACGATGGCGAGCACCATGAACGGCACGCAGGGCAGCGCGTAGAACATGAAGCTGGTCCTGGGCTTGCTGCCGGTGCCGGGGAAGTAGGCAGCGAATGGCAGCCAGGTGACCCAGCTCGCGGCGAATCCGACGATGATGCCCGAGGCCCGCCAGTCACGCCGGGCGATGCTCCACCACAGCATCACGACCAGCGCGATGATCGCCGGGAACCAGATCGCCGAGGTGCCGACGCCGAGCACCTCGCGGGCGCACTTGTCGTAGCCGCAGCCGTTCTGGCCCCTGGTCGGACTCGTGTAGTAGTAAGCGACCGGCCTGCCCTGGAACAGCCAGGAGATCGGCCGCGACGCGTACGGGTGGAACGAGTAGAGCGTCCGATGGAAGTCGAACGCGTCCTGGTGGTACTTGATCCAGCCGTGCAGCACCGCTAGTGCGTGTGCCAGGAAGTTCTGGCCCGGCTTGACGAAGTCGTTGTGGTGGTAGGCGTACTTGCTGTTCACGAACCAGCCGGTCCAGGACAGCGTGTAGACAGCGACCGGGACGACGCCCATCCAGGCGGGGATCCGCCACAGGCCCTGGCGGAGGGTGCCTGCCCACGGTCGGGCCCCGGCCGTACGCCGGGAACCCACCTCCCAGACCACCGCGAGCAGGGCGAACGCGATGACGAACCAGACCCCGTCCCACTTCACCGCGCAGGCGGCACCGACACAGACTCCGGTGAGCAGCAGCCAGGGGCGCCGGCCGGTCCCGACGAACATCGGCCCGGGAAGCTCGCCCCTGTCGACCGCGTCGGCCAACCGCTCCCGTACGTCGTCGCGGTCGCGGACCAGGCAGGCGAACGCGGCGACCACCCAGAACATCAGGAAGATGTCGAGCAGCGCCAGCCGGCTCTGCACGAACTCCAGGCCGTCCAGGGCCAGCAGCAGGCCGGCCAGGGTCCCGAGGAGGTTGGAGCGGAACATCCGCCTGGCGGCCCTGGCCAGGAACAGGATCGCCAGGCTGCCGAAGACGACCGAGGAGATCCGCCAGGCAAAGGCGCCGTCGTAGGTGAACGGCGGGATCTTGCCGTTGCTGTCGGGGGCCGCCGGGTTGAACGCGCTCTGATGGACGTGGAAGAAGTAGTAGCCGAGCGAGATCATCCACTTGCCCAGTGGTGGGTGGACGACGTAGCCCGGGCTGGTATCGCCGTGGGTGGAGTCGAGCTCGACCCCATGGTCGTGCAGGTTGAGCGCGTCGTGCACGTAGTAGATCTCGTCGAAGATGACGTCATGCGGCGACCCGACGCCCCAGACCCGCAGGATGAACGCCAGGACGGTCGCACCGATCGGGCCGGCCCAGCCCATCCACCGGCTGCCCATGATCGGTGGCAGCAGCCGCTCGCGCAGCGTCGCCGCCGTCACCGGCGGCAGCTCGGGCAGCGTCTCGTCGACGCTGGTCATGAGGGCCATGCCGCCGATCGTATGGGCTGAACTGTCAGGATGTGCGCATGACCACTGCCGATCAGCGGGTGGGTCGCCTGGTGCTGCTCGGCGCACCCATCGGTGACCCGGGCGATGCCTCGCCCCGGCTGGCCGAGTGGCTGGCGAAGGCGGACATCGTCGCCGCCGAGGACACCCGGCGGCTGCGCCGGCTCACCCACGACCTCTCGGTGACCATCTCTGGCCGGGTGGTGTCCTACTTCGACGGCAACGAGCTGGAGCGCACGCCGGCGCTGGTCGACGAGCTGCTGGCCGGCCGTACGGTCGCGCTGGTCACGGACGCCGGGATGCCGTCGGTGTCCGACCCCGGCTACCGCCTGGTGGTCGCGGCCGTCGGCGCGGGCGTCCCCGTGACAGCTGCCCCGGGGCCGTCCGCGGTCACGACGGCGCTGGCACTGAGCGGGCTGCCCAGCGACCGGTTCTGCTTCGAGGGCTTCCTGCCCCGCAAAGCCGGCGAGCGCCGGAGCAGGCTGACCGCCCTGGCCGCAGAGCCGCGGACCATGGTGTTCTTCGAGGCCCCGCACCGGCTGGCCGAGTCGTTAGCGGACCTTAGCGCCGCGTTCGGCGGGGCCCGCTCGGCCGCCGTCTGCCGCGAGCTGACCAAGACCTACGAAGAGGTACGCCGCGGGGGCTTGGCGGAGCTGGCCGAGTGGGCCGCGGGCGACATCCGTGGCGAGATCACGGTCGTCGTCGCCGGGGCGGAGCCCGTGTCCGGCGAGCTGCTGTCGACCGAGGCGCTGGCTTCGATCGTCGCGGAGCATGAGGCCGCGGGCGAGACCCGCAAGGAGGCCATCGCCTCCGTCGCCGCGCGACTCGGGCTGCCCAAGCGGGTCGTCTTCGACGCGGTGGTGGCCAGCAAGCAGGCCCCGACCTGACCGCTCGCCGGGTAACCGCTGACCCGGATTACTAGGATCAAGGCATGGCTTCCCCGCGAACCATCCTCACTGCCGTGGCCTGGCCCTACGCCAACGGCCCGCGGCACATCGGCCACGTCGCCGGCTTCGGCGTCCCCAGCGACATCTTCAGCCGCTACCAGCGGATGGCCGGCAACAACGTATTGATGGTGAGCGGGACGGACGAGCACGGCACGCCCATCCTGGTGCAGGCCGAGCAGGAGGGCGTGCCGCCACAGGTGCTGGCCGACCGCTACAACCGGGTCATCGCCGAGGACCTGCAGGCGCTCGGGCTGACCTACGACCTGTTCACGCGGACGACGACGCGCAACCACTACGCCGTCGTGCAGGAGATGTTCAAGACCCTGCACAAGAACGGCTACATGATCGAGCAGACGACGCGCGGCGCGATCTCGCCGTCGACCGGACGGACCCTGCCCGACCGCTACATCGAGGGCACCTGCCCGATCTGCGGCTACGACAGCGCCCGGGGCGACCAGTGCGACAACTGTGGCAACCAGCTCGACGCCACCGACCTGATCAACCCGCACTCGCGGATCAACGGCGAGGTGCCGAAGTTCGTCGAGACCGAGCATTTCTTCCTCGACCTGCCGGCGCTGTCGCAGGCGCTGGGCGACTGGCTCAGGACGCGCCAGAACTGGCGCCCCAACGTGCTGAAGTTCTCGATGAACCTGATCGAGGACCTGCGGCCGCGGGCGATGACCCGCGACATCGACTGGGGCGTGCCGATCCCGCTGCCCGGCTGGGAGGACAACGACTCCAAGCGGCTGTACGTCTGGTTCGACGCCGTCATCGGCTACCTGTCGGCGTCCGTCGAGTGGGCTGCCCGCACCGGCGACCCCGAGGCGTGGCGGCAGTGGTGGACCGCCCCGGACGCCGAGTCCTACTACTTCATGGGCAAGGACAACATCACCTTCCACTCGCAGATCTGGCCGGCCGAGCTGCTCGGCTACGACGGCAAGGGCGCCAAGGGCGGGGGTCCCGGCAGGTTCGGGAGTCTCCAGCTCCCGACCGAGGTCGTCTCGAGCGAGTTCCTCACCATGGAGGGCAAGAAGTTCTCCTCCTCGCGCAACGTCGTGATCTACGTCCGCGACTTCCTCGAGCGCTATGACCCCGACACCCTGCGCTACTACCTCGCGGCGGCCGGCCCGGAGAACCAGGACACCGACTTCACCTGGTCGGAGTTCGTCCGGCGCAACAACGACGAGCTGGTCGCCGCCTGGGGCAACCTGGTCAACCGGATGGTCTCGTTCACGGCCAAGAACGTCGGCTCGATCCCGGCCGCCGGCGAGCTGACCGAGGTCGACCGGACGATGCTCGCCGCCACCCGCGACGCGTTCCCCGTGGTCGGCGCAGACCTCGAGCGGTCACGGATGAAGTCGGGCCTCAACGAGGCGATGCGGGTGATCGGCGAGGCGAACAAGTATCTCTCCGACGAGGCGCCCTGGAAGCTGCGCGAGACCGACCCCGAACGGATGAAGACGATCTGCCACGTCGCGCTGCAGGTCATCGACGACGCCAAGACCCTGCTCGCGCCGTTCCTGCCCAACTCCTCGCAGCAGGTGCACGCGATGCTCGGCGGCGAGGGCGTCTTCGCGCCGATGCCGGAGCTGCGCGAGGTCGACGAGGAGGGCGGCTTCTCCTACCCCGTCCTCATGGGTGACTACGACACCGGCGCCCGCTGGGAGTCCACCCCGGTGCGCGTGGGTGCACCGCTGGCCCCGCCGACACCGCTGTTCAAGAAGCTCGACCCGTCGGTCGTCGACGAGGAGCTGGACCGGATGCGCCTGCCAGGGGAGCCCGAAGCGTGAGCAGGCGAGGGGGAGTCGCCGCTCGCGAGGCTGAGCGGCCCGGTGGCATCCCCGCCGCGCCCGAACCGTTGCCGGTCGAGGTCGTCGACGCGCACTGCCACCTCGACATCATGGGCAGCGCCACCGACGAGGCGGTGGCCGCGGCCGTCGCTGCCGCGCAGGCGGTCGGAGTGCGCCGGGTGGTCACGATCGGTGTCGACGTCGCGACGTCGCAGTGGTCGGCCGACGTCGCGGCCGTGCACCCGGACGTCTACGCCGGGGTGGCGATCCACCCCAACGAGGCGTTCCTGTCCACCGACGAGGCGCTGGCCGAGATCGCCCGGCTGGCAGGGCTGCCGGACGTGCGGGCGGTCGGTGAGACGGGTCTGGACTATTACCGCGAGACCGCGAGCCCGGAGCAGCAGCAGCACTCGTTCCGCCGGCACATCGCGATCGCCAAGGAGTCGGGCAAGGCGCTGGTCATCCACGACCGCGACGCCCATGCCGACGTCCTCCGGATCCTGCGTGAGGAGGGCGCACCGGACCGTACGGTGTTCCACTGCTACTCCGGCGACGCGGACATGGCCCGCGTCTGTGCCGACGCCGGCTACTACCTCTCCTTCGCCGGCAACATGACCTTCAGGAACGCGCAGAACCTCCGCGACGCGATCGCCGTGGCGCCACTTGACCTGCTGCTCGTCGAGACCGACGCGCCTTTCCTCACCCCGGCTCCGCACCGCGGGGCGCCCAACGCGCCCTACTTGATCCCCGTCACCGTGCGTGCGATGGCCGAGGTGGCCGGGGTCGAGCTCGAGCGCATGTGCACCGCCCTGGCGGCCAACAGTGAGCGGGTCTTCGGCACCTGGTGACGCGCGCCCTCCGGTGTGCCGGCGGTGACCCCGGATTGCCACGGAGCGTGAGGTCCCGCTAGGGTCCCGAGACAGCGTGACCAAGATCGGGCCCGGCCGCAGGCGAGAGGAGTAGGACATGCAGCGCGTGCCGCGCCGTCCTCTCGTCCTGGCCGCCCGCGTGGGTGTATTGGCCGCGATGGCCGCCGGCTCCGTCGGCTACAGCCTCGCCGACAAGACCGTCACGATCGCCGCGGACGGTCAGACGCGCACGCTGCACACGTTCGGCGGCAGCGTCGCCTCTGCGCTGCACCACGCCGGACTGACGGTCGGCCCGCACGACGCGGTCGCTCCGGGGCTGGGCGTCGCCCTCCACGACGGCTCACGCATCGTGATCGCCAGAGGCCGGCCGCTGTCCCTCACCCTCGACGGTGTCCAGAAGACCCTGTGGACGACGCAAGGCGATCTCGCCGAGGCAGCGGACTCCCTGGGCCTGCGTCTCGACGGTGCCTACGTCTCCGCCAGCCGCTCTCGGGTGATCCCGATGAGCGGCCTCTCCCTGACCGTACGGCGGCCGCAGCGGGTCTCGTTCGTCGTCGGCGGCGTCGCGACCACGGTGACCACCACCGCCGCGACCGTCGCCGAGCTGCTCACCGAGCAGGGCGTGGCGCTGGGCCCGTACGACCTGCTCTCGCCGCCTTTGGACAGCTACCCGACCAGCGCCACGACCGTGTCGCTCACCCGGGTCGCCAAGCTGCAGTGGCTCCAGCGGAACAAGATCGGCATCCCGACCGTCAAGGTCGCGGACGCCCACCTGACGGTCGGCAAGATCGAGCTCGCGCACAACGGCAGGGCCGGGATGCACTACCGGCTGTGGGGGATCGAGAAGAACGACGGCACCCAGGTGCTGCGCAAGCTGCTCCAGGAGCGCGTGGTCGCCGCCAAGCCGAGAGTCCTGCTGTACGGGACCAAGCCCAAGCCCGTGGTCCTGCAGGCGGTCGTGTCGCAGCCGGTCGTCTCGCGGCCGGTCGTGCACCACCCGACCTCCACCCCGACCTCCACCCCGACGACCACCAAGGGCTCAGGGCTCGACTGGTCGGCATTGGCCCAGTGCGAGTCCGGCGGCAACCCGCACCTCGTCGACGGCGGTTACTACGGCCTCTACCAGTTCAGCATCGGCACCTGGCGGGCGGTCGGCGGCAGGGGCCTGCCCAGCGACGCCACGTCGGCCGAGCAGACCTATCGGGCCAAGCTGCTCTATGCCCAGCAGGGCCGTTCGCCCTGGCCGTCCTGCGGACACAACCTCTGACCTCCCCGGCCGCCGGCGGGCCGGACGGGCTGCTCGGCCCGGCCGAGGTCCGCGCGCTGGCCACCGGCCTGGACGTGCGGCCGACCAAGACCTTGGGCCAGAACTTCGTCCACGACGCCAACACCGTGCGCCGCATCGTCAAGGCCGCGGAGCTTTCGCCGGACGACGTGGTGTGCGAGGTCGGCCCGGGCCTCGGCTCGCTGACCCTCGGGCTGCTCGGCGCCGCCGCCCACGTGGTCGCCGTCGAGATCGACCCGCGGCTGGCCGAGCAGCTGCCGCTGACCGTGGCCGAACGTGCTCCGCACCACGCCGCCAGGCTGACCGTGGTCACCGCCGACGCGCTGGCCGTCTCCGACCTGCCCGGTCCGGCACCCACGGCGCTGGTCGCCAACCTCCCGTACAACGTCGCTGTCCCGGTCGTGCTGCACCTGCTCGAGGTGCTGCCCTCGCTGCGCCACGGCCTGGTCATGGTGCAGGCCGAGGTGGCCGACCGGCTGACCGCCCCACCCGGCAACAAGGTGTACGGGATCCCGACGGTCAAGGCAGCGTGGTACGCCCAGACCCGCCGCGCCGGGTCCGTACCCCGCAGCGTCTTCTGGCCGGTGCCCAACGTCGACTCAGCGCTCGTGGCCTTCGTTCGGCAGGACCCCCCGGCGACAACGGCCAGCCGTCGCGACGTCTTCGCGGTCGTCGACGCCGCGTTCGCCCAGCGACGCAAGGCTCTGCGGGGGGCGCTGACCGGCTGGGCCGGCTCGGCGATGCTGGCGGAGGAAGCACTGCGGGAGGCGGGCATCGACCCGAGCCTTCGCGGAGAGACGCTGACCGTCGCGGAGTTCGCGAGGATCGCGGAGGCCCGGGCAGCCCGCGACGCCTAGGCGCGGGGGAGCCGCATCGCCCCGGCAAACCTGCGGGTCGTCCATGCGATATCGGTGATGGCCGTCCCTACGACGACGGCATCCGCGCCCGCCGCAAGGGCTATCGCCGCAAGTTCGGGGGTGTTGTAGCGTCCCTCGGCAACGATCACCATGTGGGGTAGCTGTCCCCGCAAAGCCTCAACCAGGGCGATATCGGGGTCATGGGGTACCGCGGAATTCGTCGTGTAGCCGGCAAGCGTCGTAGCGATCACGTCAGCGCCGAGAAGTGCCGCCACGAGTCCTTCCTCGAGCGTCGACACGTCCGCCATCAGCAGCCTGCCTGTGTCATGCACCGCCTCGACAGTTGCACCCAATGTCCGACCATCGGGTCGCGGCCGCGCCGTACCGTCCACTGCGACGACGTCGGCCCCCGCTTCGACGACCTCGATCGCCGCCTCGAGAGTCGGTGTGATGAACACCCCTCGCGAACCCGCCTTGGTCAGCCCGATGACCGGTACGTCAACGGCCGCAGCCACCTCTGCTATGTCCGCCGCGCCACCCGCGCCGCCGCAGCGGATGGCCAGGGCGCCGCCCAGGACCGCGGCCTCCGCGATTCGGCGAATAGTCGCGGTGTCCCGCAGCGGGTGGCCGGCGGGTGCCTGGCAGGAGACGACAAGGCCTCCGGCGATCGCTGCAGCGAACCGCGGCAGAGCCAAGCCCTGGCTCATCGGTGGCATTCTCCCGCCCGGCAACGAGTCCGCAAGGCGAGCAGGGCGGCGCCGATCAGCGGCCCCTGCCTACCAAGGGCAGCAGCGAGAACAGGAACGCCTCGCAATGGAGGAATCGCCTCCGCTTGAAACGCCCGGGTCACCGGCAGCAGGAACTCGGTCCCGATCTGCAGGACGCCGCCGCCCAGGATGATCGCGCTGCTGTCCCGGAAGGCCAGCAGACCGGCCAGCGCCCGGCCGAGCGTGTCGGCGGCCGCCTCGAGCACCCGTTGGGCGACCAGATCCCCGCCGGCAATTCTGGTGACCAGCTCCTGCAGGGTCAGCCGGTCGCCGGTCTCCTCGAAGTAGCGAGCCGCGATCGCCGGACCGGACACGACAGCTTCGAGGTGGTCCGGTCTTCCGCACCCGCACCTGATCGCGCCGGTCGTCGGCACCAGGACGTGTGCGAGTTCGCCCGCAGAATTGTGTGGCCCGTGCACCAGTGCCCCGTTGCGTACGAAGGCGCCACCGACGCCGGTCCCGACCGAGACGTACAAGGCGTCCTCGAAGCCCTTGCCGGCCCCCGCCATCGCCTCGCCGTAGGCCATGACACGAGCATCGTTCTCCACGACGACCTCGAAGCCGGTTGCCCGGGCCAGCAGGTCGCGGACCGGGGTTGCCGACCAGCCCGGCAGGATGCTCGAGCCGTAGTCGACCGCCCCGGTCCCTCGGTCGATCACTCCCGGCGTCCCCACCCCCACGACAGACAGCCGACCCGGGCGAGCCCTGTCCGCAAGTTCGGCAATGACCTCGACGACAGCTGCGACAACTTTGTCAGGGCCGGCCGGCGTGCGCCGCGCCACGACCTGATGAATGCGACCCGTGGGGTCGACAAGGCCAGCCGCGATTTTCGTGCCGCCGATGTCAACCCCGACGGCGAATGCTAAAGCCATTTCGTGAGGAAACCCATCGCCTCGGACCGCATGCCCTCGGTCTCGAAATGACCGCACTGGTAGCGGGACAGCTGCCAGGCATCGGCGGCTCCCAGCGATGCGTAGACGGCACTGACGTGGTCGTCGATCGAGTCCAGGCCGTCGGGCGGCGTCAACGGGTCGAAGACGCCGGCCAGGCCGAGATGCGGTCTCGGCGCAATGAGCGCGTTGATCTCGCCGGCAGTGAAGTGGTTCAACAGGTCGGGAACGTAGTAGTAGACGCCGTGGCCGTCCAAGCCGCGGGAGGCAATCAGGGATTGGTAGTCGGTGAGGCAGCAGATGTCGACGCAGACCTTGACCTCGGGACACAGCGCCGCGGTCCACCACGCCATCGTGCTGCCGCTCGACATGCCCAGAGTGGCGATCCGCTGCGCATCCACGTCTTCGCGGCCGCAGAGGTAGCTGACGGCCCGCAGGCTGTCGTAGACCATCATTCCCCACAGCACCTGCCCGTGCCACAGCATGTTCTTGAACAGCTCGTCGAGCGTGCGACCGCCCCGCTCGCCAAATCCCCACATGTCGAGACAGAGGACGTTGTACCCAGCACCGACCAACGCGTCGGCGTACGGCGGATTTCTCAAGGCGGGCCGCCCGCGGAGGAGCTCATCCTTGCCGAGGACCAGGTCGTCCCCACTGGCGTGGTTGTAGAGGACCGTCGGACGCGGACCGTCGAGCTGCAGCGGCTTGATGAAGTACGCCGGTACGGGTTCGACGCCGTTGAGCTCGAGCAGGAGCTGCTCCAGCACGTAGCCGCCTTTGGTCTCGGTCCGCACGACGCGGGCCTGCGGCGGCTCGGAGCACGTGGGCAGCCGGCCCAGCAGCGAGTACAGCTCGCGTCGCCGGTCGTCGTCTCCCGGTGATGCCGCTTCCGTTGTCGTGCTGCTCATGACGGGACTCCTCCCAACGCGGTCAGCTCGATGATCAGCATTGCGTCTCTCAGGATGTGATAGGGATCCTTCACCGGAAGAGCCACGACGCGATCATCCGGCCGTCCCTGGCGGTCGCGGATCTGGATCCATTCCCGCACCGTCGCATCTGGGTTGGGGAAGGTCGCGAAAGTGTATTCGTGGACCCGCCAGTAGAGGTCGAGCAGCTCGCTGTCGCTGGTCAGCTCCCAGGCGAGCAGGAGCGCGTAGAGGGCCTCGCTGTGCGGCCACCAGAGCTTCATGGACCAGGTGTCCCTCACGAGCTCCTCGTAGCGTCCACCGGCGAGTGCACCCTGTGGCTCGCCACCAAGGCGATCGACGTACCGGAGCAGCCCGCCGTAGTCGCTGTCCCATCCCAGACGGACCGACTCCTTGATGACCGCTGCCGCCCGCAGCATCGATGGCTTGTCAGCTCCACGCCGCAGTTGGTGCAGGACGAACCACATGCACTCGATGACGTGTCCCGGGTTGACATGTCTGGCGAGCAGGCTGTCCGCGTCAGCTGGATGGCGCGGGACGAGCTCCGTGACGCTGTTGCCCTCCTCCACATAGCTCGCCAACAGCTCAGCAGCCAGCTCATCAGCGTCGGCCTCGACCTCCGCGGCCCGGCTGTGATGACACGCTCGCAGGCCGTGCGCGAGTTCTTGCGCGAGGTTGAGCATCCCCATCGGGACGGAGAAGGGCCGGTACTCCGGCGGGAACGGGTAGGGCTCCGTCCGGAACACGCCGCTGCGGATGCGCGTGCGAACGCCGTCATAGGCGTCCAACGCTCGCTCGGCAATGGGCAACGACTTGGCCACGCGAGCGAACTCCGACAAGCCCATGATGACAAAGCTGTCCGCCCAAATGCTGGGGTCGAGGCCACTGTCGGGAAAGGCCTCCTTCGGCTCCCCCTCCGCCGTCAGGACGAAAGCGCAGTGGCCATCGGGCAGGAAGGCGTGATCGAGGAGGAACTCTACGGTTCGTCGTGACTGCTCGAGGAGCTCGTCGGGGTCCGCGTCGATGAGGCCCTTGCCGGCCATCTCCGACAGTCTGGCCGTGAGCCACGCGAAGCGCCCTTGCGACCAGGTGTACTTGTCAGTGCTGACCAGCATGGTGCCGGCGTTGTTGAATGACGTGAAGACACCGCCGTGTCGGGTGTCGATCGCCGCGGTCCAAAACTGCAGCAGGTCCTCGACGACCAATCGCCTGTAGAACTCGTGAAGTCCCTCGGCCGTCTGCGGCATCAGCGTCGTGCGCGCGACAGCGCATCCACGGACACCGCCAGGAGCAGGACGATGCCGGTGATCATGAGCTTCACCGAGGAGTCGAGGCTGAGCAGGTCCATGCCGTTGCTGATGGATCCGATGAGCAGCATTCCCAGCAGTGCTGAGTAGGCAGAGCCACGGCCGCCGAAGAGGCTCGTTCCGCCGATCACTACCGCGGCGATGGCGTTCAACAGCGTGTCGCCGGTCCCGGCGGAGGCAGAGACGGACAAGAGTCGTGACGCCGACAGCACACCACCGACCCCTGCCATCATCGCGCTGAAGGCAAGAACCTCGACGCGTATGCGGTCGACCGGTATCCCGGCTCGCCGCGCGGCCTCCCGGTTTCCGCCGACCGCGAGCACGTGCCGGCCGAACTGAGTCTTCCGCATGACGATGTCGACCAGGACCACGATGAAGATGAAGATGAGCAGCGCCAGGGGAACACCCCGGTCCCGCTCCAGCTCGAAGATGGCCAACGCGAGCAGAGCCGCCAGCAGGAGCACCCGCAGGGCGTTGCTGAGGGGCGAGCTCCTCCGCAATCCGGCACGGGCGCGACGCGAGCTCGCGACCTGCAGTGTGGCGGCGTAGCCGATGCAGAGCACCGCGCCGAGGGTTACCGCCGCAGGGGTGCCGAGGAAGGTGGACGTGAGGTCGGTGATCACGCTGGGGGGGAAGTTGATGGAGCCACCATTGCCCAGCACGTACAGCTCCAGGCCCTGCCACCCGATCAGGCCGGCCAGCGTCACCACGAACGACGGCACCCCTACGCGGACCACGATCAAGCCGTGCAGGACCCCGATGAGCAGGGTGATCAGCACCACAGCCACGATGGCGAGGGTCGCGTTCACGCCGTTGTTGACCGCCAGCACGCCGAGGATCGCCCCGGCCAACCCACTGACGATCCCGACGGACAAGTCGATCTCGCCGACCACCAACACCATGAACAGGCCAACGGCAATGGTGCCCGTGGACGCGATCTGGAGGGCCAGGTCAGTCAGGTTCTGAGCCGACAGGAATCGATCGTTCTTGAACTGAAAGATCGTCCAGATGATGACGAGGCCGACGACGACCGGCAGCGGTCCAAGGCGTCCACGCCGGGAGCGCCCCCAGCTCGCGGCTTCCTGCCGCCGACTGCGCGTTGACGGTCGCTCTCCGGCTGAGTCAGGCGCGCTGATGGTCGGGGGACCCCCTGCTGCCTGTGTGCTGCTATGCGTCATCGTGCACCTTCTCACGGCTCCTGACCGGTCGTCGTCGCAGTGCCCCGGTGCCCCCGGTGATCGCACTGACGACGTCTTGTGAGGTGGCGGTGTCGAGCGAGAAATTGCCACCGTTCTTTCCGAGACGGAGGACCACCGCCCGGTCGGCTACCTCGAATATGTCGGCGAGATTGTGGCTGATGAGAACGACGCCGAGGCCCTGCTCGCGCAGCTGGTCGACGAGGTCCAGCACCAACGCTGTCTGTTCCACACCCAGGGCCGCGGTCGGCTCATCGAGGAGCACGACCTGCGGGCCGCCGAGCAGAGCCCGGGTAATGGCCACGGCCTGTCGCTGGCCTCCGGACAGCGACTCCACCAGCGTCGTCAACTCTGGGATCTTGACCGACAAGGCTTGGAGGAGGCGTCGAGTGCGGCCCTCCATCTCGACCTCATCGAGCCAGGCCAGCGCTTTCGCCAGGCGCCAGGAAACGCTCTCCTGTCCCAGGAAGAGGTTGGCTGCCACGTCGAGGTTCTCGCAGAGAGCCAGGTCTTGAAAGACCGTCGCTATCCCCAGCCGTGTCGCGTCGTGCGGCTTGTGGATGGCGCACTCGACTCCGTTGAACTCGATGACACCCTCGTCCGGCGGCCCCACCCCGGACATGACTTTCACCAGCGTCGACTTGCCGGCGCCGTTGTCGCCCACGAGCGCGACGACCTCGCCCGGCCAGACCTCGAAGTCGACGCTGTCAAGGGCCTGGACCGCGGCGAACTGCTTCGAGATGCCCCTGAGGCGCAGAATCGGTTGTGTCATGTCCCTGACTCTCTGTCGGCCCGGCCGTACTCGTCACGCCTACTGGATGCCGAACTTCTTGCAGCCCACGTCGTAGGGTGCCGCGCACAGCTTCTTGACGTCCACGTAGTTCGGCTCCTTGACCACGGTGTCCTTCATGTTCGCTGCCGTGACGATCACCGTCTTGAAGAAGAACGCCGGCACTGGCCCAGGACCGTTGACGAGGTCCTTGGGGATGGGTTCACCGCGCCCGAGCGCCACGGCGATCTTGGCGTTGGCCGTTTCGGTCAGCAGGATCGGCTGGTAGACCGTCATCGCCTGCACTCCGTCCAGAATGCGCTGCAGGCCGGCCAGGTCGGCGTCGAGGCCGGTGATGGGGATCTTGTGCGGGTCCATGCCGTGATTCTTCATCGAGGCGACAACGGAGCCGGCGGTGGTGTCGTTCGCGGCAATGACCCCGCCGATCTGGTCCTTCCCCAGAGCCGTGATGGCCTGGTCCATCTCCGTCTGAGCGACCGCGGGGTCCCAGTTCGGCGTGTCGAACTCACGCCCGATCTTGACACCACTCGAGTCGAGCACCTGGTGCGCACCCTTCTTGAAGCCCATTGCCAGATCGTCCGTCGGCGCACCGTTGATCATGACGATCTGCTTGTTGGCGAGTCCCTGCGCTTTCATGTCGGCGAGCAGCGTGGTGGCCTGCTGCTGACCAACCACCAACGGGTCGTATGTCACGAGGGCGTCCGGCGTCGCGCCGACGACGCCTCTGCCGAGCGCGATCACCTTGACATGCTTGGCATGCGCCTTCTGGACGATGCTGGCTGCGGCCTTGACGTCTGCCGGCACGAACGAGATCACATCGGCACCTTGCGCGATGGCGCTTTCGGCCTGGCTCTGCTGGGTGGCGACGCTTGCGTTGGAGTTGTAGTAGATCATCTTGCATTGCGGGCAAGCCGCCTTGAGCGCCGACTCGAACTTGGGCCGGTCTTGTTGCTCGTAGCGGGGCGCATCATGGTTGGGCAGGATGAGGGCGATGGTGGGGTTGGCTTTTCCGGTCCCCGAGGTCACTGTCGCACCGCTGCTCGACGCTGACGGGCCGGCTGCACCGGACGAAGCGGAGGAGGACGGCTGGCCGGCCGACGCCGAGCTCGTGCCAGCGGGCGGAGCCGCGGCCGAGCCGCCGCTCGACGATGAGCCGCAGGCCGTCAGTGCGGCGAGGGACAGGGTTGCGACCGCGAGCAAGGGCTTCGCTGTGCGGAGTGCGTGTGTCATGCGACCTTACCTTCCACATGTGGTGTGTGCGGTCCAATGTCGGCAACCGGTTGCAGAGACTGTGTACCAGGGCCCCGCGGGCGGGGTCAATGGGGTGGCCGGGCGTTGTCGCTGGGGAGCCGTCAACTGTTACAAGGTCGTAACGTGCACGCCGTCTGCCGAGCGTCGCGCAGGTCTGCGGCAGCGCCCCGCGCCATTGCCGAGGAGTAGACCCACGCTGTGCACGGTGGTGCAGCGGATCGACGTCCCGCGGCACGAGTTGCAACCGCGCCGTATGCGGCCGGCGGACGCGACAAGGAGGGGGGCCGGTCGGTAAGGTGCTCGCGTGGCCCCGCGAAAAGACCGCCAGGTCGGGAACTCAGTGCCGACGGTCACACTGTTGGCGACTGAGCTCGGTGTGGCCCGATCCACCATCTCCAGGGCGTTCACGCGGCCGGAGCTGCTGAAGCCCGAGACGGTGGAGAGAGTGCTGAAGGCCGCGGAACGGCTGGGCTATGCGCCGAACCACACGGCGAGGGCGCTGTCCACGGGACGCAACGGCAATATCGCGCTGATTGTGCCGGACATCGCCAACCCGTTCTTTCCTCCCCTCATCCGGGCGGCGCAGGCACGCGCCGACAAGGCTGACGTCTGCGTCCTTCTCGGCGACTCGGCCGAGGACCGCCGGCAGGAGCAGCGATTGCTCGTGAGGTTTGCACCTCAGGTTGATGGGTTCGTGCTGGCCGCCTCCCGACTCGGTCAGTCCACGTTGCTCTCGTTCCTGGATCGCCGCCCCCTGGTGCTGATCAACCGCGACATCCCCGGCATCCACCGTGTGCTCACGGATTCCCGACGTGGAGTCAATGAAGCCGTGGAGCACCTGTACCGCCTGGGGCACCGGTCCCTGGCCTACGTCGGCGGTCCGTCCGGCTCATGGGCTGAGCGACATCGACGCGCCGCTATCGTGCATGCCTGCGCCCGACACGGCATGGCGCTGACCACGCTGCGGGCCACGCCGGCCACCTATGAGGGAGGCGTCGACAGCGTGCCGGAACTGCTGCAGCACGGGGCGACAGCTGCCCTCGCGTACGACGACGTGGTCGCACACGGCATCCTTGCCGGGATGGCAGAGAAGGGCGTCACCATCCCGAATGACTTCAGCCTGGTTGGCTGCGACGACATACTGGCTGCCACGACCTACCCAGCGCTGACGACCATTTCCCTTCGGTGCGCCGAGGCCGGTGAGATCGCCGTATCAGCTCTGCTGGACAGCCTGAACGGCACGAAAGTAACGGCTGACCGCCAGGTTTTGGACTCCCATCTCGTCGTGCGCTCCACCACGGCCGTGGCGCCTGTGCGGGCACCAGCTTCTCGCTGACCGCCCCTCGTGGTGAGGGCCTTGCCTTCGGATCGTCTTGACCTGCACCCGGTTGCATGGCAGGCTCGCACCGGAACCCGATGGAGGCCGGCCGAGCAGACGTGCCCTGGGGCCAACGTCCACGACAGCCTCCTGCGAGCCCGTGAAAGGAACTTTCTTGACAAGCCCGGGAGACGAGATAACCACTGCTGTGGAAGAGCGCCGTCCTGCCGTCCGGTGGTCCCGTGACCGGGACGAGCTCGGACGCACGGCCGCAGCCGAGATTGCTGGCACGATGATCGGCCTTCTCGAACGTCAGAGCGAGGTGCGGATCATCTTTGCCTGCGCACCAAGTCAGGCCACCACCTTGGCTGCCCTCGCGGCGGAGCCTGAGATCGACTGGTCCCGGGTCGTCGCCTTTCACATGGACGAGTACCTCGGACTGGCGCCAGACGCTCCACAGCTCTTCAGCCGGTGGCTGAAGCAGGTGCTGCTGGACCACGTTCCTGTTGGAAAGGCGCATCTCATCGTGCCGGGTGACAACCCGGCCGACGACTGCCGAGCGTACGGCGAACTTCTTGCCGAGGCGCCGATCGACATCGCTTGCCTCGGCATCGGCGTGAACGGCCACATTGCGTTCAACGACCCACCCGCCGATTTCAGCGATCCGGTCGCCGTGAAAGTTGTCGAGCTCAGTCTCGAGAGCCGCCGGCAGCAGGTGGACGATGAGTGCTTCGCGGAGCTGGCGGACGTGCCGAGCCAGGCGATCACCCTGACGGTTCCGCGACTTCTGGCCGCCGACAGGATGTTTTGCATGGTGCCGGGGGAGGAGAAGCGCGCAGCCTTGACCGCCACGCTGTACGGACCGATAGGACCACAGGTGCCGGCCACCGTTTTGCGGACCCACCCGAACTGCACGATCTATCTCGATTCGGGGTCAGCGCCGAGGCGCCCGGCCGGGTAAGGCCCGTCGGACCGGCGCAGTAGGCTCGTCCGGGGCGAGTCGGGGTTATCGAGACCTTCCTCACCAACCGTTCCTGGGGTGCCACCGTGAATGTTGCCGCTAGCCGAGCCAGATTCGACGGGCGGGTCGTCGGACGCGATCCGGCTACGGGCAGGCCGCTCGCGGTCCGTGTGGCCGACGGCAGGGTCACCGAAATGGAGCGGACTGACGAGCCGACAGAGGTCTGGCTTTCACCAGGGTTGATAGACCTTCAGGTCAACGGCTTTCACGGGTTCGACGTGAACGCGGCTGATGTCTCTCCGGAAACGATCATTTCGTTGGTGCAATCGCTCAACCGCATCGGTGTCACCACGGTGGTGCCCACCATCGTGACCGCTGCCGAGGAGCGGATCTGCGCAGCACTGGTGGCTGTCAGGGACGCCCGAGACGCCGATCCTCGGGTTGCCCACTCGGTGCCCTACGTGCATGTCGAGGGCCCATTCCTGTCCAGCGAAGACGGTCCGCGGGGAGCCCACGACCTCACGTGGGTGCGACCGGCCGACATCGGTGAGCTCAGGCGATGGCAGAAAGCCTCCGGCGACCTGGTGGGGGCTGTGACCATCTCCCCGCACGATGACCGGGCGATCGAGTTCATCGCCGAGGCAACGCGAGAGCGCGTCCGCTGCGCCATCGGCCACACCCATGCCTCGCCCGGACACATCACGCGTGCGGCGGACGCGGGTGCCACCATGTCGACACATCTCGGGAACGGCGCCCACATCAGCCTGCCAAGGCACCCGAACTACATCTGGGCACAGCTCGCCGATGACCGACTCTCGGCTGGACTGATCGCGGACGGGCACCACCTCCCCGCGGATGTCTTCCGCGTGATGCTGCGCGCGAAGGGCCACCATCTCGCCCATCTGGTGTCGGACGCCACCGCCGTAGCCGGCCTCGCCCCAGGGATCTACGACACGTCGATCGGCCACCAGGTCGAGCTCTCGGCCGACGGCAGGCTTTCTCACGTCGGTACCCCCTACCTCGCCGGCGCCAGCCGATCCCTGCCGGACGGCGTGGCGACAGCGGTGGGAATGGCCGACATCAGCCTGTCGACCGCCGTACGGCTGGCCACGCTCAACCCCGGGCACATTGTCGGTGGCCGGGGGCGTCTCGTCCGAGGTGCCCCGGCCGACCTCATTACCTACAAGTGGGAGCCGGGCGCCACGACGCTCGAGATGCAGTCGGTCCTCTGTGCAGGCGATCTCGTCCTGGGTGACACCTAGACAGCGGGGCCCGCGGCGCGGGACAACGGTGCCTACACCTTTTCGGGGAGGCATCTCATGAACCTGCGCAGCATGTCCCATCGCGTAGCCGCCACCGTGAGCATTGTCTGCGCAGCAGGAACCGTTGCCGTGGCCGCCGGTCCGGCCGGCGCTGCCGTCGGCCATGTGGTTCTTGTCACCACCACCTGCACGACCACACCGACGGCCAGCGTGAGCCCTGCGCCGGACGGGCAGGTGCGCGGCTTCGTCGAGACCGGCTGCGGCAGCGACGTCATCGACTACGTGACCAACCGGATCGCACCGGGAGGCTGGCGCACGGTCCCGACCCCGTACCGCGGGATGGTGCTGGCCACCACCCAGGACGCGCAGTCGACCTACCTGCTCTACCGGGCGACGGACGGCGTACGGGTGACCAAGGTCGGCCACGACGGCGTCTTCACACACGGCAACCTGCTCTCCGCCGCGGTCGGCGGCGGCCTCGACGGGTCGATCGCCGCACGCGGCGGCCTGTGGTTCGCTGTCTGGACCGAGCCCAAGGCCTCCGGTGGCTTCGGCATCCACGCCGCCGGCTCGCGCAACTACGTCACCTCGCCCAAGGACCGGATCCTGCCGGCCGGCGCCGGGGTCGACGACAGCGCTGTCTCCCTCGCGCCTGCCGCGACCGGGTCGGACTACGTGCTGGCGTTCTCCCGGCACACCTCCTCGGGCTACCACCTCATGCTCGGGCACGGCACCCGGCGGTTCACCGCGCGCGAGATCGACTCCGGCGTCGAGAACCCGGCGGCGAACCTCATCAAGGCCGGGTCCTTCAGCTATCTCGCCTGGATGCACGGGCGCACCGTCCGGCTGGCCACGACCGCCGGCCCCTCGGGCCCCGTGGCGCTGCACCAGGTCGCCCTGCCCCAGGCGCCGGGCAGCGCGCCGGTCACCAACCCACGGCTGGCGCTGAGCTGCGGCCGGCTCTACGTCGGCTTCCAGGCCGACACCGAGGTCGCCGGCAAGCTCTACGTGGACACGTTGTTCTCAGGGACGTGGGTCCGCCACCTCGTCCGCAACGACACCACCGCTGCCCCCGTGCTGGCCGGGATCGCGCCGCACTGCGCGGCCGGTGCCGTGGTGTGGACGAGCGCTGCCCATGTCTACGGCGTGATGGTCGCCTGACACCGGCTGCGTAGCATCGACCAGAGGCCGTACCGTCCGCAGGCCCCCGCCGATGCCCCGAGGAGCCGACCTGTTCGCCGTGCCGACCGCCGACACCACCGTCACGGTACGGGTGCCGGCCAAGGTCAACCTGTTCCTGGGTTGCGGGCTGCTACGTGACGACGGTTTCCACGAGCTGACCACGGTCTTCCACGCGGTCTCCCTGTTCGACGAGGTCACCGTCTGGGAGTCCGACGGGCTCACCGTCGAGGTCACCGGGGAGGGTGAGACCGACGTACCGCTCGACGGCACCAACCTGGCCGTACGGGCAGCGCGGTTGCTGGGGCGGCGTCTGGGCATCGAGCCGGACGTCCACGTCGCCCTGCACAAGGGCATCCCGGTCGCCGGCGGCATGGCCGGCGGCAGCGCCGACGCGGCAGGGACGCTGGTCGCCCTGGACGCGCTGTGGGGTGCCGGGCTGACCCGCGAGGCGCTCGAAGAGCTGGCCGCCGAGCTGGGCAGCGACGTGCCGTTCGCCCTGCACGGAGGCACGGCGCTGGGCGTCGGCCGCGGCGAGCAGCTCACCTCGGTCCTGGCCCGCGGTGACTACCACTGGGTGTTCGCCCTCGCCGACGGCGGCCTGCCGACCCCGGCGGTCTACGCCGAGCTCGACGCCTGGCGAGCGGGAGCCGACCCGCGGCCCGTGCCATCGCCGGACGCCGTCTTCGCGGCCCTGCGCAGCGGCAATGCCAAGGCGCTCGGCGCCGCGCTCGTCAACGACCTGCAGGTGGCCGCGATCCGGCTCCGCCCCGGGTTGCGGCGCACCCTCGAGGCCGGCCGTGAGCTGGGTGCCCTGGGGTCGGTGGTGTCCGGCTCCGGGCCCACCTGTGCTTTCCTTGTCCCATCGGCCGCCGATGCGTTGAGCCTCGCTGCCTCCCTGTCCGCCGCCGGTGTGTGCCGCGCGGTCCGCACTGCCCATGGACCCGTCCACGGCGCCCGCATCGTCGCGACGGAGATCTGATGGCCAACCTTGTCAACCTCGAGCAGGTGACCAAGTCGTACGGCACCCGTACCCTGCTCGACGCGGTCTCCCTCGGCATCGACGAGCGCTCGCGGATCGGCGTGGTCGGACGCAACGGGGGCGGAAAGACCACGCTGGTAAGGCTTCTGGCGCAGGTCGAGCAGCCTGACGCCGGTCGGGTGACGCACACCGGCGGGCTTCAGGTGGCCCTGCTCTCCCAGCAGGCGCCGCTGCCCCGGGGCGCCACCGTGCGCTCGGTCGTCGTCGGTGAGATGGCAGAGCACGAGTGGGCCGCCGACGCCGCCCTGCGTGGGATCGTCGAAGGGCTAGGGCTTCTCGACCTGCCGAACGGCCTCGAGTCGGTCGTCGACACGCTCTCCGGCGGCGAGCGCCGCCGGGCCGCGCTGGCCTCGATGCTGGTGTCGCAGCCGGGCCTGCTGATCCTCGACGAACCGACGAACCACCTCGACGTCGAGGGAATTGCCTGGCTGGCAAGCCATCTCAAGACGTGGCGTGGTTCGCTCGTGGTCGTCACCCACGATCGCTGGTTCCTCGACGAAGTCTGCGACATGACCTGGGAGGTCGTCGACGGGGCGGTCAACTCCTACGAGGGTGGCTACTCCGCCTACGTGCTGGCCCGGGCCGAGCGCGACCGGATCGCCTCGGTCAACGAGGACCGCCGGCAGAACCTCATGCGCAAGGAGCTGGCCTGGCTGCGGCGCGGCCCGCCCGCCCGAACCTCCAAGCCCCGGTTCCGGATCGACGCGGCCAACGCGCTGATCGCGGACGAGCCGCCGGCACGTGACAGCGTCGAGCTGCAGAAGTTCGCGATGGCCCGGCTCGGCAAGACCGTCTATGACGCCGAGGACGTCACCGTGGCCATCCCCGCGCGCACGCTGCTCGACCACGTCACGTGGCGGGTCGGCCCCGGCGACCGGTTCGGTGTGGTCGGCGTCAACGGTGCCGGCAAGACGACCCTGCTGCGGCTGCTCGAGGGCTCGCGCAAGCCCGACTCCGGTGTGGTCAAGGTCGGCCAGACGGTCAAGCTGGCCTACCTCTCGCAGGAGGTAACCGAGCTCGATCCGTCGCTGCGGGTCCTCGAGGCGGTCGAGGACGTCGCCAAGGTCATCGAGCTCGGCAAGGGCCGGCAGATGACCGCCTCCCAGCTGCTCGAGCGGTTCGGTTTCACCGGGCAGCGGCAGTGGACCCGGGTCGGCGAGCTCTCCGGCGGCGAGCGGCGGCGGCTGCAGCTGATGCGGCTGCTGCTCACCGAACCCAACGTGCTGATGCTCGACGAGCCGACCAACGACCTCGACATCGACACGCTCACCGCGCTCGAGGACCTGCTCGACTCGTGGCCAGGGGTGCTCCTGGTCGTCTCCCACGACCGCTACTTCCTCGAGCGGGTCACCGACCGCACGGTCGCGCTGCTCGGTGACGGGCACCTGGTCGAGCTGCCGGGCGGGGTCGAGGACTACCTCGAGCGTCGTCAGGTCGTACGCGCTGCCGCCGGTCCCGGAGCCAAGGCGTCCGCCCCGGCGAAGTCGGCGGGGGACAGTCGGGCCGCCCGCAAGGAGATGTCGCGGCTGGAGCGGCAGATCCAGAAGTTCGACAAGGACGAGGCCGCGCTGCACGCCAGGATGGCGGCTTCCTCGAGCGACTTCGCCGCCGTGACCGTGCTGGACGCCGAGCTCAAGGCGCTGCACGTGGCCCGCACCGAGGCCGAGGAAGCCTGGATGAAGCTGGCCGAGTCAACCGATTGACCTTGTCAGAAACCATTCCTACCTGTTTACTAGACAACATGATGCCGCAGCGAATGTGCCTCGAGCCCTTCTGGGCCGGGCGTCGCGGTGACCAGTTCGACCAAGCCTGTCGCTGACGCAGCCCTTCCCCAGCCCTGCGTCCCGCACATCTCCCTCACTTGGTTGGACTTCTCATGACTCTCGACACGCTGCCCTCCCCTGAGACCTTCCCCACGCTCGGCCGCCGCCTCGGCCTGCCAGAGCTTGTCGACCTCGTCCGCGGCTACGCGGAGGACACCGACGAATGGCTGCCCCTGGTCCGGTTCTCCGCGGACAGCCGCTGGTGGACCCGGCTGCACACCGACGTCGACGCCGACGTCTGGCTGCTGACCTGGCTGCGCGACCAGACCACCGAGCTGCACGACCACGGCGACTCCACGGCGGCGTTCACCGTCGTCCAGGGTGCGCTCGAGGAGGTCCGGTTCGACGCCGGCCGACTGTCCCCGACCGAGCTGCGACCCGGCCGCACCCAGTGGGTCGCCCCCGGCATCGTCCATGACGTCCGAAACGTCGCGTCCCTGCCGGCGATCAGCATCCACGCCTACTCCCCTCCGCTGGCCTCGATGACCTACTACCGGCAGGACGGGTCGGCGCTGACCCCCACGCACACGGTCACCGGACGTGAGCCGGAGTCGACGAAGTGACCGTCACCGACGGCGGTCCCCGTACGATCGCGTCCGTCCTGGCCGATGCCCGCTCCCGGCTGGACCGGCTCGACCCGTTCGAGGCCTGGGCAGCGTTCGCCGGCGGTGCGCTGCTGGTGGACATCCGGCCCGAGCTCAACCAGCGGCTCGAGGGCACCATCCCGGGGGCGCTGGTCATCGAGCGCAACGTCCTGGAGTGGCGGCTCGACCCGGCCAGCGACGCCCGGATCCCCGAGGCGGTCTCGCACGACGTTGCCGTCGTGGTCTTCTGCAACGAGGGCTACACCTCGAGCCTCGCCGCGGCTGCCCTTCAGGACCTGGGTCTGCACCGGGCCACCGACCTGGTCGGCGGGTTCCGCGCGTGGCAGGCTGCAGGGCTCCCGATCGGCACCCGGTAGCCTGGCGCGGTGGCGAAACAGCGTGATGAAAAGGCAGTCATCCCCCAGTCCGAGGACTTCTCCGGTTGGTACAACGACCTGGTGATCCGGGCCGAGCTGGTCGACCGTGGCCCGGCCAAGGGCACGATGGTCATCCGGCCGTACGGCTACCGGATCTGGGAGCTGATCCAGGCCGACCTCGACGGGCGGATCAAGGACACCGGGCACCAGAACGCCTACTTCCCGCTGTTCATCCCGGAGTCCTACCTCAAGCGCGAGGCCGAGCACGTCGAGGGCTTCGCACCGGAGCTCGCCGTCGTCACGCATGCCGGCGGCAAGCAGCTCGAGGAGCCGCTGGTCGTACGGCCCACGTCGGAGACGGTCATCGGCGAGTTCATGGCCAAGTGGATCTCCAGCCACCGCGACCTCCCGCTGCTGCTCAACCAGTGGGCCAACGTGGTGCGCTGGGAGCTGCGGCCGCGGATGTTCCTGCGCACCACCGAGTTCCTCTGGCAGGAGGGGCACACGGCGCACGCCGACGAGGCCGACGCGATGCGCGAGACCATGCTGGCGCTCGACTTCTACCAGGCCGTGGCCCGAGACGTCGCCGCGATCCCCGTCGTACCAGGGGAAAAGACCCCGGGCGAACGGTTCGCCGGCGCGGTGCGGACCTTCTCGATCGAGGGGATGATGCGTGACGGCCGGGCCCTGCAGGCCGGCACGTCGCACTACCTGGGGACGAACTTCGCCAAGGCGTTCGGCATCAAGTACACCGACGCCACCGGCGCCGAGCAGCTCTGCTACACGACGTCATGGGGCATGAGCACCCGGATGATCGGCGCGGTCATCATGACCCACGGCGACGACAAGGGCCTCGTGCTGCCGCCCAAGCTGGCCCCGTACCAGGTGGTCATCGTGCCGATCGGCCGGGGTGAGGGCGGGGAGGCTGCTGCCGCCGCAGCGCATGAGCTCGCGGCCGACATCAAGGCCGCCGGCATGCGGGTGCATGTCGACGACCGGCCGCAGGTGTCGCCGGGGTTCAAGTTCAACGACTGGGAGATGAAGGGCGTCCCGCTGCGGCTCGAGCTCGGGCCGCGCGACCTCGAGGCCGGCATCGTCACGATGGCCAAGCGGTTGACTGCCGACCCGGAGGAGGGCAAGCAGCAGCTGCCGCTGGACAAGGTGGTGGGGGAGCTGCCCACGATTCTCGAGGCGTACCAGGACTTTCTGCTGGCGAGGGCTGCACGGTTCCGCGACGACAACACCGTGGTCGTCGACGACTGGGACGCCTTCGTGGCAGCGGTCGCGACCGGTTGGGCGGTCGCGTTCCACTGCGGGCGGCCGACGTGCGAGGACGACATCAAGGCGGAGACGCAGGCGACGCCGCGCAACATCCCGACGGATGGACCCGAGGAGACCGGCGTGTGCGTCCACTGCGGCGAACCGTCCGCGTACGGCAAGCGGGTCATCTTCGGCCGGGCCTACTAGGCGGCCGCGTTGAGCCTGGGTCGTCGGGCCGGGGTCCGCGACCGGCTCACCCCGACCCGGTCGAGCGCCTGGCCGAAGGTGATCGCGTTGTCGACGGCCGCGCAGCGGGGGTCGTTGTTGAAGTAGACGTAGGCGTCGGCGTCGTCGCCGTACGTCTCCTGCAGCCGCGACGCCCAGGTCTGCAACGCCGTCCTGCCGTAGAACGGCCAGGGGTGCGCGCGCCCCTCGTGCATCCGCAGGTAGCCCCAGTCGGCCGTGCGCCACGGCGGGCCCATCGGCTTGCCGAGGCGATCCGCCCAGACCAGGGCGGCGTTCCGTACGGTCAGCACCTCGCGCACCTCGTCGGTCCACCACGACTCGTGCCGAGGCTCGACGGCGACCCGGACACCGGGCGGGAAGGCGTCGAGCGTCGCGGCCAGGTTGTCCGGCTCGACGCGGAGGTCGGGTGGGAGCTGCACCAGTACGGGACCCAGCCGGTCGCCCAGCCCCTGGGCCCGCTCCATCAGCAGGTCGACCGACGGCTTGGGGTCTCTCAGCCGTTTGATGTGGGTGAGGTAGCGGCTTGCCTTCACCGTCACCACTGCGTCGTCCGGCGCCCGCCGCGCCCAGCCCTGGAACGTCTCCAGCTTGGGCAGCCGGTAGAACGACACGTTGAGCTCGACGGTTCGGAAGTCGGCGAGCACCTTCTCGTACCACTGCCGCTGCGGCGTCCTGCCGTAGTAGGGCACCTTCCACGAGGCGTACTGCCAGCCCGAGGTCCCGATGAGTACGGTCACGGACGCGCCGTACCCAACCTCAGACCCTGGTCACCATGCGAGTCGCGGTCGCCCGTCAGGCTTTCGTCACGTCCTTGTCGCGCCGGTCGGCGCTCAGCCGGGGCCGGGCCTCCATGCCGGACAGTCCGTTCCAGGCGAGGTTGACCAGGTGCGCAGCCACCACCTCGCGCTCAGGACTCTGCGCGTCGAGCCACCACTGTCCGGTCAGCGCGACCATGCCGACGAGCATCTGGGAGTACATCGGCGCCAGCCTGGGGTCGAACCCGCGAGCCTTGAACTCGCGGCCGAGGATGTGCTCGACCTGCGTCGCGATGTCGCTGATCAGGCTGGCGAAGGTGCCGGTCGCGGACGCGACGGGGGAGTCCCGTACGAGGATCCGGAAGCCGTCGCTGTCGTTCTCGACGTAGGACAGCAGTGCCATCGCCGCCTGCTCGAGCAGCTCGCGCGCGGTGCCGCCGGACAGGCCCTCGGTGACCGTGTCGAGCATGCGGCTGACCTCGCGGTCGACGACGACGGCGTAGAGGCCCTCCTTGCCGCCGTAGTGCTCGTAGACCACGGGCTTGGACACGCCTGCCCTGGCGGCGATCTCCTCGATGGAGGTGCCGTCGAAGCCCTTCTCGGCGAACAACGACCGGCCGACGTCGAGCAGCTGCTCGCGGCGTTCCTTGCCGGTCATCCGGGTACGCGGTGCGGGCGGGCGCTTTCTGGCCTGTCTCGGGACGGCCTCGATCGGGGTCACCACACCGAGGTCACGTTCGGGGTCACGTTCGGGGTCACGCTTCACGCGGCTCGCTTGGCGGCGATCCGCTCTCGGGATGGCCAGCGCACCTCATAGACCCAGCCGAACAGCTCGAAGAGGGAGATCAGCCGGGCGCTGGAGTCGACCTGGCCGCGCAGCACGCCGTGCCGGGCGCTGGTCGGGTCGGCGTGGTGCAGGTTGTGCCAGGACTCGCCCATCGAGATCAGCGCCAGCGGCCAGAAGTTGGTTGACCGGTCGCGGCTCTTGAACGGGCGGTCGCCGACCACATGACACACGGAGTTGATCGACCAGGTGGTGTGGTGCAGCACGCTGACCCGTACCAGGCTGCCCCAGAAGAACGCGGTGAAAGCGCCGTACCAGGACATCGTGATCAGCCCACCGAGCAGTGCCGGCAGGGCGAGGGACACGGCGACGATGACCGGGAAGTAGCGGTGGACCGTCTTGATGTCATGGTCCTCCAGCAGGTCGGGGGCGAACCGCTCCTGTGAGGTCTGCTCGGAGTCGAACAGCCAGCCCATGTGGGCGTGGAACATCCCCTTGCACAGGCCGCGGAAGTTCTCGCCGTAGCGCCAGGGGGAGTGTGGGTCGCCTTCCTTGTCGCTGAACGCATGGTGCCGGCGATGGTCGGCCACCCAGCGGATGACCGGGCCCTCGATCGCGGCGGACCCGGCGACGGCCAGCGCGATCCGCATGGGTCGCTTGGCCTTGAACGAGCCGTGCGTGAAGTAGCGGTGGAAGCCGATCGTGATGCCGTGCCCGGTGATCGCGTAGGCGAAGAACGAGATGACGACGTCGGTCAGCGTGATCCCGCGGCCCCACAGCAGCGGGATGGCCGCGATCACCGCCAGGAACGGGATGAGGACGAAGCTGAACAGGGCGATCTGCTCGCCGCGGTGCTTGGCTGCGGAGGTCGGCGGCACGACGGCCGGGCGCGGGGCGCGGCGCTCGGTCTCGGCGGGAGCGCCCTCGGCTGCGGTCAGTGCACCGGGCGCCAACACGGTCGGGCGAGGTGGGGTCATCCGTGGTCCTCCGGATCAGGCGGCTACCTACGGGAGCGTAACCTACGCAAGCGTAGGTGACCACGGAACGGCAAAGACAGTTCTTCCCGCGCAGGGTCACGGCGTGTAGTAGGCATCCAGCCGGTCGATCGAGCCGGCGGTGTCCAGGTGCCAGGTGTAGTACTTACCGTTCAGCCAGTAGCCGGTGCTGCTCACCAGGGGAAGCTGGTTGAGCAGTAGCTTGCGGAGCGTCGTGAAGGTCGACGGCCTGCTGCCCAACGAGCCGGTCGGTGGCACCCAGGTCAGGGTGACGGCCACGTTGGGCGCGACGGGGATGCAGTGCAGCACGGGTCCGTCCGGGTCGACAACCACCGCGAGGTTGCCCAAGCGGGTCCAGTTCGGGTGGCCGGCGACCCAGGCGTCGGCGGCGCTGCCAGTCAGTAGCTGGTGCAGGTCGGCCTGGAAGCACGAGCCGGTGGCCGTGTCCACGATGGCTTTGCCGATGCCGAAGCCGTTGACTGCGCTGACGAGCCCCGCGGGTGCGGTGCTGGTGCTCACGGCGGGGCCATCAGTGGTGGTCGACGTGATCGGGCTCGTCGTCCCGGAGCCAGTGGTGACGGGGTCCGAGGCGGCCGGCGTCGTTGTAGTCACCGGCAGGGCCGTCGAGGTGTCAGGGGCCGGAGCCGTGGTCGTCGGTGTCGTTGACGGACTAGGCGTGGCGACGCTGGTCGAGGTTCCGGGTTTGACCGTTCCGGGGTGGCTTCCGGCCAGAGCGGTGCCGCCGACGATGGCGACCGCCGCGATGGCCGCGACCCCGCTTGCCCCGGCGAGGGCGTGGTTGCGGGTCCGCTGCCGGCCGCGTCGCCGGGCGGCCTCCGGACCGGGAAGCTCGACGTGCAGCCGCTCGAGCATCGTCCGCCCGCGCAGCCCGCTCCCGAGGTCGGTCTCGGCCCGCTCCGGATTCTCGAAGTCCTCAGCCATGGTCGTTCGTCTCCTGGGTGATGGGGCGGCGTACGCCGGCCTCGGTGAGCAGTGGTTCGAGTGCGGCCCGGCCGCGGGCGAGGCGCGCCTTCACGGTCCCGCTGGGGACCCCGGTCTCCCTGGCGACCTCGGTCACGGGCAGGTCGAGCAGGTGGTGGAGCACGATGGCGATGCGCTGGGGCTCCGGCAGCTGGCGCAACGCCGCGACCAGGGCCACGGTGTCCTCACCGGCTCCGGGCAGGGCATCGGGCGGCCCGTGCCGCTGCCAGGCGACGATCGCGTTGCGCGCCTTGCGCCAGCGGCTCACCGCCAGCCGCAGCGCGACCGTACGTACCCAGGCCTCGGGTGCGTCGTAGCGGCTGATCGTCGACCATCGCTGCCACGCGCGGGCGAACGCCTCCTGCACGGCGTCCTGCGCGTCATTGACGTTGCCGGTGACCAGCGTGAGCTGGCGCGTCAGCCCCGGCGCCGTGGCCCGGTAGAACGCGTCGTAGTCCTCGTCGTCCTGCATCTGCGCTGGTCTCCCCCTTGCTCAGTGGCTCGATGATGGAGGAGACACGCGTCGAGGTCGTGGATGGTTGCATCGGCTTTCCGGCGAGGCGCAGGAGATCCCTGGCGTGTGCTCGGGGGGCACCCGCTCAGGACGCGGCCTGGTCCGGCTCCCCGTCGCCTGGCTTCGCCCGGTCAGGCTCGTCGCCGGTAACCTCAAGCGACCGCTGGGCTTTGGGCTGGCACACCACCGACACGACGTAGTCGAGGTCGACCTTTTCACCACCCCAGCGCGTCTCGACTGCGCCGGGCGCGACCGCCTGTTGGTGCCACTCTCGCGGGGCCCGCCCCGATCCTGGCAGTGCGGGGAACTCGAGCAGCTCGGTTCCCTCCGGTGTGCGGAACACCGGCTGGCCCTGGCTGTCCATGATGAGGCTGAAGCCGCCCTCGTGGACGAGGGTGTGGTGGCGCCGGCACAGCAGGCAAAGATTGGCCAGGCAGGTGCGGCCGCCCTTGGACCAGTGCTTGACGTGGTGGGCGTCCACCCGCCGCCGCCGACCGCAGCCCGGGAATCGGCAGCCGCCGTCCCGCAGCCACAACGCCCGCCTGAGCGGCCGCCGGACCTTGCTGGTCACCCGCCCGAGGTCGAGCACCGCCCCGCGCCTGTCCTCGTGGACGCAGTAGACAGACGTGTCGAAGGACAGCCGCATGGCCGTCTCGACCGGAATCGCCGGGCCGTCCTCCACGTGGGCCGGTGCATCGTCGCGGACGTGGACGACGACCTGATAGACGTCCGCTCCGTATACCGGGGCATGGTGGGCGATTTAGACCTCCGCCATGGCGACCAGGGCGTCGGCGCGGCTGGATGCCCGTTCGGCGGCGGTCATCAGCCGGTGGCCCTCGTCCGAGGATGCGCCGGTGGCGGCTTGGCTGTCGTGCTCTGTGCCGGCCTCATCGGCCTTGCCGGAGGCATGTGCAGCCAGCGACACTCCGCAGCGGCGAGGTCGCTCGCGAGAGCCAGCAGGTCGCCTCGAGTTGCGGTAGGGGTGTCTCCGGCGTATTCGAGTCTTCTTTGTTCACAGGGACTTGCGCCATGACCTTGGGCCCTTTCGTCGATCCTGACGGGACCATACGTAGGGGCCCGGACAGTTCGAGGACAATGAGCGGATGGCTTGAGAGTGCCTGTGGACAAAGGGATTCCGCGGAGTCAAGTTCTCCACACACGAGTTGTTGGGGGTTGACGACAGCCGTTCAATGTTCAACGCCGTAGCTCTGCCGCGCGGCCCTTGTCTCGCCGCTAGTGAAGATGACCACTCGGGCGGCGTATAGGCGCGGGCGCTGCCGACCCGTCCGGGCAAGCCGGTGGGCGTGATGGTCACCCAGGTGGACGACACCCACGTCCGGATCTCGTGGGTGCCAGGTCCCACCCGTCGCGGGCTGTCACGTCCTGGACGGTGCTGATATCCGCGCTGGGAGGCGAGATCCTCAGTGACGGCAACGGCCTCTGGCCGTGCACCAGACCGAGCGGCCAGGTGGTCGTACGCGTCAAGGCCCGCTCGGCGCTGATCACGCTGCCGAGCGCCAGCTGGACCGCCTTCGCGGTCCACGCCGGCAACGCCTCTGGGCACGACGTGGTCTCGGACATCGTCCCGGGTGCCACCGCGGTTCAGCCCACGCCGCAGTCGATTCATCTGGGCCGATCGAGCCATAGCGCGCAGGCACCACGGCTGGCATACTGACCCGGCTGAGTACGGCACCTGGCGGCCGGGAGAGGCAATCCGTGCGCAAACTCAAGGCTCTGACCGGCGTCACGGGCATGGTGGTGGCTGTGGCGCTGTGCGCTCCGGCCTCGGGGCAACTGGCCGGGGCTGCCCAGGTGACGGCCCGGACGATGGGGCCGCTCGGCATCGGCTGCGTGGACGCCGCTGCGTCGTTCACCGGCAGGGCGTACTGCCTCGACGGCAACCACCGGGCCGCCCTGGCCGGGCTTGCCGGCAGCGCCGCATCGACGGATTTCGTGCGGCAGCAGGGCATCAAGCAGCTCGATGGCTGGCAGGTGCCGACGCGCTGCGACGGCAACGGCACCTCGGGCAAGCGGATCCAGCTGGTCTACGTTCACGTCAAGGGTGGCCCGTCCATCTTCAAGGCCTCGCTGCCGTTCATCCTGCAGCGACTCGTGCCCGGCGCCAACGGCGTCTTCGAGCACTCGTCCAAGGGCAAGCGCGCGGTTCGGTGGGTGACGAAGAAGCAGGCCGGAGGCTGCGTTCCCACGGTCATCACCGCAACAGTTGCCAAGTCCGCCAACGTCACCGGGTTCCCCTTCTCCAACATCGGCCGGGCTCTGCAGAAGGCCAGCGCCCAGCTAGGCCGTACCGACCGGGCCTACCTGGTCCTCGTGGACACCCCCGACCATCCGTTCGGCTACCCGTTCAGCGACTGCGGCTTCGGCAATGTGGCGTCGGACGCCCGTACCGGCGCGGTCAACCGGAACAACTCGGGCCCGAGCTACGCGATGGTGTGGGTGAACTGCTGGACCGGCCTCATCGCCGCACACGAAATCACCCACACGATGGGTGCGGTGCAGCCGGTCTCCCCGCACCACACCGACGAAGGCCACTGCTGGGACGGCAAGGACGCCATGTGCTACGACGACGGCAGCAAGCAGAAGCAGAAGCTCATCTGCAAGAAGCCCGACGACTTCCGGTTGCTGGACTGCAACGGTGACGACTACTTCTCGCTCAGCCCCAAGCGTGGCTCGTACCTTGCGACGCACTGGAACAGTGCCGACTCCGCGTTCCTGATCCGGTCGAAGGCGAAGGTCCTTCCCACGGCGCCGGTCAAGCCCGCGTCGATGACCGTGGACGTCGTCGACGACACCCACCTGCGGGTCTCGTGGACCGCCGGCCCGGTGACGAAGGGCGCCGTCACCTCCTGGACCGTCGCCGTGTCACCGCCCGACGGAGGCGCCTACCGACCGCCGACAGGCGTCCTGATCAGCGCCGTCCCTCACCTGACCGTGGTGGGAGCCAGGGTCCGGTCGCTCGTGGTGAAGGTCACGCACAACGTCACCCAGAAGATCGGCGTCTACGCGACGAACGTCTCCGGGGACGGTCCTGAGTACGGGCCTGTCGTTGCGGGCGTGGGATCACCGCCCTCGCCGATCGTGGCGACGTACCAAGGGGACACCGTCTCGGGCTACCTGCAGTGGACCGGCGGTCAGAGCGATCAGGGCCTCACCACCTGCACAGCTGTCCTTGTCAACGGAAAGCGCATAGATCAGCCGGAGCCCGGGGACACGCTGGAGAACACGACGGATCCGAACGGCCGGTGCTTCAGCGACAGCCCGTTCACCCAACTGACCGGCCTCGCGCAGACGGATGTCCTCGAGGTCTACGCCCGCAACGCCTTCGGCGTGACCCGGGTAACCGTCGATCATCCCCCGCCGGTGCCGTACACCTAGACCTAGGGTGCGCTGAACAGGACGTGCGAGGAGTCGCAGCTGAACGGGTTGCCGTCGACGCTGCCCTTGCGCCGCATGTGCAGGCCGCAGGCGAGCTGGTGCTTCGCCCCTCGGAACCTCCCGGTGACCGCGAAGTCGGCCGTGCCGGCTCCTGCACCTCCGGCCAGCTGCGCTCCTCGATCTTCACAGCCGGGACCCGCGAGAGCGCGTCGAGCCGCTGTCCTGGGGTCCAGAAGGCCGTGATCCGGTCGACGGACCCGCAGCGTCGAAATGCCAGCGGAGGGTTGCTGCTCAGCCGGGGCTGTCCTCGTCCGCGATGACCGGCAGATCGTTGTTCGAGGCATCGTCCGGGTGCCGCGCGACCAAGGCCGCAGCAGCCTTGCCGCGCAGCTTCGTGAGCCGGTCGACGGACAGACAGGGCGCACTCGTCGTGGGCACGACCGCCTTCGTCTAAGTGCCGGGCGGGTCGGCCGTACCGAGCTCGGCGCTGGTTCATGCTGTCCCATCGGTGGATCAGATTTCGATGCGCAGCGACCGATGTACAAGGACACCGCCAGGACCAACTCGGGGTTCCCGTCCCGGGCCGATAACCTTGTCGCGTCCCTGCCGCGGCCACAACCGCGGAGGATCACCGTTCCCCGGTGGTGTAATTGGCAGCACCCAGCCCTTTGGAGGCTCGGAGTCCAGGTTCGAGTCCTGGCCGGGGAGCTCTTTCGTCCAGCGAGGAGTCCGACCCGATGAGCCAGCCCCGCCCCTCCGCCGTGGTCGTCCTGGCCGCGGGCGAAGGCACCCGGATGAAGTCGCCGGCCACCCCCAAGGTGCTGCACGAGCTCGCTGGACGGACCCTGCTCGGGCACGTCCTGGCCGCCGCGGGTCCACTGCACGCCGAACACACGCTGGTCGTCGTCGGGCACGGCAGGGGCCTGGTCGCCGAGCACCTGGCTGCGATCCTCCCCACCGCCCGGGCCGTGGTGCAGGAGCAGCAGAACGGCACCGGTCACGCCGTACGGGTAGCCCTGGAAGGCGCCGGCGTCGACCTGGACGGGACCATCGTGGTCCTGCCCGGCGACGCGCCGTTGCTGACCAGCCCGGCGCTGGCCGCGATGCTCGAGGAGCACCACGCGGCCGGCAACGCGGCGACGCTGCTCACCGCCAGCCTGCCCGACCCGACCGGCTACGGCCGGGTGGTCAGGGACAGGACCGGCGCCGTGCTGGCGATCGTCGAGCAGCGGGATGCCGACGAGGCGACGCTGGCGCTCCGCGAGGTGGGCACGAGCGTCTACGCGTTCGACGCGGCGCTGCTCCGGGGGGCGCTCAGCCGATTGTCCACGCACAACGCCCAGGGTGAGGAGTACCTCACCGACGTCGTGGCCGTCTTCGTGGCGGACGGGCGCCCGGTCGGGGCGGTCACCGTCGCCGACCACCGCGAGGCGGCCGGGGTCAACGACCGCGCCCAGCTCGCCGCCGTCGGGGTCACCCTCCGGGACCGGATCGTCCACGCCGCGATGATCGCGGGAGCCACCGTCACCGACCCGTCGACCACCTGGATCGACGCCGACGTGGTGGTCGAGAGCGACGCCCGGATCGAGCCGTACACGATCCTCAAGGGCCACACCGTCGTACGGGCCGGCGCGGTCGTCGGCCCGTCGTCGCAGCTCACCGACACGATCGTGGAGCCGGGCGCCTCGGTCCTCGCGAGCACCACCATCGGCGCGCACATCGGGGCCGGCGCCGAGGTGGGCCCGTACACCTATCTCCGCCCGGGCACGGTGCTCGGCGCGAACACCAAGGCCGGGGCGTACGTCGAGATCAAGAACAGCCAGGTCGGAGAGGGGTCGAAGGTGCCTCACCTGTCCTACGTCGGCGACGCCACCATCGGCGAGCGGACCAACATCGGCGCGGCGACGGTCTTCGTCAACTTCGACGGCATCACCAAGCACCACTCGACGGTCGGCTCCGACGTACGGGTGGGCAGCGACAGCATGATCGTCGCTCCGGTCGCGATCGGCGACGGCGCCTACACCGCCGCCGGGTCGGTGATCACCCAGGACGTCCCTGCCGGAGCGCTCGCCGTCGCCCGCGGGCAGCAGCGCAACATCATCGGCTGGGTCGCCCGCAAGCGGGCGGGCACGAGGTCGGCCGAAGCGGCAGCAGCTGCCGAGCTGCGGCAAACGACCGAGACCTGAGACCGGGCCTGACGGCTCGGCCGACTACCGGCAGAATGGCTCGTAGGGCAGCACCACCCACAGGGAGTTCCGTGACCGGCATTCAGATCAGCGGCCGCAAGACACTCATGCTCTTCTCGGGGCGCGGCTACCCCGAGCTGGCGCAGGAGGTGGCCTCCGAGCTCGGCACCCAGCCGACGCCGACGACGATCCGTGACTTCGCCAACGGTGAGATCTACGTGAGGTTCCAGGAGTCCGTACGCGGCTGCGACGCTTTCGTCCTGCAGAGCCACACCGCGTCGATCAACAAGTGGATCATGGAGACGCTGATCATGATCGACGCCCTCAAGCGGGCGTCGGCCAAACGGATCACCGTGGTGGCCCCGTTCTACCCGTACGCCCGGCAGGACAAGAAGCACCGCGGCCGCGAGCCGATCTCGGCCCGGTTGGTCGCCGACCTGTTCAAGACCGCGGGTGCCGACCGGATGATGTCGGTCGACCTGCACACCGCCCAGATCCAGGGCTTCTTCGACGGCCCGGTCGACCACCTGTTCGCGCTGCCGCTGCTGGCCGACTACGTGGCCGAGAAGTACGACACCAGCAACGTCACGATCGTCGCGCCGGACTCCGGCAGGGTGCGGGTCGCCGAGCGATGGACCGACCGGCTCGGCGGCTGCCCGCTGGCGTTCATCCACAAGACCCGTGACCCGAAGGTCGCCAACCAGGTCGTCGCCAACCGGGTCGTCGGTGACGTCTCCGGCCGGGTGGCCATCATCGTCGACGACATGATCGACACGGCGGGCACGATCACCCAGGCCGCCGACGTGCTGTTCAAGGCCGGCGCCTCCGACGTCGTCGTCACCACCACGCACGCAGTCCTGTCCGGTCCGGCCGTCGACCGGCTGAAGAACTCCCGGATCAGCGAGGTGGTGGCCACTAACACGCTCCCGCTGACCTCGGAGCAGCAGTTCGACAAGCTCACGGTGCTCTCGATCGCCCCGATGATCGCCCGGGCCATCCGTGAGGTCTTCGACGACGGCTCGGTCACGAGCCTGTTCGACGGTGACGGCTGAGCGGCCGGTTTCGGGTTCTGCCGAGGTCCGGCTAGACTTCGGTTTCCGCGTACGAGTCCCCCTGACCTGCAAGGCCGGGTGTGCCCGCTCCGGCGTGGCGCCGCCCCTGGTGGCTGAACGCCCGACGAAGCACCACCGCACCACCTGAGCCCGTATCCGAACTGCCCCCGCAAGAGGAGAGCACCGCCGTGTCCGAGGTCCGTATCGCCGCTGAGCCCCGCACCGAGTTCGGCAAGGGCGCTGCCCGGCGGATCCGCCGCGCCAACCGGGTGCCGGCCGTCCTCTACGGTCACGGCACCGCACCGGTGCATGTCTCGCTGCCGAGCCACGACCTGCTGATCGCGCTCAAGCACGGAGGCGCCAACACGCTGCTGCGCCTCGAGGGCTTGGAGACCGGCGACCAGCTCTGCCTGCCCAAGGCCGTCGTCCGGCACCCGATCAAGGGCTTCTTCGAACACGTCGACCTGGTCCTGGTCCGCCAGGGCGAGAAGGTCACCGTCGAGATCCCGGTCAACGTCGTCGGCGACATCACCAGCGACGGCATGCTCGACGTCGGCGCCAACACGCTGAGCGTCGAGGCCGAGGCGACCCACATCCCGAGCGAGTTCGAGATCTCCGTCGAGGGCTTCCAGATCGGCGACGCCGTGCACGCCCGTGACATCAAGCTGCCCGCCAACGTCACGCTGGCCGGCGACCCGGACCAGGTCCTGGTGCACGTCGTGGCCAAGCAGACCGCCGCCCAGCTCGACGCCGAGCTCGGCGAGGCCCCGGCCGAGGCCGAGCCCGCCGCGGCGCCGGTTGCCGCCGCCGCCGCTGAGTAACCAGCCCCACCGCAGACGCTGATGGCCGACGACAGCTGGCTGGTCGTCGGCCTCGGCAACCCGGGCCCCGACTACGCCGGCAACCGGCACAACATCGGCTTCTTCGTGGTCGACCTGCTGGCGCAGCGGATGGGCGCCAGGTTCAAGGCGCACAAGGGTCGCGCCGACGTCGTCGAGGGCCGGCTTGACCAACCGTCGGGTGCCAGAGTCATTCTTGCCAAGCCCAAGGCGTACATGAACGAGTCTGGCGGCCCGGTCGCCGCGATCCGCGACTTCTACAAGGTCCCCCTCGAGCGGATCGTCGTCGTCCACGACGAGCTGGACATCCCGTACGGGACGCTGCGGCTCAAGCTCGGCGGGGGCGACAACGGCCACAACGGGCTCAAGTCCCTGCGCAGGTCCCTGGGCAGTGGCGAGTTCTTCCGGGTCCGGTTCGGGATCGGGCGCCCGCCCGGCCGGATGGACCCCGCTGCCTTCGTCCTGAGGGACTTCTCGGCCGCGGAGCGCAAGGAGCTCGACTTCCTGGTCGACCGCGCCGCCGATGCCGTCGGGTCGCTGACGCGCGAAGGGCTGGATCGGGCGCAGAATGCGTATCACGCAGACCCCGTCTGACCTGGGAGACCGAGATGCTCATCGCGACCACGAACGACCTGCCCGGCTGGCGCATCGAGGAGGTCCTCGGTGAGGTCTGGGGCCTGACCGTACGGTCCCGCAACGCGTTCTCGCAGATGGGCGCCGGCCTCAAGTCGGTCCTGGGCGGCGAGCTCAAGGGCATGACCAAGGCCCTGTACGACAGCCGCAACGAGACGATGAACCGGATGATCGAGGAGGCGACCCGACGGGGGGCCGACGCCATCATCGCGATGCGCTTCGACACCTCCGAGATGGGCCCGAACTGGACCGAGATCTGCGCGTACGGGACCGCCGTCCGCGCGACGAAGCTCTAGGGTCTGGTGTCCGTCCAGATCACCGCCCTCAGCGATCCTGACGCAGGTCACACCAACCACCGGCTGGCCTGGCTGGCCGCCGAGGACGGGATTCCGGTCGGTGCTGCGTTCCTCCGGCTCTTCGACGCCGCCGGGCAGGCTCATCTTGGCGACCTCGAGCTGAACGTCCACCCGGCGGAGCGACGGCGAGGCGTCGGCAGCCTGTTGCTGGAGCGCGCGGTGGCCGCGGCGCGGTCGGAAGGCAGGCGCACCGTCGTCGCGCAGACCGCGGGTGACTCCGCTGGAGAGTTCTTCCTGCCCGCGCGGGGGTTTCGCATGGTGCTCACGCTGATCTACGCGCGGCTGGTGTTGGAGGCAGCTGACCTGCGGGCGCTCGCCGCCGCCGTCGCACAGGAGCACCCGGGCTACCGGCTCGTGTCGTGGGACGGTCTGGTGCCTGAGCACCTAACCGAGAGCTTCGCCGCCTCGCGGGTGGCCATGGACGACATGCCCATGGACGACACGGACTACGGAGCGGTCACCTGGGATGTCGCGCGGGTCAAGGCTGCCGCCCGGGCGGTCGCCGACAGGGGCCAGTTGCTGCACACCGTGGTCGCGCTCAACACCTCCGACGGCACCGTCGCGGGGTTCACCGAGCTGGTCGTTCCTGGTGACGGCACCGGCGACGGCCAGTGCTACGGCACCGCCGTCCTGCCGACCCATCGGGGCAGGGGCCTGGCTGGCTGGATGAAGGCATTGTCGATCGTGGAGGCCGCGCAGCGTCATCCTCGACTCGGCGGGCTCGTGACCGACACGGCACAGAGCAACGTCAGGATGCGCGCGATCAACGACGCGCTGGGGTTCATCCCGACCCATCAGGAGCTGCAGTACCAGCTGGACCTGTAAGCCGTACGCCTCAGCGACCGAGTGCCGGCACCGGCAACGCGCTACGAGATCACCGTGACGGCCCAGAGCACCGACGGCACCGGCCCTGCGTCTGCTCCCTCGCGCCCCAGGTAGCCTGGACATCTCGACCCCCGGGCTGTGTGCCGTCCGGGGGTGTTCGTGCTGTCACCGCTGGGAGCATCTGAGTCTAGGAGTGCTGTTGTCCCTCGCCGGAGTGCTCGACGTCCTCGCCGAAGACCCCGCCATCCGCGCCGCGCTGGAAGCCGCCCGGGCCGGTTCCTCGCCCTTGCAGCTGGACCTCACCGCGCCGTCGCCACTGCGGGCGTTCATCATCGCGTCGATCGCCGCCAAGGCAGGCCGGCCGGTGCTGGCCGTCACGGCGACCGGTCGCGAGTCGGAGGACCTGGTCCACGCGCTGAGCTCGCTGCTCGACCCGAACGAGGTCGCCGAGTTCCCCGCCTGGGAGACCCTCCCGCACGAGCGGCTTTCCCCGCGGGCGGACACCGTCGGCCGCCGGCTTGCCGTGCTCCGCAGGCTCCGTCACCCCAACACCGGCCCCGACGACGACCCGTCGACCGGCCCGCTCAAGGTGGTCGTCGCGCCGGTCCGCTCGGTCCTGCAGCCGCAGGTGCCCGGCCTCGGCGACCTCGTACCCGTGGAGCTCCGCCCGGGCGACACCGCAGAGCTCGAGGACGTCGTCAACGCGCTGGTCGAGGCCGCTTACCACCGGGTCGACCTGGTGGAGAAGCGCGGAGAGATCGCCGTACGGGGCGGCATTCTCGACGTCTTCCCGCCCACTGAGGAGCATCCGCTGCGGGTGGAGTTCTGGGGGGACACGGTCGAGGAGGTCCGCTACTTCAAGGTGGCCGACCAGCGCAGCCTCGAGATCGCCGAGAACGGCCTGTGGGCGCCGCCGTGCCGGGAGCTGCTGCTCACTCCCGAGGTGCGCGCGCGGGCCAAGGCGCTGATCAGCGACTTTCCCGGCCTGACCGACATGCTCGACCGGATCTCCGAGGGGATCCCGGTCGAGGGCATGGAGGCACTGGCGCCGGTCCTGGTCGACGAGATGACCCTGCTCCTCGACGAGCTCCAAGCCGGGGCGCACGTCGTCGTGTGCGACCCCGAGCGGGTCCGGACCCGCGCTGCCGAGCTGGTCCGCACCAGCCAGGAGTTCCTCGAGGCCTCGTGGTCCAGTGCCGCCGTCGGGGGATCCGTTCCGATCGACCTCGGCGCGGCCGCCTACAAGACGCTGGCCGAGATCCGCTCCGACGCCGAGAACCTGGCCATCCCGTGGTGGTCCGTGACGCCGTTCAGCCCGGACGAGCAGACCGAGGACGCCGACACCCGCGTCGTGGGCGCGCGTGAGACCGAGCCCTACCGAGGCGACACCGAGAAGGCACTGACCGACGTACGGGCCTGGCTGGCGCAGGGCTGGCGGGTGGTCGTGGTCACCGAGGGGCACGGGCCGGCAGAGCGCTGGGTCGAGGTGCTCAAGGGTCACGACATCGGCGTACGGCTGGCGGCTTCCCTCGACGTCGCCCCCGAGCGCAATGTCGCCTACGTCACGACCGGCTCGTTCGACCGCGGCTTCGTCTCCGAACAGCTGCGCCTCGCGGTCCTGACCGAGACCGATTTGAGCGGCTCCCGATCCAGTGCCAGGGAGATGGGCCGGATGCCGAGCCGGCGCCGGCACACCGTCGATCCTTTGCAGCTCAAGGCCGGTGACATCGTCGTCCACGAGCAGCACGGCGTCGGCAAGTTCCTCGAGATGGTCCAGCGCACGGTGCAGCAGGCGACCCGCGAATACCTCGTCGTCGAGTACGCGCCGTCCAAGCGCGGCCAGCCCGGCGACCGGCTCTACGTGCCGACCGACCAGCTCGACCAGGTCACCAGGTACACCGGTGGTGAGGCGCCGTCGCTGGACAAGATGGGCGGTGGCGACTGGGCCAAGCGCAAGGGCCGGGCCAAGAAGGCCGTCAAGGAGATCGCGGCCGAGCTGATCCGGCTCTACTCCGCGCGCATGGCGACCCGCGGCCACCAGTTCGGCCCGGACTCGCCGTGGCAGCACGAGCTCGAGGACGCCTTCCCCTACGCCGAGACGCCGGACCAGCTGCGCACCATCGACGAGGTCAAGCAGGACATGCAGTCCGAGGTCCCGATGGACCGGCTGATCTGCGGCGACGTCGGCTACGGCAAGACCGAGATTGCCGTACGGGCTGCGTTCAAGGCGGTGATGGACGGCAAGCAGGTCGCCGTACTCGTACCCACGACTCTCCTTGCGCAGCAACACTTCTCGACGTTCTCCGAGCGCTACACCAACTTCCCGGTCACCGTACGGACGCTGTCGCGGTTCCAGTCGGCCAAGGAGGCCAACGCCGTCCTGGCGGGCGTGACGGACGGCACCATCGACGTCGTCATCGGGACGCATCGGATCCTGGGATCCTCGGTTGCCTTCAAGGACCTCGGCCTGGTCATCGTCGACGAGGAGCAGCGGTTCGGCGTCGAGCACAAGGAACAGCTCAAGCGGCTGCGCACCTCGGTGGACGTCCTGAGCATGTCGGCCACCCCGATCCCACGGACGCTCGAGATGGCGATCACCGGCATCCGCGAGCTGTCCACGATCGACACGCCGCCCGAGGAGCGGCACCCCGTGCTGACCTTCGTCGGCCCGTACGACGAACGGCAGATCGCCGCCGCCATCCGGCGCGAGCTGCTCCGCGAGGGCCAGATCTTCTACGTGCACAACCGGGTCGAGTCGATCGACCGGGTGGCCGCCCACCTGCGCGACCTCGTGCCAGAAGCCAGGATCGGGACGGCCCACGGGCAGATGGGCGAGGACGCCCTCGAGGCGACCATGCTCGCGTTCTGGGAGAAGGAGTTCGACGTCCTGGTCTGCACGACCATCGTCGAGAGCGGCCTCGACATCTCCAGTGCCAACACGCTCATCGTCGACCGCGCCGACGTGTTCGGCCTCTCCCAGCTGCACCAGATCCGCGGCCGGGTCGGCCGCGCCCGCGAGCGGGCCTATGCCTACTTCCTCTACCCACCCGAGAAACCGCTCACGGAGACGGCGCACGACCGGCTGGCCACGATCGCCCAGCACACCGAGCTCGGGGCCGGCATGGCGGTGGCGATGAAGGACCTCGAGATCCGCGGCGCCGGCAACCTGCTCGGCGGCGAGCAGTCCGGGCACATCGCCGCCGTCGGCTTCGACCTCTACATCCGGCTGGTCGGCGAGGCGGTGGCCGAGTTCCGCAACGACCCGAGCGCCGTCGAGCTGCCGCCGGTCAAGGTCGAGCTGCCGGTCGACGCGCACATCCCGCACGACTACGTCCCCGGCGAGCGGCTCCGGCTCGAGGCCTACCGGCGCATCGCGGCCGCCTCCGACACCGAGGGTGTGCTCGCCGTACGGGAGGAGCTGCGGGACCGCTACGGCGTACCGCCGACCGAGGTGGACAACCTGTTCGCCGTGGCGGCGTTCCGGGTGCACGCTCGCCGGTACGGCATCACCGAGGTGACCCAGCAGGGCAACCACATCCGGTTCCTGCCGGTCGCGCTCAAGGAGTCGCAGCAGCTGCGGCTGGAGCGGCTCTACCCGAAGACCCTGGTCAAGGAGGCGGTCGGCACGTTGCTGGTGCCGCGTCCGATGACGGCGCGGATCGGTGGGCAGCCGGTGCAGGACACCGCGCTCCTCGACTGGTGCACCGCGTTCCTGGACGCGGTGCTGACGCAGGTGCCCCCGGCAGTACGGTCGGTGGGTTGACCGGTACCGTAGGACCCCGTGTGATCTGCCCGGACGGAAGGACGCTCGTGACCAGCAAGCCGCGTACCGCCTCTCTCGGTGTCGGGGTGCTCGCCGCTCTCCTGCTGGCTTCCGGCTGCCAGTCCCGGGTCGGCACGGCGGCGACCGTCGGCAGCGACCGGATCTCGACCAGGACGCTCAACACGGCCTACGAGGCCGCGGCGCGGACGACGACCGGTAAGGCGCAGGGCGCCAAGCTGCAGGACGAGGTGCTGGCCCAGCTGGTGCAGAACAAGCAGGTCCTGGCCTTGGCCAAGAGCCTGCACATCACCGTCGCGCAGGGAGACATCGACGAGGCGTACGCCGCGCTGGTCCAACAGGCCGCGACCAGCAAGGCCGACACGCCGGACTCGGCCCAGCGGCTGAGCGCGCAGACGCAGGCGGTGGCCGTCGCGATCATGAAGGACTTCGCCGCCAAGACCCAGCGGGTCGACACCGTCGACCTCTACGCCGTCACCGTCGCCGACCAGGCGACTGCCCAGACCGTCCTCGGGTTGCTGACCAAGAACCCGGCGGACGCCGCGGCCATCGCCGCCAAGTACGCCACCGACCCCACCCTCAAGGCCAACGGCGGCAAGGCGGGGTTGGTCCAGCTCTCGCAGCTCGGCGTCCCGGCACTGGCCACGCAGAAGCCCGGCGTACCGCTCATCGCGACCGTCGGGACCACCATCGCCGTGCTCCGGGTCGACGCGCGGCTCGACGCCCAGGACTTCCAGAGCGCGCTGGCCACGGCTGCCAAGGTCACCATCAACCCCCGGTTCGGGGCCTGGACCGAGGACCCGAGCACCCACGCCTTCAGCATCACCGCGGCCGGCAGCGACGTCGTGGCGCCGGCCACCGCGGTGCCGTCCGCCTCAGCCCCGGCCGCCAGCTCCGCTCCGTCCGCCTCGTCCTGAGTCGTGACCGTCGTGCCTGACCGCCTGCTGCTGGTCTCCACCAGCCCGCGGGTGGCCCCGGGCTGCCTCACCTGGGACGCCTGGCAGGCGCTGCGCTCCGGGCCGGTCTGGACCGCGGACGCCGAGCATCCGCAGCTCCCAGCACTGGCCGCGGCCGGGGTCACGGTCGAGGTCGTCCCGGCAGCCTCGGCCGCCGAACAGGCTGCCCGTTTCCGCCGCAACGCCCGCGGCGGGTCGGCGGTCTGGCTGGCCGCTGCGGACGGGGACGAGCGGTTCCTGCGCGCGCTGGCCGACCTCGTCTCCCGCGAGACCGCTGGCGGCGACACGGTCGAGCTCGAGGTGATCGCCGGCTCGTACGACCTGCCCGGCGCGCGTCTCCTGGACGCTGTCGCCGTCATGGACCGGCTTCGCTCACCCGGGGGCTGCCCGTGGGACGCCGAGCAGACGCACGTAAGCCTGGGCAAGTACCTCCTCGAGGAGGCGTACGAGGCCTACGAGGCGATCGAGGAGGACGACAGCGAGGCGTTGCGCGAGGAGATGGGCGATGTCCTGCTCCAGGTCCTCTTCCACGCCCGGCTGGCTCAGGAGAGCGCGGACGGCTGGTCCATCGACGACGCGGCGGGGGACCTGGTCGACAAGCTGGTCAACCGGCACCCGCACGTGTTCGGCGACGGCGCCGGCGAGGCGCCGATGGTGGACCCCGACAGCCTCGACAGGACCTGGGACCGGATCAAGGCGGTCGAGAAGGGCCGTCAGTCGGTCACGGACGGCGTACCGATGGGCCAGCCGTCGCTGTCGCTGGCCGCCAAGCTGCAGCGTCGGGCCCTGCGCGGTGGGCTGCCGGCGGACCTGCTGACCGCGGGTCTCGGCGACGAGGCGGGGGACCGATTGTTCGCGCTGGTCGCTGAGACGGTCGCCGGTGGGGCCGAGGCCGAGGCGGCGCTGCGGGAGGCCGCCCGAAGGTTCCGCGACCGGGTGCTCGCAGCCGAGCAGCGGATGCGGGCCGAGGGCACCGACTGGCACGAGGCCTGGCGGCCCTAGCTGCTCTCAGGAGACGGCAAGGTGGTTGCGGTCCGAGGGCGCGGGTGACGGCGAGGGCAGCGCCCGGCGCTTCCCCACGGCAAGGGTCTCGTCACCGGTCGACCGCTCCGGTGGCACGTCGTGCGCGATCGGTGCGGTGATGTGGAAGACGGCGCCCTCACCGGGCGTCCCATCGACCCAGATCCGCCCGCTCATCGCCTCGATCAGCTGCCGGGCGATGTGCAGGCCGAGGCCGGTGCCGCGGGTGGTGTTGGTCAGCGCGTCGCCGAGGCGGCGGAACGGCTCGAACACCACCTCACGCTGGTCGATCGGCACGCCGTCGCCCTCGTCGCGTACGGACAGCTCGACCTCGTGTGCACCGATTCGGACCAGGACATGCACCGGAAGGCCGGGTGGGGAGTACTTCTCGGCGTTGGACAGCAGGTTGCCGACGACCTGCTGGAGCCGAGAAGGGTCGCAGACCGCCATGGCCGGATTGTCGGGCAGGCGCATCTCCACCGGTCGGTCGCTGCCACTGGAGAAGTCGCGGGTGGCCCGGCGGACGACCTCGCGGACGTCGCAGTGCTCGAGCCGGACGTTGAACTCGCCATGCTGCATCCGGGAGACGCTGAGCAGGTCGTCGACCAGCCGCTCGAGCTGTCCGGTCTGCTCGAGCATCATCGACAGCAGCCCGTCCCGCTTGGCCTGGTCGGGCAGGAAGTCCGGCCTCAGCAGCAGGGTGAGATAGCCCTTGATCGGCGTGAGGGGCGTCCGCAGCTCGTGGGACACCGTCGCGATGAAGTCCTGCTTGGCCTGCTCGACCTCGCGCTGGGCCGTGACGTCGCGGGCCACCACGACGGCGAACTGGCCCGTGCCGTCGGCATCCGGTACGGGGGAGACGGCGAGCGCGACCTCGCGGGTCCGTCCGTCCGACGTCGTCAGCATGACCGGCAGGCGCAGCTGCTCAGCCTCGTGGACGTCCCGGATCAGCTGGGCGCCGTCGAGAGGCAGGCTGTTCTCCGTGGTCGCGCTGAGCGCGTCGCCCAGCGGCATGCCGAGGGCGGCCTGCTGGTCGCGGCCGGTCATCAGGGTCAGCGCCGGGTTCCAGGAGCAGACCCGGCCTGCGCCGTCCACCAGCAGGATGCCGTCGGAGGCATGCTGGACGATCGCCTCGAGCCGGCTCCGCTCGGCGGAGAGCTCCTCGAACAGCCGGGCGTGCTGCAGCGAGATCGACGTCTGGTCGGCGAAGGTGGAGAACACCGTGCGTTCGCGTCGCTTGAGCTTGATCGGCCCCCGGAAGCCGATCACGAGAACGCCGAGCCGCTTCCCGACGCTCTCCAGGGGGGCGATGGTGACCGAGTGCAGCCCGAGCGACTGGAGCTCGGCGGTGATCCGTGGCGAGGCGGTCGTGATGTCGGTGCCGGTGATGCCGGGAGCTTCGAGCCCGAGGGCGAGCAGACCGGGGACGGGGACACCGAGCATCCGGCCGTCGCCGTCGAGGATGACCTCGGTCACCTCGCTGCCGAAGAGCGTGTCCGCCCCGCGTGCCACGGCACGCAGGACCGCACGGGAGTCGATGCGCTTGAGGCTGAGGGTCGCCGCGTGCAGCTGCCGCCAGGTCTCGCCCTCCTGCTGGGCCCGCAGGAAGTTGTTGTAGGTCAAGTAGAGCAGCAGGAAGAAGATCGGCAGCAGCGCGGCTGTCGGCCGGTTCCACTGACCGACGGCCAGGGTGCCGAGCCCGGCGGCGCTGTTGCCGATGAACATCAGGAAGCGCAGCTTGGCGCCGCGCCGGCGGATCGAGCGGATCGGCAGCCCCTGCGACCACGCGACGACCGCGGAGACGGCGACGCTCACCCAGAAGCTGAACACGGCGGCGGCAACCACCCAGGCCACCGCGAGGCGGACGGTCAGGTCGGTGGCAGGTGCCGAGGTGCCGCCCGAGACCACGTAGAAGGCAATCCTCGCGGCTACCGAGCCGGTGACGAAGGCCGCGGCATTGAAGATCGACTTCTCGAACGACCGGCGGACGAGGAGCTGCCGCACCAGCAGCGTGGTCACGCCGAGCAGGATGAACCAGTCCCAGTCGGTGAGGGACACGCCCAGGATGAGCGCTGCCTCCGCCCAGGTGAACGTCTTGCCGTTGTGCCCGATCCGGATCTCGACCAGCTTGATGTCGCCGACGAACACGGCGCAGACCGCCGCCGTCATCCACAGCAGCTGTGGCCGCTGGTGGTGGAGAGCCGTCGGCAGGATCGTGGCGACGATGCCCGCCGCGACGGCGGCAAGGGTCAGGACGAACAGGTGTACGCGCAACGGCCCGGCGGCAGCACGCCGGGGTGGTCTAGCCAGGAACTCAGGCACGAAAGGCATTAAGCCCTCTCAGCTCCACTGTTCGGCGGACCACTGCTCTGCCGACCATTGTTCTGCGGACCATTGTTCTGCGGACCATTGTTCGGCGGACCACTGTTCGGCGGACCACTGCTCTGCCGACCATTGTTCGGCGGACCACTGCTCGGCCGACCACTGCTCTGCCGACCACTGCTCTGCGGACCACGGGGTGCACTGGGCAGTGACGTCACCGACGACGACGGTGGCTAGCGTGTCGCCCGGGCAGACCGTGGACACGTGCTGGCCGCCGCGGGATGCCTCGAGGGAACCGCCGCCGAAGCCGTCGAGGGACTGCACCGGCGCGGCTGCGGAGTTGGCGTTCACCGCCCGGGAGAGCCGCAGCTCACCGCCCCCCTGGACGTTTCTGCTCACGCCGCTGATCGGGCTCGCGGTCGAGGTGAGCGCGTACTTGACCTGGTCCGGGGTCAGGGTGGGATGCGCCGAGAGCAACAGGGCCACGCCACCGGCGGTCACGGCCGTGGCCTGCGAGGTGCCGCTGCCCCTGATGTAGCCGCCGGCGACAAGGGCCTGCGGGTTCTGCTGCTCGACCGTCGAGCCGGGAGCGCGGACCGACACCAGGGTGCGCCCGGGAGCCACCAGGTCGGGCTTGCTCACCGCGTCCGCCGTCGGGCCGCGCGAGGAGAAGTCGAGGGCAGCGTCGTCAGCAGAGCTGACCGTCGCCAGGTCGTTGAAGGCGCCAACCGTGATGACGGCGGGGTCGTCGCCAGGCTTGGTGATGGTGTACGGCCCCGGACCGGCGTTGCCTGCCGAGGTCACGACGGTGATGCCCATCGACCAGAGCCGCTCCACCGCGAAGTCGAGCGGGTCGATGAGGTCGGACTGGTGGCTGGGGCTACCCCAGGCGACGCTGACGACCTTGATGTTGTCCTGCTGGGCGAAGCTGCCGACCCACTGCAGACCGGCAAGAACGGTGGAGACGTCGGCGGCGCCGTTGCGGCCGGCGACCTTCACCGAGACGATCCGGGCGCTGGGCGCGATGCCCGGGTAGGCGCCCGCGGAGGACTGGCCACTGCCGGCGATCAGCCCGGCCATCACCGTGCCGTGCCCGTACGAGTCCTTCAGGCTGTCGCCCTCACCGGACAGGTCGACGCCGGGGACGAGACGCCCGGTCAGGTCGGGAACGTTTGCGACGCCGGTGTCGAGGACCGCAACGGTCACACCCTGGCCGCTGTTGCCGGTTGCCCAGACGTTCGAGGCGCGGCTGCTGGCGGCGTACGACGCACCTGGCGCCGTCGGGTCGTAGCTGCTGCTCGCGGCCTGCACGGACCGGTCAGCCGTCACCGAGACGACGGACGCCGACCCGTTCAACGAGGCGGCTGCCGCGTCCGAGACATCGGCCTTGAAGCCGTTGATGATCGGCAGCGTGGTGACGATGGTGCCCCCAGCCGCCCGGACAGCGGCTGCGGCGGCTGCCACGTGACCGGCCCGGGCGATGACCAGGGCAGGGTGCCGGTCGCCGGCTGCCAAGGTCCAGGCCGTGCCGGCGCCGGTGGTGGCCCCGACCGAGGTCAGGGTGAGTGCGGTGGTGGCGAGTGTCGTCCCCGTGACGGCGAACAAGCGTCGTACTCTGAGCGACATCGGGTTCGTCCCCAAACCAGTCGGCGTGGCAAAGCAGCAACCCGGAACAGTCCGGCGGGATGGACAAAGGGTGCCATCTGGTGCGCCGGAAAGCCATGGGTCAGCGCGCCATCTCGGAGAAATGACGCACGCTGACGGTAATGGGACAAGTTGATCTGGTCCAGAGGTACTAGACAGATAGTTCATCGGTGCCACACTCTGCGTGACTAGAGGGCAGTGGCGGTTTGAGACCGCATGTCCACCGCTGTCCGATTCTGCCGCCCGATTCGCGGTGAGATGTCCCGAAAATCGACGGCCGCCGGCACCCGGGGAGCCAAACGGGTGAACTACATATCTGTAACTGCGCCGCTACCCTCCGAAAGGGGCGAGCGGCCTCCGCCGACCGGGCCGAGAACCGTGATCAGGACCGGTGCCGGGCTGTCGAGGGGGACCGGATAGGCTGCGCCGCGAACCGATCGACCGGACATCTCCGTCCGATGAGCGCAAGGAGCAGGCCGTGGCGACCATCGAGGCCGTTGGTGCCCGGGAGATCCTCGACTCCCGTGGCAACCCCACCGTCGAGGTCGAGGTCGCCCTTGACGACGGCACCATCGCCCGCGCGGCCGTACCCAGCGGAGCCTCCACCGGCGCCTTCGAGGCGGTCGAGCTGCGCGACGGCGACAAGGCCCGCTACGGCGGCAAGGGTGTGCTCAGGGCCGTGTCCGCCGTCCTCGACGACATCGGCCCGGAGCTGGTGGGCTTCGAGGCCAGCGAGCAGCGCCTCGTCGACCAGGCGCTGATCGAGCTCGACGGTACGGCCAACAAGTCCAAGCTCGGCGCCAACGCGATCCTCGGCGTCAGCCTCGCGGTCGCCCGTGCCGCCGCCGAGTCGGCCCAGCTGCCGCTGTTCCGCTATGTCGGCGGACCCAACGCCCACGTCCTCCCGGTCCCGATGATGAACATCGTCAACGGTGGGTCGCACGCCGACTCCAACGTCGACATCCAGGAGTTCATGATCGCGCCCATCGGTGCGGCGACGTACGGCGAGGCGCTGCGCTGGGGAGCCGAGACCTACCACGCGCTCAAGGGCGTGCTCAGCAAGCGCGGACTCTCGACCGGCCTGGGCGACGAGGGTGGCTTCGCCCCCAACCTCGACAGCAACCGGGCGGCGCTCGACCTGATCCTCGAGGCGATCGGCCTGGCCGGCTTCACCCCTGGTCGCGACATCGGCCTGGCCCTCGACGTCGCTGCCAGTGAGTTCTTCAACGACGGCGGCTACAAGTTCGAGGGTGCCCAGAAGTCCGCGGCCGAGATGACCGCCTACTACGCGGACCTGGTGGCCAACTACCCACTGGTCTCCATCGAGGACCCGCTGAACGAGGACGACTGGGCGGGGTGGGCTGAGCTCACCGCCCAGCTCGGCGACAAGATCCAGGTGGTCGGCGACGACCTGTTCGTCACCAACCCGGAGCGGCTCTCCCGCGGCGTCAAGGAGCGGTCGGCCAACGCCCTGCTGGTCAAGGTCAATCAGATCGGCACGCTGACCGAGACCCTCGACGCGGTCACGCTGGCCCACCGCAGCGGCTTCTCCTGCATGATGAGCCACCGCTCCGGCGAGACCGAGGACACGACCATCGCCGACCTCGCCGTGGCGACCGACTGCGGCCAGATCAAGTCGGGCGCGCCGGCCCGGTCGGACCGGGTCGCCAAGTACAACCAGCTGCTCCGGATCGAGGAGGAGCTCGACGACGCCGCCCGCTATGCCGGTGTGTCGGCCTTCCCGCGGTTCAACGCCGAGGCACAGTAGTCGGGTGCCCCAACCGTCCCAGGTCCGCCGCAGCTCTCTGACCAGCCGGGCGGCGGTCCTGGCGTTGGTGCTCTGCACGCTGGTGCTCATGCTCGCCTACCCGGTGCAGCAGTATCTCGCCCAGCGCGGGGTCATCGCCAAGCTGCACCGGGCAAACGCCCAGGTGCAGCAGCAGGTCGACGCCCTCGCAGCCCAGGACGCGCAGTGGAAGGACCCCGCCTTCGTCGCGCGGCAGGCCCGTACGAGGCTGCACTACGTCATGCCGGGCGAGACCGAGTACGTGCTCACTGGCGGGATCCCGGCCTCGGCGGACCCGGCAGCCAGCCCGCCGGCGCCGACCGCGACGCCAGGCACCTGGTACGACCAGCTGTGGGGGACCGTCAAGTCGGCCGACCACCCGCCGGTGCCCACGCCGTCGAGGAAGCCGTGAGCCTCGACCCGGGCGACACAGCGGCCGTCGCGGCCCAGCTCGGCCGGCAGCCGCGGGCGATGCGCCGGGTCGCCCACCGCTGCCCCTGCGGACTGCCCGACGTGGTCGAGACCTCCCCCCGGCTCGAGGACGGCAGCCCGTTCCCGACCTTGTTCTACCTGACCTGTCCCAAGGCGGCCTCGGCCATCGGCCGGCTGGAGGCGGCCGGCGTCATGCGTGAGATGACCGCCCGCGTGGCCGAGGACCCCGAGCTGGCCGCGCGCTATCAGCTCGCGCACGAGGACTACCTGCGCCGCCGTGATGCCCTCGACGAGCTGCCCAAGCGGGTCAGTGCCGGCGGCATGCCCACCCGGGTCAAGTGCCTGCACGTGCTGGTCGCCCACTCGCTCGCCGTCGGTCCCGGCATCAACCCGCTGGGCGACGAGGCGCTGGCGATGCTGCCGCCGTGGTGGACCGCAGGGCCCTGCGTCCGGCCGGCGGACGAGGCGTGACGCGGGTCGCCGCGATCGACTGTGGCACCAACTCGATCCGGCTGTACGTCGCCGACGTCTTCGCCGACAGCAGCGACCCGGACATGGTCGACGTGGTCCGCCGGATGACGGTCGTCCGGCTGGGCGAGGGCGTCGACCGCACGGGCCGGTTCTCCGACGAGGCGATCGAGCGCACGCTGGTCGCGTTGCGTGACTACACCTATGAGCTCCGGGTTCTGGGCGCCGAGCGGGTCCGGATGGTCGCGACGTCCGCGGCTCGGGACGCGACCAACAGCGCGCAGTTCCTCGATGCAGCAGAGGAAGTGCTCGGCATACGCCCTGAGGTGATCTCCGGCGACGAAGAGGCTCGGCTGTCCTTTCACGGCGCCATCAGCGGGCTGCGCCCGGACGCGGGCAACGGGCCGCCCTTCCTGGTGGTGGACATCGGCGGCGGCTCGACCGAGTTCGTGCTCGGCGCGGACGAGGTCACCGCTGCCCGGTCCGTCGACATCGGCTGCGTGCGCCTGACCGAGCGCTCGTTGCGCTCTGATCCGCCTACGGACGCCGAGATCCGGGCCGCGACCCGGCTGGTCGACGAGCTCATCGCCACGGCGGCGCAGACCGTGCCGGTACGCGACGCGGCGACGTTGGTGGCCGTTGCCGGCTCGGCGACGACCGTCGCGGCCATCGCCCTCGCCCTGCCCGCCTACGACCCGGTCGCCATCCACGGGTCGGTCCTCAGCGCGGCGCAGGTGCACGGCGTGGCCGACCGGTTGCTGGCGATGCCGCGCGTCCAGCGGGCGGCCATGCCGGTGATGCACCCCGGCCGGGTCGATGTGATCGGTGCCGGCGCGCTCATCCTGTCCCGGATCGTCGAGCAGGTGGGCGTGAGTGAGGTCGTCATCAGCGAGCACGACATCCTGGACGGGATCGCCTGGTACCTCGGCTGATCCGGCAGTCAGGCGGGGAAGGCGATGACCTGGCCGAGGGCGGTGTCGAACTGCTCCGCAAGGTAGTCCTCGACCCGCTCGACCGGCATCGGCTGGGCAAAGTGGAATCCCTGGGCGGCATCAGTTTCGACACGAGGCTCGCGCCGTAGCCCGCGCAACCCCGCCGAACGATGGACCCAAGCTGGTACCCAGCCACGGTTGGGGTCCATCCTTCGGCGGGGTTGCTTCATGCCAGGGCGACTCGCCAGGCTCGTGCGGGCTCGGGGCTCAGGCGGGGAAGGCGATGACCTGGCCGAGGGCGGTGTCGAACTGCTCCGCAAGGTAGTCCTCGACCCGCTCGACCGGCATCGGCTGGGCGAAGTGGAAGCCTTGGGCGAGCGAGCAGCCCAGCCGGCGCAGCTCGTTGACCTGCCAGGAGTGCTCGACCCCTTCGGCGAGCGTGGTGAGCTTGAGGGTGACGCCGAGGGCCAGGATCGCGCTGGCGAAGGCACTGTTCTCGCCCTTGCCGTCGAGGTCGTCGACGAACGTCTTCGCGATCTTCAGCATGTCGACGGGCAGCCGGCGGAGCTGGCCGAGCGAGGAGTAGCCCGTACCGAAGTCGTCGAGGGCGAGGCGCACCCCCAGCGAGCGCAGCTGTTGCAGCACCTCGATGGCGGCGTCGGCATCGCGCAGCATGAGGTTCTCGGTGATCTCGAGAACAAGCGTGCCCGGCGCCAGCCGGCTGCTGGTCAGCATGTCGCTGACCTGGGCGACCAGGTAGGGCAGCCGGACCTGCAACGGCGAGAGGTTGACGGTGACGTAGAGCGGCGTCTCGCGGGGGAAGGCCCGCTGCCAGGCGGCCGCCTGGCCGACTGCCTCGGCCAATACCAGCCGGCCCACCTCGGCGATGAGGCCGGTCTCCTCCGCCATCGGGATGAAGCTGTCCGGCAGCAGTAGACCGAGCTCCGGGTGCTGCCAGCGGACCAGGGCCTCGAAGGCCACCGGCAGCCCGGTCGCGAGCTCGATGATCGGCTGGTAGAAGACCCGGAACTCGCCCCTGTCGACGGCCAGCTCGAGGTCGGCCTTGAGCCGGTGCCGGGCTGCCACCTCGGCGCTCATCGACGGGGCGAAGAGCTGGAACGATCCCTTGCCCTGCGCCTTGGCCATGTACATCGCGAGGTCGGCGTTGCGCAGCAGCTCGTCGGACGTCGTGGTGTCCATGGCCGGCGCGATGCCGATGCTGGCCCCGACCCGTACGTCCTGGCCCGCGAGGTTGAGCGGCACCCGCAGGGCTTCGGTGATCCGGGACGCCACCAGCTGAGCGTCCTCGGTGTCGCCGACTCCCTCCAGGAGTACGGCGAACTCGTCGCCGCCGAGCCGGGCCGCGTGGTCCTCGGGCCGGAGGCAGGAGGTGATCCGTTCGGCGACGGCGACCAGCAGGTGGTCGCCCGCAGCGTGGCCCAGGGTGTCGTTGACGGTCTTGAAGTCGTCCAGGTCGATGAACAGCACCGCGCAGCGGGACGCAGTGGCGATCGCGGTCTCCACGTGCTGGGCGAACAGCGTGCGGTTGCCCAGTCCGGTCAGCGGGTCGTGGAACGCCAGGTGCTTGAGCCGCTGCTCGAGCTCGCGCAGCTGGGTCAGCGACTGCTCCAACCGACCGTTCTCGAGGGCGACGCTGGTGTGGTTGGCGAGGGTCTCGAACAGCCGGGCATCCTCGCTGTCGAAGCTCACACCGCCGACCCGGTTGCCGACGACGGCCATGCCGAAGGCCCGGCTCTCACCACGCAGCGCGGTCACCATCGCGTCCTGGAGTCCCTGCGCGGCAAGGAAAGCGTCGAACTCGTCGTCGCCCGTGGGGTGCCGCAGGAGCAGGGTCTCCGGGTGCCTGGCGAGTCGGTGCCAGAGCGCGTGCACGGAGGGATCGTCGACGGCCGTCATGATCTCGACGTTCTCGTCCTCGGAGACCCTGGTGCGGAGCATCCCCTGGTCCTCGCCGATGACGAACAGCATCTGGGCCGTCTCCGCACGGAACATCTCGCGGGCCTGGGCGACCAGGGCGACGACGGCCTGCTCCAGCTCGGGCGTCTCGCTCAGGATCCGGGTGGAGGTGTAGAGGAACTCCAGGCTCTCGTGCTTCTCCCGCTCACGCAGGTAGGCACCGTAGGAGAGGAAGACCGTGGCGATCGGGATGAGCAGCAGGTAGGTCGTTTCCGGTGACTGCAGCAGCAGTGTGCCGGCGATGAGCGCCAGGCTGGTGTTGGTGAGGGCTGCGACGCTCGCCATCGTCAGCACCGTGCGCAGCCGGTCCGGCTGCAGCTTTCCCTCGGACAGCGAGATCGCCGCGACCACGGTGGTGCCACCGATCGTGGCCGCGACGATCGCGGAGAGGAAGGCCGCCGCCCAGACCCTCGGCCCGAGAGTCGTGAAGTGGGGCTGCAGCGCGTGGAAGAGTGCCGCAGCCGCCACCGCATCGAGAGTGCTGACCGCGAGGTTGAACACGAACTTCTGTGGCGACAGCCGGCGGTGCAGGCCGAAGGCGACGGCCGCCCCGATGACCTGGCCCAGCAGGATCTCCCATGACGGGCTGAACAGCAGGCTGAGGACCAGCGGCACCTCGCTGAGCGAGAACGAATGGTTGTCCCGCCGGAAGTGCAGGTGCACCAGGCTGACCTCGGCCAGGTAGACCATCGGCGCCAGCGCCCACCAGGTGATGTGGAAGGCGGGGCTGGACGCCGACTGGTGGTGGAGACCCGCGTAGATGCCGGCCGTCACCACGAGCACGGCCGCCGTGAGCACGCCGATGCGCGTGCCGGCGCTCAGCGCCCGCAGTCGGCTGCTCCTGGTGGTGGCCCGTGTGGTCATCGTTCTGCCTTCGGTCGGTTAGCCGGTCAACTCCAGGACCGATTGGCCCAAGCCGCACCGCTCCACGTGCCGCCGGTCCAGCGCGAGCCGGTCCAGTTGCCACCGGTCCACCGTGATCCGGTCCACCGTGAGCCGGACAGCGTGCCGCCCTCGCCACCGGAGACGGTGGAGTAGGTGGGTGACTGCCAGACGCTGTTGGCCCAGGTGCCGCCGTATTGCTGGGTGCCGAACTGGTCCCAGTTCGCCGCGTGCGGCCAGTTCGCGTACACGTTCCTCAGGGGCTGGCTGTACGCCGCGGTCAGGTTCAACTGGCCGGCACCCTGCGTGGCGGCGGTCGCTCCGGGCAGCGGCTTCGCGCTGTCCGTGAGCAGGGCCTTGACCACGTCGGGGTTGAGGTCGGGGTGCTGCGAGATGATCAGCGCCGCTGCGCCGGCCACGATCGCCGAGGCTTCGGACGTCCCGCTGCCGCGGAAGAAGCTCGTCGCCACCTGGCCGGTCGAGCCGTAGGTGTTGTCGAGGTAGCCGCCGGCGTCGCGCAGGCCGACCACGTGGGTGCCCGGAGCGACCAGGTCCGGGTTGCGGTTGCCCTTGCCCGTGTTGGAGAACGACGCGACCCTGTCATCGGCGGTCGAGAGCGTGTTCTGGTTGTCGACGGCACCGACGGCGATCGCGTACGGGTCCGCAGCCGGCAGGGTGATCCCGGACGTGCCGTCGTTGCCGGCTGAGGCGACCACGGTGATGCAGTAGCTCCAGGCCTTCTCGATCGCGGCCGCCAGCGGGTCGTTCTGGTATCCCGTGTCCGGCACGCCGACCGACAGGTTGATGACCCGGATGTTGTTGACGCCGATCTGGTTGTCGTACATGTGCTGCACGACCCACTCGACGCCCGCGACGACGGCGGACTCGGTGGTGTTGCCGAGCGCGTCGGCGACCTTGACGCTGACCAGCGTCGCCTCAGGTGCGATGCCGACGAAGTTGGCGGCGTTGGTGTACGGCCTCACGGCGGCGTCGGCGTGGCCGGCGATCAGGCTGGCCATGAACGTGCCGTGCCCGTAGGTGTCGAGGAACTTCAGGGTGTTGTCGTTGACCTGCGGGGAGAAGTCCGGGCCGTAGTAGACGTTGTGCCGCAGGCCGTCCTCAGGCACCACGCCCGAGTCGATGACGGCCACGCCGACCCCCTGGCCGTAGTAGCCGTTCTGCCAGTAGGTGCTCGCTCCGGTCACCGCCTGCAGGGCCGAGGGCGACCCGGCGTCGGTGGACGGGGTGTAGGCGGAGCTCAGGACGTGCAACGGACGGTCGGGGGTGACCGCCAGAACGCCCTCGCTGCGCGCGATGAGGCGGGTGCTGCGGGCGGGAACCGTCGCCGCAAAGCCGTTCACGATGCTGAGCTCACGGGTGACCGCGCCGCCGGCGGAGCGGACCGCCTGCTCGGCTTGGGCCAGGGCTCCCGGGAGCGCCTGGACGATGACCTGCTGCAGGACCGAGCTGTGCGTACCCGTGGCGCCGGCGGTTGCCGACCCGGGCAGCAGCATTGCGGTCGCGGCGACCGTGGCGGCAGCAAACCGTCTGCGGCCCTTGCGTTCGCCCCAACTGACACCGAGTGCTTGCATTTCGTAACCTCTCCGTAACGAGTCTTGTCACTCAGTGTCGTCGAGTAAACACGTTCTGCAATAACCCGATCGCCAAGATCTTCCACTGCCTTGTTGAGAACTTGCGTACCGAATGCGACGGTTCCGTCCCGGCCTGTCCGGATCGGCCCGGCCCCTCGGTCCGCCGACGGCGCGGACGGATAGCCCGAACGGCGCAAGATCCGTTACCCCAACGGCGAACATCACGTTTCCGCAACGGGGACTGGCGGTGGCCCTACCGCCAGCTGCGGTTGGCCCAGTTCGCGGACGCCCAGGTGGCACCGGTCCAGCGCGAGCCGGTCCAAACCACGCCGGTCCACCGGGAGCCGGTCCAGCGCGAGCCCGACACCGTGCCGCCGTCACCCTCGGCAACTGCCGTCGCGGCGGCTCCGGTCGAGGTGTGCACCTGCAGCTCGTACAGCGAGAACCCGTAGCCGGTGGCGCGGGCCGAGCCGTACATGCGCAGGTACCGCGCGTTGCCCGCGACGGGCAGGTTCTGTAGGCCGCCGCTGCCGGTCGTGGTGGAGTAGACCGTGCTCCAGTTCGTCGCGTCGAGCGAGGTCTGCAGCTGGAAGGCCGTTCCGTACGCCGCCTCCCAGCTCAGCGACACCATGCACAGTGCCTGCTGGCTGCCGAGGTCGACCTGCAGCCACTGGCCGTCCGTCGCCGCGCTGGACCAGCGGCTGGTGCCGCTCCCGTCCACCGCCGCGGAGGCCGGGTAGTAGGCGGCGTTCTCGACCGACGACGCGGTGGCGGGCCTGCCGAGTGCCGCATTCCCGGTGCTGCACGCCTGCGCGGTCCAGTAGCCGTTCACCCGCAGCTCGAAGAGCGAGAATCCGTACGCGGTGGCGCGGACGGTGCCGAACACCCGGACGTAGCGGCCGGTGCCACTCACGTTGAGGGTCTGCACTCCGCCGGTGCCGGCTGTCGTCGAGTAGATCGTCGTCCAGGAGCTGTTGTCGTTCGAGGTCTGGACCTGGAACGCCTTGGCGTAGGCGGCCTCCCAGTTCAGGGTGACCGAGCCGACGGTGGCCGAGGCGCCCAGGTCCACGGTCAGCCACTGGTTGTCGGTAAACGCGCTGGCCCAGCGGGTGGCGGCGTCGCCGTCGACGGCCGCAGAGGCTGGGAAGGTGCCGCTCTCCTGTGACGAGGCGGTGGCCTGCTTGCCCTGCGACAGCAGCACGTCCGTATGGGGCGCGGACTGCCACACGCTGCCCGACCAGGTGCCACCCCAGAGGCTGTTGGCAAAGCTGCCGAAGCCGGCCGCGTGAGCCGCCGTGGTGGTGGTGTTGGGGATGCCGGCCCCGTAGGCGCCGGAGAGGTTGATCTGGCCGGGTCCGGCGGTCGCCCAGGTCGAGCCGACGATCGAGCGCGCGGTACCGCTGAGGATGCCCTTGACCTGGTCCGGGGTCAGGGTGGGGTGCTGCGAGATGACCAGCGCCGCAGCGCCGGAGGTGATGGCAGCCGCCTCGGACGTCCCGCTTCCCCGGAACAGGCTGCCGGTGACTGCACCCGTACTGCCGAACGTGTTGTCGATGTAGCTGCCGACGTCGCGCAGCCCGACGATGTGCGTCCCCGGAGCCACCAGGTCCGGGTTGCGGCCGCCGGCCCCGCTGTTGGAGAACGACGCGACCCTGTCGTCGCCCAGGGAGGCGGTGTTCTGGTTGTCCAAGGCGCCGACCGCGATCCCGTACGGGTCCACGGCGGGCAGGTCCAGGCCGGCGGTGCCCTCGTTGCCGGCGGCGCTGACCACGGTGATGCCGAAGCTCCAGGCCCGCTCAACGGCAGCCGCAAGCGGGTCGTTGAGGTAGCCGGTGTTCGTCGCCCCCAGGGACAGGTTCAGGACCCGGATGTTGAGGTTCATGTCCGTCATGTGCTGGGTGGCCCAGTCGACGGCGGCGACCACCGCCGACTCCTGCGTGTTGCCCTGGTTGTCGGCAACCTTGAGGCTGACGAGGGTGGACTCGGGGGCGACGCCGACATAGTTCGCCGGGTCGCTGTACGGGCGGGCCGCCGCATCGGTGCGGCCGCTGATCAGGCCGGCCATGAAAGTGCCGTGGCCGTACGTGTCGAGGTACTTCAGCGTCGGGTCCGTGGCCTCCGGGGTGAAGTCGGGGCCGAAGTAGACGTTGTGCCGCAGGCCGTCCTCGGGAACGACGCCGGAGTCGACAAGCGCGACGCCGACGCCTTGGCCGTAGAAGCCGTTCTGGTAGTACGAGCTGGCGCCGATCTGGGTCTGCACTGCGAGCGGGGCGCCGACGTCGGTGGCCGGCGCATAGGTCGCGGCCAGCACGTGCATCGCCCGGTCCGGCGTGACGGCGAGGACTCCGTCGGCGCGGCCGAGTCGGCTGCCGGCGGGCAGCGTCGCGGAGAACCCGTTGACGAGGTGCAGCTCACGGGCGACCTTGCCGCCGGCGGCGCGTACCGCCTGCTCGGCCTGGGCCACCGCGCCGGGGACCGCCTGCACGATGACCTGCTGCAGGGCGGAGGAGCGGTCGCCGCTCGCGCCGGCCGCGGAACCGGGGACGAGCAGGGCTGCGCTTGCCACAGCGGCCATCGCCGCGCGACGGCGGCCCTTGCGCTCACCCCAGCTGACACCGAGTGCCTGCATCGACGGTCCCTTCCAAGGTCGGAAATCTCTCTGAGTGTCATTGCCTGATGACTCTGTGTAAGCACCCGTTTGCGCAACGGCTTACGGGCTGTTGCGTGTTTTCGCGCGGCCTCGACGGACCGATCTGGGCGGCTTGCAGGTCCGGTGTCCGAATCGCCCCGGCATTTGCCGCGGCCGGCGCGTGCGTAGTCCGGCCATTCGGCGGACACTTCACTACTCCGCATCGCCGGAAGGTTTACGAGCAACTGCGCAGTCCAGTGATCACTTACAGCTCCACCGATGAGAGGGTGTTCGCCATGACAGACGACGCAGCAGGCATGGTCCGGTTCGGCACCGACGGGCAGGGTTACCTCGCGACGCCAGCCAGCGGTACGGGTCCCGGCGTGGTGCTGATCCAGGAGTGGTGGGGCCTCAACGACCACATCAAGGATGTGGCAGGGCGGCTGGCCGCGGCCGGGTTCGTCGTCCTGGCCCCGGACCTCTACCACGGCAAGCAGACCCGCGAGCCCAACGAGGCCGAGAAGATGATGATGGAGCTGGCCATGGACCACGTGGCCGAGGAGATCGTGGCGGCGGCTGCCTACCTCGCCCAGCACGAGTCGACGACCGGTCAGGGCATCGGCGTCGTCGGTTTCTGCCTGGGCGGCACGCTCGCCCTGTGGTCAGCCACGCTGTCCGACGACATCGTGGCGACCGTCGGCTTCTATCCGGCGCTGCCGTGGGAGCGGATGAGCCCCACCTGGAGCCGCTACCAGGACAAGGCCGCGCTGATGCACGCCGACGAGCACGAAGGGGGCATCAACGGCGGCGCCGTGCTCACGGCCCAGCAGGCGATCGAGGCCGCGGGCGGGGAGTTCTCCGCGTACGAGTACCCCGGCACCGACCACGCGTTCTTCAACGACACCCGCCCTGAGGTCTACGCGCCGGAGGCGGCCGCGCTGGCCTGGGAGCGCACGCTGGCCTTCCTGCACGACCGCATCGGCTGACGTCGTTGGTCGTTGCCCCCGGCACCAGCTGGCCGGGCGACGCCGCCCGCCCTGACACGCCGGTAGCGGTCTCGCCTCGCGACGTCGAGCTCCTCGCTGCGGCGGCCCCCGACCTCGAGACCAACGACGCCTGCATGTCCGTGTGCCGGGCCTGCCCGCGGTTGGTCACCTGGCGCGAGGAGGTGGCCGAGGTGAAGCGCGCGTCGTTCCTCGGCGAGGACTACTGGGGCCGGCCGACCACCGGCTTCGGCCCGGCGGACGCCGCCATCGCGGTGCTCGGGCTGGCGCCCGCCGCCCACGGCGGCAACCGTACCGGCCGGGTGTTCACCGGCGACCGCAGCGGCGACTGGCTGTTCGCCGCCTTGTACCGGGCCGGACTTGCGGTGCAGCCGACGTCGGTGACCGCCGGTGACGGCCAGCGGCTGATCGATGCCCGCCTCATGGCAGCCGTACGGTGCGCCCCGCCGTTGAACGCGCCGACGCCGGCCGAGCGGGACACCTGCCGGCCGTGGCTGGCCCGCGAGCTGTCCCTGCTGCCGGCGCTGCGGGTGGTCGTCGTCCTGGGCGGGTTCGGCTGGCAGGCGCTGTGGCCGGTAGTCGGCTCGCTCGGCTATGCGCTGCCGGTGCCTCGTCCACGGTTCGGCCACGGGGTCGAGGTCGCGCTCGATGGGCTGACGCTGGTGGGCTGCTTCCACCCCAGCCAGCAGAACACGTTCACCGGGCGGCTGACCGAGCCGATGCTCGACGACGTCTTCAGCCGCGCCCGCACCCTCGCCGGCCTCCCGCCCCTCTAGGCCTGCTCCTTTGGCGTCGATAGCGCCGCTATCGCTGGTCTGCGGGCCAGTTTCCGTCAATAGCGCCGCTGTCGCAGCCGGGCGGGTGCGGGGGTTCGGCTGGCTGGACAGCGATGCCGCGTGCGCGCCGCTCTCCCGTACCCACTTGGCCTGGTCGGCAACGACGCTCGGTTTGGGCGCGGCAGCGATCGCTCTAGGCGCTCGGCGGCGGCGGAGGGCGTGAGGAATCGCGTTGATCGCTGCGGGTAGGGTCGGACGCATGGCGACCACTCAACGTCCGCACATCCTGATCGTCGGCGGTGGCTACGTCGGGATGTACACAGCCCTGCGGCTGCAACGAAAGCTCAAGCCGGGCGAGGCGACCGTGACGATCGTCGAGCCCAACTCGTACATGACCTACCAGCCGTTCCTGCCGGAGGCGGCGGCCGGCAACCTCGAGCCCCGGCACGTGGTGGTGCCGCTGCGCAAGGTGCTGCCGAAGTGCCACGTGCTTTCGGGGCGGATCTCCGCGCTCGACCACGGCCGGAAGACGGCGACGTTCCAGCCGCTCGAGGGCCACCCCCGCGAGCTCACGTACGACATCCTGGTCATGGCGCCCGGCTCGATCGCGCGGACCCTGCCGATCCCTGGCCTGCGCGAGCAGGGCATCGGGTTCAAGAGCGTGGCCGAGGCGATCTTCCTGCGTAACCACGTGCTGACCCGCCTCGACATCGCGGCCAGCACCCACGACCGCGAGCTCCGCCGCCGGGCGCTGACCTTCACCGTGATCGGCGGCGGCTACGCCGGCATCGAGTGCCTGGCCGAGCTCGAGGACATGGCCCGCGATGCGATCCGGTTCTACAACGGGCTCGAGGCCTCCGACATGCGCTGGGTGCTGATCGAGGCGACCACCCGGATCCTGCCGGAGGTCAGCCTGCAGATGGGCGGCTACACCATCGACCAGCTCCAGCAGCGCGGTATCGAGGTCAAGCTCAAGACCCGGGTCGAGTCCATGGTCGACGGTCACGTGGTGCTCGACGACGGCACCGAGTACGACTGCGAGACGATCGTGTGGACCGCGGGCGTCAAGCCCAACCCGGTGGTCAGCGCGACCGACCTGCCGCTGGACGACAAGGGCCGGCTCAGGGCGACGGCCGAGCTGACCGTCGACGGGGTCGACTCCGCATGGGCTGCCGGTGACAGCGCTGCCGTGCCGGACCTCACCAAGGAGGAGTCGGGCGCGACCACCGGGCCGAGCGCGCAGCACGCCGTACGGCAGGCCAAGCACCTCGCCGACAACCTCATCCGTTCGTTGCGCGGCGAGCCGCTGCTGCCCTACCGGCACGCCTACGCCGGGTCGGTTGCCAGCCTCGGCCTGCACAAGGGGGTGGCTGAGATCTACGGCGTCAAGCTGACCGGCCTGGCCGCCTGGTTCATGCACCGCTCCTACCACCTGGCCCGCGTCCCCACCTTCAACCGCAAGACCCGGGTGATGGCCGACTGGACGCTGGCCCTGTTCTTCCGCCGCGAGATCGTGTCGCTCGGCTCGTTCGCCGACCCCAGGCGGGCGTTCGCCGAAGCTTCCGAGCTGCCCGCGTCGGCCGCACCCAAGCCGGCGCCGGCCAAGGCCGCGGCCGCCCGGGCGCCACGCAAGCGCGCATGACCCTGCTCGCGGTCACCGTCATCGGGGTAGATCGGCCGGGCATCATCGCGGCGGTGACCGGTGCGCTGGCCGAGGTCGGCGGCAACCTCGAGGACTCGTCGATGACGATCCTCGGCGGTCACTTCGCGATGTCGCTGATCGTGGCGGTGGACGCGGGAGAGGACGCCGTACGAGCCGCGCTCGAGCCGGTCACCGGTGCTCTCGGGCTCGCGGCGTTCGTGGGCGAGGTCACCGTCGAGCCCGGCCACACCAGCACCGGCTCGCCCTACGTGGTCTCCGTGCACGGGGCCGACCGACCCGGCATCGTGTCCCGCGTCATGGGCGTGATCGCCTCGTACGGCGGCAATGTCAGTGACCTGACGACCCGGCTGAGCGGCGACCTCTACGTCGTGGTCGCCGACGTCGAGGTGCCACTCGAGGTCGACATCGAGGAGCTGCGGGCCTCGCTCGCGGGCGCCGCCGACGAGTTGGGTGTCGAGGTCACCGTGCGGGCGGCTGACCCGGACCTGCTGTGACCGTACGCGAGGTCGTCCTGGCTCCCGAACGGGTGCTGTCCAGGCCCTCCGCGGACGTCGACCCCTGCGACCCGTCGGTGGTCGGGCTGGCCGCCGACCTGGTGGCCACGATGTACGCCCACCCCGGCTGCGTCGGGTTGGCGGCTCCCCAGGTGGGTGACGGTCGCCGGGTCTTCTGCCTCGACGTGACCGGTCACCCCAAGGCCAGGACGTCCGCCGGCCTGGTCGTGCTGGCCAACCCCGAGCTGGTGTCCGGCGAGGGGCCTAAGGTCGGCCGCGAGGGCTGCCAGTCCGTTCCCGACCTGACCGGGGACGTGGCGCGCTTTCGCCGGGTGGTGGTCCGCGGCGCAGTACCCGGGACGGGCGAGCTGAGGACGTACGAGGCCGACGCTTTCGAGGCGCGGGCATTCCAGCACGAGCTGGACCACCTCGCCGGGATGCTCTTTCTGGACCGGGTGGCCGGCGCGCACGCTATCTTCCCTCGCAAGCGCTATTTGTAGGGCCCCTGTAGTCCAACCGGCAGAGACAGGCCCCTTAAAAGGGTCACAGTGAGGGTTCGAGTCCCTCCGGGGGCACCGATGGGCCATCCGGTGCACGTCGGCGTGGGCCGAATGGCCGATTCGTGTAGTTCCGTACGGCGGTGTCCACTCCGCGCCACCTGGCCGATTCCCTAGGCATGAACAAGTGGGCAGGGCTGACGCCTCGGGCGGACGACCGCGTCGAGAAGTCCCCCGCGCCCTGGGAGGACCCCGACCGGGCAGTCCTGGACCACATGCGCGAGATCCTCGGGACCTCGCTGTTCCACGGCTGCGGGCAGCCGGACTGCTTCGACTGCGCCGAGGACTGAACCGGTAGCCTCGCCGGGTGGACACGCCGGCGAAGGTGCTCGCCGCCCAGGAGCTGGGCCGGTTGGTGTCGCGACTGCGCAGCATCGGGGCGCCCCGCCTCGCGGCCGCGTCGGTGCCCCCCTTCACCACCCGCGCCGATGCCGTCCACCATCTCGTACGGGAGCTGGTGCTGGTCGCCGGCGACACCCACGGGTTTCCCCGCCGGTTCGAGGACGTCCTGCTCGGGGACCAGCTGGCCGTGGTCGGCGCAGATGCCCTGAGGGCGTTGAGCTCCGACGCCGAGGCGGCGTTCGTCCTCGGCGAGGTGGTGCTGCACCGGTTCGACCTGGACGGGTCGTTGCCGAGAGGTGAGGCCGTACGACTCCTCGGCGGCGGCGACCTGGTGGCGACGCTGCGGGCCCGCTGCCCTGCCGGCTGAACGGGTCAGCGCGTGGCCTGCAGCCCCACCGCGCGCTGCACCGTCGGCAGCAGAGCCTCTGTCCACAGCCGGTAGCCGTACGCCGAGGGGTGGAAGCCGTCCGCTGACAGCGCGTCAGGGTCGGCCCGGAACTGCGGGCCGCAGATCAGGCCGAGGGGTACGGCCTCGCCGTCGGCCTCCCGGACCGCGAGGTCCTGGATGCGGGCCACCCGGCGGCCTTGCCAGGCGGCCAACTGGCGCAACGGCGGCAGGAAGCTGCGGGCGCCCATGTCCGGGCAGGTGCCGACGACGACCGCGACCCCCTCGGCGCGCAGCCGGGCGACGGCGGCCGCCTGGTGGGCCAGGACGCGGGCGAGCGGGGTGACGTGGGTCGCGTCGTTGGCGCCGATGAGCATCAGCACCACGTCGGGGCGGCCGAGCAGTGCCCGGGAGACCTGGGGACCGAGGTCTCCCGTACGGGACCCGGCGATCGCGACGCAGGTCAGGATCACCCGGCGGTCGGTGGAGATCGCGGCCGCGACCTGGGCGCCGACGGTGTCCTCGGTGAGGTCCACCCCGACGCCGGCGGCCGTGGAGTCGCCCACCACCGCCAGCCGGAGCGGGATGTCCTCGCGGTCACCGAACGTGCCCTCGACCGGCGGCGCGCTGTCCGGGGTGAGGTAGGGACGGGCGCGGGCGACGACCGCCTCGAGGGCGAGCAGAGCGAGGCTGCCGGCGGCGAGCCCTACCGAGGTCGCCGCCAGGGACCGGGCGGCGCGCTGGGGTGCGTTCACGCCCTGCAGGCTACGCCTACGTATTGGCAACAGTGGCACCTTCGACCCGGTTTCGCGCACCGATCATCGCGGCAGCAGGGTTTCCAGCGGTCCGACGAGGGCGTCGACCAGCGCCCGGTAGCCAGTCGGCGACGGGTGGAACCGGTCCGGGCAGAACAGTTCCTGACCCTGTCGGAAGGAGCGACCGAGCGCCCGGCCGATGTCGACCGGGAGACCGCCGGCCAGCAGGACCTCGCGGGTCTGCAGCCGGGTCATCCGCCGGGAGAGGTGGTGGCCCACCGTACGCAGCGGCTGCGGCACCGGTCGGACCGTGCCCAGGTCCGGGCAGGTCGCCACGAGCACGGAGATGCCGCCGTCGCGCAGCCGGCGTACGGCCTCCCCGAGCATCGGTGCCGCGACATCCGCGGCGACGAAGTGGGTGACGTCGTTGGCGCCGATGCAGATCACGGCGATGTCAGGCGGGCTGAGCAGGGCGCGGGCGATCTGGGGGGCGAGGTCGGCGCTGCACGAGCCGGACACCGCGAAGACGTCGAGGTGGACGCGAAACCCCCGTCCGACCAGCTCCTGCGCCAGCAGTGCTCCCGGGGTCTGGTCGTCGGTCTCGCAGCCGACGCCGGCAGCCGAGGAGTCACCGATCAGGGCCAGCCGCAGCGGCCGTCCGGTCTCCGGCCCGAAGTCCCCGTCCGCGCGCGGGGCCTCGCTGCGCGGGGGAATCGCCCGACGGGCCTGCTGCAGCTCGGCGAAGACCACGCCGGCGCCGACGATGCTGCCCACCCCTGCCATGCCGAGGCCTCCGGTGTGCCGCAGCGCCGGACCCAACCGTTCCCGCGCAGCGCGAAAGGCGGTGGCGGAGTGGTTCGGCGTGATGGACACCGGCGCGCACCTCCTTGGTCAGGTGCAGATATCGACCTGCCCAAGGGCCCGCTGTAAGGCCCGTACGGCTCAGTGCCTGCGGCCGTACGGGCGTCAGCGTCGACTAGGCGCTGATGATCCGGTGGGACGGGGCTGCCGGCTCTTCGACGACGTCGTCGTGCTTCGTCCGGACCTCGTAGTCCTCGGTGTGGTTCATGATGCCGTAGCCCAGCGCGATGCCGGCGCCGACGAGGAACACCACGCCGCCGGCCAGGCCGATCCACCACGACTTCAGCGGCATCGCCAAGCCGAGCCCGATGCAGCCGACCAACATGATGTAGACCGCGACCCAGTCGATGACCGGGGTCTCGTGTCCGCCGCCTGGTTGGCTACCCACCGCGTACCTCCGAAAGATCGTGTCCCGGCCCCAACGGTACGGGCCGGGCCGTGGTCAGTGTGAACCGGGATGGAAGACCATCAGCAAGAGAATGGCTACCCACAGCAGGCCGGTGAAACCGGCGACCGCCGACATCCGCCCAGCCTCGACCGCCCCGTCGTTGCCGGCCTCGATGCTCTTGACCGCCTTGCCCTGCTCGCGGGCCGAGAACAGCACCAGCAGGACCGCCACGATGAACATGGCCATCGCGGCGGACAGCCATGCGGTCGAGAAGGAGACGTCCTTGTCCAGCGGCACGACCCAGGCTCCGGTCGCGATCACTGCCAGCGTCCCGAGACCGTAGACCCGGGTCGTGCGGTGGAACCAGCGCAGCAGGGGCAGACCCTCCGCGCCCTGCTTGATCGTCGCCGGCGCTGCGCTCATGGCAACGGTGAGCGGGCCGATGACGAAGATCGCCGCCAAGACGTGCAACCACAGGACGAAGGTCATGATCCCGAGCCTAGCCGTCGGTCATCGAGTTGGGCCTCACTGACCGCGCCACTCGAACTCGATCTCGGGCCGGCCGTTGCGTCCGTGGCGCTGACGTCGCTGCAGGAGCCCGGCGGCGGCGAGATGCTCGAGGTAGCGCCGGGCGGTCACCCGGGACACGCCGCATCCACGGGCGACCTCGATGGCAGACATCGACGACCCACCCTGGACGTACCGAGCGATCGTCTCGAGTGTGTCTTCGCTGAGACCCCCTGGCAGGGTGCCCGATGAGCTGCCCCGCAGCGAAGCGAAAGCCCGGTCGATCTCGGACTGGGCGGACACGCCCTGCGGAAGCCTGGTCTGCGCGCGGTAGTCGCTGTAGCGCTCGAGCTTGTCGCGCAACGAGCTGAACGTGAACGGCTTGAGCAGATACTGCACCACCCCGAGCGACACCGCGGAACGCACCGCGGCGAGGTCGCGGGTGGACGTGACGGCGATGACGTCTGCCTCGCTGCGACCGGCACGCAACGCGCGGCAGACCTCCAGCCCGTGCACGTCAGGCAGGTTGAAGTCCAGCAGGATGAGGTCGACGCGATGATCGCGCACGAACCTCAGGGTCTCGCTGCCGCTGGGGACGACCCCGACGACGAGGAAGCCCGGGACTCGGCCGACATAGAGGGCGTGGGCGTCAGCGATCAGCTGTTCGTCATCGACGATCAGGACGTTGATGGGGTCGGCCGTCACCGGATCACCACTTTGCCAGGCAGGGGCAGGCGGACGCTGAAGTGAGCACCGTCGGAGTCGGAGGAGGCCACGGTCACCGTCCCGTGATGACGGCGGACCACTTGGTTCACCAGCGCAAGGCCGAGTCCACGACCGGCTGTCGTCGGCGAGACCTTCGTCGACCAACCGCGGGTGAACGCCAGATCGACGCTGGATCCGGGGAGGCCGGGTCCGCTGTCGGCTACCTGAACGAGAAGTTCGTTTCCTTCGGTCCCGATGGTGACGTCGACCCTGCGGTCCACCTGCGCTTGAGCGCTGGCATCGATGGCGTTGTCGACCAGGTTGCCGACGACCGTCACCAAATCGGAAGCCGGTAGGTCGAGAAACGTCACGGCGCCCTGAACGTCCACCGTCAGCTCGACGCCGCGCTCACCGGCCTGGGCGGTCTTACCCAGCAGCAGTGCCGCCAGGACAGGTTCGTCGATCGCCTCGAAGAGCCGGTCAGTCAGACGCTGGGACAGCTCCAGCTGTTTCGTTGCGTAGCGGACCGCGTCCTCGCCTCGCCCCGTCTCCACCAGGACGATCATCGTGTGCAGGCGATTCGCCGTTTCGTGCGCCTGCGATCGCAGGGACTCGGCGAGGGCCTTGGTGGTGTTGAGCTCGCCGGTGAGGGATTCCAGCTCGGTGCGATCCCGCAAGGTGGTCACGGTTCCGTACCGGCGACCTTCCCACTGGGCCGGGAGCTGGTTGACGACAAGTACGCGCTCGCCCGTCAGGTGCAGCTCATCGTCGGCAGTACGGGCATCGGTCAGCAGATCCTTGATGGATTGGGCTATGGCCAGCCGGTCCACGGGTTGGCCGACCATGTCCCCTTCGGCGTTCAGCAGTCGCCGTGCCTCGTCGTTCATCAGCCCGATCCGGCCGATCCGATCTGTGACGACAAGTCCCTCGCGGATGGAGTGCAGGACGGCCTCGTGGGAGGCCACCATCTTGGCGATCGTGTCGGCGTCCAGACCGCGGGTCTGGCGGCGGAGTCGCCGACTGACCAGAACCGCGCCGGCCATGGCGACCGCGAGCAGCAGGCCGAGCGCGGTGAGCAGGATGGGCAGCTGTCTCCATAGCTGGGCGTGAATCGCCTCGGTCGTGATGCCGTCCGACACGAGCGCCACGACTTTGCCGTCCGCGTTGCGCACGGGCGCGACGGCTCGGACGGACGCGCCGAGGGTCCCCGTATAGGTCTCGGTGAACGCGCGCCCCTGCAGAGCCGGCTCGATCGTGCCGATGAACGGCTGCCCGATGAGGGACCGGTTGGGGTGCGTCCACCGGGTCCTGCTCGGCGCCATGATGACGACGAAGTTGACCCCGGTCTCGAGGCGGATCTGCTCGGCGTACGGCTCCAGGGCCACCGTCGGTGTGCGGGCGGTCGCCTGCTGGACCACGAACGGGTTCGCCGCTATCGACTCGGCGAGCACGAGCACCTTGTCTCGTGCAGCCGCTTGGTTGTTGCCCCGATCAACCGCGAGGGTCGTGGCGGCGGCCGCGGCGAACACGGTCAGCAGCAGCAGAGTCTGCAGCGCCAGCAGCTGCCGGGCCACGCTCCAACGCTTCGCCTGCATGTCACGAGTGTGACCGACAAATGAACGAGTGGCTGTGAACACTACGAACACAACCGAGACGAGCACCTCTGCGGGGGTGGACAGTCCGGCCACTGGCTGCGGGGCATCTCGAGCCAGCCCGACTGTGGAGGTTCGCGATGGCACTCCTGCTCGCCCGCCCGGCTCGACACCGGGACAGGTCCCACTGGCTCTACGTGATGGTGGTCGCCGCGGTCGCCGCCGGCATCGTCGTCGGTCTCCTCGCACCTGGTACCGCGCTGCAGCTCAAGCCCCTGGGTGACTCTTTCGTAAGCCTGGTCAAGATGATGATCAGCCCGATCATCTTCTGCACCATCGTTCTTGGTGTCGGCTCGGTGCGGCAGGCGGGCAAGGTGGGCCGGCTCGGCGGACTGGCGCTCGGCTACTTCTTGGCCATGTCGACGGTGGCCCTGGCCATCGGTCTTGTCGTCGGCAACCTGATCCATCCCGGATCCGGCCTGCACCTGACCACCAAGGCTGCGGCGGCCGGTGCCAAGGCGGCCGCCTCGGCGCCGCCGAGCGGCTTCTGGGGCTTCCTTCAGGAGACCATCCCCACGACGCTCTTCTCCGCGGTGACCAGCGGAACGGTGCTGCAGGCGCTGGTCGTCGCGCTGCTTGCCGGCTTTGCTCTCCAGGCACTCGGCGAAGCCGGTGAGCCCGTGCTCCGGGGCATCGGCCACCTGCAGAAGGTCATCTTCAAGATTCTGTCGATGGTCATGTGGGTCGCACCCATCGGTGCTTTCGGAGCGATGGCCGCTGTCGTCGGCGCCACCGGCGTCGGCGCACTCAAGAGCCTCGCCGTACTCATGATCGCCTTCTACATCACCTGCGTCATCTTCGTCTTCGGCGTCCTCGGCCTGATCCTGCGCCTCGTCGCCGGGGTCAACGTCCTCAGCCTGCTGCGCTACCTCGGCCGGGAGCTGCTGCTGATCCTGTCCACCTCGTCATCGGAGACCGCGCTCCCTCGCCTCATCGCCAAGATGGAGCACCTCGGTGTCTCACGGCCCGTCGTGGGCATCGTCGTTCCTACCGGCTACTCGTTCAACCTTGATGGCACGGCCATCTACCTGACAATGTCCTCGTTGTTCGTGGCGCAGGCGTTGGGCAAGCCGCTGGGTATCGGGGCCCAGATCTCGCTGCTGCTGTTCATGGTCATTGCCTCCAAGGGGGCGGCCGGTGTCACCGGCGCCGGGCTGGCCACCCTCGCTGGAGGGCTCCAGACCTACCGGCCCGATCTGGTGGGTGGCGTCGGCCTGATCGTCGGGGTCGACCGATTCATGTCCGAGGCACGGGCTCTCACGAACTTCGCCGGCAATGCCATCGCCACCGTCCTCGTCGGGACCTGGACCAGGGAAGTCGATCAGGACCAGATGCATCGCGTGCTCGCGGGACTCGATCCATTCAACGAGACCACTCCGGAGGAGCCGACCGACGGACCGTCACGGCTGGCAGAGGCTGCAAGCAGCGGCCAGAACCTGGTTCCTGCAGGGGTCGGCTGAAACTCGACCAGGGAGCCGGCGGTCTGGCTACTTGTCGGCCGGGGCGCCGGGCTGTCCGGTCACCACTGCAGGGCCGTCCGGCGTGGCCGGGCGGGACTCGTTGGCGGTCAGGGCGACCAGCCCGGCGAAGGCGAGAACCGCTGCGGTGACGCCGAAGGCGAGCGCGTACGACGGGTGCGCGCCGTGCGACCCGACGTCGGCGAGGTGCCCGGCGATCAGCGGCCCGAGGATGACGCCGGTGTCGCCGGACATCTGGTACGCGGCGACGACCCGGCCGCCCCTGCCACCCGCGACGTCGCCCACGACGGCCGCCGGTGCGACGTCGAGCAGGCCAGACCCGACGCCGAACACCGCCATCGCCACGAGGTAGCCGGCGGTGTTCGGCACCACGGCGAGAACGGTGATCGCGGCAGCACTGGCGAGACAGCCGGCGACCATCACGGGCTTTCTCCCGTACGAGTCGGCGTAGCGTCCGGCGGGGAACAGCGTCGCGGCGTTGACAGCTGCGACCACCACGAACCCGAGCCCGGTCCAGCCGGGCGACTTGTGCAGGATGTCGGCGACGAACAGCGGGATGAGCGCGCTCCGGATGCCGAGCACGGCCCACGAGTCGGCCAGGTTGGCGAACAGCGCGGCGACGTAGGACCGGTTGCGCAGCGCCTGGTTCAGTGCGATCGGCTGCTGTGCCCTGGCCGACTCCTTGTCGCGCAGCGCCGTGCTGCGCAAGGCGAACAGGCCGATGCTGCCGGCCACCGCCAAGGTCCCGGCGTAGGCGAAGAACGGCGCCCGGATGTTCCAGCCGGTGACCAGGCCGCCGAGCGCCGGCCCGGTGATGCCACCGAGCAGGAACCCACCAGAGAACACTCCGCTCGCCCGGCCCCGCTGGCCGGCGGGCACCGTGCGCAGCAGCAGGGAGTAGGCGGAGACGGTGAACATCGCCGACCCGACGCCGCCGGCGCCGCGCAGCAGGATCAGTTGCGCGTACGACTGGGCGAGCCCGGCCAGCGCGCTGCTGACGGCGACGATGCCGATGCCGACGGCCATGACCAGGCGCTCGCCGAACCGGTCGACGAGCCGGCCGCTGGTCAGCGCGAACAGCAGTCGGGCAAGGGCAAAGGCGCTGATGACCGCGCCGGCGGCCCCACGGCTGACGTCGAAGCTGCGGGCGAACACCGGGATCGCCGGCGCGACGATGCCGAAACCCACCGCTACGGCGAAGGCCACCGCGACCAGGACACCGACCTCGCGCGGCAGTCCTTTGAGCGGTTCGGGGCGGCGCATCCGTCGATCCTGGCATGCCTGGGATCATCGGCGTCGTGCCCAACCTCATCTCCATCACCGACCCTGCCGACCCGCGACTGGCGGACTTCGCCGGCATGCGGGACCAGACCCTCCGGCTGGCCGTCGAGCAGCCGCTCGGCGCGTTCATCGGCGAGGGCGCGCTGGTGCTCGAGCGGGCGATCCGGTCCGGCTACGTGGTACGGGCCGTGCTGGCCGAGCCGGCCCACCTGCCTCAGGTCGAGCCGGTCATGGCCGGGCGGCCGGAGCCGGTCTATGTCATGGAGCGCGAGGTGATGCGCGAAGTCACCGGCTACCGCGAGCACCCGGGGCCGCTGTCGTCCTACCTGCGCAAGCCGGAGCTGTCGGTCACCTCCGTCCTGGCGACCGCCCGGCGGGTGGTGCTGCTGGAGGACGTCGCCAACCCCACCAACATGGGCGTGGTCTTCCGCTGCGCGGCAGGGCTCGGCATGGACGCGGTGGTCATCTCGCCGAACTGTGCCGACCCGCTCTACCGCCGGTCCGTACGGGCCTCGATGGGCGAGTCCTTCGCGATCCCATGGGCCCGGCTGGACGCATGGCCGTCCGGGCTCGGCCTCGTCCAGTCCCTCGGCTTCACCGTCGCCGCCATGACGCCGGCACCAGATGCCCTGTCCCTCAAGGACTTTGCCGCCGCCGCGCCGGACAGGTTGGCGTTGCTCTTCGGTGCCGAGGGTCCCGGTTTGAGCGCCGAGGCCATGGCTGCTGCCGATGTGCGGGTGGCGATCCCGATGGACCGGGGCGTCGACTCGCTGAACATCGGCACCGCTGCCGCGATCGCGTTCTACGCCGTGCGGCCGTAGGCGCCGGCCGGGCATCCGCCTGGGGGTCAGCGTTCGCTGTCGGGTCGGTAGTCCCAGGGTTTGGTGGTGTAGGTGCGGCCGAGGGGGGTGGTGCAGTGCAGGGTGCCGTCGGGGTCTTGCCGGGTGTGG
>JAWWOO010000093.1:0-25014 GCA_033851545.1 Frankiales bacterium | reverse complement strand
GCACCCGGGCCGCGCCGCCGGCCACGGCCTGCAGGTGCTCCACCCCGATCTTCCCGGCGGCCAGCACCTCGGCGAGCAGCGGCAACGCCTCGGTGACCCGGGCGGCCTTGACCAGGCTGACCGCCTGGCCGGCGTCGAGGTTGCCGAACCCGCGCACCCACGACCCGGTGGACGGGAACCCGTCGGCGGCGGCCAACCCCTGCGCGTCGACCGCGGCCAGGCGGGACAACAACCGGGCCTCCAGCTCCCGGCGCAACGCGAGCAACGCCCGCGTCTGCGCGGTCACCGGCACCGCCGGATCGCCGCGGTCCGGCCGGACCGGGACCGCCCGGATCGCCGCCGCCAGGGCGGGGACCAGGACAGCGGGATCCACCGCAGAACTCGACTCGAACATGTGTTCGACGATACCGGCGACCCAGACCCGGCAACACCAGGAAACAGCGCCTGTGGACAAGTCATCCACATGGGGGAAACCCTTACGCACCAGGCAATCTCGTGCTAAGCGCTGTCCCGCAGGACCAACTGCGATCCGAAGAAGTGTGGCAGCTGTTCAGCCGTCGTCGGCTCGAGCAGCGCGAGGGCTGCCGTGGAGGCGATCCGGCGCACCGGATGGGTTGCCGTCGTGAGCCGCGGCGACGATTGCGCGGCGAACGGTACGTCGTCGAAGCCGGCGACGGCGATGTCGTGCGGCACCCGGATCCCCCGCTGGGCCAGTACGGAGACCGCGCCGAAGGCAGCGGAGTCGCAGGTCGCAAAGACGGCGTCGGTGCCCGGCCAGCGATGCAGTGCCTCCGTCATGGCCGTGGCACCACCGGCGAAGGTGAAGTCGCCCGGCACCGTACGGGCCTGCCAGCCGGCCGCCTCCATCAACGCAAGGTAGCGCTGGGTCTGCCGACGTACGCAGGGCAGCCAGCCGGGACCGGTCAGCATCGCGATCTCGCGCCGCCCCCTCAGCATGAGGTGCGTGACCGTGGCCTCGGCGGCGCCGCCGTTGTCCACGTCGAAGTGGGGCACGTCCGGGGTGCCGACGCCGATCGAGACGATCCGGCCCAGAAGGGGCCGCGGGAGATCCGCAAGCAGCGCCTCCACCGTGTTGACCACGATGACCCCGCGAACCGCCGGATCATCGGCCAGCCGGCGCAGCGCGTGGGAGCCGCCGAGGGCGATCCACTCGAGACCCACGCCGGCCGAGAAGTCCTCGGCCACCTCGGCAACGGCGCAGACCGCGGTAGCGACGTACGGGTCGTGGAGCACCTCCCGTCCTGCACCGACGACGGCGACGACGATGCGTCCCTCGCGTTGGCCCGGCGGGACCACACCACCGACAGCCAGGGCTCGCGCGACCGGGTTTGCCTGGTAGCCAAGCCTTTCAGCTGCCGACTGAACAGCAGCCCTCGCCCGTGCGGAGGTGCTGCCGGCGCCGGTGAGTACGCGTGAAGCTGTGGAGCGGGAGACGCCCGCCACCCTCGCCACGTCGTCGAGCTTGAAGTCGCGCCGGACGGTGTGCGCCATGACCCAGCCTCCGGGTGTCGAGACGAGCTGCCCTTCGCAGCGTAGACACGCAGCGACACCCGCGGCATCCCGATTTGCGGCTGCTACCGCTTTAGCTCGATGTCTGTCACGCTGCTCGCCTCACCGACTCTCAGGGGGACCGATGTTCGGCAAGCAATGGACGGCTGCGTCAGGCCATATCGTCGACAGGCGCGTGGCCCACGCCACGGCGGACGGCGTCGTGAACTACGAGTTCGTCGTCGACGTCACCACCCCGTCCGGCGAGGTCTTCCGGGCCAAGGCCGGAGAGCCGCGCATCGCCACCAACTTCCGGGACCCCAGCATCGGGATGACGGTCCGAGTGGAGTACGAGGCCAAGTCACGGCAGGTGCGGTTAGACAAGGACGACCCGCAGCTGAGCTGGAAGACGTACACGAAGGCGCAGGACTCGGGTTTCAACGACAGCCTGAACGCCCCGGCCGGCTCGCCGATAGTTGGCGGCAATGCCGTGGCCCGAGGCGGGATCGACATCGCGGCGCTGCTCAAGTCCCAGGGCCTGACCGGCGGCAGCGAGGTGCTCCAGCCGAGGGTGGTCCAGATGGACGCGGGCTCGGCCGAGGCTGCCGCGCTCCGTGAGGCCGTGCTCAAGGCGATGGGCGCCATGCCGGCCCCGCCGGTCGAGCCGGACGCCTGACCTACCAGGCAGGCCGTACGGGACCCGGCGAGACGACGGCACCGAGCGCTCGCTGCAGGACGGCGAAGTCCTTGGCGCCCATCTCCTCGCGCCAGCCCGCGACGACGCCGGTGGCTGCCCGCTCGGCTGCCCGGGTGCAAGCCCTTCCCCGGGCAGTCAGGGTCAGCAGCCGGGCCCTGGCGTCGTCAGGATGCGGCTCCCTGGTGACGTAGCCGCGCTGCACCAGCTGGTCGACCAGCTGGCTGGCGGCCTGCTTGGTGACGCCGAGGTGCTCGGCGACGTCTATCACCGTCGCACCACCGGCGCTGATCCGTGCGAAGGCATAGCCGTGCACCGGCCTGACATCGTCAAATCCCTTGCTGAGCAGGTGGTTCTGGATGCCTTCCACCAGCTGGGCTGCCGCCCGGAGCACCTGCCACGACACCGTCAGCGCGTCTGTGTCCACCCGAACAGCGTGCCACGACAGGCAAACAACTTGACCGTCAGACCTTGGCCGGGAACGAGATGCCAACACCGCCGCGGGTGCTGCCGCCGTACCGTGCCTTGTCCTTGGCGAGGTCGAGGGGGCGTACGCCGGGCTGTACGTCGTCGGTGATCAGGTCGGCCGGGACCAGCCAGCTGACCTCGAACTCGAGTCCGTCGGGGTCCTGCGCATAGAGCGCTTTGGTCGTCCCGTGATCCGAGGCACCCACCAGCGCGCCGGCCTCGGCGAGCCTGACCTGCAGCCGCTCCAGCTCTTCGAGAGTGTCGACCTCCCAGGCGATGTGATAGAGCCCGACGGTCGCCCGACCCGCGAGCGAGGCGCCGGCCTCCGGGCCGATGCCGAACAGGCCGAGATCGTGGTCGTTGTTGCTGCCGGGCGCCTGGAGGAACGCCGCCCGCCCGCCCGGGATCTCCATGACGACTCGGAAGTCGAGAGTGTTCTCGTAGAAGGCGACGCTGGTCGCGACGTCGCGTACATAGAGAACTGCGTGGTTCATCCTGGTGACGGGCATGGTCGGCTCCTCGTTCGGTGCGGTTACCAACCCCAACATAGTTGCAGGTTCAACTAGTCCCGCCTACTCGAAGTCGGCGGTCTCCGGGTCCGACCCCACCCGCCCGATGCCGTCGTACGTGCTCAGCGCGTCGCGGTCGTCATCGGCCAGCTCGAAGTCGAACACCTGGAGGTTCTCCGCGATCCGGCTCGGTGTCACCGACTTCGGGATCACCACGTTGCCCAGCTCGATGTGCCAGCGAAGGACCAGCTGAGCCGGCGTCTTCCCGTACGACTCCGCGATCGCCACGATCCGCGGGTCCTCGAGCAGCGCCCTGCCCGCGCCGAGGGGACTCCACGCCTCGGTCACGATGCCGTGCTTGTCGTGGTAGGCGCGCAGCTCCTCCTGCGGCAGCCCGGGGTGCAGCTCCACCTGGTTGACCGCAGGGACGATGTCGGTCTCGGCGGCCAGCCGGTCGAGATAGGCCTCGGTGAAGTTGGAGACGCCGATCGCCCGGACCCGACCGTCGGCGTAGAGCTTCTGCAAGGCCTTCCAGCTGTCCACGTAGCGGTCGCGCTTGGGCCGCGGCCAGTGAATGAGGTAGAGGTCGAGGACGTCGAGTCCGAGCTTGTCCATGCTGACGTCGAACGCCCGCAGCGCGCTGTCGTAGCCCTGGTCCGAGTTCCACAGCTTGGTCGTGACGAAGAGCTGGTCACGGGGCACCCCGGACTCGGCGAGCGCCTTGCCGACGCCCTCCTCGTTGCCGTACGCGGCAGCCGTGTCGATCAACCGGTAGCCGCTGGCGATCGCCGACAACACGGGAGCGATGACCTGGTCCGGCGGGACCTGGAACACGCCGAACCCGAGCTGCGGGATGCTCACGCCGTTGTTCAGGGTGATCGACGGGATCTGGGACATGGAAGTGATTCCCTCTCTGGACGCTGGAGAAAGTGGTGCCGCAAGGCACCAGGGTTTACTTCAGGACGTACGCTCAGCAGTCGATGCCCGAACCTGGCACCCCTATCCCCAGCTGCGAGGACCGACCCGATGCTGCTCCGCCGTACGCCGGCTGCTGCCCTTGCCGGGTTGGCCTCGCTGGCCGTGCTGACGGGGTGCACGGGCGGCACGGCCGCACCGGCTGCCGCGGGTCCAACCGTACCCGCGTCGAGCGCCCCGGCGGCCACCTCCACCGCCGCTGCACCCGCGCCCGCTGTCCACGGCGCGGTCCTCAAGGGGGTGACCAGGCCGATCCTGGCCGCCGTGCCCCTGCGACCGGACCGCAGCACTGTCGGCGGCGGGATCGCCGCGGTGACCGCCAGCCGTGACAAGGCGCACCGGCTGGCCGGCCTGACCATCGTCCTCGACCCGGGGCACAACGGCGGGAATGGCGCAGACCCGGGCCGGCTGAACGCCCCCGTACCGGCCGGTGGTTTCACCAAGCCGTGCAACACGACCGGTGCCGAGACCAACGCCGGCTACCCGGAGCACGCCTTCAACTGGGACGTCGTCAACCGGGCGGCCGCCCTGCTGCGGGCCGCGGGCGCCAGGGTCGTCCTGACCCGGCACAGCGACACCGGGCTCGGGCCCTGCGTCAACGTCCGGGCCGCGATCGGCAACGCTGCGCACGCAGACGCAGTGGTCGCCGTTCACGCCGACGGCGCAGCCTCATCCGCGTACGGGTTCCACGTCATCGCGCCAGCGCTGTCCCCCGACCGCGGCAACGCCAAGATCCTGGCCAGGTCGTGGGCCCTCGCGCAGGCCGTGCACACCGCGTTTCACACCGTGGCCGGCGAGCCGTACTCGACGTACGTCTCCGGCGGGCTGACCCGACGCTCCGACCTGGCGGGGCTCAACCTCTCGCGGGTGCCGGCGATCTTCATCGAGTGCGCCAACATGCGCAATGCCGGTGACGCGAGCCGGGTCGCCAGCGCGACCTGGCGGCAGCGGGCGGCTGCAGGGATCGTCGCCGGCGTCACGGCCTTCCTGCACCGTTAGATGCCCGCGGGCGGCTAAGCCCTACTTTGCAGCGCTCGGGCTCGGCGAGGGGACGGCGACGCCGTAGCGCTGGGTGGGGAGCGCGTGGATCGCCCACCCCTTCGCGGTGTTGGTCTTGAGAACGACCCGGTTGTCAGCGGTGGCGCCCCAGACCAACGAGCCGTGGGACAGCAGGCAGTACGGCGTGACGCCGGGCGCATCCGTCGCGGGCACGAACACCGACTCGCCCTTCGTCAGGCTCAGCAGTGACTTCCCGTCGGTCGCCACGCCGAGCAGGCTCTGGTCGTCCAGGTAGACCGTGCAGACGGCATTGACCTTCGGCCCGACGAGCGCGGTCGGCGGGTCCCAGGTAGCGCCCGCGTTGGTGGAGAAGAAGGCGGTCGACGCGGGCAGCTCCCCACCAGCTCCCGGTACGCCGATCGTCGAGCCGTTAGCCGGGCCGGTCAACAGCGCGAGGAAGCGCGGTGCGCCGAGGAGCGGCGCCGCTGCGACCTCCGCGTTGGGCACCGGGTTGATGTTCCAGTGCACCCCGTTGTCGCTGGAAATGCCGATCGACGCGGAGTCACGCATCCACAGGCTCTGGTCGGACAGCTTGCCGCCGCTGCCGCCCGGGAGCTCGACCTTCTGCGGCGGCCGGAAGGTAAGGGCGGTTGCCTTGTCCGGATCCACGACCAGCAGCCGCGACTCGCTGCCGATCAAGAAGGCGCCGGACGGCACGTCGGTCGTGGTGCCGGCGAGGTCGACAGTCACGGGTTGCCACCCGTCGCCGTCGTTCGTCGAGACGAAGGCGGCGGTCGTCCACGCCAGCAGCACGTCGTGGCCGCGGGCCATCAGCCCGTACGAGTGCGTGGGATCGACCGGCGTCCCGGCGGGAAGCTTGACCGGGGTCCAGCTGGCGGCGCCATCCGTTGTCCGGGACAGAGTCGGCAGGCAGCCTTCGCCCACCGGCTGGGAGTCGCAGTAGACGGCCAGCGCGTAACCCAGCTTTGCGGTGACGAAGACGACCTGCGGCGGCAGTGGCTTGGTCGCCTCGCCGACCGTCGGCCCAGTCGCGGCCACGGTGGGGGCGGCCTTGCCATGTCCGCCGCTGGTGACGGCGGCGACACCGCCGACAGCGCCGAGCACGAGCACCCCGGCGACCGCCTTGCCGGCCACGCTCCGGCGTCGCTTGCGCTGCTCCGTCCTGCGGTCGGAGTCAGCGAAAGCCGTGAAACCAGCACCCCCCGCGTGCCCGTCGTCGCTCTGGCCGTCGTGGGGCACGCGTCTCCTCTGGTCAGTCGTCCCGGGCGTTCTCGGTTCCTGGCCGGTCCGACTTGATCAGCCGGCCGGTCAGGCCTTCCGTCGGTTGACCAGCGCCAGCGGCTCGAGGGGGCTGCCGGTCGGTCAGGAGCCCAGCAGCTTGAGCAGCTCAAGCTCGCGGTCCGCGGAGAGCCCAGCCTTGCGCGGGCGTTCCAGACCTTCGGCCCGCTCCCACTCCAGCAGATCCTCGAGCAGGTCGCGACGCGGTCGGTGCTGGAGGCCGGCAGCAGCGGCCGAGGCACCGGATCGGGCGGCGAAGCCCTCCCAGCCCGGCTCCGGCAGCCACATCGCCAGCGACTCCGGACCTGCCCACATCTGCACGCCTTGGTCGAGCAACCACCGCGGCGGAGCGCTGACGACTCCGCCCGTGTGACCGGCTACCTCCCGGGACAAGCCGATCCACTCGCCCAGCGGCATCACCGGGCCCACGGCGTCGTACGTGCCGGTGGTCCCCGCCCGCGCGCAGGCGAGCAGCCAGGCCGCCAGGTCCCGTACGTCGATCACCTGGCTGGGCTGGTCGCACTCATCGGGTATGAGCATCGGCTCGTCGTTCCGCGCGGCCCGGGCGACCCAGGCGCCGGTGCGGTCGGAGTCATCGCCAGGGCCCCCGATCAGGCCGGCGCGCGCGATGAGCAGCCGGTCAGCGACGGCCGACGTGGAGAACTGTTCGCACGCCGCCTTCGCCTGGCCGTACTCCTCCCGCTCGGTCGCCAACGACTCCGTCGGCGGGAGCAGGTCCGCCGACTCGTCGGCATCGAGTCGGGCATGTGTCGCATAGATGCTGCCCGAGGAGACGTAGGTCCAGTGCCCGGCCCGAGAACCCAGTGCTGCCAGGGCATCCCGTACGAATCCTGGCTGCCACGAAACCTCGACCACCTCGTCCCAGTCACGACCGAGGACAGCGTCGTACCCGCCCGGGCTGGCCCTGTCGACGGCGACCAATGTGGCGCCCTCGGCCACCGCGCCGCTCTCGCCGCGGGCCAGGCAGGTGACGGAGTCCCCCGCTGCCACTGCCTGCCGGGAGACCTCACGACCGAGCCACGCCGTGCCGCCGAGCACCAGAACGTCCATGTGACCAACTCGACCACGGCCTCGACGGCAGGGGAAGTGCGGTTCGCACGTGGCGTAACCGCGCCGGTTCGACTGGGCCGAACGTGTAACGATCGGCGGCCGGGTGCCGATTTCGGAGGTATTGCCCCCGATGGCGGACGCCGACCGTCACGCAAATGTGTGATGGTGGTTACCGACGGGAAGGGCTAGCTCCGCAAGCCGGCCCCCCTCGACCTGCAGGAGACCTTTTGATCCCGGCCACCACCCGTCGTACGGGCCGCCTCGCCATGCCCTGGGTGGCGGCGGCAGCTGTCTCCCTCTCACTGCTCGGTCCGGCCCCCGCCGCCAGCGCCAGCACGACCCACCTCAGCGTGGCGGCCGACCCGATGACCGTCCACGTCGGGTCGAGGATCGTGCTCTCCGGCAAGGCGACCCCGCGGACGGCCACGCCTGTCTACCTGCAGCGCTACGTCGCCGGGCACTGGAAGAACCTCAGCCACCACATCACCTCGGCGACCGGCGCGTACTCGTTCTCGATCAAGGCTCCCGGCAAGCCGGCCACCTGGATCTTCCGGGTGTCCCGCTCGTCGTCGGTGAGCCACTCGGTGCACGTCAAGGTCAGCGCCGCCAGCTTCCATGTCAAGGCGAGCACGACGGCCAAGGTCCCCGCCGGGAAGCCCCTCGTCGTCACCGGTTCGGTGAGCCCCAAGGCCACCGGCTCCGTACGGCTGCAGATCTTGCGCGGCAAGCGCTGGGCCACCCTGGCGAGCGCCGCCCTGACCAAGAAGTCGACGTTCACGATCAGGGCGATCCGCCCGGCCGGCGCCTACCAGCTGCGGGTGCTCAAGCCGTTCACCGCCACCATCGCGACCGGCGTCAGTGCGACGAAGACCGTCGCCGTCGTGGCCACGAACCCGCCTATCACCACCACAACAGCGTCGCTCTCAGTGAGCTCGCCCGACGACGCATCGCTCGGCCTGTCCGGGCCCCGGCTGGTCTTCTCGGCTGTACGGGGGCAGCAGCTCCCGCCAGCACGGTCGTTCACCTTGACCAACACCGGTGGCGCCGACGCCACCGTGACCGGCCTGGCGATCAGTGGCCCGGACGCCTCGAGCTATGGCCTCGCTGCCGGCCAGCCGACGACGCTGACGGTCCCCGCCGGCGGCACCGCGTCCGTGGCGGTGCAGTTCCACCCGACGGCGCCGACGAACTGCCCCAGCACGGCGAGCCCGTACGGCGTCAGCGGGTCGAACCGCAACGCCACGCTGACCTTCGCCAGCAATGACGCGGCGCTGCCGACCGGCTCGGCCGACCTGTCCGGTGTGATCTCCTGTGGGTTCGGCGGTGCCAACGAGCCGGTGCTGCACCAGATCGTGCAGGCGCTGGGCTACAGCACCGTCGTCGACACCGCAGGCATGGACCAGCGGTTCCTCAAGATGCAGGGCATCTACCCCGGCACCGACGAGGTCTCCGTCCCGTACTTCCAAGCCGCCGACCCCTCGAAGCCGGTCAGCCTGACCGACCTCGCCCACTACTCCAGCCCGAACACCTCGGCCTACCACTCCACCGGCTGGTTCCCGAAGGGCGCGGCGCTGCCGAGCGACGGCTCCTGCAACACGAGCTGCCACCAGGCCTGGATCTTCCCGGCCGACCCGTCGTCGACGACCTACAACCAGAACCAGAAGCTGATGCCGAGCACGATCGGGGCCAGTACGTTCACGCCGTCCGGCGCGTTCGGCCTCTACGCCGGGGACAACAAGGACGTCGTGTTCTCCTGGGACGGGCTGAACGACCCGACCGCTCAGCACGACATCCGGGTCTATCCGGCGTACGGGGCCGGGCACGTCCGCATCCCCAACGCCTACCTGGTGGCGGTCGACACCGGCCGGGTGTCGGAGAGCAAGAATGCGGACTACCAGGACATCGTGATGATCATCCGCAACGTCATCCCAGGCTGAGTGCGGCCGACCGTCCGGGTGGGCTGGACCGTCAGCCGCTGACCTGGCGGAAGAAGCCGCGGAGGTCGGCGACCAGGAGGTCGGTCGCCTGGTGCGCTGCGTAGTGCCCGGCTGCATCCCGCGGCCCGCCGGTCGGCAGACCGGGGTCGTACGCGTGCCAGCTCACGATGTTGGCGTGGTCACGCTCGGCGAACGGCCGGATCGACTGGAAGTCGCCGGCGAACATGGCCAACCCGGTTGGCGTCGTCGTCGGCTGGGCCGCGCCCGGCGCCAGCTGGGCGTCCTCGTAGTATAAGCGGATCGACGAGCCTCCGGTGCGGGTCAGCCAGTAGATCGCCACGTTGGCCACGATGAAGTCGGCGTCCAGGCTCTCGCCGAACAGTTGGGAATTCCACGCGAGCAGCCCGATCGGGGAGTCGGTGAGCGCGAAGGCCAGCGTCTGCGGCTGCTGGCTGTGCACCGCGTTGAACGAGAACATCGTGTTGTAGAACCACTGCAGATGGGCCAGCGCCGCCTGGGCCGTCTCGTCGAGGTTGGCGAACTCGGCCGGGTCCCCACTCGGGAAAGCGAACAGCTGGGTCACGTGGACACCGACCACGTGCTCAGCGTCGATCCGGCCGAGCTCCGGGGAGATCATCGAGCCCGCGTCGTTGCCCACCGCCCCGTATCGCCGGTAGCCGAGCCGGCCCATCAGCTCGGCCCAGGCACGGGCGGTGCGCTCGTGGTTCCAGCCGGCCTCGTGGGTGGGGCCGGAGAAGCCGAAGCCCGGCAGTGACGGGATCACCAGGTGGAACGCCGGCTGCTCCGGGTCCGTCGGCGCGGTCAGTGGCGCGATCAGGTCGAGGAACTCCACGATCGAGCCCGGCCAGCCGTGGGTGAGGATGAGCGGCGTCGCATCCTCGCGGGCCGACCGGACGTGCAGGAAGTGGATGGTCTGGCCGTCGATGTCGGTGACGAACTGCGGGTAGCCGTTGAGCTGTGCCTCGAACGCCCGCCAGTCGAACCGGTGCAGCCAGTGGTCGGCCAGCGCCCGAACCCGGTCGACGCCGACGCCAGAGGCACCGGCGGCACCGGCGGCACCGGGCAGCTCGTCGGGCAGCAGGGCTCGCTCGAGCCGGTTGCGCAGGTCGTCAAGGTCGGCCTGCGGCACGGCGACGGTGAACGGGCGGATCTGCCCGGCGGCGGGGCTGCTCGTCGTGGTCATGGGATGCTCCTCTGTATCGGAACGGAATGCTTTGTTCCACTACTGTAGCAGAGCGGAACGATCCGTTCCAGTGCTAGGGTCAGGTCATGGTGAAGTCCAAAGCGACCAAGCGGGCCCGCCCCGACGGCCCGGTGCTCACCCGGCCGGCCGCACCAACGGTCACCCTTGCGCTCCCCGATCCCGCCGGGCCTGCCGTGACCGAGCCCGCCCGGGCCGGTCGGCGCGCCCAGGCGGCCCGCAACGACCGGACCATCCTCGAGGCCGCCCGCACGGTCTTCCTCGAGGACCCGAAAGCGCCCGTCTCGGCCGTCGCCAAGGCCGCCGGCGTGGGCATCAGTGCGCTCTACCGGCGGTGGCCGGCCAAGGAGGATCTGCTCCGCCAGCTCTGCAGCGACGGGCTCGACCGGTTCATCGCCGAGGCGGAGACCGCCGCGCTCGCCGCGGACGACTGGGTGGCGCTCACCGACTTCCTGCGCCGAGTCGTCGCAGCGGACGTCCACTCACTGACCGTTCACCTGGCCGGGACGTTCGCGCCGACGCCCGAGATGAGCCAAGCCGCCATCCACGCCAACGAACTGGCGACGGCACTGGTCCGGCGAGCGCACAAGTCGGGTCGACTCCGTCGCGACTTCGTGGCGGAAGACCTGACCCTGCTCCTCGAAGGGTGCGCAGCGGTCCGCGTACCGGATCCGAGGCGCACCGCTGTGCTGCGCCAGCGCTACCTCGAGCTGCAGCTCGACGGACTCGCGACCGTCAACGGGCCTGAGCTGCCCGGGCCGCCGCCGAGCGGCAGCGAGCTCAACTGGCGCTGGGCCAGTGCCGGCTGAGCGTCGACCTGCCACGTCGAGGTCGCGGATCAGGCCGCCGGTCTCACCGGTAGCGATGGACAAGGCGTGGACCTCGCCGTGGTGCGCGTCCTGGGATCAGCGTGCCAGCAGGCGATCCGGCCGGCAGTGTCGTCCGTCGTGAGTCAGGCATGACATGCGTCATGGGCACGGTCGCCGCGGTGTCTCGTCGTCCACACCGTGGCGGCCGTGCCCATGAGGTCGTTCAGGTCAACCGGTCATCGTGGCTGGTCTGGCCCGCGGCCCTCCGCCGACCGAGTGCCGCGACGGCCGTACGACCGTGACCATCGACGTGTCGCCGAGGGATACGGCGGTGACCAGCTGCTGCGCCGGCTTCCGGCGGCGGGAGGGGACGCTGGATGGGACGACGCGGCGGGTGACGAGGACGTTGTCGGTGGCTCGGGTCCGGGATGCTGGAGACATCGGGCGAAGCGCTTGGAAGCCGGCAATGTCCGCTGCGCTCGCGTTTGCCTGAACGACGATGACCCTCATGTCGGCTCCTTCGATGTCTCCGGCTTTCCCTGCTGCCATTGACATTGCCGCCCGCGCCTTTGACCGACGTGTCCGCCCACTGTCCGTTTCCTGTGAACCGCGGCCGGTATTCAGGGCAGGCTCTGCGGCCAAGGCCCGAGCCCCGCCTCAGGCGGCGAACCCGCCGTCGACCGTGACGGCGGCGCCCGTGACGTACCGAGCTTCGTCACTGGCGAGATAACCGACCACCGAGGCGATTTCCTCGACGGTGCCATAGCGGCCGAGAGCGGGCACGCCGCGTAGGAACTCGGCCGCCGGGCCGTCTTCGGGGTTCATGTCGGTATTGATCAGGCCTCCCTGCACGACGGAGACCGTGATCCCACGCGGGCCGAGGTCGCGGGCCAAGCCCTTGGTGAGACCGGTCAACGCCGACTTGCACATTGCGTAGAGGGTGAGCCCGGCCACTGGGACGCGGTCGGCCAGAGCGCTGCCGATGGTGACGATGCGCCCGCCGGCGGTCATGTGCCGGGCGGCCGCCTGGGAGGCCAGGAACACGGCACGGACGTCGACCGCCCAGGTGAGGTCCAGCTGTTCCACTGTCGCGTCCTCGAGTGCTCCACCGGTGAAGATGCCGGCGTTGTTGACCAGAATGTCGAGTCGGCCGAAGTCCTCCATGGTCTGTTCGACCGCCGCCACAACAGCCTCGGGGTCGGCGTTGTCCGCCTTGATGACCAAGGCTCGACCACCTCCTCCCTCGATCTCCGCAGCCACCGCGGCCGCCATGTCGGCGTTGTTGGCGTAGGTCAGCGCGACCGCCGCCCCGTCCTTCGCCAACCGCCGGGCGATCGCCGCTCCGATGCCACGGCTGCCGCCGGTCACCAGGGCTACCTTGCCTTCGAGTCCGCCCGCCATGTCAGTTCCTCACCGTGAGAGAGGCGGGGCATTCGTGGTAGGCCGCGATGAGCCAATTCCCGTCCTGTTTGCCCAGCACCCAGGTGGAGAACGTCCAGCCGTCTGCGTCAGGCACCGCCGCGCCTTCGTGCACCACGGCGCTCTTGCCGACCACTACCGCCGCGTCGCGACCCAGGAACCGGACGCTGTCCAGGTCGACCGTGCGCCGCGAGCCCTTCAGCGGGCCGGCGAAGGCGGCCACCATAGTGGCGCGCAGCTCGTCCTTGCCCCTCAGATAGATCCCCGGAAGCACCACCGTGGCGTCCTGGGTGTACGAGGCAACGAAGGCCTCCGCATCGTTGTCTTCCCATGCGGCGAAGATGCCGTCGAGGGCAGTGCGGACACTGCCGTCTTCCTCGGCGATGGAGGACATGGTGCTGTTGGTCATGGTCTTCCTTTCTCGCTATCAGCTCGATTAGTGCCGCCCGGAAGCGGCCTCTCACTGAACCGACGCGGCGGACCTGACGATTTGGACAACGCCGGCGGCGAGCCCATCCCCACACGGGAGGGCCTTGCAGTGACCAATCTGGTCGCGACCTGGGTGGAAGGAACCTGCTCGACGCCTCGACAGGTCTCTGCGAGCGTTGACAGGTGACCAACCCAGATCAGGACGACACAACCGCGGTTAGCCCGACGAAGCGCATCCAGATCGTTCAGCTGAGCCCCGCCGTGCTGCACGCCTTGGCCGACGGCGACCTCGCTTCGGCGAACGCTGCCTCCAGCGTCCCGCTGACGGGCTACTTCGCCGGCTCCGACTGGCGGGGACTTTGGCGCCGCCGCAGCGCGCAGGTCCTGCACGATCCCAGCAGCGCAAGCTGGGTCACCGGTGTCATCTGGGATGGACAGCGGCGGTTGGCGGTCGGTCGCGCCGGTTATCACGGCCCACCGGATGCCGCGGGCATGGTCGAGATCGGCTACGCCGTGGATCCGGCCTATCGCCGACAGGGATATGCGCGGGACGCGCTGCGGTTTTTGCTCGAACGCGCGGCGCGCGAGCTCGACGTGCGTACCGTGCGGGCGACGGTCAGCCCCGACAACGCCGCCTCGCGGAGCCTGATCCTGCAGCACGGCTTCGTCGAGGTTGGCGAGCAGTGGGACGACGAGGACGGCCTGGAGATCATCTACGAGGTAAAAGCGAACCTCGGTGGCGATCGTTGAATCGGACCCCTCGGTGGCCCAGGGTTCAGTCCGTGTTACGCGCTCGCCGCCGCCGTTCCGTATGGAACACCCCGATAGTTGACGCGACGCTCACCGACTGGAGCGCGATGGCCAAACCAGGGCTCAGGTGCCACAGGAGCACCGCTGTCACCAGAAGCACGAGAAGGATGGCGTCAAACTCTAGGTGCGTCCGGACGACCGACGGGCGTCGGTCGCGGCAGGTTTCGTTCTCGCTCCATCCCACGACCGCGCCATACCCCTTCCCGACTGGGTCATTCGACCGGTCGTGGGCGCGTCAAGCGCGGCAACTCCGCCTCAGTTCTCGCCCCTGCTCGACGGATCTGCCACATCGGCCAAGCAGTCGGCTGGCCGGATGCGCTGTAGCTTCGGCGAACCCAGCCGGCGGTCGCCCAATGACCCGGCTACGTGCCGCCGTCGGTGCTCGATGGCATCGTGCGCGGTTCCACCGTTAGCGGCCGTTGCCTCGGTGCGACATGGAGGCAGCCTGCCAATTCCTACGCAAGGACTGGTTCAATCAGGATGGCCCGAAAGGGCTTTACCGATGATCACGTCGAATGAACCCCCGTCGGCTCCGTCCCTTTCGGGTGGATCGACAAGGTGAACACCGGAGGATGGACCCCATGTCACATGTACGACGTTTCGACCATGTCGGTATCACCGTTGCGGACCTCAACGCGGTGACGGCGTTCTTCGTCGGGCTGGGTCTCGAGGTTGAGGGCACGCGGATGTTCGTTGAGGGCGAGTTCCTGGACACGGTCATCGGCATCCCCGACTCCCGCACCGAGATCGTCATGCTTCGGCCGCCCGACGGAAGTACCCGGCTGGAGCTCTCGAGCTTCGTCCGGCCCGCCCACCAGCCCGGATCGCCCGCCGCGATGGCAAACGAGCTGGGGCTACGCAACGTGGCCTTCGAGGTCGACGATCTGCAGGCGGCCGTCGACCAGCTGGCCGCGGACGGCTACGGGCTGGTCGGCGACATCGGCCAGTACGAGCACAGCTGGCGCATGGCCTACGTACGCGGTCCGGAGGGGATCATCGTGTCCCTGGCCGAGCGGATCGGCTGACCTGTCCTCAGCCGCGGCGGCCTCACCGGTGACACCCGCCTTCGGCTAGGTCGCGACGGTCCTCGACGACTGGGGTTCCAGACCAGGATTCGCCCGTCGACCAACGAAGAGCGAACATCATCTCGAGGGTCGCAACGACTCGGGCCGGTCGCCCGGCAAAACCGCCAGGGTCCGGACAACAGCCCGCTCCGAGGGCACGCGAAGCGCGTAGCGTCACCGGCGTGCTGCACGGACGCGTGGACGAAAGCGCTCGCCTCGAGTCGCTGCTGGATGACGCCCGCGCCGGCCGCGCCGGAACGCTGCTGCTGCACGGGGAGCCCGGCGTCGGGAAGTCCGCGCTGCTCGAGGCCCTCGTCGCGAACGCCCGAGAGGACGTACAAGTCCTTCGTGCGCAGGGCGTGGAATCCGAGGCGCCACTGCCGTTTGCCGCACTGCACCGGCTGCTGCGGCCCGTCCTAGGTCTCGTCGACCGGCTCCCGGCGCCGCAGGCCCGGGCGTTGCGTGCTGCGTTCGGCGAGGCGGATGACGTCGTGGTCGAGCCGTTCCTGGCCGCGTTGGCGACCCTGTCGCTGCTCACTGAGGCCGCGGAGGAAGCCACGGTGCTGTGTGTCATCGACGATGCGCAGTGGCTCGACCAGGCCAGTGCGGACGCGGTTCTGGTGGCCGCGCGGCGCCTCGGCGCGGACCGGGTCGCGGTCGTGTTCGCGGCCCGCGACGGTGAGGGTCACACCTTCGCCCCCGTCGGTGTCCCGACCCTGGCGCTGTCGCCGCTGGCCGGGGCTGCAGCCCGTGCGCTGCTCAGCGAGGTCACCGGTACCGCCGTGTCCGACGAAGTCGCAGACCTGTTGACGGTCCACGCAGCTGGGAACCCGCTTGCGCTGGTGGAGCTGCCCACCGCCCTGTCCGGGGATCAGCTCGCCGGCGTTGCGCCCATGCCGGCCCAGCTGCCCCTCACCCCCGCGATCGAGAGGGTCTTCCTCGACCGCTGCCGACGGCTGCCACCGGCTGTCCAGACCCTGCTTCTGGTCGCTGCGGCCGACGACTCCGGACACGTCGCCATCGTCCGCGCGGCCGCCGAAAGGCTCGGCGCGGAACCCGACAGCCTGGACGTCGCGGAACGGTCGGGACTTCTCCTCGTCGACGGCGACACCATCCACGTCCGGCATCCGCTGGTCCGGTCCGCGGTCTACCAGGCCGCCACCAGCCGGGAACGCCGCGAGGCCCACAGGGCGCTCGCCGAGACCATCGACGCCGCCGCAGACCCAGACCGGTACGCGTGGCACCGGGCCGCGGCCGTCGAGGGCCCTGACGCCACGGTTGTCGCCGGCCTTACCGCCGCCGGTGCCCGGGCGGAACAACGCGGCGGGCACGCGGCCGCCTCCGCCGCATACCAGCGCGCCGCCGAGCTGACTGCCGGCGAGCAGCCACGCGCCGCTCACCTCTACGCCGCCGCCCGCAACGCGTGGGCAGCCGGGCAGGGCATCCCGGCGCGCACCCTGTCCGCGGCGGCGCGCGAACTCGCCCAGGACCAGGTGCTGCGCGCCGACATCGACCGGCTCCGCGGCCGCATCGAGGTCAACATCGGGTCCGCCATCGACGCACACCACCTGTTCGCCACAGCGGCCCGTGCCGTCAGCGCCGACGACCCCACCCGGGCGCTCGAGCTGGCCGTCGCCGCTGCACTCCTGGCCGAGCACCACGCGGACAGCGGCACCACCATGAACACGGCTGCACTGGCGGCCGCCGCCATCACCAGCCCGACGCCCCGAACCCGCAGCCTCGGCCACCTGCTGCTGGCGCTCACCCGCGCCTCCGCGCACGACTGGGCGCCCGCCCTGTCCTCGCTACGAGCCGCGCTGGACGCTGGTGTCGACATCGGCGACCTCGACCTGTTATCCCACCTCGGCAACGCCGCCCTTCACCTTGGCGACGAGGAGGCCCATCATCGCTGCTTCACGCAGATGGCCGCCCGTGCCCGAGACGCCGGCGCCGGCATGCTCGTCCTCTACGCGCTGCCCCGGCTCGGCTTCACCCAGTTCGTCACCGGCCGATGGGCGGCGCTGCGGAGCAGCGCCGAGGAGGCGCTGTCCCTCAGCGCCAGCGCCGGGCAGCGGCAGCTCGCCAGCGCCCCGCTCGGCTGGGTCACCCTGCTCGCCGCAGTCCAAGGCAGGCCGGCCCCCGAGTACGACCCCCTGCTGGCCGACCTCCTCGAGGCGGCGAGGTACCCCCTCGGCATACTCGCCGACCCGGTGCAGGACCTCACCCGCTGGGCGCAGGGAACCCGAGCCGCGCACGACGGAGACGCGCCGGCAGCGCTGTACCACCTCGGCAGCATCCGGGTCGACGTCATCCGTCGCCTGGCCGCCGTCGACCGCATCGACGCCGCTGTCCGCGCCGGTGACAAGGAGCGGGCCGCAGCATGGGTGGAGGAACTGCTGCCGTTCGCCCAAGGCACCAAGTGGTCGTGGGCGCTCGCCGCTGTCGACCACGGACATGCTCTGCTCGCTGAGCCGACCGAAGCAGCCGCGCTGTTCGAGTCCGCCCTGACCCACCACGGACAGGTCGGCGCGGCAGCCCGGACCTACGACCGGGCGCGGACCGAGTTGGCATACGGGGAGTTCCTGCGCCGCTCCCAACGCCGCGTCGAAGCACGCAGTCACCTGCGGGCCGCCTTGGAGACATTCGAGGACCTGCGGGCCGAGCCGCTGGCCGCCCGGGCAGGTCAGGAGCTGCGCGCGTCCGGGGAGACCGCCCGAAAGCGCGACCCGTCGACGCAGTTCTTGCTGACGCCGATGGAACGCCAAGTCGCCGGGCTGGTCCGCCAAGGCATGTCGAACAAGGAGATTGCCGCCCAGTGCTGGGTCTCACCCCGGACCGTCGCGTTCCACCTGCGGAACCTCTTCGCCAAGGCAAGCGTCACCTCGCGGGGCGAGCTCGCCCAGCTTGACCTGAAGTAGGTCGCACTTCTAGCTGTGGAACGGTCGCCATGGCGGCGGCGATCTCGCAGCGGTGCCGTCCCCGAACGACCTCGACCGGTACACCTCACGGCGTCAAGCCGGCGTCCCGGCCACAGACAAGGACGGTCACGACGGGCGCCAAGACCCGGCCGCCGAACCCCGACCGGCACACCGTTGGGCTGCAGCCGCCGTACGGGTGGGCTCATCCCGATGAGGGTCGGGTTCCCGGTCACCGATCCTCTACGCGGACGTTTTCAGGCGGTGGACCGCACGAGCAGCCGCGCCAGCCACACGATGCCGGCGACGACCAAGGACCAGAAGACCGGGCCCGTGATGAGGATGCGTACGGCTCCTGCGTCCAGACCGTTGTGATGAGTCACGGAATCGTCGCTGAAGGCCTGACGCAGCGACCGGGCCGAATCTTGCGCTCGCTCCTTGAACCGGGCCATGCGGCCAGTAAGACTTCCCGGGGCTCGCGACCTGCAGTCCGAGGCGGGGATCGGACAGGCGCAGGCCGACCGGCCGTGCGGCGTGCCGGCCGGGTTCGGCGGCCTTTGACATACCCTGCGGCCGCTGAGGGTCAGGCCAGTCCCGGTCGGGCGAGTTGCACGGGCTGGCGCAGAATCGTCTTAAGGTTGCCGGGGGCGGTTCGGCGCGGGTCGCTGAGGTAGATCTCGTGATGTCTGCCCGTCATCACGAGGCCGTGCTCTGGAATGAAGTGCTCGTGGAGGTCGGCGAGCACCGGACCCTCGTCCTCGAAGGACCCGATGTGCAGTGTCTGTGCGCTCAGGCCTTCCTCAAGCACCTCGACGCGGACACTCTCCAGAGGCAGCGAGGGCTTCCTCGAGGCAACCGTGTCCCGCGCCGCCGCTAGGTGCTCCGAAGTCAGCCAGTATGGCGTCATCAGCATCATCGTCCAGTTCCACGCTGACTTGTCCCGGCTCGTCGTGAACGCGGCCATGTCCTCGGCCCACCACAGTCCTTCGAGGGGCGGGACGACGTAGTCGCGCCCGAGGACTTTCTTGCTCGTAAACTTCAGCGCGAAGGCGTACGGATACAGCACTCGTAAAGCTTCGGTGTACTCGGGCGAACTGTTTGGATCTCCGTGACCGTCGATCATCAGGTACTGCAGCGGCGGGACCTCCAGGAGACGGATCTCGTTGCCGCGCGCATGGTAGGAGTCGAGGCTCTGTCTGAAGTTGGTCTTCATGGTCGCTCGTCCTCCCGGCGCTGGGAGCCAGTCAACAACCGGGTTCCCCCGAGGCCGGCCGCCGCCTCCGGGCCGTTGGAGCGACCGATGGTGAGCTCAAGCGGTCGTCGCAACACCCCTGCTGATGTGAGGTGTTGCTGGTGTGGGCGAGGAAGCAGCTGGTCGAGAAGAAGGCCGAGCTGCGGGGCCGGCGGCCCAAGGGCAGCAAGTTCGACGACCTACGCTTGGCCACGGTGGTGCAGGCCAAGCTGTGGGTGAAGTGGAGCCCGGAGCAGATCAGCCTCCACCTCGCCGCGGTGTTCTGCCCCGTCGCGAAAGTCCTCCCACTTCTGGTTCGTCGTGGGTGCGCCCTACCCGCGCCGCGCAAGCCCGCACCCGGGTCGCGCCGGTTGGCGAAGGTCATCCGGGCGCCTGCCAGCAGCGGCGGCGAGGAAGTCGATCCAACTCTGTTCGGAGCGCGACCAACTCGGCGAGGTCTTGCGCTGACTTCGCACGTTCGGAGAACGAAGGGCGCGTTTGCTCGAGCATTCGGAAGTAGCTCCGGAGGAGCAGGTCTAGCCGTTGGGGTTCAGCGGCGCCGTCACCGACGGCCAGTTGAACGGCGTAGCCATCCGCGGTCGCCACCAGGCGGCGCCCTTGGGAGTCAAAGAATTCGGAACCCTCCAAGTCGTACACCTCGACAGAAGACGCCATTGCCTGGACCGAGTCGTGTACGTCGATATCGCCGCGGTCACTGCTGAAGAAGGGCGGCTGCAGCCCCACCAGGTCGCCGCTCCCCATCAGATGCCCTTCGACCGCCGCACGTGACTGGTCCCACACGGCTACCCGTCGGGTCAAGCCAGGCCGAACGATACGCCGAGCCGGCGCGTCGCGGGCGTGGATCCGTCTGCGGCACCGCTCTAATTCGCCTGCCCGAAGGCGCCGTCGTGGTCACCAACTCAACCCATGTCAGGCGAGACCGCGACCCCCGGCGAGGGCTGGGTCGCGCGTCTATGATGGACCGATGGCGTCGGTCAAGCAGTTCCAAGTCACGTTCGATTGCGCAGAACCTGAGCGGGTCGCTCGTTTCTGGTGCGAGGTGTTGGGGTACGTCATACCGCCACCACCGGAGGGGTTTGCGACTTGGGACGATTTTGATCGCGCGCTGCCGGCTGAGCATCAAGGTTCAGCGTTCGCGTGCATTGATCCCTCAGGCGTAGGCCCGCGACTGTTCTTCCAGCGCGTTCCCGAAGGCAAGGTCGTCAAGAATCGGGTGCATCTTGACGTGCGGGTCGGCACCGGGCTCGTAGGCGAAGAGCGCCTGGCCGTACTTGAGGCCGAATGCGCACGACTGGTCGCACTCGGCGCGGTACGTCTACAGCTACTGCGTGCCGATGGTGTCAACGAGTCGTGCCTGGTGATGCAGGACATTGAAGGCAACGAGTTCTGTCTCGACTGAGTGGCCGCGAACGTGAACATGTCGTCGGAGTTCCCGCGCGGCCACCGCTCCACCTCGCCGGATCGCGCCGAGGTGCTGATGGCCGTCCTCGTCGAGATCGCATCGGTCGTCGTCTGACCGGTCCGCGGTGATGCGCCGTCTACATCCCGCTGACTGCACCCGTGGCGGCATCCCAAATGCCGATCGGTGAACGGCGTGGACCCGGACCACCCGTCCCGTTCACCGATCGCTCAGTGGGGACGCTCTGGCCTGGGGCGGAAGGGGCTCTCTGCGCTTTGGGAACCGATGGCGCGGACCCGGCTGGTGCAGGTCGGTGCCCAGGTTCAGTACGCGGTCACGCTGGCCAGGGCGATGACGTGGGTGGCGTCGACTTCTTGCAGCCTGACGGTGGCGTTGATGCTGTGGGTGGCTTGGTCGTGCGACGCGACCTCGCAGAAGGCCGGCCCCGGGCCGCCCGGGCTGCCCCCGTGCTCGCCTACGAAGTAGCCGGCACTGGTCAGGGCTGCGCGCACGTCCGCGCACGCCTGCTGGATGGTGGTCACGATCGGTGACCCGTCGGTGTACTGGTGCCGGTAGCCCAGGCAGCCGGACGCGCTGGTCTTGAAGCACGACGCCGTCAGGTGCCACTGCGGCGGGAAGGGGTTGATGGAGGCCCAGGCGACGAGCGGCCGTAGGGCATGGGGCGGGGATGTGACAACGACCGGCAGCGCGTTGGCCGGTAACGGGGGGCGTGTAGGTCCTAAGGGCAAGGTAGGTCGGGGTACCCGGTCCGTGGCCGTCTGCTCGAACGTTGATGTGCGCGCCGCGGAAGTCGTACACCGCGTTGCACCCGGGTGGCCCGTGTGCGTGGCCCGTGCTCGGTGGGCATCGCTCCCTTACCAGTTGCGTAGCCCCGGCCGACGTGAGGGCGGCGTCGGCCTCGTCCATCAGTGTCTGCATCGGCAGCTTGCTCGTGAGGCAGAAAGCGGCGGGCGTGCTGCAGGACCAGCCCGAGGCGTCCAGCGTGGTCCCCGGCGGCGGTGCCAGTCCGACGACGAGCGCGTGGGCAGCGCTGACATGAGCGGTGTCCCGCAGCCCGGTGCCGACATCGCGCTGTCCCGAGCCGAGCTGCATGTACGTGAACAACCCCACCGCTGCAACGACTATCGTCGACAGCGCCGCCAGCCCCCAGCGTAACCTGATCATGGTCCACTGCATCGGCTCGGTACGCGGCAACGTTAAGTGGGCCCGGACCGGAGAAGGCAGTCGGCCGGAGTAGGCAGTCGCCCGAAAAGGGGCACAGGGGCCAACGGTCACGATGACCCAGATGCCGAACCTCAACCGGCACACCGTGCGGTCGCGGTGTGACTAGCGGGACGGTTCGCTGTCTCACCAGGGCTCGCCCCGCGGCACGGTGGCCCTTGGGCCTGCCCACATGGCACATCTGCGGCTAGATAGCGCCCGTGAACTGACCTACCCCGAGGGGGACGACCGCCAAGGCGGCCAAGATTCCCACTGTCGCGAGGACGAATTGCGTTCGGCGCGAGAGCCACCAACCGTTGCGGGTGACCGCCCCTGCGCGCAGCGCCTCCCGCGCGCCAAGGGTTAACAGTGAGATCCCCATCACCGGAGCCTCGAACGTGCTCGACCAAGGTGCAATACGCGGATGAAGATAGTGTGCCAAGACCCCTAGAAGCGCCGCGACAAGGCATACGGCACCGGCGCCGAGCTGGAGGCGCCAGACAAGCGAATTGTTTGCCGTTCCGGCGGCCGTCTCCACCTGCGGTGGCGGCATCCACGGGTCATCGCTGGCGTTGCTCACCACAGCATGGTCCGCGCTGAAGCCGCCGTAAGCAACCTCGCCTAGACCAAGGCCGGAGATACCCATGCTTATCCCGTTCGGCGAACACGACCGGCACACCGTTGACAGACCTTCGGCCGCTGTGCGGGTGGGCTCCTCCCGATAAGGGACCCGTTCCCGGTCACCGATCGCCATCTGCGACCACATCTGGTCGTGACCGTCTCGCCCCCCTGCATCGCCGCCCAGAACGTCTGCACCGTCTCGGACACCATCGAGCTCGTGAACCTCGTCATCAACACCCTCACATCATCAGGTGTTGCGACCACCGAAAGTACCCGCGGATCGACATCTGCGACGCTGTTAACGCCTGCGCGGATGGCGGCCGGAAGGCAGCACCGGGTGTGCCGGTCGGCGTTGGACTTACGGCGCATGGTCGACGGGCTCCGACTCGGCTGGAGTGTCACTGGACCGTCACCCGGTCGGTCGTGGTGTTGTCGCCGGGGGTGTGATCGGTCGGGCTCACGGTCCAGTTGGTGGTCAGTGTCGATCCGTGGGGCGCGCTGATCCGGACCGTTACTACGATCGAGCTGCTAACGGATGGCCCGAGCGCGGCTCGGTGGGTGCAGGTGACGGTGAAGCCGGCTTGGCTGCAGGCCCAACCCCCGCCGGTAGCGGCGATGTAGCTCAGGCCGGGCGGCAGGGCGAAGGTGACGGTGGTCGGGCCAGCGGTGGCGGCGTCGCGGGTGTTGGTGACCGTAAGCCGGTACGCGCCGAGATGGCCGGTGAGGAAGTTGCCCTGGTGCGCGGCCGTGAGCTTCAGATCGGGTGCCTGCGGCGCTGCCGCGATCGTGAGCGTCAGCTGGCGGGTGGCCGTGTGCGCTGGATGGGCGGCGTCGGTGACCTGGACCCGGACGCTGGACGTCTGCGCCTTGGTCGGGGTACCGCTGATGCTGCCGTCCGGGTGGAGGAGCAGGCCGGCCGGCAGGTGTGCGCCCGTGGCCAGTGCCCAGCGGTACGGGCTCGAGCCGCCGCGGGCGGTCAGCCTGGCGGCGTAGGGCACGCCGACCCGCCCGGCCGCCAGTCGTGTCGTGCTGATCGCCAGGAGCCCCGTGGGAGTGGCCGAGACTTCGTTCGACGGCGCCGAGGTGCCGGCATCGTTGATCGCCCGAACGGTGAAGTAGTACCGGGTGCCGTTAGCCAGCCCCCTCACGGCGAAGGTGGTCGCGGTGGCCGGAAGCGGCGAGGCGTTGACCGGCGTGCTGCTCTCGGCGCCGGCGGTCACCGATTGGAAGACCTCGTACCCGGTGACCGGCGACCCGCTGCCGGCCGCCGGCGGCGTCCAGCCGAGAACGACCTGACCGCTGCCCGGCGTCGCCGTGAGCCGGCTGGGTGCGGCGGGTGGGGTCGCCGGGGTGGTCGGGCTGACCGCGTTGGACGGTGCCGACGCCGGGCCGGCGCCCAGCAGGTTCGCCGCCGTGACCGTGACGGTGTACGTGTCGCCGTTGGTGAGCCCGGTCACGGTGATCGGGCTGGTGGTGCCCGTCGCTGTCTGACCTCCGCTCGCCGGGTGAGTGACGTCCTGGACCGTGGCGGTGTAGCTGATCACGGGCGAGGCCCCGTCAGAGGCGGGCGCCGTGAAGGCCACCGTCACCCGGGAGTCCCCGGCCGTAGCCGTGCCCATCACGGGAGCGGCCGGCGTGGTCAGGCCGGTGCCGGTCAGGGTGATGCTCTGCGGGCTGCCCGGTGCGCTGTCATAGACCTGCAGGGTCATCGAGCGCGGGCCGGCGGCGGTGGGCCTGAAGGTGGCGCCCAGCTTGCAGGAGGCTTGCGGTGCCAGGGAGGGCGGGCAGGTGCCCGTATCGCCGCTGAAATCACCGGGATCGGCGCCCGCGGCGGCCAGGCCGTTTACGGTCAGCGGCAGGTCACCGCCGTTGGTGAGGGTGACATAGCCGGGGGCGCTGATCGTGCCGACCGCCTGGGTGCCGAAGGCGATGCTCGTCGAGCTCAGCGTGGCGGTCGCCGGGGCCGGGTTGCCGGTCAGGGTGATGGTCTGCGGGCTGTCGGGCGCGCTGTCGTTGATGACCAGGGTGGTCGTCCGCGGCCCGGGGCCGGTGGGATGGAAGTTCGCGCCGACCTGGCAGGAGCTGTGGGCGGCGATGGTGTCCCCGCAGGTGCCTGGATCGCCGCTGAAGTCGCTGAAGTCCCCGCCGTCCACACCGGTGAGCCACAGCCCGTTGTTGACTAGCGGGACGTCGCCGTTGTTGGTCAGGGTGACGAACTGGGACGGGCTGGTGGTGCCGACCGCCTGGGTGCCGAAGGCGATGCTGGTCGAGCTGAGGGTCGCGGTCGCCGGTGCCGGGTTGCCGGTCAGGGTGATGTTCTGCGGGCTGTCCGGTGCGCTGTCATAGATCTGCAGGGTGGCTGACCGCAGGCCGGCGGCGGTGGGCGTGAAGG
>JAWWOO010000063.1:0-2815 GCA_033851545.1 Frankiales bacterium | reverse complement strand
GTGGGCGGACTCGGCCTCTACATCGTCATCATGGGCAGCCTGCTGGGCCTCTGGCTGATCGTCGTCGCTTGGTTCCTCAACGGCGCGGCGCGGGCGGCCGAGACGCAGAGCGCGGTCACCTCGCGGCTGGAGGGATTGCGCGTGTCCGACGTGATGGACGCCGAACCCGTGGCGATCGAGGGCGGCACCAAGCTGGACCAGGCCGAGAACGAGTTCTTCCTGCGCTACGGCTGGCCCTGGTTTCCGGTGGTCGACCAGCCTGGCCACGTCCTGGGAGTGCTCACGCGCAACAAGCTCGACCAGGTGCCCGCGGGGATGCGCAACGAGTACACGGCCGACCAGGTGATGATCTCGGATCCCGGCAGCTTCAAGGTCGACCAGGAAGCGCTGCTCGAGACGCTCCTCGACGCAAACAGCGGCCTGGCGCAGCTCGGCGCCATGATGGCCGTGGATGGCGAGGGCGTGCTGCGCGGAATCGTCACGGCGAACCAGGTCCGCCGCGCGCTGCGCCCGGAACCGGCCTAGGCCTGACAGTCGAGGCCGGGCTTCGTCGACAGGTCGTTCAGCGGGTGGGTGGCGTAGGCCCCGATCGTGTCGTCCACGACCGGCGACAGCGCCGGCTTGGCCCGGGCCGTGAAGCACTTCGGACCGCCTGCCAGCGCGTAGCGCGTGACCATCGCCCGGCCGTCCCAGCTGCGCCAGCGGATCGTGCACGAACCCGTCGCGCATGAGACCTCGTCGAGCCGGCCGCGCTTGGGCGCGACACCGTGCTCTTGATTCGCGTCCATCACGGCGAGCTGCCCCAGCGCCGTGTTGAAGTGCTGCACGAGCTGTTGCTTGACGGGTGCCTCACCACCGCCGCCGCACCCGGCTGCGAGAAGCAGCACGGCTGCGACGGCGAGGGTGCAGACTCGGCCGAACCTCGTCACCGGGCCGATCGACCGGCGCGGGCGCCGTCCGAGAGGATCTGGTACGTGATGTTCTGACCGTGCTGCTGGGTGAAGAACGTGCGCGCGGCGCGGCTCGGCACGTGCTTGCCCTGGACGTTGCCCAGCCCGACGTGGCCGTCGGAGACCGTCACGCCGGTCACTTCGTTGTCACCGTCGTTCTGGAACTTCGGGACATCCTTCGCCTCGAGGTGGTGGGAATCCACCGTGGCCTGCGGGTCGCGGCCCTCTGCAATGAGCCGCTTTGCGTCGCCGTTCACCTGGTCGAGCGGCAGCGAGATGTCGAAGGACCACAGCGAGTCGAGCTTGTTGAGCTCCTTGTGCAGGCTGTCGCCGCGATCCTCGCCGGCGAGCAGCGTGTTCGCGTCGAGGAACGTCAGGTTGTCCAGACTCGCGTGGTCGGCATCGCCGAGCTCGATGGTGCGGACGGTGCCGCTGGTGTCGCCGGCGGCGATGTCGGCCCTGTAGACCGCGCCCCAGGTGCCGCGAGCGGCCGCTCGCGGGTTCAGGCCGGCGGCCTTGCCGGTGTCACCGGTCGCGTCGAACACGAACGATCCGAAGTCCGTGCCGGGCACGAAGTTCAGGTTCTCCGGCCGTTTGAACGGGGTGGCGCAGTGCTGCTTCGCCGCGACATTCGCGTTGAACACGTCGGTGCCGTCCGTAGCGGTGTCGTGCACCGTGACCCACTGGGCCTGCTGCTCCGCGCCCGAGTGCAGCGCGAGGATCAGCGGTCCGTAGGTGTCGTAGGCGGCGTTGCGGCCGAGCCCATCCTGGCATCCGTCGGTTCCGTGGAACGCGAGCGCCTCGCCGCCGATGCTGACCTGCAGCGCCTGCAGCTTGCCGCGTGTCAGATCGTCTGCCGAGTCGGGCACGTAGCGGTAGATGAACGAGTTCGGCTGCTTCGCCTTGCCGGCCGAGGAGTCGGTCGGGTCGGTGATGCTCGAGCCACCGATGTCCTCGGCGAGGATCAGGTTGCCGTTCCCGTCCGGATGGATGCCCTCGAAGCCTCCCTTGCCGATCGAGCCGTCGTAGTGGTGCAGCGCCGGCATGTCGGTGCCGCTCCCCCACTGAAGCGCGGTACCCACGACCCCGCCGGTCGAGGTTCCGCTGCCCTCCTGCGTGAACAGCATCTCGCCGTTGGAGGGGTCCCATGTCGAGCCGTCCACCCTGGTCAGGCCCGTCTTGCCGTTCTGATCGGGCGCGTTGAGCAGCGTGATGCGGTGCGCGGGATCGGTCACGTCGAGGTTGATCCGCGTCAGATACGCCTGGAAGTCGTCCTGGTTCTGGTTGTTCTTGCCGTTCTCGTGACCCTGGAACAGGAAGTGGGTGCCGTAGTCGTAGCCGGCTGTGGGGCCGCCGGGCGACTGGTCGGTCTTCAGGTAGGTGTTGATGTCCGCCTCGGTCGTGGTCCTCTCACCCGAGCCGCCCTGGGCAACAGGGATCGCGTCGTCCAGGTAGCCGTACCACTTGTACTGGCCGATCGGGTTCTCGAGCGGGTTGCTTCCGCGCGCAACCTCCTGCTGCGAGTAGCCGGGCGCGACGATGTTCTGCAGGGAGACCCCTTCCTGGCGGGGCTGGGCATCCGGAACGCTGCCGGTTATCTGCGCGACCGCGGCAGCGCCTCCTCCAAGAAGCGCTGCTGCGGCGGTGATGGCGACAAGCTTGCCTTTGATCATCTGGTGCGAAGTCCTCTCATCGGTATGGGCCGCGCCACCGTAGGTGCGCCCATGGACTCGCTTGTTTCGCGCTGGTTGCCGGGCTGTTGCCATCGGGTGAAGACGCGGGGCAGGGCGGCTTCTGGAAGGCGTCCCATAGACTGGCGCGCGCTTTGCCGCAGCACGACGTACTCGTCATAGGAGCCGGACTCG
>JAWWOO010000057.1:0-2875 GCA_033851545.1 Frankiales bacterium | reverse complement strand
ACGTCATGCGGGCCGATGCGAGCAGGTCGGGCGAATCCGGGCCCGGCGACCCCGCGGGCAGGATGGTCAAACCGGTTCCGGTCGCTCCGTCGTCGGCCTGGAGCGCGGCTTCGAGATCACCGCCGATCAACACGTCCGCGAGGCCAACGCCGGGCGGCAGTCCCGAGCGCGACGCGATCTGCGGATTGCGCAGGTCGGCGTCGACCAGGATCACGCTCCTGCCGGCGGCGACGTATGCGTTGGCAAGCCCCATCGCGACGGACGTCCTGCCCTCGTCGCCCATCGGACTCGTCACGATCAGCGTGGAACCGGAGCCCTGGCCGCCGAGATAGACGATTGCGTCACGCAGTCTGAGAAACGGCTCCGCGCTCGCCGGTTGCCCGCTGGGAATGGCGGCCAGCAAAGGCGCACCCGCCGCCAGTTCGAGATCCTCGGGCCGGTGCATGCTGCGGTCAGCCCGCTCGGCGAATCTCACCAGCCAGCTGCCGACCAGCAGCGCGAATGCCAGCGACAGAGCCGCGGCCACGCCGGGCGCATTGGACACGGACCGAGACTCCACGGCCGGCTGAATCACCTGGATCGTCTGCTGCCGATCAGGCCGAAAGCGTTTGAACCTCTGGAGTTGGGCCGTGAGCACACGGCGCTCGGGAGCGCCTTGCGTTTGCGCAAGCTGGTCCTCGACCCCCGCTTGCAGGGACGCGATCGCCTTTCGGGTTCGGAGTTGGAGATTGCGCGCCACCGCGGTAGCCATGGCGTTGGCTGTGTCCACGGCCGAGCGTCCACTCGCGGCGGTGACCGAGACGGTGATCCAGCCCGTCTTCTTGTCCGGGACGGCATCGACGGATCCGAGTGCCGACGGGGAGCGATGGACCAGTTGGGCGGCCTCGATTCTCACCGGCAAGGTGTCCACCAGCAGCGCGACGAAGCTGGCGCTCGAAGGCTGAAACCAAACCGCGGGCACGTCGGGCGACACGACGAGGCTCTCCGGCGCGAGCCGGCTCGGCTGAAGGATTACGGTCGCACGCTGCTGTGTCGGCTGGACGGCAACGATCACGTAGACCGCGGCCGGGATGAACACCGCGCACGCCCCCAGGATCCACCCGCGCCGCCTCAGCACCGAGACGAACTCCCGAGCGCGAGCGCCACGCCCGGCGATTGCGATCACGGACCCTTCCTGGCTCGCCCCCGGCCCGGGTTCTCCGGCCACTGTCCTCCCCATCGGGGCCTAGCTCGAGCTCGACGACCGGAAGATGCGTGAGATCCGTCCGCGCTGCGCATCGGAGTCCACGACCTCCGCGATCGGAAACGCTTCCCCCGGGGTGTGGCCGTTCGTCGCGGCCTGCACGGTGGGCGAGGCTCCGGGCGCGTCTCCGTAGCCATACCCGTACCCGTAGCCGTAGCCGAAGGCGGAGCCGTGGCCGGCGATCGTAGGCCGCAGCCCGGTGGCGACCATTCCGAGGAGGCGGCCGCCCGCAGTACCGGTGACCTCGGCCATGCGCCTCACCGCTTGGCGCGGCGTGGCGTCGAGGCGTGTGACTCCGAGGATGCCCGAGGCACGCGGCAGCACGGCGAAGGCATCGCTCACGAGGAGAAGCGGTGGCGTGTCGATGATGATCAGGTCGGAGAGCTCCCTCAGCTCGTCGAGGACCGCCGCCATGCGCGCCGACCCGAGCAGCTCCGATGGGTTGGGCGGGACCGGACCGCCCGGAAGGACCCTGAGGTTGGCGCCGAACGGCTCGACCCACTGGAGGAAGTCCCGGACGTCCCCACCGTCCCTCAGCAAGGTGCTCAGCCCTCTGGAGCCGTCGACGTTCATTCGCGCTCCGAGCTGCGGGTTGCGCAGGTCGCAGCAGAGCGCCACGACCCGTTTGTTCGAGCGCGCGTACGACTCCGCCAGGTTCGCTACCACGGTTGTCTTGCCCTCGCCCTTCAGCGAGCTGACGACGACGAGGGTGTTGAGGTCGTCGTCGACGTTGAAGTAGGTGAGGCTGTCGCGCAGCATCTGGAAGGCCAGCCCAACGCCCTCGTCGGGCTCGGACCCCGGGAACGCGCTCTGGGGGAGCGCGATCAGGAGCGGCGCACCGGTCAGGGTCTCGAGCTCCTCGGGCTCGCGCAGCCGCCGGTCCATGCGGTCCGCCAGTGCGACCAGCGCCGCCCCGATCAACAGGGCCACGAGAAGCCCCAAGGTCGCATTGCGCCGCGGATGCGGGGACACCGGCGCGCCGGGCGGACTCGCGGCCTGGATGACCTGGGCATTCTGGGACTGCGCCTGAAGCACCGCCTGCAGCTGCTGGAGCTGCTGAGTGAGCTCCTGGCGCCGCACGACGTCGCCGGCAGGCGTCTTCTTGAGCAGCGCCTGGGTGTTGGAGATGGCGCTGTTCACGCTGGCCGTACCCTGCTCGGCGCGAGTGGTCCGCACCGCGGATGCGAAGGCATTGGCGACATCCGCGGCCCGGCCGGCCGTTCCACCACTGGCGACGATCGTGATGAAGCCGGTGTTCGCGTCAGCGCTGGCGCTCGCGGCGCCGAGGAGCGAGCCGCTGGGTTCGTGCAGGATCCGGGCCGCAACGTCGGCTACTCCACTGGTGCCGATCAACGCGGCCACGCGGTCGTTCGTCTGCTGGTCGGCCGGGGATGACGTGAGGTTGCCGACGCCCGTTCCCTGGTCGGCGGCCGTGGTCTGCAGCTGGATCACGGCGCTCGCCTGATATTGCTTCTGCATCCGGCTGGTGGCGACGTAGATCGCCAGCGGTATCAGCACGACGCAGGGGATCAGGATCCACTTACGGCGCCACAGCAGGCGCAGGAAGTCACGGGGATCCGATCCCTCCATGGCCCGGTCAGTCACCGGACCAGTGTAGGTGCGGCCCTGACG
>JAWWOO010000006.1:0-13759 GCA_033851545.1 Frankiales bacterium | reverse complement strand
ATCGGCGCCTGGATCAGGCGACGATGTATCCGTCGACGCTGCGGCGCTCAGTTAGCGCCGCGCGGCTGTCCCGCCCAGACCATTCGACGAGGACGCGCCTGCCTCGCGGCCCCGTTGGTGACACCCGAAGCCGGGTGACGCGCGCAGCTCGTCCGGACCCGACAAGAGCCTCTGTGATCAATAGACCAAGAACGGCTCGGTGCAACTCGAGTGGCAGCGGTTTGTCTGGAAGTTCGGTCAGGGGGTCGCCGATATGGCCGCCGATGGACAGCACCCCGCGAGGAGCACGTTCACCAAAGAGAGCCTTGCGCAGTTGAAACACGGTGATGTCGTCGGCGGTGTAGGTGACACCATCAGCGCTGAAGGACATGCTGAGTCCCTGGGCCGGGAGGCCCCGGTCACGTTCCAGCGACATCTCGATCCCGGTTGCGCGACTACCGGTGGTTCTCGTGGTGACGGCGCTGACTCGCACCCCCAGGCACCGGCCGGCATAGGTCAGCTGGATCTCTTGCTGGCCGCCATACCAGTTCCCGGGCCGCAGAGCCTCGAGGGCCGAGACCACGCCCGCATCAGTGACCGTCGCAGAGATGGCGATGGTCTTGCCGTCGTCAACGACCGAGTGCGCCCGGAAGATTGCGTTCCCGAGCTTGCACCAAGGGGACAGGTCCTCAGCAGCCATCTTGCCGAGACGCGCGGTCACCCTCGCGACGAGGTCGGCGGTGTTGGTGTAGTTGCCGGTGGTGTGGAATTGCCTCACTTCGTTAACGAAACTAAGTTGATCGCCCTGGCGTTCTTCGCCGGCATGGACCCACACACTGACGCGCAGGCCAATCGCCTCAGCCTCGCGATACTCCTCGTGCGTCGCTGATAGCCGCGATGGGAGCAGGTTGCCATAGGCCCGATCCAGGATGCCGAGGTAGATGGTCGAGCTGGCTACCTCAGCGAGGTACGCGGCCTGGGCGTCATCGTCGCGTCCTCCGAAGTCTTCGAACCAGACCGGCTCCGCCCCGAAGTTGGCAACGGCATCGGCGACTCCCTGGCGCTCTGCCCTTAGGTCCGCCATCACTGAAGAGATGAATACGCGCTGCTCGGCAGCCCAGCCGGCAACGTCGGCCGGGGCGGGAGCGCCCGCGGTGCCAGCAGTGTCGATCAGGACGGTCATGTTGGCATCCTCCCACTCGGCAGCGACAATCCGGTCGAGATCCGCACTGGGCTGCGGCTACCACCCGGCACGGCAGGTGATGCTGTTCCTTTGCCGATCGGCAGTCGGTAAGCGTCGCGATGCCGTAGTCTGCCGGCACGGTTCCGCGACGAAGCGAGTGCGAGTGAACGTCACAGTCCTATCGGACGTCGTGAAAAACGTCGTCGTCCATTGCGAGGGACGTCAGTACCCGGGCATCGTGGTCCAGGGCGATCGGCTGCACAACTGGCTCGCCCTCGCACGGTCTGGAACAGAGAACGATCGAGCGATCTTGACGGTCTGGCTCGAGGGCGCAGTCGCGGTGCTGGACCGTGTGAGTAACGGATTGCCCCAACCAGGTCCACACGCGCACCCGTCCGAAGACTGACAAGCGCGGCCCGCCTGCTCCAGCCGCCGATCCGCTACGGGGAGGCCACCGGAGTCACCGTTTTTCAGCAGCGCCGAGCACAGGGATAAGTGCCACGTCTAGACCTACGCCGTTGGTCGAAACACCTTCCTGGCGTTCAGTCTCGAGATGAACTTCTGTGCTCACTGCAGCTGGTGCGGTCGCCTAGTGTACGCGGGAGAGCCGAGCTGCCTCTGGCACGAGGTGCACGAGGAGGAGGAGTGCCCCAGCTACGTGTTCAGCGTGACTTCGACTGCGCAAGCCTTTGTGAAGCTCTGGTCACGAGTCACCGGGGAAGAGCCCAGTGAGCAGGAGTACGCACAAGCTGGCGCACTGGCCGAGGCTGGGGCCTGGCCGCCGGGGAGCATCGTCAGGATGGGCTGAAGGAGAAGCTCAGGAAGAGCGAGCGACGTCGTCCTCCGGCTCAGGGAACTGGTGCCCGGTGATGGCGTAGACGGACGCGATGAGTCCCAGCCACGCCTGGTTCATCTCCACCCACCAGGTCCTCAGCGTCTCGGCGTCCACGGGGAAGGTCTCCGTCGCCCTGTACTTCTTCATGGTCGTGCCGTAGATGCCACCGCCTATCCGTTCCCACCAGGTGGCATGCACGACACGGTTCCGGTAGGCCATCACTGTCTTCGCTGCACCCACGGCCTGTACCAAGTCCTCCTTCCAGGGCTTGTCGGTGTGTAGGAGCTTGGCCAGGTCCTGGCAGCGCTCTGCCAGCCAGGTGAACTCCATGCCTGCGCTCAACAACTTGCCTACATGGGCATCCCCACCATCGGGTGTACTCAGCAGAACGAAGAGGGTGACCAGCGCCATGTCGATCTCGGCACCGCGGACAGTGATGGCCCCGACGAGCTCGTGCAGCTCGGTGCTGTTGAGCCGAAGCGACCCAGAGGCACGCACGGCACCGGGAGAGAAGTCGGGAGTCTCGCTCATGCGGCCAGTGTGCCGTTTCGGCCTGCATCTGACGAGCACTAGGCTGCCCGCATGATCGAAGCGGCGGCCCACGGCTGGCTTGGCTGGGACTGGGGCACCGTACCGGCGTGGTTCGGTGCGGGATCACTGCTTCTCGCCTGGTACGTGATCATCCGCGATCGCCGCGAGAAGCGCCGCGCGCAAGCGGTCAAGGTCAGTGCCTGGCTAGAGCAGGAGATCGCCGAAGACAACATCGTGCACCTCGTCGTGCGCAACGCATCGGACGAGCCGATCTCATCGGTCCGGGTTTTCGTCTTGCCCAATGCCATGGCAGAGGCGATGAAGGAGGCCTGGCACTACCCGATCATGCAGCGCCGAGTGATGCCCCCTGGCCCAGCATCGGAGACTCATCCCGTCGCACCCAACGAGCGGGTGCATCTCTTCTTCCGAGACTCCTTCGACCGCCAGTGGTACCGAGACCCCGAGGGGAGGCTCTCTCGCCGTACTGGTGAGGCGGTGGCCAAACGCCCGGTAGCACTGCACGAGGAACTGAGCTTTCGTGCGAGGGATGTGATCCGTTGGAGACCGTCTCGATGACCAGGAACCACTCGTCCTCGGTGACCTTCAACGTGACCGGCTTGTGCAGTGGCTTCATAGGCCGAGTCTGAAAGCGGCAGAACACGGGCCCACCTCGCCAGGGTTGTCGCATCGACCGATGGACATCTGCGACGGCGCACGGCAAGGAACCACCGCCCTCGAAACCTGCCGGGCGATGTGCCGGTCGGGGTTCGTTGGCTGCGGCGATCCTGGGCCTCACAGCTCATCGCGAGCCAGCCGTCTCCGGACGAGCTGGCCGGACATTTGTTCGTGGTGGGTGCAGCAGATCGGGGTGGCGGGCGCGTCTACTGGGTGAGGGAAGGGAGGGGCGGTGGCCGGCGTGGAGTCGTTCGACGAGTTCGTGCTGGCCCGCGGTGCCGCGCTGCTGCGCTTCGCCTACCTGCTCACCCGGGACGCGGGGCGGGCCGAGGACTTGGTCCAGGACGCGCTGCTGAAGACGCACCGCCGTTGGGACGCTGTCGTACGGGCGGACAGACCAGACGCCTATGTCCGGCGGATCGTGGTCAACGACTTCCTTAGCTGGCGCCGGCGGCGCTCCAGCCGGGAGGTCACCGGCGCCGTCCCGGAGACCGTGGTGTCCGACGCCGCTGACCGGCTCGCCGAGCGGGACTTGCTGTGGCGGGTGTTGGCCACGCTGCCGCCGCGGCAACGGGCGGTACTGGTGCTGCGCTACTACGAGGACCTCACCGACCCGCAGATCGCCGACGTCCTGGGCTGCGCGTTGGGCACCGTGCGCAGCCTCACTTCCCGCGCCTTAGCCGCGCTGCGGGTCGACCCGGCGTGGGCAGACAACGCGCCGACGGTCCTGACCGTGGAGGAACCGTGATGACCGACCTCGAGCACTTGCTACGCGACACCCTGACCGTGCACGGGAACGACGCCCCCGACGCCTCCGGTCTGCTTGCCGGTGTGCACCAGCGGCGTCGGCAGCGGCACCGCCGCCGGGTCCAGGCCGGTGCGGCGCTGACCGCGGTGACAACCGTCGCGGCCCTCGTCACCGCCGGGATGCTGCTCACCTCCCACCGGCAGCCGTCCACCGTGGGGAACAGCACGACCACACCGGCGCCGGCGCCGACGACCAGCGGCACCACCCCGACCTCAGCCGGTGTGCCGGCTGGAACGCAGGCGGTCAGCCTGGCCGGGGTTGAGGTGTTCGTCCCCAAGGCGTGGAAGCTGAACGACGAGCGTTGCGGCACCCCGATCGCCGACACCGCCATCAACGACAACGGCCGCGTGATCCCGACCTGCTTGATCATGCAGCCCCACCGGCTGACCGTGGTGCGCATTGAGCGACTCAGCACTTCGTTCGGCACCCTGCGCGCCTCCGTGGCCACCACGACGACGACGGTCGACGGGCAGCCGGCCCGCCGAGGCACCGGGGTCCTGGCCCAGCTGCTCGCCCCGATCACCTCTCTGGTGCTGCCGAAACAAGGCGTGGTGGTCAGCGTCGAGTCGCCCGACCCGGCCGCCATCCAACAGATCCTGGACTCCGTGCGAGTGGTGTCCGTCGACGCCAACGGCTGCGCCACCGCGATGCCGTTGTTCACAGTGCGAGGTCACCCAGAAACTCTCAACTCCCGGCTGCAGGTCCCGGCCAGCGCGACCACCGCAGTGATCTGCCGGTACAGCGCCACTACCCTCGCCCAGTCGACCCCGCTGACCACCTCCCAGCGCGGCACCCTGGCAGGCATCCTCAACGCGCTCTCGGTCGGGGTCAGCCACATCAAAGCGAACTCGACGATGGTCACCAGCAGTTGCGCCGACTCCGCGGCCCGAGGATTCGTAGTCCAGTTCGCCTACCCCGGCAAAGCAGCGCTGCGCATCTTCGTCCGGATCGAGGGCTGCGGCGCGCTGTTCGCCTCCGACGGCACCCACACCACGAAGCTCAACGAGCAGCTCATCGAGACCCTTGTCGGCATCAGCGGGTACGACGGAAACACACCCGGACCCGGACAGCTTCAATAGACGATCGATGACTGCGACCTAGATGCATCCGAAGCCCACCATCTGTGGTCGTCGAGGCGAGCTCATCGAGACCGCGATCCTGCCGAGTCGGACCTAGGATTCTGGCTCGTCGGGCTGCTGGATGGCCTTGGCCACGGGCTTCAATGGACGCCAGTCCACCCCGCGGCCTCGCCAGAAGCGGTCACAATCCGCTTCGATCTCGGATTTGAGTTCGTCCAGATAGGCGTACGCCGCTTGCTCGGCCTGACTAAGTCCGGGGCCTTTCATTTGCTCCCTGAAGCTCTCGAGCTTCTCCTGGATGTGGCGCAGTGCTAGGCCGATAGCTCTCGTGAAACCGCGCTGATACTGCGCCTCACCGTGGTCGTTCATGGTCTCTTGGGCGGCGTCTCGGACGACGTCCACGACAAGCTGACCCGCCTGAAGAATCCGCCCGCCACGCGCCTCTGTGCACGCCAACCCGATCCGGGTCAGTACGCGTTGCGCCTCCATGGTCGTGAACGATGTGCGTGCCCATCCAGTGACGTGCCCTAGTACCTGCTTGGGCGGGAACATCTGATCGTTCACCTCGACTACGTGCTTCTGAATCAATTCGGGATCCACGCCCTTCATGCGGGTCTCGACCTCCTGCTTTGTGAGATTGAAGTCCCGGCCACCTACCTTCATCTGAGCTTCCTTCCTGTCACTTACTAGAACTTCCTAGAAGGCACAGTATGACTCTGACGACCCTGCGTCAAGAGGTCGAGCCAAGGATTCCTTTCGCCCCCCAGCCACGGCTGGTTCTTCCTCGTATCGACGCGACGAGAGTGAGTCGCAGCCCTGAGCCACTCTCCGACGCCCAACCTCGATCGGCACGCGCGGCCGGCCGGCTGATCGGGCTGCTGGAAGGTGTCCGGCCGTGCCGGTAGCCGATCGACATCTGTGACGCCACCGAGCTGCGAGCCGGGTTGGCGACGTGCAGGCTGCAGTTCCGGGTGCCGGGTCGGTTCACCCAGGTGGCGTCGGCGTGGAGGTCTTCCACGCCAGGCAGCGTTTCTTGGCCAGCCGGTCTCCGACGTGCAGCAGTTGTGCAGTGGCCCACATGAACGCTGCGACCTGGTCGACGTTGGTGGTCATCTTGAGGACCAAGATGCCGCCGTCCTCGCTGACCACCTCGTGCTTGAGCCAAGAGTTGCGTGCCCAGTCACGGGAGTGTGCCATGCCGCTCCCGATCCGCCAGAGCACCTCGATGACGTCTCCGCCGACTCTGGTTGAATCCCCAGCGGAATGGACGATCTTGCCCCAGCTGAAGCGGCCTGTGACCAGGCTGCGCTCGACCCCGATCGCGGTGACCAGATCGGTGATCGCGAGCTTGCGTTCCTCGACGGTGGACTGTGTCGGCTTCAGGAATTTTGGGTCGATGACGAGCAGCTCCTCGAGGTCTCGCGCCTCTTGCCACGCGAGCCGGAGCCTGCGGGCTACGCGTCCGGCGCTGTCATTGGGCGTGAGCAACCACACGTACATGGCCGCGTTCTCGATCGCCACACGGCCGAGCGTCGCGAGCGCGTAGGGGTGCAGCGTGTTGGCGACTGTCAGTTGCGCCTTGAGAAGCTGCAGGTGGTCGATGGACCCGACGGCGGCCGACCGGGCAGAGTGCCAGACCTGCAATACCGGACTCGCTTCTGCGTCGACGGCCAGATCGCTGCCAGGCTGCGGCGTCGCGGGCAACCGGTCGACGGCAGCCGCCCACTTTTCTATGTCCGCGAACAGGGCCGCAGGGTCGTGACTGAACTGCTCATCCGCCATGGAAGAGACCGTAGTGGCAGGTGCCCATGTGCCCGACCACGCCTACGCGGCAACCATCTCCCGTGGCAGTCGCCGAACCTCAACCGGCACACCGTTGGGGGGACGGCCGCCGCACGGCCGGCATCGTCGAGATGACGTCCCCTTCCTGCACGGATCGCCGTGTCAGCCGGGGATCGGCGCGGTGGCTTTGCATGCTGCCGTGTTGGGGTCACGTCTGCCGTGCTCGCGCAGCGGCCGGCCTGGGATGTGCTGGCCTCGGTCGTCTGACACCCGTAGCGCGTCGGTCTGCCACATCCACCGCCGTTCATGCGGCTCAGTAGCGACAACGATCCCTGACTGCAGGATGTCGGAGGCACGGAGCGTGTGCCGCGCACGTACCCAGTCCGAACGCATGGTTCGGCTGCGGCGTCTTTGGGGGTGGAGGAGGCCCCGATGAGCTGGCGCTTTACGTTGGCGGTGAGCTTGGTGGTGTCGGCTACCTCGGCGTGCGCCGCGGGAGCGTCACCAACGGCGAGGCCGGTGTTGTCCCCTGTCCGGTCGCCTTCGGCGGCCTCGATGACAGGCACGCCCTTGCCGCCCGTCGCAATGTCGTCGCCGGCACCAGGGGCAACCTCGTTGACGCCACCGAACTCGTCGGCCCCACGTGCGCCTGCAGCCGCGTCGACTGGCTCGCGGGCTGCAGCACCGGAAGGTCGCCGGCTTCCGGCGACGTTCGTCGCAGTGTCCACTCGAGGGGCTGGCCTGAGGCTATACTCCTCAGCGACGGGCGGTGTCGTGCGCAAACTGACCGGCGGCGACCGTGACGGCCCGCCTTTGGTCGTGACGGACACCGGCTGGGTGTACTTCGTTCGGAGCTCGTCTACGGGCTCATGCCTTCTAGACCTGTGGCGGGTCCGCGAGAGCGGCGGCTCGGCCTCGCGGGTGACTCAGGTCGGTAGAAGCGACGGCAGCACCGCGATGACCCGCGACGGCCGGCTGCTCGCGTACGCCACCCTGCGCAACGCATGCGCTCCGCACACGTACGCGCTAGGGCTTGACGAGGTTGTCGTGGTGAACCTGGTGACTGGGCGCCGCCACGTCATCTCGGTGCAGACCAGCGCTCCTGCGTCGCTGGCGTGGGGACCGGGTGGGCGCACTCTCGCGGTGGTCGAACACCTCGAGAGGGACCAAGTTCACTTGTTCAACGACCCGTTCGCGATCACAGCCTGGGCTGCGGGCAGCGCCCCTGCACTGCCCTGTCCGGCCGGAACTTCCTGCTGGCAAGACTCCCCGTCGTTTTCCAGGGACGGTGCGCTGGTGTACCTCGCCGCGATCGACAACCCCTTGCACTCGTGCCTGGTGTCGGTGTGCCAGGACATGACGTACGACATCGTCACCGTCCGCGGCAAGAAGGCCGTCGTCGATGTGTCCCAAACGGGCCGCGCCGGCGTGGAGACAACAGGCACCGTAGACGCCGAAGGCGGCGCGGTCATCTACAACCTGCCTTCCACCGCCGGTGGCCCGTCAGTATGGCGGTGGCTCGAACCTGGGGCGCCCGAACCCGTCGCAGGTGCAGGTGGCGACGCCGGCGACCCAATCTGGTGACAGCAAGCGCATGGAGCGAGTTCGAAGGCAAAGCTCATGGTCACGCCGGGGTCTGACCGTAACGGAACGTCATCCGGCACCGCCAGGTCGTCGGCCTCAGTACTGCTGGGCCCGTCCCAGAAGGCTCCCTCTACGGGACCAATCGCCGTCCGAGACGCGGATGGTTGAGTGGAACACCGACGGCCGCGAGGAGGCGGCATGATGAGCGGAACGGGTCGAGAGCAGCGAGCGTCTGATGGGCATGATGCGACAGGTAGTAGCGGTCACCACGGCGACCGTCGTCGTGGTCGTGGTGGCAGGGTGCGCCTCCCAGAGTCATGCAGGTCCCACCGCCGGAGCTGGCTCACCCACCGTGAGTCCTTCAGCCACCATCCAGGCGTCCGCCGCGACGGCGAGCATTCTGCCCTCAATTCCGAGCGCGACCGCGTCAGGTACGACAGCGGCAGCGCTGTGCCGAACGGCGCTCGGTCTGCCCGGCACCTCCACCATGGTCACCGTCGCCAACGTCCGCGACTACGCCACCGGCCCAGCCGCGAAGTCCGCCCCAAATGCCTTCCCCAGCGCTGCCCTCGACGACCCGGCCGGCTGGTGCTGGGTCCACGCCGGCACCAACCTCAACATCGCCTACGCCGTCCATGCCGGTGACAAGGCAGTCCGGATGGTCGCCGAAGGAGGCCCCGAGGCCACGACCGAGTTGATGACCGGCACGCCACACTTCCCCTGAGACCGCGGCCCTCCAGGCCAAGTCGACCTTGTGCCGGTCACCGATCCCCTATCGGCGGGGACTCCGAGTCGGGTCAGATTCGCAGCTCGGGTGCTGCGGGGTCAGGGTTGCTCGCCCACGAGTTCGATGGCGCGCCTCCCTGACACTCCCATCATCAGCAGGGTCGTGATCGTCGCTGCTCGGGCGTCGAGGATCCCGTTCGACAGGTCGCTGTCGGCGATGGCAAAGACGACGCCGTAGGCAAGCTGGCTCAAAAGGGCCGCCGGCAGGTGCTGGGCGAACACGTCGCTGTCCTGGCCTCGTTTCACCAAGTCGGCGAGCAGCTCATCGACTGGCCCAAACAGGCCGTGGATCGCCTCGCCGTACTCGCCACGGCGCAGCGCCAACAGCACTCGGTACCGGTGCGCCACCGGCCACAGGCGGGCGATGAACTCGACCCACCTGGCGTCCGCTGCTGCCTCGGCGGCGTTGACGTCGGTGAGCACGGCTATCACCTCGTTGACGGCCCGTTCGGTGAGTGTCCGAACGAGGTCGAGGCGCGAGGGGAAGTGGCCGTAGACCGTGCGACGGACGACGCCGGCGGCGGTGGCGATGTCGCCCATGCCGGCGTCAGGGTTCTGTCCCATCACCTCGAGGGCGACGTCGAGGATGCGGTCGCGGGTCTCGGTCATCGAGCGTGCGCGGGAACGGGAAGAGGAGGGGGGCATAGCACCATGGTTGCACACTGCTGTGCAACGAGGTAGGTTGCACAGCAGTGTGCAACGGACAGTTGCGCTCCGACGCTCAGGAGAAGACACCATGGCAATGCCCGCACCGACGCCGCCGACCTCTCCCCCCGTCCGCCCGTTCACCGTCTCGATCCCGCAGGCGGAAACCGACGACCTGAAGCAGCGGCTGGCCAGGACGAGGTGGCCGGCTCCGGAGACGGTTGGCGACTGGTCACAGGGTGTTCGCGTGGAGCACGCGAAGTCGCTCGTCGAGTACTGGGAGCGAGAGTACGACTGGCGGCGCTTCGAGTCCGAGCTCAACGCCTTCCCGCAGTTCCTGACCGAGATCGACGGACTGGATATTCATTTCATCCACGTAAGGTCCAAGAATCCCGACGCGATGCCGCTGATCCTCACGCACGGATGGCCGGGGTCAATCGTGGAGTTCCTGAAGCTGATTGGCCCACTGACCGACCCGGTGGCGTTCGGTGGCGACGTCGAGGATTCGTTCGACGTCGTCGTCCCGTCCCTGCCAGGCTTCGGGTTCTCCCAGCAGCCGACCGATACGGGATGGAACGTCATCCGTATCGCCAAGGCGTGGGCGGAACTCATGGAGCGTCTCGGTTACACCCATTGGGCCGCTCAGGGCGGTGACTGGGGTTCCGCCGTCACCACCACCCTCGGGGCTCTGCAGCCTGAAGGTCTGCTCGGGATCCACCTGAACAGTCAATACGCCTTCCCCGCGCAGATCCCCGACACGCTTTCGCCCGAAGAGCAGAACGCCGTGAACACCCTCGCCTTCTATAACGGCGATATGGGCGGAGCAAACCACCTTCAGGGCACGAAGCCGGAAACCATCGGCATTGCCTTGGCAGACTCCCCGGCCGGCCAGGCCGCCTGGATCTACGACAAGTTCCAGTCCAAGACCGACAACAATGGCCTCGCCGAGGACGTCCTCACCACCGATGAGATCCTCGACGCGATCTCGCTCTACTGGTTCACCAACAGCGCCGCGTCGTCCGCCCGCATCTACTGGGAGAACAAGAGCAGCAGCATGGCCGGCCCTCAACTGACGCTGCCGGTCGCGGTGACGGTGTTCCCCCGCGACATCCCGCTCCTGCCCCGAACCTGGATCGAGGACAAGTACACCAACCTGATTCACTACGGCGAGGCCGACAAGGGCGGACACTTCGCAGCCTTCGAGCAGCCCGAGATCCTGGTTAGCGAGATCCGGACCGGCCTGCGAACGCTTCGTTCCTGACGCAACGCGCGAGACTGGCGGCGGTGCTGGCCGCTCCACGTCCGGAGCTGGTCCCGCCCGATTCGAGGGGTGGGCTTTCTGGAGGGAGTGTCCGCATCTGCACTGAAGATCGGCTACGCGAGGGGGTCCACCGACGCCCAGGACCTCACCGCGCAGCGCACCGCGCTGCTGGGCCTGGGGGGTGGCGGTCGACCGGGTCTACGTCGACCACGGGCTGACCGGCACCAACCGTGACCACCCCGGCCTGGCTGCCGCTTTGGCGATGCGGCGGGCAGTTCGTCGCATCCGGTCAGGGATCGGCATATGCGACGGCGTCCGAGTGCTGTGTCGGGTCGGCGAGCCGCTTGCGGCCGACTCATCTTGAGCAGGTGCTCAGGATTGTGCTTCACTGGTGCCTGAGCGGGTGCTCAGACAAGTGACGGGGAGTTGTTCCGTGGCGGCATTGCGCGTGAGCCCACAGGTCGGACCGCTGTTGCGACGGGGCGCAGTTCTCGGCGCCACTGGGGGTTTCCTGCTGGGCGGTGCAGCTGGGACGTGGGGGTTCCCCCTCGTCGGAACGTTCTGGTGGGGAGTCCCCGGCGGCGCGCTCGGCGCGCTCGTCGGGGTGCTCACCGCGCTGGCAGTGCTCGCCTTGACGGGCCTGTCCGTGCCGCGGTGGGCGCTCGGCGCGTGCGGCGTCGTCGTCGGCGGGTGTCTGGCGGCGGCCGTGATGTGGCTGGTCCGGCCGGCAGTCGGGCAGCCGGGCGGACTGGCTGCCCTGATCGCGACGGCGGGGGCGCTGGGCGCCGGTCTCGGGCCGCTGATCGCGTTCGGCCCGGCGACGACGACGGGTTCGCGCTGGCCGGACCACGCGGCCGTCATCGCGGTGGCGAAGCCGGTCCTGGTCGGCGGTGCGGCCATTGGCGCAGCGGTAGGCGGGGTGGTCGGACTGGTCGTCGGTGTGGTGACCTACCTGCCCACGTCTCCGGTGGCCATGGTCGAAGGCGGACTGATGGGTGCCACCTCTGGCCTGTTGGTCGCGCTGGTCATGTTGCTGGTCGTCGTGAGCGTGCGCACGCGGGTGCGTCACTGAACGCCACCCGGGTCGACGCCAAAGCGGCCCTCCTCGCGGCTGCGGGCGAGATCATCCGGGAGCAGGGGATCGGGGCGCTGTCCGCCCGGTCCATCGGTGCTCGCGCGGGAGTCAGCCAGGCTCTGGTTTTCTACCACTTCGGCACCGTGGCCGAGCTGACCGGCGCGGCCTGCCGGTTGGCTGTCGAGGAAAGCATCGCCTCCTACCGTGAGGACTTCGCCGCCATCTCCTCCTTGGCATCGCTGCTGAGCCTGGGCCGGGTGCTGCACGGACGCGAACGCGCCGCCGGCAACGTCGTGATGATGGCTCAGCTCATGTGCGGTGCCCAGACCGATCCGGTGCTCGCCGACCTGGCCCGCCATGCCATGGACTGCTGGAACCGCGAGCTCGAACCCGTGCTGCGGCGCGTCCTCGACGGAAGTCCGCTCGCCGAGATCATCGACCCGGCCGGACTTACCCGTGCGATCAGCGCGGGCTTCATCGGGTTGGAGCTCTACGACGGCGCCGACCCCGACGGCGCAGCCCAAGCCCTTGCCGCCCTGGAAATTCTCACCGTCCTTGCCGGAGTCATCGACGACCTCGGGCCAGTCTCCCGGCGGGCAATACGAGCCAAGCTTCGCGGCACCCGCCGCAGCCCGTCCCCGACCTGAGCAGCCACAGCGAACCAGTCGGCGACACCCGTGAAGCAGTTGCCGGTGTGCCGCTCACCGATCCGTGAACGGACAGCGCTCAAGGATTAGCCGGGGACCCTCACGGAGGTCTCACCCCGGGGAGAGCATGGAGGGGTAGGGGCCCTCGGGGTGACCCTGGTTGCGTTCGTCATCGTCCTTGCCGCAGCGGAAGCACTGGCGATAGCGTTGACCGTCCTCGGTCGCGTGCCACCGCCAATCGTGGTGAAGGTTCAGCCCGCACAGGACCAGGCGACTGACTGTCCGAGTTGCCATGGTGGTCTCCTCCTTGCCGAGCGTTTCGCAGTTGATCAGGGCCACACACAGAGCGCCGGCGTGCCCGAGCACCCCGGCGGCGTGCCGGATCTGCTGCCGGTTGGTCAGGCCGGGCAGCTCGGCCAGGAACTCGGCCCGATACCGCTCCCGCACGGTGCCCTTCGGCAGGCATCGGGCAGCCAGGCACACGGTCCGCGACGGCCAGAACGCGGCCGGACTCGGCGCGGCCCCGTGCTCGTCCCCGACCCTGCTCACGGCTGATCTCGCAGCGGAATCGGTGGGGCGGTCGCCGCGCGTCCGGAGTAGGCGCGGGCCAGTGCCTGCCGGGCGAGCTCCACCCCCGAGGCGGTGAGCCGGTAGTAGCGGCGCGCGGGTCGGCCCTGCTCTCGGGGATCGATGCTCTCCCACCGCGACTCGATCCAGCGCACACCCTCCAGGCGGGCCAGGATCGGGTGGATCGTGCCACTCGGCAGGCCGGCCTCGGCGCCGATCTCCACGCCGTAGCGCTCGCGGGTCGGCTCGGCGAGCAGAGCACGCAGCACCCGCTGGGTGGGGATCGTCATCCGTGGACTCGGCACACGAACATGGTCGTACT
>JAWWOO010000059.1:0-30428 GCA_033851545.1 Frankiales bacterium | reverse complement strand
CTCGGCCGAGGTCGACGAGCGGACGCTGCGCGAGATCTACCTGCCCGCCTTCGAGTACGTGGTGAAGAACGCCCAGCCGTGGACCGTGATGTGCGCGTACAACCGGGTCAACGGCACCTACGCCTCGCAGCACCACTGGCTGCTCACCGAGGTGCTGCGCGACGAGTGGGGCTTCGACGGCCTGGTCGTGTCCGACTGGGGCGCCGTGCACGACCGGGTCGCCGCGCTGGCCGCCGGGCTCGACCTCGAGATGCCGCCGCAGTTCGGGGTCAGCGACGTGGCTCTCGTGGACGCTGTCGCCTCGGGAGGGCTCGACGAGTCGGTGCTCGACCTCGCCGCGGGCCGGGTGCTCCAGCTGGTCGAACGCACCAGGTCCCGTAGGCCGGGCGCAGCTGACTACGACGCCCATCACGCCCTCGCCCGTCGCGTCGCCGCCGAGAGCATCGTGCTGCTCAAGAACTCCGACGGGGTGCTGCCCCTGACCGACTCGGCCTCCTTGAAGGCCTGCGTGGTCGGAGAGTTCGCCCGTACACCACGGTTCCAGGGCGCCGGCAGCTCGCAGGTCAACCCGACCCGGGTCGACGTGCCGCTGGACGAGCTCCGGATCCTGCTGCCAATGGCAACCGTCGAGTTCGCGGCGGGCTTCGACGGCAGCTCGGACCTTGCGCTGGCCGACCAGGCCGTGGCGGCCGCGGCTGACGCGGACGTGGTGCTGCTGTTCCTCGGCCTGCCGCCGGGTGCGGAGTCCGAGGGTTTCGACCGGCTGCACATGGACCTGCCACGGGAGCAGATCGACCTGCTGGCCCGGCTCTCCGAGGGGGACGCGCCCGTGATTGTCCTGCTGAGCAACGGTTCTGCGGTCCGGACCGACTGGTCCGGCAACGCAGCGGCGATCGTCGAGTGCTGGCTGACCGGGCAGGCCGCGGGCGGTGCCGTCGCCGATGTCCTGACTGGAGCGGTCAACCCGTCCGGGAAGCTCGCCGAGAGCATCCCGCTGCGGCTCGAGGACAACACCAGCCATCTCAACTTCCCCGGCGAGGAAGGCAAAGTCCGTTACGGGGAAGGGGTTTTCGTCGGCTACCGCGGCTACGACGCGTTGTCCACGACGGTCGCCTTCCCGTTCGGCCACGGGTTGTCGTACACCAGCTTCGACTACCGCGACCTACGCGTGGTGCAGACCGGCTCGTACGACGCCGGTGACCTGGCGATCACCGTGACCGTCACCGTGGCCAACATCGGGGCCGTTGCCGGGCGGGAGGTCGTACAGCTCTACGTCGGCGATCCGGCAGCGTCGGTGGCCCGGCCACCGCGCGAGCTGAGGGCGTTCGCCAAGGTCAGCCTGGAGCCCGGCGCGGAGCAGCGGGTGTCGTTGACTCTCGGCGCCCGCGATCTCGCGTACTGGTCCTCGTTGCACGGTCAGTGGGTCGTGGAAGGCGGCGAGTTCACAATCGACGTCGGCGCCTCGTCCAGGGACCTCCGGCTCACCGAGACGATTGCCGTCGAGGCCACACCGCCGGCGCTCCACGTGGACGGGATGTCGACGCTCCAGGAGTGGCTGGCCGACGCAGCGGGTGGGGAGATGCTGCGCAAGCTCGTCGGCCATGACGACGCCGGCCGGCCCAACGGCATCCTCGGCCAGGACGAGCTGGTCAAGATCATCGGCAACTTCCCGATCTCGTCACTTGCCTCGTTCGGCCTCGGGATCACCCACGACATGGTGCGAGAACTGACCGCCGGCTGAGCTACCAGGCCCGCAGCAGGGTCGAGGCGACACTGCGCCTGGTGATCGTGGTCCGGCCGACGGACTTCACGACGGCACGCACGACGACACCGCTGCGCACGGGTGTCGGCATGGCCAGCGTGAGATGGTAGCGACCCTTGTGGACCAGCACCGTCCGCTTGACGAGCTTGCCCACTCCCACGTAGTGCCGGCTCGTGCCACCGACCGCCGTCTCCAGGCGGAAGCTCAAGGTGACCCGGGCGGTTCTGGCCTGCCCTTCGGCCGTGACGGCGACTGACCGGGTGTTGAGCCCGAGCCGCCCGGTCCGGACCGCGAGCGACTCGCGGGCCGCGGCGGCGGCGGGACGGCCGATCGTCGCCCAGGCCGGGACCGCGGCGGCGAGGAAGTCGCTGCGTTCCAGGCTGACCGACGCCGGCTGGTACGGCGCGTAGCTGGTCGACTCGAACAGGCTTCGCTGGCTCACCATGATAGCCCCGGTGGCCTGGAACAGTGGCTGCTGCACCAGCGACTGGATGACGAAGAGCGCTTTCTTCGTCGCGCCACCGCGGATGTGGGTCAGCACCTGCTGCTGGACGGCGAGCGGCACGGGCAGCCGGAAGCGGAGGGTCACCGCGTCAGGCAGCGCGATCGGGAACGGGCCGAGCATGATCACCGTGGCTCCGGTGTAGGGGTTGGTAGCCGCGGTGTCGATCAGGCTGACGGAGAAGCTGAGCGAGATGGGCTTCGCGGAGCAGAGCGACTCGCAACGCGCGGAGAACAGTGGCTCGACCCGGCCACCGGGCGCATCCTGCTCGGGCCAGCCGGCCACGCGCAGGCGTCTGGTGCGCAAGGGGTCCTTGTCGTAGTAGACGTTGGCCCTCGGGAACGTCCCGGCCTGACAGCCGTCAGGGGAGCACACGGTCTGCGTGTATGTGTAGCTCAGCAGCATCGAGGGGGGCAGCGCCACGACCGGCATCGACCACGAGCCGACCGGGTGCCCGGCCACGCCGTAGTCGAGCGTGCTGGCTGAGCGGGTGGCCGGCAGCGGCCCGAAGACTCCCGTGATCGGATTCTGCGCTGCGAAGCCGATCGTGTTGGTCTGCGGGAGGACGTCCGGGCCGACCGGGTCGTCGCAGATCGGCACGGTGACGTGGTCGACGTCGATCTGGCGCTGGTACGAGCCGACCGTGAACCCTGACCACGCGGGGTCGAGGCCGGTGCACCAGTTGACCACCGAGTCGGTGATCTCCGCCGGCAGCCCCGCACCCGCAGCGGCTACGAGGGACTCGCCACCAGCAGGCCGAAAGGCCGCCGATGCGTCGGCCCGTCCCGCACCCATGGCCATCAGCAGGACGCACACCCCTGCCACGGGCAACAGAACCCGCTTGCCGGTCGCCGATGTGGTCACCATCCGGTCAGGCCCGCGGCGACGTACCGGATGGTCCACCAGCCGGAGCTTCCGGCGGGCTGCCAGACCCCCAGGATCTTGGACCCGAAGTGGAAACGGACCTGCACCCGGTAGAGCGCACCGCCGTCCTGGAATGAGAACTTGTCGGCTGCCCATGACCGTGTTCCCGACCCGGTGTAGGCACGGCCCCAGCTAAGGAAGGGGTCCTTGCCGAGGAAGGTGTTCTCCGGCACCCAGAAGGTCTCCTCGGCGAAGTTGGTGGGGACCGTCGACCAGGTAGAGCCACCATAGATCGTCGACTTCCTGTCCTGCACGCGCACGTCGATGATCTCCGAGCGCTGCCGGCTGGGCGGGTCCTGGTATTTAGTCTGGAGCGCCATGCGGGCCGATACCCAACCTTGGCCCCATTTCCCGCCATTGCGGGCCGAGCTGATGTTCGAGACGCACCAGGCTTTCGTGACGTGTGTCCCGCTGAACTCCTGGATACCGCAGAACTGCCGCGAGGCAGTGGCGGCGACCACGACCCCCGGATGGCTGCCGCCCGTGACCGGGATCGGCGCGGTCGACCGTGGATAGGCGACCCGTACGAGCGATGATGCCTTGTTGTCCGCCGGGGCGGGGTCGCCGGCGACAGGCGCGCTCGCCGTCATCCGTGTCCTCACGATCGACTGACCGACCTTGAGCCCGTACGGCAGCTGGAAGCCGAACTTGACCTTGACCACCAGGGCGCCGGTGCGCCCGGCGGGGAGGGTGCACAACGCCTGGCTGCCGGACGGGGAGCAGATCGAGCCGGCCGGACCGGAAACCCCGGTGACAGCGGCATTCTTGGGACCGGCAACGGCGAGCGCGATTGCGCCGACCGGGGCAACCGCCACGTGAACAGTCACCGTGCAGCCGATCTCGGCGTTCCCCTTGGCGGACGCCGGACAGGTCATGGAGACGGAGGCGGAGGCCGGGGCCGCGGCTCCCGCTGTTCCTCCGGCCACGGAGATGAGCAGCATTGGACCGGCCAGCGTCGCGCCGACCATCGCGCCGTGCCTCGCGGTGACTCTGTGCGCTGGGCTGCTGCTCATCGCGGACCTCATTCCGTCCTCGGTTTGGGGCCCTGGTCATATGAGCGAGATAAGAACTCGTGATTGGTGGCGCGTTGATGGGTTACCGTTTTCGCCGGGAAGTAGCAGGACCGTATAGGCTGGACCGCGGCTCGGCAAGAGTCCGCGAGGCCACGAAATTGCAAATGCGACTGATAGCACGCATTTCCTTTCTTTTCGGTTCCTCCACGCTTATTTGCCATTTCGCAGGCATGCCAGTCAGTTCGTCTGCAGGCACGTTGCGCCTCCAGTCGGCTGATGCGATCGCCTCGCTGCCGCTTCACCTGCCCGCTCCACCTGCCGACGCTCTCTGGAGGCGGCAACCGGAGGCGAGGAGACGCGGTGACCGAGCGCGCTGCCGCGCCCTGGTGGGCGCGGCACCCGTACCTGCTGCTAACCGCCGTCGCGGTGGCGTGGATCGGCGTCCGGCACGCGGGACCGGCCGCGGACTGGGACTACCTCCGCGAGGGCAGCGATCTGCTGCTCGGCCGCCGCACGCTGGTGAGCTCGACGGCCGTCGTCGCCGCGCATGCCTCGACCCAGTCGGGCGGCCTGCACCTGTTCGCGCACTACCCCGAGATCCAGGTCGGGCCGCTGACGCTCCTCCTCGTCGCGGCGATCCGCTGGGTCAGCGGGCCCTACGGCCGCGTTGTCACGGTCTCACTCGGCACCCTGCTCTGCGTGCCGACCATCTGGCTGCTCGACGCCGCTGCTGCCCGAGTGCGCCCGGTCGAAGGTGACCCGCGCGGGCGCGCGCTGCTCGTGCTCGTCGGCGGCTGCTCGGTGCTCGCGGTATGGACGCAGGCCACGCTGCGCTATGCCCACGTGGACGACGCGCTGGTGTTGTTCTTCGCTGCCCTGGCGTTGTGGGCGGTTGTCCGGGTGGACGCCCTGGCCCTCGGCACGGCTTGCGCCCTGGCGGCCGCCGCCAAGCCGACCGGCCTGATCCTGCTGCCGTTGCTGCTGGTCCCCACCGGCCGCCGGCGGCTGGTGGCGGGGCTCGTGGCCGCCACCGGGGTCGCGTCCGTGTGGCTGCCTTTCGTCCTCGCTGACCCAGGGACCCTGCAGGCGGGTAGCCCGACGATCCAGACCGCCCAGGCGACCGCCCTTCACGTTCTCGGGCAGCACGGCTACCTGCACTGGGTACGCCCGGCGCAGCTGGTCCTGAGCCTGGGCGTCGGCCTGATCGCCGTGCTGCGCGGGCGGTGGCCGGCCGCCCTTCTCGCAGCGGCCGCCGGCCGGTTGCTCCTCGAGCCGGGCGCCGTGTCCTACTACACCGCCGGCATCGTGCTGGGTGCGCTCGCCTGGGAGGCCCTCAGCGTCCAGCGGGCCCGCGGGCTGGTCACTGCCTCCGTCTGCGCCGCCTTCTACCTTGTCCCCTACCAGGCCGTCTACTCCCTGTTGCCCTACCACCCGCTCCTGACCGGACGACTCGACGGCTGGTTGCGGCTGGGCAGCTGCCTGGCGCTCATCCTGGCGGTCACGGCCGTGCCGCGGCGGTGGTGGCCCGCACCCCGCGCCGCCGGGCCGGTTGCGGTGCCGAGCCCGCGTGAGGCGCCGACGGCCCAACCGGCGCGCGCGTCGTGAGCTCGACCGTCGAATCGGTCGACGTTGCCGCGAAAGCAGCCGCTCCGGAGCTGCCGGAGCGGCTGCCGTTCATCGAAGGTGTACGAGGGCTCGCGGCGCTGGTGGTCGTGCTGGGGCACTGCATCAACTCCTGCGGCTACCTGTTCCGCTGGCCGGGACAGCAGATGGTTTACCTGTTCCTCGTCGTCAGCGGCTTCTCCCTGGCCTACAGCGAGGACGTCCGGCGCAGCCGGGGCCGGCAGACGTCGGTCGGTGAGTTCGCCCTCCGGAGGGTCTGGCGGATCCTGCCGACCTACTACGTCGCCCTCGGCTTCGGGTTGCTCGTGCTGCTCTCGGTGCCGCGGCACCTCCTGGCCGGCGTACCCTCCCTGGCGCCCATCCGCCTGACCTGGGGCGGTCAGCTCTCCCACCTCCTGCTGCTGCACAACCTGCACGGGCACTGGCTCTACCAGGACAACGGCCCGCTGTGGTCGATCGCGTACGAGGCCCAGGCCTACCTGTTCTTTCCGCTGCTCTACGCAGCGTCGAAGCGGCTGGAACCCGCCGTGGTCGCCGGTGCCGCGATCTGTGCCAACCTGGCGGTGCGGCATTTCGAGCCGACCTTCCAGTTCGGCGGACTGCTGGGCTGGTTCGCGCTGGGCATCGCCCTGGCTTTCCTCTACCGCAGTCCTGCCCTCCGCCGGATCCCGACGGGGGTCCTCCTCCTGCTGTCGACGACCGCGCTTGTCGCGGCGCTCGCCGGAAAGGGCCGGCTGGCCACGTTGAACGCCAACGGCCTGTGCTGGGCTGTCGTGTTCGGCTGCGCGCTGCTGGCGATGACCCGCCGGCCGGCCAGCCCGGTCAACCCGGCCAATGCCGCACCGCTGCGCTGGCTGGGCGTCAGGTCGTACAGCCTCTATGCGCTGCACTTCCCGGTGTTGTGGTCGGTCTACGCGGTTGCTGCCGGGCTGCCGCAGGAGCAGCGGCTGCTGGTGATGCTGGCCGTCGCCGTCCCGCTGTCGGTGCTGGCCGCCTGGGCCGGTTACCTTGCCGTGGAGCAGCCGTCGCTGCGGCGCGTGCGTGCCGTGGGAACCTCGGTCAGGTCTGCACCGTCCCGCAGGTGATGTAACGCCGGGCGGCCGGGAGACCAAGAGGTGACATGAAGTCGGACCAGATCCCGCGCATCGCCTACGACCCCGACGCGTTCGAGGCGTTCTACCGGGAGCACGTGGAGGCGGTTCAGCGGTTCATCAGCCGCCGTGTGCGTGACCCTCACCTGGCGGCCGACCTGACCGCCGACGTCTTCCTCGCCGCGATCGACACGGCGTCCTCCTTCGACGCCCGTCGTGGCGAGCCGGCGGCGTGGCTCACCGGCGTCGCCCGCAACGTCGTCTCCGCCGAACTTCGGCGGATCGCCCGCACCCATCGCCTGCAGGAGCGCATCGAAGGGCGTCGGCTCCTCGACGAGGATGACATCGAGCGCCTTCTCGAGCGCATCGACGCGGCGAGCGAGAGCCGTGCCCTGGCCGACGCGATCGCCCGGTTGCCCGACACCGAGCGTGCGGTGCTCGAGCTCGTCGCCGTCGACGGGCTGACCGTCACGGAGGCCGCGTCGGCTCTCGGCATCCGGGCCGTCACGGCACGGGTCCGTCTGCACCGGGCCCGGCTGTCCCTGCGCAACCAGCCCAAGAACCCCGCCCAGCCCGTCGTCATCGCCAACCTGGAGGCACCGTGAACACCACCGAAGACCGGTTCGAGGAGCGGCTGCTGTTCGCTCTGCGGACTGTCGTCGACGCCAACCCCACCCCTGTCCACTCCCTGCGGCCGTCGCCGCGGTCCATGCGCCGGCCGGTGCTGGTGGGCGGCGCCGTCGCCGGTGCCGCCGTGACCGCGTCGTCACTGCTCATCGCCGGCGGCTCGAGCGCCGCGTACGCCGTGGACGCCCACTCCGACGGGAGCGTCACCGTCACCATCGAGAGCTTCCGGGACGCAGCCGGGCTGCAGAGCAAGCTCGGCGCCGCCGGCATCAAGGCCGTCGTCGACTACCTCCCAGCCGGCAAGGCCTGCAAGCAGCCGCGCTACCAGCCGGCCTCGGCCGGCGCGCAGCAGAGCAGCCTGAAGGTGGACACGGTCAAGGGCGGTGGTGCGACGTTCACGATCGGCAACGGCCAGATCCCGGCCGGTGACACCCTGGTGATCGAGACCAGCGGCGGTCAGGACTACAGCTCGATCGGCCTCGGTGTGGCCACGGGCGCAGTTGCGCCCTGCCAGGCCGTCGACTCCCCGGTGCCAGTGCCCCCGACCGGAGGCGACTCCGGCCCAGGCCTGACCACCGGCAGTGGGCCGAACCAGGGCACCACCACCTAGCCGGGCTGATCGGTCGGTCCGGCTCCGCCTATCGCCCGTCGGCGACCAGGCGGAGCCGCTCGATCTTGCCGATGTCCTGCCCCCAGGTCGAGGACTGCGCAGCGATACGATCCACGTCGATCCCGTACGGCATGGTCCCTGCGTAGGCCGTCAAGCCTTGAGAACCCCTGCTGAGCAAGGAGATCGCGCCGGTCACGTTGCCGCGTTGGGCGTGGGTGAGTCCCACGCAGATCTGCGCCAGCGCCCGCCAGAGGCCGCGCTCCGATGCTGGTGCGGACTTCCAGCTGGCCTCGAGCACCTCGTGGGCCTGGAAGGGGTGGCCTTCGTCGAGATAGCGCTGAGCCTCCGCGAGCGACTCGACCGGGGGGAGTCGCAGGTCGTCGGGGACCCGTTCGACCCCCGGTTCCCCGTACGGCAGGGGCCGGCCGAAGTCGTCCCGTGGCCGGCGGCTCCGCGCCCGGCCGACCGCGTCACGGTCGCGCGGCGCGGTCATGGCAGGTCAGGCCGGCCGAACTCAGCCAGCGCGGCGGCCACCACGTCCGGCGCCTCCTCCGGCAGGAAGTGTCCGACGCCGGGGACGGTGCGGAACTCGTACGGGCCGACAACGTGCCGGCGTGACGCGCGGGCGGTCTCCGGCAGCAGGCAGCGGTCCAGCTCGCCGTGCAGGGCCAGCACCGGCGCGGACAGCGGCGGCCGCATCGCACGGGCGAACCGCAGGCCGTCCGGGCGGGGCAGCGAGCGGAAGACCCAGCGGTAGTACTCCAGCGAGCAGTGCGCCACGCCCGGCAGCTGGAAGGCTTGGCGCATCCGCTGCTCGTTCTCGGCGTCCGGCCAGCCCGGTCCGGCCCAGCTGCGGGCGAGCCGGATCATCGGCTCGGCGTCGTGCCGCTTGAGGTAGTTCTCGGCCCGAGGGACCTGCATGCCGGCGGCGTACCAGCTGGTCGACGCCTGCCGCTGCGGGTGGCCGAAGAACGCCGAGCGCATCGTCAGCGGGTGCGCGGCGCCGAGGGTGACCAGCCGCCGTACGCGCTGGCGGTGCAGCACCGACGTCGTCCAGCCCAGCATGCCGCCCCAGCCGTGCCCGGCGATCATGGCGTCGTGCTCGCCCAGCGCCCGGATCATGCCGGCGATGTCAGCGGACAGGGTCGCGAGGTCGTAACCGCGAGGGGGCTTGTCGCTCGCCCCGTAGCCGCGCAGGTCCGGCGCGACGACCCGGAAACCGGCGTCCGCAAGCACCGGGATCACGTGCCGCCAGGCGTACCAGAACTGCGGAAAGCCGTGCAACAGCAGGACAAGTGGCCCCTCGCCGGCCTCCACGGCGTGGAAGCGCTGGCCGTTGGCCGCGATCTCGCGATGCCGCCAAGGGCCCTCGACCAGCACGCAGGCCTCGTCCCCGGTGGGCAGAGGACGGGTCATGGACATGCACTCAGCGTGGCACAGACCTCAGAGGAGAGGTCAGCGCACCTCCAGCGCGGCGGCAACCGTGTTGGTGGGATGCCGCGCCCAGTCGGCAGTGTCCTTGACCGTGCGGATGGTCCGCTCCGGCGGCTTGATCTTCTTCACCGCACGCAGTCCGACCAGGCCGCCGACCGCTGCCAGCAGCAGCCACAGGCCGGCCACGATGAGGAAGCTCCAGCCCAGGCCGATGCTGAACAGGTCGGCCACGCCGAAGGCCAGCGCGATCGACCCCATGAGCACGATGAAGGCACCCGAGACGGCGGCGACGACGAAACCGGCGATCGCCGGAGCGAGCCGCTTGCCCGCTTGGGCCACCTCGGCGACGGCCAGCTCCTTCTCCATCTGGATCAGCCGGCGCAGGTCGGTGACTGCGCTGTTGACCAGGCTGCCCAGGCTCTGGTCGCCGGACAGCGGCGTTGACGTGGCGCGGGACGAGTCGGACATCGAGTCCTCCTGGGGAATGCTGCGAGGCGGGCACCGGCAGTTAAGTCGATCATCCTCGGGTACCCGCGCGGCTTGACGCCACCCCTTCCGGAGACGTCTGTTTCCCCCAGCCGGAGCGTCCCGGCACGGGATCAGTCCTCGGTCGGTGCCACGGCCATCCGCTCGCTGATGGCGTTGACGACGGTGGGGTCGAGCAGGGTGGTCACGTCACCGAGGTCGCGGTGCTCGGCCACGTCGCGGAGCAGCCGGCGCATGATCTTGCCGGAGCGGGTCTTGGGCAGCTCGGGGGAGAGCAGGATCTGCCGCGGCTTGGCGATCGGGCCGATCTGGGTCGCGACGTGGTTGCGCAGCTCCTGGATCAGCGCCTCGCCGGCCGCCGCGTCGTCGCCGATCGCTGCCGCGATGTCGCCCTTGACGGTGACGAACGCGACGATCGCCTGACCGGTGGTGGCATCGGTCGCTCCGACTACGGCGGCTTCGGCGACCTTGGGGTGCGAGACGAGGGCGTGCTCGACCTCGGTGGTCGAGATCCGGTGGCCGGAGATGTTCATCACGTCGTCGACCCGGCCGAGCAGCCACAGGTCGCCGTCTTCGTCTTTCTTGGCGCCGTCGCCGGCGAAGTAGACCCCGTCGAACCTCGACCAGTAGGTGTCCTTGTACCGCTCGGGGTCCCCCCAGATCCCCCGGAGCATCCCGGGCCACGGCTTGGTGATGACGAGGTAGCCGCCCTCGCCGTTGCCGACCGCCTTGCCGTCGTTGTCGACCACCTCGGCGGTGATCCCCGGCAGCGGGCGCATCGCGGCGCCAGGCTTGGTCGCGGTGACCCCGGGCAGCGGGGAGATCATCAGGCCGCCGGTCTCTGTCTGCCACCAGGTGTCCACGACCGGGCAGCGGTCGTGGCCGATGTTCTTGCGGTACCACATCCACGCCTCGGGGTTGATCGGCTCACCGACCGAGCCGAGCAGCCGCAGCGAGGACATGTCGTACTTCGCCGGATAGCTCTCGCCCCACTTCATGAAGGTACGGATCGTGGTCGGCGCGGTGTAGAGGATGGTCACCTTGTACTTGTCGACGATCTCCCACCAGCGGGTCTCCGTCGGCGTCCCCTCGTACATCACCGAGGTCGCCCCGTTGGCCAGCGGCCCGTACACGATGTACGAGTGCCCGGTGACCCAGCCGATGTCGGCGGCGCACCAGTAGACGTCGGTGTCCCGCTTGAGGTCGAAGACGGCGAAGTGGGTGTAGGCGACGTGGGTCAAATAGCCGCCGGTGGTGTGCAGGATGCCCTTGGGCTTCGCCGTGGTGCCGGAGGTGTACATGATGTACAGCGGGTTCTCCGCGTCATGGGGCTGCGCGGTGTGCTCGGTGGACTGCCGGTCGACCAGGTCGTGCCACCACACGTCGAGCTTGTCGTTCCAGGCAACGTCCTGCCCGGTACGGCGGACGACGAGCACCTTCTCCACGCCAGGACACGACGCGACGGCCGCGTCGACGTTGGGCTTGAGCGCGGAGGCCGAGCCGCGCCGGTAACCACCGTCTGCGGTGATCACCACCTTGCAGTCGCAGTCCTGGATCCGCCCGGACAGCGCGTCGGCGGAGAACCCACCGAAGACCACCGTGTGCGGCGCCCCGAGGCGGGCGCAGGCCAGCATCGCGTAGACCGTCTCCGGGATCATCGGCATGTAGATCGCGACCCGGTCGCCCTCGACCACCCCCAGCTCGGCCAGCGCGTTGGCGGTCTTGTTCACCTCACGCTGCAGGTCGGCGTAGGTGATCACCTTGGTGTCGCCCTCGGGCTCACCCTCCCAGTAGTACGCGACCTTGCCGCCGTTGCCGGCCTCGACGTGGCGGTCCACGCAGTTCACCGCGGCGTTCAGGGTGCCGCCGGCGAACCACTTCGCGAACGGCGCGTTCGACCAGTCCAGCACCTGGTTCCAGCGGGTGTCCCAGGTCAACCGGTGCGCCTGCTTCTCCCAGAACGCCTCCGGGTCGGCCGCCGCCTCGTCGTACACCTCGGCCTTGGCGTTGGCGTTCGCCGCCAGCTCCGCCGGCGGCTCGAACCGGCGGTTCTCGTGCAGCAACGCGGAAAGGGTGGACTCGTGGCTCGGCTGCGTCTGGCTGGTCACTGACGTTCAGCTCCTTCGCTGGTACGCGGTGGCTGTCCTGCGGGACTGATGATGGCGTACGAACTGCGATTGGTCTAGACCTGCTGGGTCTCCGGCGCGCCGGTGTCCCTTCCGCCAGGGTAGGACGGCGAACGGCGGGTGCGCATCCCGCGCACCCGCCGCAGCACCGCCCACGCCTCCTTCCCCGTCGCGCGGGACGCCGTCTCAGACCCGGTGCGCCGGCCGGGAGGTCGGGATGGTGAACGTCGGCAGCACGGTGCGGCCCCAGGTGGCGTTGGTGACGCCGGCCATGGACGCGTACCACGCGACGACCGCCGTGGCGATGCCCAGGTAGCCGCCGAGGTGGTGCCAGCCGGTGCTGGTCGCGAACTCGCCGATGCACAGCGCGGCAAAGGTGAGTGTCAGCAGGACGAAGACGGCCGCCACGGCTCCTGACACCCGGACCGAGGCGATTGTCATGTAGGCCGTGAAAATCGTCCACATCAGCAGATAGACGCCGAGCGCCTGGCTGAGGTTGGTCGCCTTCGTCAGGTCGGTGTAACGGATCAGGTAGCCGTACGACAACCAGAACGCGCCGTACGACGTGAAGGCCAGCGCCCCGAAGGTGTTGGCCTTGCGGAACTCCCACATGCCGGCGAGCAGCTGGCCGATGCCGCCGTAGAACAGCGCGAGGCCGATGACGACGTTCGTACCGCTGTCGTTGGCAATGTTGGCGTTGAAGACGCTCAGCACGAACGTCGTACCTGCGAAGGCCGCCAGTCCCAGTGGTCCAGGGTCGGCAACGAACATCGTCGGGTTGGCGGGGACGGCTGTCGCGGTAGTGGTGGTGCCCTGGTCGAGATCGATACGGCTGGTCGACATTGCGGCTTCCTTTCGCCCGGCACCTTGCGGTACGGGATCGGCGTCTTCACCCATCGAGGAACGTAGGTCGCGACGATTCGTCCGGAAATAGGCCGCACAGGGAAGATCGCCGTACGGCTGGCCGGACCCGTTGTACGGGCGCCCCGCTCGGATGAGCGGTTGGTTTGCATCGCTGAACGGTTCAGCCGGCCCTCAGCTCGGGCGCGTGCATCCGCATCATCACCGACGTCACGTCCGCGGGCGCCCTGTGCTCGCTCAGCAGCGAGACGGTGACCATCGTGGCGAAAGCAAGCGGCACGGTCACCGCTGCCGGCTGGGCGAGCAGGGCTGAGGGCCAGCCGGGTGGGGCGTAGCCGGCGATCCGCAGCGAGACCGCGATGACGGCTGTGCCGCCGCCGACCAGCAACCCCGCCATCGCGCCCGGAGCGGTCAGGCCACGCCACCAGATGCCGAGCAGCAGCAGGGGGCAGAAGCTCGACGCAGCGACGGCGAACGCCATCGCGACCACCTCGCTGACGGGCAGCTGCGGGACTGCGAAGGTGAGCGCCAGCGGTACGGCGCCGGCCAGCAGCGCGCCCTGCCGAAACGACCGGACCGTGCCGCCGAGCAGGTCCTGGGCGACGACGCCGGCGACGCTGACGACCAGGCCCGAGGACGTCGACAGGAAGGCGGCGAAGGCCCCTGCGGCAACGACCGCGCCGACGACCTCGCCGGCCACGCCACCGATCGCGGCGCCGGGCAGCAGCAGGACCACCGCGTCGGTCTGCCCGGTCAGCAGCAGCTGCGGTGTGTACAGCCGGCCCAACGCGCCGAAAACCGCTGGGAACAGGTAGAACGCGCCGAGCAGGCCGATGACCACCACCGTCGTACGCCGCGCTGCCCGCCCGTCCGGGTTGGTGTAGAAGCGGACCAGCACGTGCGGCAGCCCCATGGTGCCGAGGAACGTCGCGAAGATGAGGCTGTAGATCCGGAAGAGCGGATGGCTGCCCTGGTCGCCGCCGAACGGGGTCGCCCATACCTCCCCCGTCGTACGGGGGACGCCGTCGGCGTGCGGAACCGCTGCGCCTGCCGGGAAGTCGAGCGTCGCGCCCTTGTCCACGTCGTGCTCGCCCGCCGTCAGGAGCACCTCGCCGTCGCGCCTGCGGTTGTCCACCACGCCATGGACGACCACGGGTTGCGGGGCGGTCACGTCGAGCCGTACGGCCGACTGGATGTGCACGGTCGTGGCCGTACGGAAGGTCGGAAACGCGGCGCTGGTCAGGGAAGTGGAGCCGTCGTGGTGCCAGACGGCCAGCAGCACCAGCGCCGGGACCCCGACGGCGAACATCTTCAGCCAGTACTGGAAGGCCTGCACGAACGTGATGCTGCGCATGCCACCGGCAAGCACGTTGCCGATCACGACGCCAGCCACGATCACGGCGCCGGCCCACCGGGGCGCTCCGGTCACGGTACGCAGGGTGAGGCCGGCGCCCTGCAGCTGCGGCAGGAGGTAGAGCCAGGCGATCGCCACGACGAGCAGCCCGGCCAGCCGCCGCGTCGACCTCGAGCCCAGCCGGGTCTCCGCGAAGTCGGCCAGCGTGTACGCGCCGGAGCGCCTCAGCGGGGCCGCGACCAGCAGCAGCAGGACGAGGTAGCCGGCGACGAAACCCACTGGATACCAGAGCATGTCGACGCCGTAGGTCATCACCAGCCCGGCGATCCCGAGGAAGGACGCGGCGCTGAGGTACTCCCCGCCGATCGCCGACGCGTTCCACGCCGTCGACACCGTGCGCGAGGCGACCAGGAAGTCCGACGTCGTACGGGACAGTCGCATGCCCCACAGCCCGATCGTGCAGGTCGCCACGACCACGACGACGATCGCCGCCGAGGTCAGGCCGGCGTTCACCGGGTGCCCTCGACCAGGTCCCGGTAGTCCTGCTCGTTGCGCTCCGCCAGCCGTACGTAGAGCAGGCCGCCGGCGAGCATCAGCGGATAGATCACCACGCCGAGCAGGAACCACGGCAGGGACATGCCGAGCACCTTGGCATGACGGACCCAGTGGGAACTGGCCAGCAGCAACGGAAGTCCGCCCAGCAGGCAGCCGAACACCGCCGCCAGCCGCAGTGCGAGGGACAGCTGGGCCCGTACGAGGATTCGCAGCAGCAGCACGTCCAGCTCGTCCTGCCCGGTCTCGGTCGGCGGGGTACCGCCCTTGCGGCCGGTCGCGGGCCTGCCACGCCGGCGCAGCGACGCCATCGTCTGCGGGTGGGCCACCACCGTCCGCCGGACCGGACCGGTCACGCCGACGCGCCCGGCCGTGCGCGGTGGACGAGCCGGTCTCGCAGCTCTCGCCCGTGCCGACGGCTCACCGGAAGCAGCGGTGCATCGCTGCCGGACAGCCGGACCGCGTAGTGGCCACTGTCCAGGCGCAGCTCGTGGATGTGCGCCAGGCTGACCAGGTAGGACCGGTGCACCCGGACGAAGCCGGCCGGCGCCCATTGCTCCTCGAGGGTCGCCAGCGGCGTGCGCACCAGGTGGCTGCCGGCGGCGGTGTGCAGTCGGGCATAGTCACCCGCCGCCTCGACGTAGCGGACGTCCGAGCGCTGGATGAACCGTACGGTGCCCGCCAGCTCGACCGGGATCGTCTCGTCGGCCTCGGCGCCGTCAGGCTCGCCGCCTCCGTGGACGGCCACGTCGACCCGGCGGACCGCCTCGGCCAGCCGCTCGGCGCGTACCGGCTTCATCACGTAGTCCAGCGCCTTCAGGTCGAAGGCGGCCACCGCGTGCTCGTCGTACGCGGTCACGAACACGAGCTGGGGCGGCGCGGCGAACCGCGCCAGGATCTTGGCCAGGTCCAGCCCGGACAGCCGCGGCATCCGGATGTCGAGGAACACCGCGTCCACGGCGTCGTCCTCCAGGATCCGCAACGCGGCTGCGGCGTCGGAGGCGGTCAGGACGGCGTCGACCAGCGGCTGCTCGCGCAGCAGGTAGGCCAGCTCGTCCAGCGCCGGCCGCTCGTCGTCCACGGCGAGCACCCGCAGTCCGGTCATCCGGCGCGCACCCCTTCCGCATACTTCGGCAGCCGTACGGTGACGCGGGTCCCCGCGCCGAGGCCGGTCTCGACGACCAGGCCGTAGTCAGGGCCGAACGACCTGCGGAGCCGTTCGTCGACGTTGCCGATGCCGATGCCTCCCGAGGCGTCCTCCCGCGCGGCCCCGTGGGCGAGGACCAGCCGGAGCTTCTCGGGGTCCATGCCCACGCCGTCGTCCTCGATGCAAATCACCGCGTCGTTCCCCGAGTCCTCGGCCGTGATCGTCACGTGCCCGATCCCCTCCTTGCCCTCGAGCCCGTGCCGTACGGCGTTCTCGACGAGCGGTTGCAGGCACAGGAACGGCACGACGACCGGCAGCACCTCGGGCGCCACGCGCAGGGTGACGCCCAGCCGGTCGCCGAAGCGGGCCCGCTCGAGGACCAGGTAGCGGTCGATCGAGCGCAGCTCCTCGGCCAGCGTGGTGAACTCGCCGTGCCGCCGGAAGCTGTAACGGGTGAACTCGGCGAACTCCAGCAGCAGCTCGCGGGCCTGCTCCGGGTCGGTCCGGACGAAGGACGCGATGGCCGTGAGCGAGTTGTAGACGAAGTGCGGCGAGATCTGGGCCCGCAGCGCCCGTACCTCCGCCTCCGCGATCCGGGCGCGTGACTCGTCCAGCTCGGAGAGCTCGAGCTGCGCGGACACCCAGCGGGCGACCTCCCCGGTGGCGCGGACCAGCGCACTGGAGATCCCGTCTCCGTACGACGCCAGGCTGCCCACCACTGTGTCGGCGACCACCAGCGGCGCGACGACGGCGATCCGGATCGGGCAGTCCGGGTCGATGCAGGCGACGGTGTCGGTGACCACGGTGACCCGCCCGTTGTCCATCGCCCGGGTCGCCACGGTCAGCGCCCCGCCGGCGTGGTGGCCGCCGCCGCCCTCCCAGGCCAGGGTCCGGTCGAGGTCGGTGACGGCGACGGCTGTCGAACCGAGCAGCTCGCGCAGGTGGCCGGCGGCCTTGGCCGCGGCGGCCGGGCCCAGACCTGACCGCAGCGGCGGCGCGGCCAGTGACGCCGTGTGCAGGGTCTCGTACGTCGCCCGCTCGACCGCCGTCCCGAAGTGCCGGCGGGAGACGAAGACCCGGAACAGGACGACGACCGGCAGCCCCACGGTGACGGCGGCGATCAGCGTGACCAGCAGGGCCTGCGCCATGCCCGCACCGTAACCCTCCGGCTAGCCTCTCGGAATGATCTCGCCACAGCCGATACCCGTTGCCGGGGAGGTGATGTGGGCCCGGCTGTCGGAGTTGCCCGGGGTCGCCGAGGCGATGGCCGAGGCTCGGGTGATGGTCGACCGGGTCCTCGCGCACCGGGTGCTCCGTACGAGGACCGCGGCTCTCGCCGCCGAGAGCGCGCTGCGGGGGGCGCGCGCCTCGGCCGCCCTCGAGGGCTCCGACGTCCCGCTCGACCAGGCGCGGTCCGCTGCGCAGACCGACCCGGTCTTGGCCGGTGCCCTGCGCGTCCACGCCGAGCTGCCCCGGCTGCGTACGGTGTGGCGCTCGTCGCCCCGGCAGGCCCTCGCCCGCCTGCACCTGCTGGCCGCCGCCGACCTGACCGGGCCCGGACTCCTCGGCAGGCCGGTCGACGCGGACGCCGCAGCGGTGGTCGGCCGGGTCGCCGCGCTCGCCGTCGGCCGTACGGCGGCCCCTGCGCTGCTGGTCGCCGCGGTCGTCCACGGCGAGCTCGCTTCGGCGGCCGTGTTCAGCGGCGGCAACGGGGTGGTCGCCCGGGCCGCGTCACGGCTCATCCTCGCCGACCGGGGGCTCGACCCCGGGCTGCTCTGCGCACCCGAGGTCGGCCACGTCGAGCTGGGCGACTACGCCGAAGCGCTGGCGGCGTACGGCCGAGGCGACCCCGCGCCGTGGCTGCGGCACTGCGCTGTGGCTGCCCTCGCCGGGGCGCGGGAGGCGCTGGCTGTGGCGGAGGCGATGATCCGGGGCTGACGTGCGGCCGGACGGGCCGACGGCGCCCCCATGGGAGGCGCCGTCGCGGGCAGAAGATCTGGGCTACCAAGCGTGCACCGATACGTCGGACCAGGTCGGGTTGTGCTTTATCGCCTGTCTCGACTGCCTCTCGTGGCTGGTCGCGCGTGGGTACCCGTCAGCATCTGCACGGAATCGCTGGGACCGGACGAGTGCCGTTTCCGGTGACCCCGTATGCCCGTTGTACGCCAACGTGCGCCCAATGGGAAGACTGTCCCGCCTAAAGCCTTCGGTAGCTCCGGCCGGGGCGGCCGGTGGGACGACTGGTGCGGACCCGCCCTCTCGCGGGCGGGTTGCCGGGCCTGCGAAGATTTCAGTTCTGTCAGGATCTCGCGCCTGCGCCAACCTCGTGTTTAGATGGAAAGCGACGGGTCATACCGTTCAGGACCTGTGGGCAGTCCGCTGCTCCGGTCCCCGCACACGGGTCCGGCTCAACCCCCCCGGAGTCGGACCTCTGCGACGACCCCCGCTACCCCCCCAGCGGGGGTCGTCCGCTGTCCGGACCCGGTCGCTGTCCGGATGAGCACTATCCGGATCCGGTGCGTCCCTGCAAGGCAGCTACGCAGTTGTCCCCAGGCTGCGGTTTCCTCCACAGACCTCCAGTTCCCGTGGCGCCGCCTGTGCCCGCTCGGTGATGGTCGATCTCCCACCAGTTCCGGGAGGACGCCCATGCCGATCGACGCACCGCCCCGCAGCCTGCCGGCACCGAGCTCAGGCTCGCGGCGCCCCCTGCTGCTGACCGAGGACTCCGAGCTCCTCGACAGCCTGCTCCGCCTCGTTGCGGCGGCGGGTGCGGAAGCCACCGTGCTGCAGTCGGCCGCGACCGCCCGGGCTGCCTGGCCGTCGGCCCCGCTGGTGCTCGTCGGTGACGACCTTGCGCCTTCGGTCGCCGCCGCCCGGCTGCCTCGCCGCGGCGGCGTGGTCCTCGTTGGGCGTGATCTCGACGACGCGGGCGTGTGGCGACGGGCCGTCGATGTCGGCGCCGAACACGTGGTGCTCCTGCCCGACGGCGAGTCCTGGCTGGTCGACCGGTTCGCCGAGGCGGCCGAGGGCGGCACCCGCGGGGCGCTGGTGGCTGTCGTCGGTGGCAGAGGCGGGGCCGGCGCGACGGTGACCGCGACGGCTCTGGCGGTCACCGGCCTGCGGCTGGGCCACCGCACCCTGCTGATCGACGGGGACCCGCTCGGTGGCGGCATCGACCTGGTCCTCGGCGGCGAGGCCACCGACGGTCTGCGCTGGGCTGAGCTGGCGGGCGCACGAGGGCGGCTGACGGCCGACTCCCTGTACGACGCCCTGCCGCACGTCGACGAGCTGACGGTGCTGTCCTGGGGCCGTGCGGACGGTGCCGACGTCCCGGGCGAGGCCATGGCCACCCTGCTCGACGCCGGCCTGCGGGGCAGCGACCTGGTGGTGGTCGACCTGCCCCGCCAGTTCGTGCCCGCCTCCCAGGTGGCGCTCGAGCTGGCCGACCTGACGCTCCTGGTCGTGCCGGCGGAGCTGCGCGCGGCGGCCGCCGCCTCACGCGTGCTGTCGGCGATCCGCGACTACTGCCCGGACGTGCGGCTGCTGGTCCGCGGACCGGCTCCGAGCGGTCTCGGCGCGGACACCGTGGCCGAGGTGCTCGGGCTCCCGTTGGCCGGAGAGATCCGGGCCGAGCCGGGCATCGCGGCGGCTCTCGAGCGGGGGGACCCGCCCGGGCGGCGCACCCGGGGCCCGCTGGCCACGTTCTGTGCCGGCTTCCTGCAGGACGTCGTGCAGCCGCAGAGCCGGTGGGTCGCGTGAGCTCGGCCGACCTGGCGGCGTCGGTGCGTGAGCGGCTGGTCAGGGACGGGGCAGAGGTCAGCCGGACCTCCGTGGCCTCGGCCGTGCGTGCTGCCTCAGCACTCGCCGGTGACGCCGGCATGCTGCGCCGGGTCGAGCTGGTGGAGTCCGAGCTGGTCGGGCTCGGCGTGCTCCAGCCGCTTGCCGACGACCCGGACGTCACCGACATCCTGGTCAACGGTCCCGACCAGGTCTGGGTCGAGCGGCGTGGCCGGCTCGAGCGCACGGCGGTCACCTTCGCCGACCGCGGCGCCGTCCGCAGGCTGGGCCAGCGGCTAGCGGCGGGGGCGGGACGGCGCCTCGACGAAGCCCAGCCATGGACCGACGTACGGCTCGCCGACGGGGTGCGCCTGCACGCCGTCCTGGCCCCGATCGCAACCGACGGCCCGGTGCTCTCGCTCCGGCTTCCCCGCCGGTCCGGGTTCACTCTCGCCGAGCTGGTGTCTGCCGGCATGTTCCCCGAGTTCGTGAGCCGGCTGCTGGGAGAGCTGGTTGCCCGCCGCCACAGCTTCCTGGTGACCGGGGGCACCGGCACGGGCAAGACCACCCTGCTCTCGACCCTGCTGGGCCTCTGCCCGCCGGGTGAGCGGGTCGTCCTGGTCGAGGACCTCGGCGAGTTGCGACCGCCGTCGGACCACGTGGTCCGGCTCGAGGCCAGACCGCCCAACGTCGAGGGCGCCGGCCGGGTCAGCCTGGCCGACCTGGTCCGCCAGGCGCTGCGCATGCGCCCGGACAGGTTGGTCGTCGGCGAGGTGCGCGGTGCCGAGGTCGTAGACCTCCTGGCCGCGCTCAACACCGGCCACGAGGGCGGGTGCGGGACTGTCCACGCGGGCAGTGCCCAGGCGCTGCCCGCCCGGATCGAGGCCCTGGCGACGGCTGCCGGCCTGGGCCGGGCGGCGGCCCACAGCCAGCTCGCAGCGGCTGTCGACGTCGTCGTGCACCTCGATCGCGGTCCCGGTGGCCGCCGGCGGGTGGCCTGCCTGGGCGTCCTGCGGCAGGGTCTGGACGGGCTGGCCTCGGTCGTCGATGCCGTGGGTGTGACGGCTGAGGGCAATTATCAACCCGGCGAGGGGTGGGATCGGCTCAGCTCGCTGCTCGGGCTGGGCGACGTCGTGGCAGGTGCCTGATGGGCCTGGACGTCCTCGTGGCCGCCTGCCTGCTGGGACTGGGCGCGCTCGGTGCCGGTTCCGACCGGCGGCTGATGGCGGTCATGCGGCGCCGGGCCGCACCGCCTGCCGGTCGCGCGCCAGGCCTGATGCACCGGCCTGGGCGTGGCCGCTCCGCCCTGCCGGCTGCGGCGGTCACCGTGCCGTCGGCCCTCGCCCTGGAGCTCCGCGCCGGACGTGACCTGAGCTCGGCACTCACTTCGGTTGCCGACGAGCACGAGGACCTCCCGGAGCTGTCGGCCCGGTTGCGGCAAGCGGCCGGCGTGGGTTTGGCCGGCGGCGACGTCGGTGGAGCTCTGGCGGGACGGCAGGGCGAGCACGAAGGGGTTGGGGCCGCGCTGCGGGTGACCGCGGCCTGTTGCGGGTCGGCCGCCTCTGCCGGTCTCCCGATCGCGGACCTGCTCGACTCGGCCGCGGCGGCGGCCCGTGCCGGCGCGACCCTGCAGGGCATGGCGCGTGCCGAGCTTGCCGGCACGAGGAGCACGGCCGCGGTCCTGGCAGTGCTGCCGCTGGCCGGCATCGCCATGGGACAGCTGCTGGGTGCGCGGCCGCTCGCGGTGCTGGTGGGCACCGGTTGGGGCGCAGGATGCCTGGTCGGGGCGACGGCCCTGACCGCTGCCGGGCTGCTCTGGATGCGGGCGATCACCGCTGGAGTCCGACGGTCCGTCCCGTGACCGGCTGGGGTCTCGTCTCCGCGTTGGCCCTGATGGCCACGCTCTGCTGCTGGCAGGCCGGCACGTCGCGAGCGACGGTGGCCATCGGCCTTGTCAACCTCCGCCATGACGCGCACCCTCAGGGCCGTCCGCCGCGTGGCTCGTCCCGGCCCGGGGTCTCACTGCGCGCCCGCCGCCTCGCCGCCGGGTCGTGCGCTGTTCTCGTGCTGCTCGTGCTGCCGGCGCCCTTCGGCTGGCTGCTGGCCGCGGCCGCAGCGGCCGGGCTGGACGCCTGGCTGGCGCGGCAGCCGGGGCGGGCGGAGGTGGTCGCTGCCGGGGCGGTCCGCCGGCAGCTGCCGCTCGCGCTCGAGCTGATGGCCGCGGCATTGTCCGCCGGGTCCACGCCGTCAGCGGCCCTACTGCTGGCCGCCAACGGCTGTGGCCCGCCGATAAGCGCCCCGTTCCATGAGGCGGCGGCGTCGCTCGGACTGGGGGCGGCGCCGGAGGAAGCCTGGCGGCCGCTGCTCCGGCAGCCGGCGCTGCGGCAGCTTGGCCGGCTCGCCATCCGATCGACGGAGAGCGGAGCTGCCATGGCAGGTGCCTGCCGAGAGCTGGCGGGCCACGAGCGGGAGGCGCGCGTGCTCGATGCCCAGGTCGCCATCAAGCGGGCAGGCGTCCTGACCGTGCTGCCGCTTGCGCTGTGCTTCCTGCCGGCCTTCGTGCTGGTGGGCGTAGTCCCGATCGTGGTCGGTCTGCTCCGTTCCCTCGCCCTCTGACCGCAGTCCGTTCAAGCCAGAGTCCTTGTCCCATAACCGTTCTCGAACGAGCGAAGGAGTGCACGATGGTCAACCATCCGAGCCGGACGCGCCAGGTCTGGGCAGACGACGAGGGCATGACGACAGCCGAGTACGCGGTGGGGACGGTCGCAGCCTGTGCCTTCGCAGCCGTGCTGCTCAAGGTGGTGTCCGGCCACCAGGTGCTGTCGTTGCTGACGTCCGTCGTCACCCGCGCGTTGCATGCGGTCTGACCGTGACGGCGCGCGGTCACGGCCGGGCCGTGGGTGACGACGGCATGGTCACTGCCGAGACGGCCGCGGTACTCCCGGCGCTGGCGCTGCTCACAGCGGCCGGGCTGTGGGGGGTTTCCGCAGTCGGTGCGCAGCTCCGCTGCGGCGACGCTGCCCGCGAAGCTGCGCGCGCCGCTGCCAGAGGCGAGCCGGCCGGACGGGTGGCGGGCATTGCGGCACGGGCCGCTCCACGCGGCGCGCTGGTCTCCACGGTCAGCGAAGGAGGTCTGGTGAGCGTCACGGTGACAGCCCGCGTAGGTCCGTTGGGTGGCTGGCTGCCGGCCTTCGATGTCACGGGCTCCGCCGTCGCCGAGGTCGAGCCGGGCACCGGCGGGTGAGGGTGCGGCAGCGGGTCCGGCAGGGTCGCCCGGCAGGTCGGGCCGGATCGGCGGAAGCGGCCGTGATGGAGGCGGTCGTGCTGGAGGCGGGCTCGGCGGAGGCGGTCGTGGCGGAGGCGGGCTCGGCGTCGATCTGGGTCCTGGGCTTGGCGACCGGAGTGCTGGCCGTCGCCTGTCTGGTCGGCGTGGTCGCCTCAGCCGTGTCCGCCCGGCACCGCGCTGAGTCGGCGGCCGACCTCGCGGCACTCGCCGGAGCCGTCGCGGCCCGGGACGGACGGGACGGCTGCCGCGAGGCCGCTGCGGTCGCTGCCGCCAACCGCGCCGTGCTCAACGCCTGTCATGTGGGCGGCGACAACTCGGTGACCGTCGTCGCCGCCATCGCGTTGCCGCCGGCCGTCAGCCGGCTGGTGCCAGGGCGCGCAACCGCCACCTCGCGGGCCGGCTGGTGAGCGGTGGTGCCGGGTCGGGTCGGCGGGCCAATTCTTCTGACTCTGGCGGCTCAGGAGTTGTTGGCAGGGGGAGCGGGCGGTGTGCTGGCGGCCGACGACTCCCGGGGATACTTGCCGCCCAGGACGTAGTCGGCGCCGCCGCGCCCGGTCTCCGACGGGTAGGCATCCACGTCTCCGGTGCTCACCACGCGAGGGCTGCGCTCCGGCGCCGTCTCCTGGACGGTCTCGGCGCGCCGCTTCTGCTCCTCCTCGAGCTGCGCTGCCAGCCGCTTGTTCTCGTCCCGGGTGCGGGCGATGGTGCGGTCCCGGTCCCGGCGGCGCCGGCGAGAGCGCAGCTGGCCGGACAGGACGGAGAAGAGACCGAGGGCAATGACCGCGCCGGCGGCGGCGCCGAGCAACAGCACCCGGCCCGTTCCCAGCGTGCCGAGGTGCCAACCGAGTACGTGAATGTCCGCGGTGCCGCTGCTGGACACCCCTGTGTCCACGAGGGCGACCACGCCGATGATGAGCAAGAGCAAGCCGATGAAGATCATCGTGCATCCCTTCCGCCGAGCCAGGGTGGTGTCGGCACCTCCGGTGGCGTGGGACTACCCGCTGTAGGCCGCTGTCACTCCGGGTTGGCCGGTCGGGGCGGCGAGGTCGACAGGCAGCGCTGCGAGGGCCGCCCGCAGCAGCCGGCACGCGCCGGCTTTGTCCAACGGGTCGTTGCCGTTGCCGCACTTCGGCGACTGCACGCAGGACGGACAGCCGGCCTCACAGCCGCACGAGCCGATCACGTCCAGGGTCGCCTGCAGCCATGCCCTGCCGGACCGGAATCCCTGCTCGGCGAAGCCCGCTCCGCCGGGGTGGCCGTCGTAGACGAACACCGTTGCCAGGCCCGTGTCGGCGTGCAGGGCGGTGGAGACGCCGCCGATGTCCCAACGGTCGCAGGTCGCGAACAGCGGGAGCAGTCCGATCGAGGCGTGCTCTGCGGCGTGCGCCGCACCGGGGAGGTCGGTCCAGCCGACCTCGGCCCGCTCGAGCACGTCGACGTCGACCGTCCACCAGACCGCGCGGGTGCGGAGCTGGCGGACCGGCAGGTCCAGCGGCTCCTCGCCGAGGACCTCGCCCGTACCCAGCCGCTTCTTCAGGAAGCCGACGACCTGGTTGCTGACGTCGACCGTGCCGAAATGCAGGGAGGCACCGTGCCCGGCCTGTGTCTGCAGCGTCTCGACGATGGTGATGTCGGTGGTGTCCCGGGCCGAGGTGCTGTAGTCGGGGTCGGCCCGGTGAACGAGAGCCACGCAGTCGTCGAGGTCGAGCTCGTCCACCAGGTGCGTCTCGCCCTGATGGACATAGACCGCGCCCGCGTGAACGGTGTTGTGCGACATCGCATTGTCGACCGTGCCGAGCAGCCGGCCGGTCTCGGCCTCGACCACCCGGACCGGCGCGCCGCCGGTGCCGCGCAGGTCGGCCAGGGCGCTCGCCCGCTCGCGGCGGGTCCAGTACCACCCGGTGGAGCGGCGCCGCAGCAGACCACGCTCGACCAGGTCGGCGAGGACGTCGTGCATCGCGGGGCCGAAGACCTCGCCGTCCTCGTCGGTCAGGGGCAGCTCTGCCGCAGCCGCGCACAGGTGTGGACCGAGGACGTAGGGGTTGGCGGGGTCGAGCACCGTCGCTTCGACCGGGCGGCCGAACAGGGCCGCCGGATGGTGCACCAGATAGGTGTCCAGCGGGTCGTCCCTGGCCACGAGGACAGCGAGTGCGCCCTGGCCGGCTCGCCCCGCCCGGCCGGCCTGCTGCCACATCGAGGCGATCGTGCCCGGGAATCCGGTGATGAGGACCGCGTCCAGGCCGGCGATGTCGACGCCCAGCTCGAGGGCCTGGGTGGCAGCCACCCCGAGCAGCCGGCCGGTCTGCAGGGCCGACTCGAGGGCCCGCCGCTCCTCGGGCAGGTAGCCGCCGCGGTAGGCCGCGACCCGCCGGACCAGGCCCTCGTCGACCTCGCCGAGCAGGCGCCTCGCCGTGGCCGCGATGGCCTCGGCACCGCGCCGTGACCGTACGAACGCGATGGTCCGCACGCCGGAGACGACCAGGTCGGTCAGCAGGTCGGCGGTCTCCGCTGTGGCGCTGCGGCGTACGGGCGCCCCGTTCTCTCCGGTGAACCCCGGCTGCAGGGGCGGCTCGACCAGGGCGAACGCCACCGGGCCTCGCGGCGAGCCGTCGTCGGTCACCGGCGTCATCGGCACGCCGGTCAGCCGTTGGGCGGAGACCGCCGGGTCGGAGACGGTCGCCGAGGCCAGGATGAAGACCGGATCGGCACCGTACTTCGTGCAGAGTCGGCGCAGTCGGCGCAGCACCTGCGCGACGTGGGACCCGAAGACGCCGCGGTAGCCGTGGCACTCGTCGATGACGACGTAGCGCAGGCCGCGCAGGAACTGCGACCAGCGGGCGTGGCCGGGCAGCATCGCATGATGGAGCATGTCGGGGTTGGTCAGGATCAGGTTGGCGTGGCCCCGGACCCAGTCCCGCTCCTCGCGCGGGGTGTCGCCGTCGTAGGTCGCCGCGCGCACCTGGGTCAGCTGCAGGCTTCTGATCGCCCGCAGCTGGTCCATGGCCAGCGCCTTGGTGGGCGAGAGGTAGAGCGTGGTGCTCGGTCGCAGCCCGTCACCGCTCTCGACGAGGGTGGTCAGCGCCGGGAGCAGGTAGGCCAGGGACTTGCCGGAGGCGGTGCCGGTCGCCACCACCGTCGAATGCCCGGACCACGCGAGCGTCGCTGCTTCGGCCTGGTGGGTCCAAGGCGCCGTGACGCCGGCCAGCCGGAGCCGGTCCACGACCAGGGGGGAGACCCAGGCCGGCCAGCCGGTGGTCCGGGCCGGGCGGGCAGGCACGTGCTCGACGTGCGTGACGTCGCCGGCCCGGGATCCCAGGGCGCCCGCCATCAAGCGGCCGAGGGACCCGTCGGCTGCGGCGAGAAGCTCACCGATCGGCTGTGCTGACACGACGAGTCAGTCTGGCATGCCCCTCGGACGGTTGCGTCGCTCGACGTCCCGGCCCGCTCAGGTGATCATGGTTTTCGTGGATGGCCGTCAGCGCTCCCCACGCGTGGTTAGATCGGTGGATCATCGGGTACGGCGTCCGCACGGCCGCAGTGGAGGGCGACGAGGTCCCTCGTCCGCTCCGGTGGCCGTAGGCTCGCCTGCGGTCGATCGTCTGCAGTTCGGGCCGACCGTGCTTTTTCAGACCTGGTTGTTTTGTCGAGCACGCCGCGCTCCCTGTCGGGAGCGCCCTAGAGCCGTACTGGCGCTGGAGGACTTGTGGACCTGTCCCTGTCGACCCGGACCGAAGGCGATGCGACTGTCGTCGTCGTCGGCGGAGAGATCGACGTCTACACGGCGCCGAAGCTGCGCGAACAGCTGATCGACCTGGTCTCGAGCGGTAACTACCACCTTGTGGTGGACATGGAGGGGGTCGACTTCCTCGACTCCACCGGGCTCGGCGTGCTGGTCGGCGGACTCAAGCGGGTGCGCGCCCACGACGGCTCGCTGCGCCTGGTCTGCTCCCAGGAGCGCATCCTCAAGATCTTCCGGATCACCGGCCTGACCAAGGTCTTCCCCATCCATACCTCGGTGGAGGAGGCACTGTCGGCGACCGACTGACCAGTCGCCGCTTCCTCATGCCCACCGTCGAGATCCGGTTCTCCCCCCTTCCGGCACACGTCCGCACCGCGCGGCTGATGGCAGTGGCGGTCGCGCGGAGGTCCCACGTCGAGGCCGCCGTGCTCGACGAGCTGCGCCTGGCCGTAGGTGAGGCGTGCTCGCGTGCGGTCCGGCTGCACCAGCGCTACGCCCCGGGCGTTCCGGTCGAGCTGCTGTTGAGCGACGAGGACGGGTCGTTCGCCGTCGACGTCGTGGACCGGGGTCCGTACGACGCGGCGGCCGCTGAGGACAACGGCCCCGACCTGGTCGTCCGCCTCGACTCGGCCGAGGTCGAGCCGGACGAGCTCGCCGAGGGGCTGCCCCCGGGCGTGGTCCTGGCGGTCATCTCCGGCCTCGTCGACTCGGTCACGATCTCGCCAGGCCCCGGCGGGGGCACCCGGGTCCACATGCAGTGGCCGGCGGGCCGGCGGGCGGCGGACACGGTGACCATCGACGAGCACGAGATTGCGTACGACCTGCCGGTGTGATGCGGCGCTGGAGCCCGTGTCCCGAAGCGTGGCTTGGCCGAAAGCGCGTCCCGCTCGGTAATATGCCGCGTCTGCCTCGACCACACGCGGGGCTGGCCTGACGACGGCGTCAGGCCGCCGACCGCACCGGTCGGCCGCCCTCGCCGCACCTACGAGGAGGACCCATGCTCCGGACCACGAGCCTCGCCGCGTCGGGCGGAGGGCTCACCACCCACGTGACCGGTGGCGACTACACCATGGTCATCGTCGTCGCGGCGATAGCCCTGGCGGCCCTGGGTGTTGCCGGCTTCCTCGTCCGGGAGGTGCTCGCGGCGAGCGAGGGCAGCGAGAAGATGCAGGAGATCGCCAAGGCGGTGCAGGAGGGCGCATCGGCCTACCTGGCCCGCCAGTTCCGTACCCTCGGGGTGTTCGCGGTCATCGTCTTCTTCGTCCTGCTGGTCCTGCCGGCCGACTCCACCAACGTGCGGTGGGGCCGGTCGTTGTTCTTCCTGCTGGGCGCCGGCTTCTCCGCGCTGACGGGGTACGTCGGGATGAGCCTCGCCGTTCGCGGCAACGTCCGGGTGGCGGCCGCCGCCCACGCCGAGGGGGCGCAGCGGGCGCTGCGCATCGCCTTCCGTACCGGCGGCGTCGCGGGCATGTTCACGGTCGGCCTCGGCCTGTTCGGCGCCTCGCTCGTCGTGATCATCTACAACGAGCACGCCCCGCAGGTGCTCGAGGGCTTCGGCTTCGGCGCCGCACTGCTCGCGATGTTCATGCGGGTCGGCGGCGGCATCTTCACCAAGGCGGCCGATGTCGGCGCCGACCTGGTCGGCAAGGTGGAGAACAACATCCCCGAGGACGACCCGCGCAACGCCGCCACGATCGCCGACAACGTCGGCGACAACGTGGGCGACTGCGCCGGCATGGCCGCCGACCTGTTCGAGTCCTACGCGGTCACCCTGGTCGCAGCGCTGATCCTCGGCTCGGCGGCGTTCGGCTTCAAGGGCATCGTCTTCCCGCTGGTCGTGCCGGCCATCGGGGTGGTCACCGCGGTCATCGGCATCTTCGCCGTGGCTCCCCGGGACAACGACCGCAACGCGATGGCCGCCATCAACCGCGGCTTCTTCCTCTCCGCGGTGATCTCCGCGATCCTCGTCGTCATCGCCGCCTGGGCCTACCTGCCCACCAAGTTCAGCTCCTTCCCCGGCGTCCTCGGCGACCAGAAAGGCAACCCGCGGCTGATCGCGATCGTGGCGGTCGTCATCGGCCTGCTGCTCGCCGCCGCCATCCAGGTGCTCACCGGCTACTTCACCGAGACCAACCGCAAGCCGGTCAAGGACATCGTCCGGGCGTCACTGACCGGCCCGGCGACGACGATCCTGTCCGGCATCTCGGTCGGCCTCGAGTCCGCCGTCTACTCGGCGGTCCTGATCTGCACCGCCGTCTACTCCGCCTACCTGCTCGGCCAGCAGTCGGTGACCGTGTCACTGTTCGCGGTCGCCCTCGCTGGTACGGGACTGCTCACCACCGTCGGCGTCATCGTCTCGATGGACACCTTCGGCCCGGTCGCCGACAACGCGCAGGGCATCGCCGAGATGTCGGGAGCCACCAGTGGTCCCGGCGCCGTCGCGCTGACCTCGCTCGACGCCGTCGGCAACACCACCAAGGCGATCACCAAGGGCATCGCGATCAGCACCGCTGTCCTGGCGGCGACCGCCCTGTTCGGCTCGTTCCGTACCGCGGTCATCGACACCGGCCTGGTCAACCCGGCGTCCTTCGCGCTGTCCATCGACCGGCCGGACGTGCTCGTCGGCCTCATCCTCGGTGCCGCCGCGGTGTTCTTCTTCTCCGGCATGGCGATCAGCGCCGTCGGCCGGGCGGCCGGGCGGGTGGTCTTCGAGGTGCGCGAGCAGTTCCGGCTGCACCCCGGGATCATGGACTACACCGAACGTCCCGACTACGGCGCGGTCGTCGACATCTGCACCAAGGACTCGCTGCGTGAGCTGGTCGTGCCCGGCCTGCTGGCGGTGCTCGCCCCGGTGGCCGTCGGCTTCGGGCTGGGCTTCGCGCCGCTCGGCGCCTATCTCGGCGGCGCGATCGCCTGTGGCCTGCTGATGGCGGTGTTCCTGTCCAACTCCGGTGGGGCCTGGGACAACGCCAAGAAGCTGGTCGAGGAGGGCGTCAACGGCGGCAAGGGCTCGGACGCACACACCGCGACGATCATCGGCGACACCGTCGGCGACCCGTTCAAGGACACCGCCGGCCCGGCGATCAACCCGTTGATCAAGGTGATGAACCTCGTGGCGTTGCTGATCGCGCCGAGCGTGGTCAAGTACCACACGGGGGTCGACTCCAACACCGCGCTGCGGGTCTCGGTGTCCCTCGTGGCGGTCGCGATCCTCGTCACCGCTGTCGTCGTGTCCAAGCGCCGCCAGGTGCCGACCGCGTCCTCGGCCGGCAGCTCGGAGCCGGCCGAAACCGTCAGCGTCTAGATGTCGCAGCTGGGGACGTTGGTGACGCGGCTGATGGGTGGGTGACCGCCGAGGGCTGAGTGGGGCCGGTGGTGGTTGTAGCCGTGCAGCCATTGTTGCAGCGCCTCGGTGCGGTGCTCGCTGGAGTTGAACGCGCTGGCGTAGGCCCATTCGTAGGCGAGGGTCTGGTTGAACCGTTCGGCCTTGCCGTTGGTCCACGGGCAGTGCGGC
>JAWWOO010000019.1:0-3704 GCA_033851545.1 Frankiales bacterium | reverse complement strand
ACTCGTTCTGCGTGCCGGTCGTGGTGGAGCGGCCCACCTGGTTGACGCTGCCCGACAGCTCCGTGAACCAGATCCGGCCGTCCGGGCCCTTGGTGATGGCGACCGGCGAGGCTGCTCCCGTGTTCGTCTTGAACTCGGCCAGGCCCGTGCCGCTCGGGCTGATCTTGGCGATCGTGCTGGCGCCGGCGTCGGTGAACCAGAGGTTGCCGTCGGGGCCGGTCGTGATGCCGAGGGGGTCGCTGGTCGCCGTCTGGGAGATCCCCGCGGGCCGGAACTCGGTGATGGTGCCCGTCACTGCCGCAGCCGCGGCGCCCGCGGGGACGGCGGCTACGGCGAACAGCGCGGTTTGCGAGGCCACGGTGGCAACCAGAAGCAATTTGGACATCGGCTTGAACGCGAGACGAGACACGAGGCCCAGCTGCATAGAAAACTCCTTTGGCGGAAAGTCGGTGAACGGCCGTTGCAGCCGCTGCCCCCCTGGGCGAACCTAACAGCTGATCGGCCGAAAAGGCCTGGACATGAAGCCGAAATCGGTTGTTTAAAAAATCCTAAGCATTCCGCTTGGCCGACCGACGAACTCTGGGGCTTCTCAGCCCTTCGACCATGCACTCTCTGAAGAGGGCCCACACGGCTTCGTCGTCCTCCGGGTCCAGGGCGAGCCGTGGCAGCAGGAGGAACGACGCGATGAGCCGGACGAAGATCTCGCCCCCGGTGGCTGGACCGAGCGATCCCGACGCTCCGGATCGAGGCCGAGCCGGCGTTCGCAGGGAGCGTGGTTCCTGCTCCTCTTTTCGACCACGCCGCGCCCCGACGGGGTTCCGCTAGGACGCCGGGCCGAGCACGCAGTCCTGTCCGCAAGTGCGGAAATTATCCCGCGCATACGACGGATTTCTTCCGAGCCTCATCGAAATCCCGGAGGTACCGGCGTAACGTCCACCAGGTCGTGGCATCACAATTGGCACACAGCCTCTTGACATGGCACCACTCTGGTGCCATCATGGCGCCATGGACCTACGACAGTACATCGACAACATCCACAGCCAGCTTGCGGTTGCCGCCGAAGCGGGCGGCGACGAAGCTCGTGCGCTGGCTGAGCGCCTCGTCGCACCTCTGGACGCAGCGATCCGTCTCACGCTGCAGGACGTGCTGGCGGCGGCGGCGGAAGAGATCACCTGCGAGCTTGCTCCGGGGTCGGTTGAGCTGCGCCTGCGCGGACGTGACCCCGAGTTCGTCGTGACGCCACCGCCCGTCGATCTGTCCGTCGACGACCAACCCGAGGACGCCGGCTCCCGGGAGCCGGCCGGCTCGGTCGAGGGCGATGAGGGAGCAATGTCGCGGATCAACCTCCGCATGCCCGATCAGCTCAAGGCTCGGATCGAACAGGCCGCCGCCGGCGAAGGCCTTTCGGTCAACAGCTGGCTGGTGCGAGCGGCCAGCGCTGCACTGGAACGAACCGACCCCGACCGCAGGCGCAAACAACGTTCACCCCAAGGCACCCAGCGCTACACCGGCTGGGCGCGCTAACCGAGAGAAGGAGACTGGGATGCCTAGCTTCGACACGCCCGAACCCATTTCCGTGACTATGGAGCTGGGTGTCGGCGATATCTGGATCGCAGCAAGTGACCGCTCGGACACCGTTGTCGACGTGCGGCCGAGCGACAGCGCAAAGAAGGCCGACGTGGCCGCCGCCCAGCAGACTCGCGTGGAGTACGCCAACGGCAGGCTGCTGATCAAGGCACCAAAGGGGTGGAGGCAGTACACATTTCGTGGTGGCCGCGAGTCGATCGTCGTGCAGATCGACCTGCCTGCGGGCTCACAGCTGCGGGGTGAGGCAGGAGTAGCAACGTTTCACTGCACCGGTCGCCTGGGCGACTGCCGCCTCAGGACCGGCGTCGGCGAGATCCATGTTGACCAGGCTGGGGGCGTGGACCTCAAGACCGGATTCGGCGACATCACCATAGACCGGGCGGCTGGCAACGCCGAGATCACGACGGGTTCCGGCGCCCTCGGGATCGGCGTCATCGACGGCACCGCGGTGGTCAAGAACTCCAACGGAGACACGAGAATCGGCGCGGTCACCGGCGACCTTCGAGTCCACGCCGCCAACGGCAAGATCGTTGTCGACCGGGCAGAGGCCGGAGTGGCTGCGAAGACCGCCAATGGCGACATCCGTCTCGGCGAGGTAGCCCGAGGTGCAGTCCTCGCAGAAACGGCCCTCGGCAAGATTGAGGTCGGAATCCGCGACGGCGTCACGGCCTGGCTGGACCTCAACACCAACTTCGGAACGGTGCACAGCGACCTCGACGACACCGGCCGTCCTGAAGCGGGGCAAGACGCGGTCGAAGTACGCGCCCGCACCGCCATGGGCGACATCACGATCCGGCGTGTCCACGCCGCCCGAACGACCCGGTAAGGAGGGGCCATGATCACCATCACAGCTCCGCCGGCGTTAAAGGTCGCCGGCCTGCGCAAGTCGTTCGGGGAGAAGACCGTCCTCGATGGGATCGACCTCGACATCGCCGAAGGGACGACCTTCTCGCTCCTCGGGCCCAACGGCGCCGGAAAGACCACCACCGTCCAGATCCTGTCGACGCTCCTCGACGCTGACGCCGGCGAAGTTCACATCGCCGGCTTCGATCTGGCCCGCGAACCCGACGCGGTCCGCGCCGCAATCGGTGTCACCGGCCAGTTCTCGGCGGTGGACAACCTGCTCACCGGCGAGGAGAACCTGCTGTTGATGGCGGATCTCCACCACCTGGACCGCCCTGTTGGTCGCCGCCGCACCGGCGAGCTGCTCGAGCGGTTCGACCTCGTCGACGCGGCCCGGCAGATGGTCGCTACCTATTCGGGTGGCATGCGGCGCCGGCTGGACCTCGCCATGACCCTCATCGGCGACCCACGCATCATCTTCCTCGACGAGCCCACCACCGGCCTGGACCCCCGCAGCCGCCTCACGATGTGGCAGATCATCCGGGAGCTCGTCGGCGCCGGGGTCACCGTCTTCCTGACGACGCAGAACCTGGAGGAGGCCGACGAGCTTGCCGACCACATCGCCGTCCTCGACCACGGTCATCTGGTTGCCGAGGGCACACCCGACGAGCTGAAGCGGCTGATCCCCGGTGGTCACGCCCGGCTCTCCTTCCACGACCTCAACGGACTGGATGCCGCCGCCGAGGTCCTCGGTGATGCGTCACGCGACAACGACACGCTCGTCCTGCAGGTCCCGACCGACGGCACCCCTCAGTCGCTCGTAGCCCTGCTCGACCGGCTCGACGAGCACGCCCTCCGCGTCGAGCGCGTCACGGTGCAGAGCGCGGACCTCGATGACGTCTTCCTCGCCCTGACCGGCCATCCGAACACTTCCACATAACTTCTGCGTAAAGGACAACCGATCATGAGCACGCTCGCCTTTACCCTGCGCGACTCCACCACGATGTTGCGCCGCAACGTCCGCCACTCCCTGCGGTACCCGGCGATGACGATCAGTGGCTTGATGGTGCCGATCTTCTTCCTGCTGTTGTTCGTCGGCTTGTTCGGCACCACGTTGCGGGCCGGCCTTACCGGCCCCTCCGCGGTCGGTGGTCACTACATCGACTACCTCGCTCCCGGCATCATCCTGATGACCGCCGGCGCCGGGGCCGCGGCCACGGCGGTGGGCATCTGCACCGACATGAACGAAGGCATCATCGCCCGGTTCCGTACCA
>JAWWOO010000011.1:0-48130 GCA_033851545.1 Frankiales bacterium | reverse complement strand
CAGCGAGCACCGCACCGAGGCGCTGCAACAATGGCTGCACGGCTACAACCACCACCGGCCCCACTCAGCCCTCGGCGGTCACCCACCCATCAGCCGCGTCACCAACGTCCCCAGCTGCGACACCTAGCGCCAGGCCCCCCGGTGGACGACCTCGTCCAGCGGCTTGCGCGGCCGCCGCGGCCTGCTCGGCGCTGCCGGGTCGGGCCGGCCGATCGCGACCGCCCCCACCGGCGACCACTCCGGCGGCACCCCGAAGGCCTCCCGTACGGGCCGGATCGCCGGTCGCGGCACACCGAAGAAGCAGCCGCCCAAGCCCTCGTCGACCGCGGTCAGCAGCATCAGCAGGGCAGCCATCCCGGCGTCGACGTGCCAGTACGGCACCGGCCAGCGACCCTCGTCGCGGTCGGTCCAACCCTTGTCCGGCTCGGCGTAGCGGTCGAGGTAGGCGTCCTTGGACGACAGCGGGAGCACGATCAGCGGTGCCCGGCTCATGCCCTCGAGCCAGCGGTCGGGCGCTTCGAGGTCGGCGCCGGAGGCCACCCAGAACCGGCGAGTCTGCTCGGGTCCCTCGAGCACCAGCAACGAACAGCCTTGGACGAAACCCGCGCTCGGTCCGCGTACGGCCGCGTTGAGGATCCGCTCCCGGACGTCGTCGCCGACCGGCTGTCCGGTGAACCGGCGCACCATCCGGCGGCGGCGTACGACCTCTGCGTACTCCACGGCGTCACTCCTCCCGGGCCACGGCGACGACCGTGACGTCGTCACGCCGCAGGTCGACGGCGTGGCTGCGGACGGCGGCCATGCAGGCGACGACCGCGGCAGCCGGACTGGCGACCGGCAGCTCCCGGAGCGCGCGCAGGATCCCGTCGATCCCGAACTGGTTGCCCTCCTGGTCCCGCGCCTCGGTCAGACCGTCGGTGTAGCCGAGCAGCAGCTGGCCCGTGCGGAAGGGCACGGTCCGTTCCTCCCAGTCGCCGTCGAGGAACGACAGCAGCGGCCCGGTGGGCTCGAGCTCGACGTGGTCCGGGCCCTCGGCAGACCCGGGCGTGTAGAGCAGCGGCGACGGGTGGCCGGCGTTGGCCCAGGTGATCAGCTCCCGGAACGGGTCGAGGGCGACCACCACGCAGGAGGCGAACCGCTCCTCCTCCTGCGCGAACGTCGACGTCGCGTGGGCGAGCGCGGCGGCGGGGCCGAGGCCGAGGGACAGGGCCGAGGTGAGCGAGAGCTTGACCCGCAGCGCGACCAGTCCCGCGGCGGCCCCGTGACCGGAGACGTCGGCGATGAGCAGCGCCGTACGGCCGTCGGTGAGCGGCACGGCGTCGTACCAGTCACCGGCGAGGATGCCCTCGGCGGCGCTGAGAACGCCGTGCAGCGACAGGCCCGGCAGGAACAGCGACGGCGAGGCGGCAAGCTCCTCGCGCAGGCCGGCGACGACCGGGCCGCTCTGGTAGAGCGCCTCGATGGCTTGGCGCGACCGGTCGAGCTCGGTCACGATCCGTTCGCGCATCAGCTCGGCGTCGGTCGCGAGGGCCGCCAGCTCGGGTGGCCCGAAGGCCTCGATCTGCTCGGAGTAGCCGCCGTCGGCGACCCGCCGCAGCTGTTGCTGGAGCGCCATGGTCGGCACCAGCACCCAGCGCCGCAGCAGCCAGCCGGCGACCACGATGCCGCCGAGGAGCGCGGCCGCTCCGACGCCGAGGGCCCAGAACACCTGACGGCTCGCCCGGTCGGCCCGCTTGATTGCAGCGTCCCGGCGCCGGCCGAGGTCGGCGGCCAGGTCCTTGAGGGCGACCCGGATCTGGTCGAACTGCACCCTGCCGACTCCGCTGGCCACGAGCTGCTGCACCTTGCGGAGGTCGTGGGCATCGGCCGCCGCCTTCTGCGGCTCGGCGGCCCGCACCACCCAGGTTTCGTGCAGCGTGACGACGTTGGCCAGCTTGGTGCGGGTCTCGGCGCCCGGCAGCAGCGTGCGAAGGGCATCGACGTCGCTCACCGCTGCGGCCGTCCCGTCGACGTAGGGCTGGTAGAAGGCAGGGTCGGACGTCAGGTCGTAGCCCCGCTGGCCGGTCTCCTGGTTGAGGTAGTCGACGTAGAGGTTCTCCACCCGGTCGGCCGCCGGCTGGATCCGGGTGCGCAGGGTGTTGTCGGCGTCCCGGGTCCGGCCGACCGCGAGCGAGGTGATGACGCCGACGACGGCGAGCACGGCCGCCAGTCCGACCAGCAGGGTGAGGACGCGCACCCGCAGGGTGAACCGGCCCAGCGCAGACACCTGCCTGCCCCTCCTCTGTCCGGTGACCTGGCCACGCCATGATCACGCGTCGACTCTAGGCGACCTTGCTGGTCGGGCGGTGCACGCGCACCCAGCGGTATCCCCAGGGCGGCAGGGTGAGTCGTTGTCGGGTCCGCATGACGGGGTAGTCCGTCGGGTCGCTCAGGACCTCTTCGCACTCGCTGTCGGCACCGATCCCGTCGACGATGAGGTCGATCGTCGCGGGCCGGTCCGCGAGGTTGTGCACGGCGACCAGCGTGGAGCTCTGCCAGTCGAGACGGTGCGCGATCACCGAGGGCGCTGTCGTCGGGATGACGGAGAAGGCGCCCCATCCGATCTCCGGTGTCTCCCTGCGGGTCCGGATCACCCGCTCGGTCCAGTTCAGCAGCGACTCCGGGTCGCGGCGCTGGGTGGAGACGTTGACTGACCGGTAGCCGTACCGGCCGGAGGCCGTCGCCGGCCTGACCAGCAGCTCGGCCGGCGCGGTGGAGAAGCCGCCGCTCTCCCGACCGGACCACTGCATCAGGGTCCGTACGGCCAGCCGGTCGTCGAGATCGAGATTGTCGCCGAGGCCGTACTCGTCGCCGTACAGCAGCGTCGGCGTGCCGGGCATCGAGAAGAGCAGGCTCCGGACACAGCGCTGCCGCGCCGGGTCGCCGCCGAGCAGCGGGGCGAGGCGGCGGCGGATGCCGTGCCCGTACACCCGCATGTTCTCCTCGGGCGCGAAGACGGCGAAGACCTCCCGGACCTCGGACGCCGTGAGCTGGTCGAGCGTGAGCTCGTCGTGGTTGCGCAGGAACTGGGCGACCTGACCGGTCATGGGCAGCGCCGGCAGCTCGTCGAGGGCGTGGATCAGCGGCGCTGCCTGCTGGCGGGCCAGGCTGAGCCAGACCGCCTGCATGACCGGGAAGGCGAATGACAGGTGCAGCTCGTCACCGTCGTCCCCACCGAAGTAGTCCGCCAGGTTCTTCGACGGCACGTTGACCTCGCCCAGCATGACCGCGTCACCGCGGCGCCGGGACAGGTATCCGCGGAGCCGGCGCAGATGCACGTGCGGGTCGCCGATGCTCGGCTTGGTGCCATCGGCGTCGAGGTAGAACGGCACGGCATCGAGCCGGAACCCGGCAACGCCGAGCTCGAGCCAGTAGCCGACGATCCGCTCCTGCTCGTCCCGTACCGCCTGGTTGTCGATGTCCAGGTCCGGCTGGAACCGGTAGAAGTGGTGGAAGTAGTAGGCGTGCGCCTTCCTGTCGTAGGTCCAGGTGCTCTTCTCCTGGTCGGGGAAGGCGATCCCGGTTTTGGTATCGGCCGGCTTCTGGTCGGACCAGACGTACCAGTCCCGGTACTGCGAGTCCGGATCGCTGCGCGCGGCCTGGAACCACGGGTGCTGGTCGGAGGTGTGGTTCAGGACCAGGTCGACCAGCACCTTGATGCCTCGGTCGGCTGCAGTGCGGACCAGCTCGACGAAGTCGCCGATCGTGCCGAACCTCGGGTCGATGCCGTAGAAGTCGGTGATGTCGTAGCCGTCGTCCCTGCGCGGCGACGGGTAGATCGGCAGCAGCCACAGGCAGGTGACACCGAGGCCGGCGAGGTAGTCGATCCGCTCGGTCAGCCCGGGCAGGTCGCCGATCCCGTCGCCGTTGCTGTCCGCGAAGGTCTCCACGTCGACGCAGTAGACGATCGCGTTCTTCCACCACAGGTCGCTGGTCACCGACAAACGCATGACCTATGCATTGCCCGGACGATCACCGGCCAACCGGTCCGCGTGTCGATCTTGTTGGCGGGTAGCGCAGGGGCATGGCCGAACGCAAGCAGGGCGACGCGACCCCGTTCATCCCGTCCAGCGGCGACCTGAGAGCGCTGCGGAACGCGGCTGCCGGCTGCCGCGGCTGCGACCTGTATGAGGGTGCGACGCAGGCGGTCTTCGGCTCCGGTCCACCCAGTGCTCGCGTGGTTCTGGTCGGCGAGCAGCCGGGCGACCAGGAGGACCGGCAGGGCGAGCCGTTCGTGGGGCCGGCCGGCGGTCTGCTGGACAAGGCGCTCGCGGACGCGGGCATCGACCGGGCGCAGGCCTACGTCACCAACGCCGTCAAGCACTTCAAGTTCACCCAGTCGGCACCGGGCAAGCGGCGGATCCATGCGAAGCCGGAGGCGTGGGAGGTGTCCGCATGCCGGCCGTGGCTCTCCGCCGAGCTGACCCTGCTCGACCCCCAGGTGGTGGTCGCGCTCGGCGCCACGGCGGCACAGTCCTTGCTGGGCAGCAGTTTCCGGGTCAGCAAGCAGCGCGGCGTGCTGCTGCCGTGGCCGCCACCGACGGGACCTTTCGCCCGCGAGGCCGACCTGTTCGAGGACGACAGCGCCGGCCGCGACGCGTTCATCCTGGCCACCCTGCACCCGTCGGCGGTGCTGAGGTCGGACGACCGCGAGGCCGCGTACGACGGCCTGGTAGCCGACCTCGCCGTGGTGGCCAAGGCTCTCGGTTAACCGACCGGTACGGGCTCAGACTCCTTCGCCGCACGCGAGTCGTACTTCGCGAACGCCGGCACGGCCACCGACAGCACCAGCGTCAGCGCGATGCAGATGATGCCGCCGGAGATGACGGAGAACGCGTTGCCGGCCACGCTGGCGGCGGCGCCCGCCTCCAGGTCTCCGAGCCGCGGGCCGCCACCGACCACGACCGTGAAGATGCCGGACAGCCTGCCCTGCAAGGCATCTGGCACCGCCGTTTGCAGGATGGTCGAACGGAAGACGGCACTGACCGTGTCACCAGCACCGGCCACCGCGAGGAAGAACAGGCCGAGCAGGAGCGAGGACGAGAGGCCGAAGCAGGTGATCGCGGCACCCCAGGCAAGGATCGCCCAGACCACGGCGGCGCCCTGCTTGTGCACCCGGCTCATCCAGCCGCCGGTCAGCGACGCGAGCAGGGCGCCGACGGCTGGCGCCGCGTACAGGTAGCCGGCGGTCTCGATGCCGCCGTGGAACTGGTGGGTGGCCAGCGCCGGGAACAACGCCCGCGGCATGCCGAACACCATGGCCACGATGTCCAGGGCGAACGTCATCAAGATCACGTGCCGGCCGCGGAGGAAGGCCAGGCCCTCGAGTACGGAGGCCAGGCCGGCCTTGGCGGCGTCGGCGGCCACCGGCAGCGACGGCAGCCGGAAGATCACGGCGAGGAAGGCGATGCTGAACGAGACGACGTCGAAGCCGTACGCGGCACCGAATCCGAACGCGCCGATCAGCACTCCCGCGAGCAGCGGTCCGACGATCACGCCGAAGTTGAAGACCGCGAAGTAGAGGTTGTTGGCCGCGGCGACCTGCTCGCCCGGCACGAGCTGCGGCAGCATCGCCCGCCTGGTCGGCGAGTCCAGGGCAGCGAACGCCGACTGGACCGCCACGCACACGTACAGCAGCCACACCTGCCGCAGGTCAGCCATTGCCTGGAAGACGAGGACGGTGCTGACCGCGCCGGAGCCGGCTGAGGTGATCACGATCAGCTTGCGCCGGTCGACGGCGTCCGCGACCGCGCCGCCCCAGAGACCGAAGACCAGCAGCGGTACGAGGGCCGCCAGCCCGACCAGGCCGACGTCGAGCGACGAGTGGGTGAGCTGGTAGATCTGCAGCGGGATCGCGACCTGCGTGACCTGGGTGCCGGCCACCGACACGGCCTGGCCGATGAACAGCCAGCGGAACGCGATGTTGTCCCTGAGCGGCGTGACGTCTACGGCGAGGCGGCGAACCAGGCTCACGGAGCCAGCCGTTCGACGACCCACGCGCGCCCGTCATCGGCGCGCCGGTAGCGGAGCCGGTCGTGCATCCGCCCCGGTCTCCCCTGCCAGAACTCCACGGTCCATGGCCGCACCACGAACCCACCCCAGTGGTCGGGCACCGGCACCTCCAGGCCCTTGGGGAAGGTCAGCGCCGCGTCGTTGTAGAGGCGGTCGAGCTCCGCGCGGTCGGCGACGACCTCCGACTGCGGGCTGGCCCAGGCGCCGAGCTGGGACTCGTACGGCCGGGTGCGGAAGTAGGCCGCGGACTCGGCCCGGTCGACCCTGCTCGCGTCCCCGGTCACCACGACCTGGCGCTCGAGGGCGTTCCACGGGAACTGCAGACTGACCGAGGGGTTGCCGGCGATCTCGAGGCCCTTGCGCGAGCGGTAGTTGGTGAAGAACACGAAGCCGCGCTCGTCGTAGCCCTTGAGCAGCACCATCCGGCTGCTCGGCGTGCCGTCTGCGCCCACGGTCGAGAGCACCATGGCATTCGGCTCGGACTTCGCCTCGGCGTCGAGGATGTCGGCGAACCAGCGGCCGAACTGGGTCATGGGGTCGGCGGCCAGCTCCGACTCGTGCAGCCCCGCCGCGCCGTACCGCCGACGCAGGTCCGCCACCGACGGGTGCCCGTCGCCGCTCACTCGACCTCCTCGCCGACCCCGCCGGCCCGCGCGACCGCGTACCGTCCGGATCTCCAGTGTGACGGAGCCCACCACGGCCGCTGCCCCCGGTGCCGCCCGCCCGGAAGGACCCCGACACAATGGCTGGACGCCGTTCCGCCGCACCGCTCTAGGAGTCGTCTCGATGTCGGAGTTCAAACCGGGTCTCGAAGGTGTCGTCGCGTTCGAGACGCAGATCGCCGAACCTGACCGGGACGGCGGTTCGCTGCGCTACCGGGGCGTCGACATCGAGGAGCTGGTCGGGCGGGTCTCGTACGGCGACGTGTGGGGCCTGCTCGTCGACGGCTCCTTCGCCCCAGGCCTCGCCGCGGCCGAGCCCCTTGCACTGCCCCAGCACTCCGGTGATGTACGCGCTGACGTCCAGAGCGCGGTTGCCACCCTCGCGCCGCTGTGGGAGCTCGGCCAGCTGTTGGACATCTCGCCCGAGCAGGCCCGCGTCGACCTCGGCCGCACCTCCGCGACGGCGCTGTCGTTCGTCGCCCAGTCGGCGCGCGGCTCTTCCGTCGCACCCGTACCCCAGTCAGCGATCGACGCCGCCGGCTCGATCGTCGAGAAGTTCATGGTCCAGTGGCGCGGCGAGCCCGACCCGGCCCACGTCCGGGCGGTCGACGCCTACTTCTGCTCGGCCGCCGAGCACGGGATGAACGCCTCGACCTTCACCGCGCGGGTGATCGCATCGACCGGCGCCGACGTGGCCGCCTCGATCTCGGGCGCCATCGGTGCGCTGTCCGGCCCGCTGCACGGCGGTGCCCCGTCGCGGGTGCTCAAGATGCTCGACGACGTCGAGCGCGAGGGCGACGCGCGGACGTACGTGAAGGGCCTGATGGACCGCAAGGAACGGCTGATGGGCTTCGGCCACCGGGTCTATCGCGCCGAGGATCCCCGCGCCCGCGTGCTGCGCCGCACGGCCAAGGAGCTGGCCGCCCCCCGGGTCGCCGTCGCGGAGGCTCTGGAGGATGCGGCCCTGGCCGAGCTGCACGAGCGCTACCCCGACCGGGTGCTGGCGACCAACGTCGAGTTCTGGTCGGCGGTGGTGCTCGACTTCGCGCAGGTGCCGGCGTCCCTGTTCACCCCGATGTTCAGCTGCGCGCGCCTGGCCGGCTGGTCGGCCCACATCCTCGAGGAGAAGGTGACCGGGCGGCTGATCCGGCCGTCGGCAAAGTACGTCGGCCCCGGCCCGCGTTCGATCACCGCAGTCGAAGGCTTCGCCACCGTCTAGCCGGCCGCAGCCACCGCCCGCCGGTCGAGCTGCTGAGGCGCAGGCCCCCCAGGGGGTGCCTTTCCCTCGTCACCCGATTTGTCTGGTTTCGACTGCTGAGGCGGAGGCCCCTCCTGGGGCGCCTTCGGCTCAGCAGCCGAGGTCTCCCCCCGTACGGAGCACCCGGGGCCGCAGCCGATCGGCGACCCTTGCCATCCGCGCTTGCGCAGCACCGAGGCGCGCTGCCTGGCCACATCGCAGGGTCGGTCCAGCATCGCGATCCAACCGACGCGAAGAACGGCGTGCCCCGCCTCGGTGTTGGCGTTGTCGCGGTCCATGTCACGGAACTCCTCAAGAGCCCCGTCGTGGTTGAGCAGGCCGTCGAGCTCGGTGACCAGGTCGAACTCCTCGACGAAGTTGTCGTGGTAGGTGACCTTGCCGTCGAGCACCTGCCTCACCTGACGTGCGCCGACCGGCACCCGGTGCCGCCGGCAGTTGCGGCCGAACATCAGCTCAAGAGGTGAGTGCGCCCCGTCCTGCGCCTCCGCGAGAACCATCGTCATGGCAGCGTGGTGGCGCAGATTGGGCCGGCTCTGGAGGGCAACGCGGAGACGTCCGGCAGTAGTGCGACGAGAACCGACGGCGTCGACGATGACCGCCGCGGCCGCGCCGGGCGTCTTCGCCGCGTCGACCAGGTCAAGCACGGTCCGCTCAAGATTGGTGCAGGCCAGTCCCCGTACCACCCGGAGATCGCCGTCGGACCACAGCCGTGAGTGGTGCACAACCAGGCCCGGCCGGCCGGCGACCCGCCGCTCCTGGCCGACCGTGATGTGCAGTGGCTCCTTCGGGGCGCGCAGACCGTGCCGGACCAGCGCCGTCTCGTGGCTCAGCGCCGCGCCCTTGCCCGCGTAGGCCAGCGCCGCCGCCAGCCGCGACTCCTCGGTGAGCGGTCCCGAGTAGGTCACGTAGACCCGTGGGTGAGGCCGTTGCCACTGCCCGGTACGCATCCGGTGCGCAATCGCCTTGCGCGACAGGCCTGCAGCGAGTGCCTGCTGGCGCGTGACAACCTCGGGCAACGGGTGGGGCATCGTCCGAGCCTGCAGGCCGGGGCGTTGCTCCGACCAGCGTCGATCGGCGCGTGTGGACAGATCGGGCTCCTGGGGACAACGCCTCAACACGCTCGTACGGGGCGCTCCGGCGTGCTGCCCACGCCGTCAGCGTCTCGGGGATGTTCGAGTCCACGGTCTGACAGCACCGGCGTTCGGTGAGGCATCCCACCGCACCCGCGGGAAAATTCTCACGACACGGGTGGGACACTGGACTCTCTTGCCCACCTCCCCTTGTTTCGGAGTCTGCTCGTGGCTGACGGCGCCCCCATCACCATTCCCGACAACCTCAAGCCGGCGGACGGCCGCTTCGGATCGGGACCCTCCAAGGTCCGCCCCGCCCAGGTCGAGGCGCTGGTCGCGACCGGCACCAGCTACCTCGGCACCTCGCACCGCCAGGCGACGGTCAAGAACGTCGTCGGCCGGGTGCGCTCGGGCCTGTCTGACCTGTTCTCGCTGCCTGAGGGCTACGAGGTCGTGCTCGGCAACGGTGGCTCGACCGCGTTCTGGGACATCGCGACGTTCAACCTGATCAGCGAGCGCTCCCAGCACCTGTCCTTCGGTGAGTTCTCGGCGAAGTTCGGCTCGGCCGCCAAGGAGGCACCGTTCCTGGGCGACCCGACGATCATCAAGTCCGACGCTGGTACTGCTCCCGTGGCCGTGGCCGAGGCCGGCGTCGACGCTTACGCGTGGGCGCAGAACGAGACCTCGACCGGGGTCATGGTGCCGGTCACGCGGGTCCAGGGCGCCGACGAGGGTGCGCTCGTCCTGATCGACGCCACGTCCGGCGCCGGCGGACTGCCGGTCGACGTCAGCCAGGCCGACGCCTACTACTTCGCGCCGCAGAAGTCCTTCGCCAGCGACGGCGGCCTGTGGTTCGCGCTGATGTCGCCGGCGGCGATCGAGCGGGTGGCCACGCTCAAGGCCTCCGGCCGTTGGGTGCCCGGTTTCCTCGACCTGCAGATCGCGATCGACAACTCGCGCCTCAACCAGACCTACAACACCCCGGCCCTGGCGACGCTGCTGATGATGGCCGAGCAGGTCGAGTGGTTCAACGGCAACGGCGGTCTCGAGTGGTCGGCCGGCCGCTCCGCCGACTCGAGCAGCCGGCTCTACAACTGGGCCGAGAAGACGTCCTACACCACGCCGTTCGTCACCGACCCGTCGCTGCGCAGCTCGGTCGTCGGCACGATCGACTTCGACGAGAGCATCGATGCGCTCGCGGTCGCCAAGGTCCTGCGGGCCAACGGCATCGTGGACACCGAGCCCTACCGCAAGCTCGGGCGCAACCAGCTGCGGGTCGCGATGTTCCCGGCCGTCGACCCCGCCGACGTCGAGGCGTTGACCGGCTGCATCGACTACGTGGTCTCGCAGCTGAGCTAGCAAGGCTGTTGGATCGGGTGGGGCAGGCTAGGCGGACGGTACGGAGTTGGCCCGTACGACCTCGGCGTAGAACCGTCCGCTGTCCTTGATCGTGCGCTGCTGCGTGTCGAAGTCGACCCGGATCACACCGAACCGCTTCGAGTAGCCGTGGGCCCACTCGAAGTTGTCCATCAGCGACCAGACGAAGTAGCCGCGTACGTCGCCCCCGGCCGCCATCGCACGGTGCAGCGCTGCCAGGTGCCCGCGGATGTAGTTGACCCGGTCCGGGTCGTGGATCGCACCGTCCGCCTCGACCCGGTCGTCGAAAGCGGCGCCGTTCTCGGTGACCATGAGGGGCACGCCGGGTAGCTCGCGGTGCAGCCGCATCACCAGGTCGTACAGACCGCTGGGGTCGACCACCCAGTCCATCTCGGTGTGCTGACCCTGCTGAGGCAGGAACTCCACCGACGAGGCACCGGGCCAGGTCTCGCCTCCCTTGCCGTGGCCGTCGGCCGTGGCCTTGGCGCCGACGCCTTCGTACCTGCGGACCAGCGTAGGCGTGTAGTAGTTGATGCCGAGCACGTCGAGCGGACGCGAGATGACCTCGAGATCGCCTGCCTGTACGAAGGACCAGTCGGTGATCGCGCGGGTGTCCTCGAGCACGTCGCTGGGGTAGACGCCCTTGAACAGCGGGTCGAGCCACACCCGGTTGGCCAGCCCGTCGATCTGCCGCGCAGCATCGACGTCCCCCGCCGAGTCGGTCGCGGGGCGGACCACGTGCAGGTTGAGCGTGATCGACAGCTGAGCCTCGGCCGGCAGGGCGGAGCGGAGCTCGCCGGCCGCGAGGCCGTGCGCGAGCAGCAGGTGGTGCACGGCGCTGAGTGCTGACGCCGGCTCCTGGCGGCCGGGGGCATGAACCCCGGCCGAGTAACCGAGAAACGACGAGCACCAGGGCTCGTTGAACGTCGTCCACGTCCCGACCCGGTCCCCGAGGGCGCCTGCCATCACGGCCGCGTACTCGGCGAAACGCTCGGCGGTCGCCCGGTTGGTCCAGCCGCCGGCGTCCTCGAGCTCCTGCGGGAGATCCCAGTGGTACAAGGTGATCACCGGCTGGATCGACGCCTCGAGCAGTGAGTCGACGAGCCGTGAGTAGAAGTCGAGCCCCTCGGCGTTGACCTTGCCCGAGCCACCCGGGATCACCCGCGGCCACGAGGCGGAGAACCGGTAGGCGGCGATGCCGAGGTCATGCATCAGCGCGACGTCGTCCCGGTAGCGGTGGTAGTGGTCGGCTGCCACGTCGCCGGTGTCGCCGGCGAGGGTCCGGCCGGGCGTGTGGCTGAACGTGTCCCAGATAGACGGCGTCCGGCCGCCCTCCGCCGCACCGCCCTCGATCTGGTACGCGGCGGTGGCCGCTCCCCAGACGAAGCCGGCGGGGAACGGGAGCCGGGCGCCGGCGTCCACTCCCGCGGGGACCAGGAACTCTGCCGCCGTCATGGCGTCACCGCGCCGTGCATGTCGCCTCCTGCGATGTGTTCCCGGGTTTCTCGCAGCCCGGAGGCCCCGGACTGCGTCTGCGCCAGCATCTCGGCCGCCCAGCGAGCCGTACGAGCCGCGGCGGCTACGCCGACGGCCGCTCCGAGCAGGGTGGTGACGGCGAACGCGCTCGCCAGAGCTGGCTTGTGGGGCACTGCGTTGCCCATCGATCCTCCTGGAGGCGGATGTGGTAGCGCTCTCACGGCGTGACTGACACCTTGCAGCCGGCCCCGCCGGCTGTCAAGACAGCGTTACCACTTCGTTGCACGACGACGGTCCGGTTCAGGAGCCCGGCCGATCCGGATCGACGGTACGCTGCCGTGAAAGCGTTTTCATGCGCCCCGAGGACCGGAACCGGAGGCTCGCAGGATGACCGCGCTGACCCCCGGCACCGGGTCCCACCACCGGCCGACGCTGAGCGAGGTCGCCCGGTCTGCCGGCGTCTCGGCAGCGACCGTCTCGCGCGTGGTCAACGGGTCCCCGCGGGTCAGCCCGGCGGCCCGGGAAGCCGTGGAGGCAGCCATCGCCGCGATGGGCTACGTCCCCAACCGGGCGGCCCGCAGCCTGGTGACCCGCCAGACCGACACCATCGCCGTCGTCCTGTCCGAGCCCGAGGAGCGCATCTTCTCCGACCCGTTCTTCGCCGCGATGGTCCGGGGCATCTCCTCCGCCGTCGCCGAGACCGAGTGGCAGCTGGTGCTGCTGATGATCCAGAGCCCGCTGGAGCGGTTGAAGGTCGAACGCTACGTCACCCAGGGCCACGTCGACGGGGTCGTCCTGATGTCCCTGCACAGCGGTGACCGACTGCCCGACCTGCTGGCCGACGCCCGCATTCCCACCGTGATGTCCGGACGGCCGACAGGAACCGCCGGCTTCGTCTCCTACGTCGACGCCGACAACCGTGGCGGAGGACGGATCGCGACCGACCATCTGCTGTCGATCGGCCGGACGAGGATCGCGACGGTGACCGGTCCGATGGACATGGTGGCGGCGGTCGACCGGTTCGACGGCTACTGCGACGGACTGCGCGGCGCCGGCATCCGGCCGACCAAGACCATGGTGGAGGCCGGCGACTTCACCGACCACAGCGGCGAGCAGGCCATGACCGCGCTGCTGCGCAGAAACCCTGACCTGGACGGGGTTTTCGTCGCCTCGGACCCGATGGCGATGGGGGCGCTGAGGGCGCTGGACAAGGCAGGCCGGAGGGTGCCGGACGACGTCGCGCTCGTCGGCTTCGACGACATCGCGATGGCGGCGTACGCCCACCCGCCCTTGACCACCGTACGGCAGCCGCTGGACCAGATGGCCGCTTCCATGGCCGAGCTGTTGATGGCTCAGCTGAGCGACGAGTCGACCTACGACGGGCTCGACCACATCATCTGCTCGACCGAGCTGGTCCGCCGCGTCTCCGCCTGACCTGCCAGGCAGTCAGAGCGAGTCCGACGACGACGACCGTCGCGGCGGTCGGGACCAACCGCGACGAGTGCCGAGTCCGTACCGGATCTGCTTGGGGCGCAGGCGGTCTCGTCGACTGCGCAGCGGTAGCGACGGGCGCCGAGGTTGTCGCGGCGGGACGTACAACGGATGTCCGCCCAGCGGCCGGCACCACTACTTCGTCGACCGCCGAGCCGATCCGCTCGCTGGTGACGACGAGTGCCTTGCCGTCACGACGGAAGCAGATCCCCTCGCCCTGCGGCTGTTTCGGCAACTTCAGCCGCAGCGGCTGCGCGCTCAAGGCAGCCTTCACCGCCGCTGGCCCGGTGCCGTCGATGTGGAAGAGATAGGCGTCGGTGTAGGTCCGTAGCGCGAGCGTCCGGCCGTCCGGTGAGAACGCCCCGCCGGTGGTTGCCAGCGCGCCCGGGACATCGAGCAGGGACGGCTGCGGATGCGCCGGGAACCAGTCCAGCGTCGTGACGAGGCTCATGTCGTTCACCCGGCGGGTGGACGGCGCCGCCGGCCCCGCGTACACCTCGGTGACCCCGTCGTAGGACTTGGTCGCGATGTAGATCCGCGAGGTCCGGGGGTCGACCATCAGCGACTCGGCGTCGTGGGCACCGTCGGGGTAGCGGAACCGGTAGCGGACAGCGCGCGCATGCACCGTCGCCCCGCGCAGCCCGAGAAAGACGCTGGGCTCGGGGACCGCATAGACCTCGACGGACGGACGCGGCTGCTGGTTGTCACCGGTGTCGGCGAACCACAGGGTCGGCACCCCGGTGAGCGACGGTGCGGCCGCCATGTCCTCCCAGTCGATGTTGGTGGCGTTGTCCACGTCGTACGTCACCAGCGTCCGGCCCGTCGGCCCAAGAGCGAAAAACCGTGCCGCGTCGCCACTGTCGTTGTGGGTGAACCAGACTCCGGGCTCCCGGGTCGCCACGGCGACGCCGCTGGACTCGCCGATCCGCTCGTCGGCGAGGTGGAAGAGCACCCGGCCGACGGGAGCCGGTGCCGTGGAGGTGCCGGCAACCGGCAGGAGGCCGACGGCTGCGGCGAGACCGAGCGCAAGGAGGGTCACAGTGGGGCTAGTGTGCGCCCACGATCGAGGCAGTTCATCGGGACCGGCAACCGTCGGTGCCCTCGCCGGCGTCTTGACGGGCGTGACGATCATCCAGGGGGGCCACGTGCGGGCCGACGAGGGGTTCGACGACTTCGTACGGGCCCGAACGCCCGCCCTGCTGCGTACTGCCTACCTGCTCACGGGCGACCAGCACCTCGCCGAGGACCTGGTCCAGACCGCACTCGCCAAGACCTCGCTGGCCTGGCGCCGGCTGGAGCGTACCGACAGCGCTGAGGCTTACGTCCGTCGGGTGATGTACCACCAGCAGGTCAGCTGGTGGCGGCGGCGCAGGCCGGCCGAGAGCCCGTACGGCCAGCTGCCCGAGACCTCCGTGAGTGACACGGCCGATCGTACGGCCACCCGGCTGGCCGTCGCCGACGCGCTGATGCGGCTGACGCCGCGTCAGCGTGCCGTCCTCGTCCTGCGCTACTTCGACGACCAGCCGGACAGCGTCGTCGCCGACCTGCTCGGCTGCTCGATCGGCACGGTCAAGAGCCAGACCCACAAGGCGTTGGCCCGGCTGCGCACCGTCGCGCCGGAGCTGGCCGACTTCGACACCGAGGGATCCTCATGAGCACTCCCCCCGACCGCCCGTCGCTGCGCGACACCTTGACGGAAATCTCCGGTGAGGCCCGGCCGGTCGACCTTTCGGACCGGGTGGCTCGCACGAGCAGGCACCTGCGCCGGCAGCGAGCCGCCGTCGTGGGCCTCGTCGTCGCTGCAGTCGCCGGTGCCGGCGGCTTCGCCTGGAGCAACGCACCCTCGGCCGACCGAGGCAGTGGCCAGGTGACCGGTGGGATCACGACGGTGCCCGTGCCTGGCGTGACCGCCACCGGTACAGCCTCGGGACCGGTCGTGTTCCGCACTGCGGCACCCAGTGAGCCCTCAGCCTCCCTGGTCGGAGTCATCACCCCGACGCCCCCCAACACCACGGCCACGGCGACGTCCACCGGTAGCACCGCCACCGCCCGTCCCCCGGCAGCCGTCCCCAATCACGTTCCTGCCGGGCACGGCTGCGCCAATCCGTACACCGATGAGCTGGGCGGCAGCTCGCCGTTCGCATCCTCCGCGCAGCGTCAGCAGGCCTCCACCATGGGGACGGCATTGTGCGGCCACGTCGGCGCCACCAAGGTCAGTGTCCTGACCGAGTGGATCAGCATGGGCGGCCTGGGCAAGGTGGGGAAGGGCGTGACGTACGACGTCCAGGTCACTGGTGGCTCGGGCTACACCAGCGCGCACCACGGCATCTATCTGGCCATCTTCCGGCCGAAGGTGCTGACCGGCGCCGGCAAGACACCGACGGTCACGCTGCAGGGAGGCGCCCTGCGGGCGCAGTGGCCGGACGGCACCGTGGTGCTGATGACCGCGGGCGAGGACGGTCAACTGACCCGGCAGATCATCGTCGATCCGGCGTTCGACGCCTTCCGCTAATGCCTTTCATATCGATGCCCCGTACCGCGTGACAGGGTGGGGAGGAGACCACACACCCTGAACCCGGAGGTTTCCCATGCAGTACACCCACCTCGGCCGCAGCGGTCTGGAAGTCAGCCGGCTCTGTCTCGGCACGATGAACTTCGGCCCGGAGACGACCGAGCCCGACTCGTTCGCGATCATGGACAAGGCGCTCGAGCACGGCATCAACTTCTTCGACACCGCCAACGTCTATGGCTGGAAGCAAGGCGAGGGCATCACCGAGCAGATCGTCGGCCGGTGGTTCGCCCAGGGTGGCGGCCGTCGCGACAAGGTCGTCATCGCCACCAAGCTCTACGGCGGGATGAGCGACTGGCCCAACGACTCCAAGCTGTCCGCCCGCAACATCCGGCTGGCCTGCGACGCCTCGCTCAAGCGGCTGCAGACCGACTTCATCGACCTCTACCAGATGCACCACGTCGACCGGGACACCCCGTGGGACGAGATCTGGGAGGCCTTCGAGACGCTGCGTGCGCAGGGCAAGATCCTCTATGCCGGGTCGAGCAACTTCGCCGGCTGGCACCTTGCCAAGGCGCAGGAGGCCGCCGCCCGCCGCTCGTACTTCGGGCTCGTCTCCGAGCAGTCGATCTACAACCTGCTGACCCGCGACGTCGAGCTCGAGGTGCTGCCGGCGGCTCAGGACTACGGCCTCGGCGTGATCCCGTGGAGCCCGCTGCACGGTGGCCTGCTCGGCGGCGTCGTGCGCAAGGAGCGCGAAGGCTCGCGGCGCACCAGCGGCCGGGCCAAGGAGGCGCTCGAAGCCAACCGCCCCGCGATCGAGGCGTACGAGGACCTGTGCGAGACCCTCGGCGAGGAGCCGGCCCACGTCGGCCTTGCCTGGCTGTTGGCCCAGCCTGCCGTCACCGCGCCGATCATCGGACCGCGGACGATGGACCAGCTCGACGGCACGATGCGGGCGCTCGAGATCGAGCTCTCGGACAAGACGCTGGCCCAGCTGGACGAGATCTTCCCCGGCCACAAGACCGCGCCCGAGGACTATGCCTGGTGATCCCACCCGAACCGCGAGCCCACACCGGTATCCTGAGCCGTTGTCTCCGGAGCCGGTGACGAGGTGAGGTGAGCATGGTCGAGGGTCGGGTAGCACCGAGCCAGCCCACGCTCGAGGAGGTCGCCGCGATCGCCGGCGTCTCCCGCGCCACCGCGTCCCGCGTGATCAACGGCTCCTCGCGGGTGTCCGTGCCGGCCAAGACGGCGGTGGACAAGGCGGTGGCGCAGCTCGGCTACGTGCCCAACCGTGCTGCACGCCAGCTGGTCACCCGGCGGACCGACTCGATCGGCCTGGTGGTCTCCGAGCCGGAGACCCGGGTGTTCAGCGAGCCGTTCTTCTCCGCTGCGCTGCGCGGGGTCAGCGACGCGCTGTCCGACACGGACCTGCACCTGGTGCTGTTGATGGCGCAGAACGACGTCCAGCGGGCCCGGCTCGAGCGCTACGTGCAGAACCGGCACGTGGACGGGGTCATCCTGATGTCCCTGCACGGCGAGGACCCGTTGCCTCAGGCGCTGAGCCGGCTCGGGATGCCGGTCGTCCTGTTCGGCCGCCCGGTGGTCGCGGCCGACGGGGTCACCTGGCTCGACGCCGACAACGTCGGCGGGGCCAGCGGCGCCGTCGACCACCTGCTCGCCGGGGGGCGCACGACCATCGCGACCATCACCGGCCCCCAGGACATGTGCGCCGGCATCGACCGGCTCGAGGGCTACCGCGCCTCGCTGGAGGCCCACGGGCTTGCGTACGACGAGTCGCTGGTCGCAGTGGGCGACTTCACCGAGGCCGCCGGGATGGCACTCGCCCAGGAGCTGCTGTCCAGGCGCCCCGACCTGGACGCGATCTTCGCGGCGTCCGACCTGATGGCGACCGGAGCGCTGCACGCTCTTCGCTCGAGTGGCCGTACGGTGCCCGGCGACGTCGCCGTCATCGGCTTCGACGACTCGCCGTCGGCGCCCTACACCGACCCGCCGTTGACCACGGTCCGGCAGCCGGTGGAGGCGATGGCCCGGCAGATGACCGAGATGCTGCTCACCCAGGTCGCCACCGGCGACCACAGCCAGCAGCGCGTCGTGGTCGAGACCGAGCTGGTCATCCGCTCGTCCGCCTGATCCTCAGCTGACCGTGACGTCGTCGGCGAAGACGGTGCCCTGGCCGTACCACCCGTGCACGTAGACCGTGGCGTTGCCGGTGGCGTCGGTCGTGAACGGCACCGACAGTTGGGTCCAGGTCGTCGAGGAGGCCCAGGTGCTGGGCCCGCCGGAGATCCCGACATAGGCGTACGCGCCCTGCACCCAAGCCTTCAACGTGTAGGCGTGGCTCGCCGCCAGGTGCAGCGACTGATCACACTCCCCGGTCTGGGCTGAGGTCGCGACCACCGACAGCGCATGCGACCCGCCGTGCACCGGGGAGGTCACCACGGCCGAACCGGCCTGGCAGGTCCACGGCGACAGACCCGACTCGAACCCGCCGTTGACCAACCCGGGGGGAGCCGTCGTCGTCGGAGGTGCCGTGGTCGTCGGAGGTGCCGTGGTCGTCGGAGGTGCCGTCGTGGTCGGCGGTGCGGACGTGGTGCCGCCGCACGGACCGTTGTCGGTCCACACACCCGACCCGCCGGTGCTGGGCGCCTCACCCTGGGTCCACCACTTCGCGGTCCAGGTGTGCCCGTTGTAGGAAACCTGCTGGCCGCCGGTGTAGGCGGTGGCGTTGTTGTAGGCAGCAGCCGAGCAGGTGCCGGGCGGTGCGGTGGTCGTTGTCGTGGGCGTCGCGGTGGTCGACGGCGGGTTGCTCCCGGCGAACCGGACGTCGTACTTCGTGAAGTCCCAGTCATTCTGGACCACGCTGCTGCAGGTGCCGGACGTCGTGCTGCTCGCGCCCCCAGCGCACTGCCGGTCGCGGTTGACCGACCAGAACGTGAATCGACCCAGCCCATGCGCCTGGGCAAAGCTGAGGTTGGACGCGAAGTCGGACTGGGTGAAGATCTCGCCGGTGTCCGACCGACCGTTCATCTGCGAGATTCCCTCGTGGGCCCAGGCATTCGCGGCCGTCCAGCCGAACGTCGAGGTCAGCATCCCGTTGAAGGCGGACAGCGCACTCTGCTGGCTGGCCGCGCCATTGAACCCTCCGTCGAACGGCATGATCGAGTAGTTGTTCGGCGTGAAGCCCAGGCCCTTGGCGGTGTTGAGCACGTTCTGGCCGAAGTAGCCGGTCCCCGAGGTCGTTCCCGGCACCGTGATGGAGATGTAGATCCCAGAGTTGTTGCGCTGCAGGATTTGTGCCGCGCCGACCTCGTTGTTGACCGCCGTGGTGTTCTCGTACTCCGGCTCCTCGAGGTCGAAGTCGATCGCCTTGAGGGCGTACTTGTTGATGACCGCCTGGTACGCGGCCGCTGTGGTCGCCGCCGAGCTGCAGACCTGGCCGAGCTTGGTGCCGCCGTAGCCGCCGATGGAGACCGACACGTCACCGCCGGCGCCCCTGACGCCATTGATGACCCCGGCCACCGCGGTGTCGCTCGACACCGGGGCGGTCCCGTCCCAGGCCGCGTCGCACGAGCTGCCGTTGGCGAGGATGAACGCGAGCATGAACGCCTTCTCGCCGGTGGCTGACATGACCGCAGGCAGGTTGGGCGGATTGTTGTCACTCGGCATCACGTACGGCGCCTGTGCGTACCAGGCCTGGCTCAGCGTCGCGGCCGCTGCCGTACCGCTGGAGAAGGCGAAGACCGCGGTGGTGGCCGCGGCCACGGTGGCGGCACCGGTGACCGAGGCGATCGCTGCTGTGAATGGTCGCACGAGGACTCCTGTGTCGAGGGCGGGGAGACAAGCAGAACCGCTGCTGGTACGGGGAAGTCAGCTCACCGTGACGTCGTCGGCGGAGACGGTGCCCTGGCCGTACCACCCGTGCACGTAGACAGTCGCGTTGCCGCTCGCGTCGGTCGTGAACGGCACCGACAGCTGGGTCCAGCCCGTCGAGGACACCCAGGTGCTCGGTCCGCCGGTGATCCCGGCATAGGCGTACGCGCCCTGCACCCAAGCCTTCAGCGTGTAGGCGTGGTTCGCCGCCAGGTGCAGCGACTGGTCGCACTCACCTGTCTGCGCGGAGGTTGCAGCGACCGACAGCGCATGCGAGCCGCTGTGCACCGGGCTCGCCACCACGGAGGAGCCGGCTTGGCAGGTCCAGGGCGACAGACCCGACTCGAACCCGCCGTTGGCCAGTGCCCCGGCCGGCGCCGTGGTCGTGGCAGGTGCGGTGGTCGTGGCAGGTGCGGTGGTCGTCGGAGGTGCGGTCGTCGTCGGAGGTGGCGTCGTCGTCGGAGGTGCGGTCGTCGGGCCGCCACACGGGCCGTTGTCGGTCCACACCCCCGACCCGCCGGTGCTGGGCGCCTCACCCTGGGTCCACCACTTGGCGGTCCAGGTGTGCCCGTTGTAGGACACCTGCTGCCCGCCGGTATAGGCGGTGGCGTTGTTGTAAGCAGGAGCCGAGCAGGCCGTCGGTGGAGTGGTCGTCGGTGGAGTGGTCGTCGGTGGAGTGGTCGTGGGCGGGGTCGTGGTGGGTGGCGGGGTCGTGGTGCCACCGCTCAGCCCGTTGACGATCGCGTTGAGCAGCGTCGTGCCCGGGTCGGAGTTCTCGAGCGACCACATCATCGCCCCGCCGAGGCCCTTGCTCTTGAGGTAGCTGTCCTTGGCGGCGATCGAGGTCGGCGTGTCGCCGGTCCAGAAGTTCGTCCCGTCGTAGACCCACGCGGCCATGGTGGTCGAGTCGTAGAAGGAGTTCGCCGTCACCTGCGAGGAGATCTCCTTGTAGAAGGCCGTGCCGGCTGTCTGGCTGTACGCCTGGGCCGCCGTCGGCCCGGTCGCCGACTGGTAGAGCCCGTGGTTGGAGCCGGCCGGAACTCCTGTCCAGCCGCGATAGTAGAGCGGGAAGCCCATCACCAGCTTGCTCGCCGGGAAGCCGCCCGGAATGCCGTAGTCGGCCAGTCCGGTGGTGAAGGCCTTGACCGTGGTGTCGATGCTGTACTTCTCGTTGCCCGGCGGGATGTTCGTCGACGGGTCGGAGGGCGACTGGTAGAGCGGGTCCTGCTGGTTGGTCGGCCCGGTGGCGTCCCACGCACCGTGCATGTCGTACGTCATCGCGTCCGCGTAGTCGAGGTAGCTGCCGATCTTGTTCGTCTCGACCTGCGCCAGCTTGTCCTGGCCGGCACCGATGGCGGCGGACAACGTGTAGCGCTTGCCGATCGAGGCGCCGTACGCGTCCAGCTGGTTGCGGAACTCCTGCAGCAGCAAGGTGTAGTTCGCCTTGTCGGCGGGGCTGACGTGGTTGCCAGTGTGCCCGGCGGTGCCGGGGTACTCCCAGTCGATGTCGATGCCGTCGAAGACGCCAGCCGCCGAAGCCGGCCCTCCGGAGGTGTCGCCGCCTACTGCCGGCAGGTTGCCCTTGATGAACATGTCGAGGCACGAGCTGACGAATTTCTGCCTGCTGGCCGCCGTGGCCGCGACGTCGGAGAAGTACTTCGAGAAGGTCCAGCCGCCGATCGAGACCAGCACCTTGAGGCTCGGGTGCTTGACCTTGAGCTCGCGCAGCTGGTTGAAGTTGCCCTTCAGTGGCTGGCTCCACGTCGTCGCCGACCCGTCGACGCTGCCGACGTTGGTGTCCTGGTAGTCGGCGTACGCGTCCGAGGCGCCGTCGCCCGCGTTCGGGTTGGCCTCGTTCGTCGAGTCCGAGGCCTTGATCGCCTCGAAGCAGGTGAGGTTGGCCGGGTCGATGTTCTCGAACGCGTAGATGAGGCTCGAGACCTTGTCGGCAACTCCGGTGGTGTCGACGTTGGCCACGTAGTAGCCGTTTCCGTAGATGCCCCACTGCGCGAAGTACGCCGTCTTGTAGTAGCCCGCCGAGCCGGCCGCCTGAGTGGTTGCCCCCACCACGCCGCTGGGCGTCGAGCTGCTCCCGGCCTGGTCGTAGGCCTGGACGCTCAGGCTGTACGACGTGGCCGGCTTGAGCGAGCTCACGGTCACCGACGTCCCCATCGACGTGGCGACCACGTTCGTCCCGTTGAGGACGTAGTAGGCGGCGGAGTCCCCCGAGGAGTCACTGACCGTGGACGCCGACCACGCGAGGGTGAGCGAGCTGCTCGACGTCGACGTCACATGGACCCCGGTGGGCGTGCTGATGCCACCCGTAGCGGCAGCGGCAGGAGCGGCGTTGACCGTGCCCGCAACCGGAACCGCGAGCGCAGCAGCGATCACGACCGCTGACGACGTGACTGCCGCAACAATTCCGGAACCTCTGCGCAATCGAATCGCCTCTTTCGGGCCGGACGTCGCGGACCGGGGACATCTCCTCCGGAATGCCTCAAAGTGGACTAGACCACTAAGTCTGTCAAGGTCTAGACCAAAGTTTTGCCTTCGGTCTTGACAACCCTGCGGCCGGTGGGAAATGGTGTGCCCATCGCCTAGTGGTCTATACCAGTTCCACAGGCCGCATCTCCGGGAGAGCCCATGCTGGGAACAAAGCGCTGGCTGGCTGTCGCATGTGCCGGTGTCACTACTGCCGCCCTGACCATCGCCACGCCGGCATCGGCAAGTGGCGAGCACGTGGAGAGTGAGCACGCGGACAACGCCAAGGTCGTGTCCGCCTACTTCGCCGACTGGGACGTCTACGGCCGCGGCTATGAGGTCGCGGACATCCCCGCCGACAAGCTCAACACGATCTTGTACGCCTTCGGCAAGCCGGTCATCGACCCGGTGACCGGCGCGGTCACCTGCGGCGCCGTCGACCCGTGGGCCGACTACGAACGGACGCCCACCAAGGACGTCGACCCGTCCAGCAGCACCCCCAAGCTGTCGGGCAACTTCTCCCAGCTCCTCAAGCTCAAGCAGGTCCAGGCCGCCAAGGGCAAGAGCCTCAAGGTGCTGATCTCGATCGGCGGCTGGAGCCTGTCCAACGGCTTCTCCCAGGCTGCCGCCACCCCGGCCACCCGCGCCGCGTTCGTGAGCTCCTGCATCGACACGTTCATCAAGGGCAACCTCGCTCCCGACTGGATCACCGGCGACGGGATCGGCGCAGCAGCAGGACTTTTCGACGGCATCGACGTCGACTGGGAATACCCCACAGCGGTCGGGGCCGGCAATGTCAACACTCCCGCCGACCGGCACAACGCGACACTGCTCTTTCAGGAGTTCCGCAAGCAGCTCGACGCAGCCGGGCAGGCGGGCAGCAAGCACTACCTGCTCACCGCGGCTCTGCCGGCCGCCCAGAACTCGAACAAGTACTTCGAGCTCAACCAGGTCAGCAAGATCCTCGACTACGACAACGTGATGACGTACGACTTCCACGGCTCGTTCGACCCCAAGACGGACTTCAACTCGCCTTTGTTCTACGACCCGAGCAGCCCCAACCCCGGCCTCGACCCGACCTGGTCCACGGCCGGCACCGTCGCCTACTACCTGCGCCAGGGTGTCGAGCCCAACAAGATCAACGTCGGGGTGCCGTTCTACGGCAAGCAGTACATCGGCACCGGCACCGCCAACAAGGGGCTCTACCAGAGCTTCGACAACACCGGCCTGGACATCAACTCACTGCAGTGGGACCAGACGCCGACGCCGACCTACCACAGCCTCGTCGACCAGGCCGGTCTGCTCGACGCCAGCGGCCACAAGACAGCCGCCGCAGCCGGCTGGTCCCTGAACACCTCGTGGAGGACGGCCGAGCCGTGGCTGTTCAACCCCACGGCAACTCACCAGCTGGCCGGCGGACCGTTGACCACCCCGACCTTCATCTCGTACGACAGCCCGTCGTCCGTCGCTGACCGGGCAGCTCTGGTCAAGGCCCTCCACCTGCGCGGTGCCTTCGCCTGGGAGATCAGCCAGGACTCCGACGCGCACAGCCTGATCTCGAGCCTGTCGCCGCTGCTGGGTCACTAGCACCGACTAGCGTGGAAGGGGACGGCCAACCGGCCGTCCCCTTTTCGCGTGGCGGGGGCCGGATGTCCGAGGAGACAGAGCAGGAACAGCCGGAGAAACGGGTCAGCTGGGCAGAGCTGTTCTTCGACCTGGTGTTCGTGTTCGCCGTCACCGAGGTGTCCAGCCGGCTGACCGAGGACCACCGCGGCCTGGGTCTCGTGCGCGCCCTGGTGCTGTTCGTTCCCGTCTTCTGGGTGTGGGTGGGCACCTCGTTGCAGGCCAACCTCCGCGACGTCAACCGGCCGGCGCTCCGGCTGAGCGTGTTCGGGGTCGCGCTGTCCGGGCTCTTCATGGCCCTGGCCATCCCGTACGCGTTCGGCAGTCGCGGGCTGCTCTTCGCCCTCGCCTACTGGGCCGGCCGGCTGCTCCTGGGGCTGCCGCTGCTCCGGCGCTACGGCCTGGTCTGGAACCCCTACACCGTCAGCATCCTGCTCACTGGGCCCTTGCTGACGGTCGGCGGGCTACTGCCGTCCCACGGCCGACTCGCCGTGTGGGCCGTAGCCGCCTTGCTCGACCTGTCCACGCCGACGCTGTTCCGCAAGCGGCTGAGCGGTTTTCGCTACGACGCAAGTCATCTCGCCGAACGGTTCGGCTCCTTCGTGCTGATCGCCCTCGGCGAGTCCGTCGTCACGATCGGCGCCGCCGCTGAGGCCCGCGGCCCGCTGGACGTGAGCACCGGGTTTGCCGTAGCGCTGGCGTTTGCTGCCTGCTGTGGCCTGTGGTGGGTCTACTTCCAGTTCGCCGCCGACGCCGTGCGGCACGCCCTGGCCACCGCCCAGGTGCAGCTCGACATCACCCGCTCGGTGCTCTCGTACGGACACCTGTCCTTCATCGCCTCCATCATCACTGTCGCCGTCGGGATGCGCGGCGCGGTGACCCGGCCCACTGCGGACCTCGGCTTCAGCGCCGCGGGCTTCCTGTTCGGCGGCTCGGCACTGTTCCTGGCCACGTTCGGCTACACCCGATGGCGGATGTTCCGGCTGATGTCGTGGACCCGACTGACCGCGGCGAGTGCCGTCCTGGTGCTGCTGCCCCTGGCGGCAGTGCTGCCGTCCGTGGCCGGGATTGCCGCGCTGGCAACGGTTCTGGCCGTCCTCAATGTGATCGAGTATGCGCGGGTCGAGCACATCGGCTGGCGGGCACTGCTCGATGCCCGAAGCCCGGCCCGAGCCGTCTCTTCGCGCTGACCCGTCACCGACTAGCCTGCCAGACGTGGCCAAGCCCGAACGACTGCCGGATCCCCCGCCGCTGGAGACCAACGACGTCGTCGCGGTCGCCGTCGGCACGGGCCTGTGGGTTGTGCTCCTGGTCGTGCTGCTTTTCCTGCACCGCACCCTCGAACGGCACCACACCACCTGGTGGTACGGGGTGTGCGCCGCCGGCATCGCCCTCGGGGCGGTCGGCCTGCTCGTGACCGCCCGCCGTCGCAAGCGGCGCAACGGCTGACGACCCGTACCCGCTGGGGTTTCTCTGCTGACCGTGTGCTGCGACTTGACCGGTAAAGAGACGCCAGGTACTGTACCGGTACAGAGTCATTTTGGAGAGGAGCAAGAGATGAGCGCGATCCTGGACCCCGGCGCCCTGCTGGCAGCGAAGGCGATGTCGACCGACAAGGCGTTCAGCGCCATGCCGAACGCACCGATGATCCCCGACCCGGTCCCGGGCACCCGGCAGATCCACTCGGTACGCAGGACGATCGCGACCGTGCTGGAGTCGGCCGCCGACTGGGTCAAGCCGTACGAGCCCAAGGAGTCGAGCCACCGGCTTGCCTCAGAAGCGTGAACGGCACAGCTGGCCCGGTTAGTGTTGACCGGGATATGGGACGAGTGACGCTGCAGACCATCGCAGACCGCGTCGGCGTGAGCCGGATGACGGTGTCCAACGCCTTCTCCCGGCCCGACCAGCTCTCGGACGACCTGCGGGCAAAGGTGCTCGCGGCCGCCGACGACCTCGGTTACGTGGGGCCGGACCCCGCGGCGCGGGCGCTGGCGAGGGGATCGACCGGCGCCGTCGGGATGCTGCTGACGGACAGCCTCACCGAGGCTTTCGGCGACTGGGTGGCGACGACGTTCCTCGCCTCGGTCGCCGACCACCTGGCCGGCGCCGGCTTGGCCCTGACCCTGCTGAACCCGGGCGGCACGCACGAGATCGTCCCCGCCCGTGACGTCGCGATGGACGGTGTCCTGGTCTACGTCTGCGGTCCCGAGAGTCAGGACGTGGCCTGGCTCAAGCGGCGGCGGCTGCCGATGGTGGGCGTCGACCAGACCCCGATAGATGGGGTGGCGCACGTCAACGTCGACGACCGGGCCGGTGCCAGGGCCTCCGCTCAGCACCTGCTCGAACTGGGGCACCGCCGGATCGGCATTCTCACCATCGGGTTCGACGATCAGCAAGGCATCGTCGACAATGCGGCCGTCAAGCCGTACGGGTTCGCCGGCCAGCAGCGACTGCTCGGCTGGTCCGATGCGTTGGACGAGGCGGGGGTCACGCCGACCATCGCGCTGGCCCCGTTCCGTCCGGCCCAGGCCGCCTACGACAGCGCCCGCCAGCTGCTCCAGCTGACGGAGCGGCCGACAGCCGTGCTCTGCTTCTCGGACGTCTATGCCTCGCAGGTGCTCCGTGCCGCAGGGGATCTCGGGCTGCAGGTGCCCTCAGACCTGTCGGTGATCGGCTTCGACGACAGTCCCTTGGCGATCCAGCTGCAGCCGCAGCTCACGACCGTCCGCCAGGACATCCAGGGCAAGGCCCACGCAGCGGTCAGCCTGCTGACCAAGGTGCTCAAGGCCCGGCAAGACGGCACCGAAGAGCCGGCGGACCACCTGCTGCTGCCGGTCGAGCTGGTCGTCCGGGCCAGCACCGGCCCCGCCGCCAAGAGCAAGGCCCGCGTCAAAGCGAGCTGAGCGAACATCCGGGCCCGGGGCATGGCCTGGTCCCGATTGCTGCCTGCGACGGCGCAGGCCGTCACCGGCGGGTCGGGTTCGGCCGCCGGGTCATGGCTCGTGCCCTCCGGTCTGCCGGTTGACTGCGGCGGCTACCCCGGGACGCGGGGGGCGGTGAGTGGCAGTGTCACCTGCATCGTGGTGCCCGCTCCGGGCGGGCTGTCCAGCGAGAGGCGGCCGCCGAGGGCCTCGACGCGGTCCGTCAGGCCGACGAGGCCGGTGCCGCGGGTGAGGTCGGCGCCGCCACGCCCGTCGTCGCGGACACGGACTCGCAGTACGCCGCCGTCGGCGACCAGCTGGATGTCGATGCCCGTGGCGGAGGCGTGCTTGGCCGTGTTGGTCAGCGCCTCGGAGACGACGTAGTAGGCGGCGAGCTCGATCGGCGCGGGCAGCCGGCGGTCTACGCCGACCTGCAGGCGGACCGGGACGGCCGAGCGTCGGGCAAGTGCCTTCAGCGCCTTGCGAAGGCCGCCCTCCGCGAGGGCGGCCGGGTGCAGGCCGTGGGCGATCTCGCGGAGCTCGTCCAGCACGCCGGTCAGCCCGTCGGCGACGCCGTCCAGCCGCTCGGTCAGCTCGCCGACCTCGGAGGGCATCGCCGCCTGCACCGTGCGCACCTGCAGCCCGAGGGTGACCAGGCGTTGCTGGGCGCCGTCGTGCAGGTCGCGCTCGATGCGGCGGCGGGCGGTGTCGGCGGCGGCCACGATCCGCGCCCGGGAGGCGGCGAGCGCGGCCTGCGCCTCGGCGTTGGCGAGGGCGGTGGCGATGAGCTCGGTGAAGCCGGCCAGCCGCACCTCGGTGTCGGCCGGCAGTGACGAGCGCCGGGACGACACGATCACAACCCCCCAGAGGCGCCCCTCGACGTTGATCGGCACACCGACCGACGTCCGGATGCCGACCTCGCGGCCGACATCGACGACCGGGCCGGTGAAATCGGCGACGTCGACCCGCGCCGGCCGGCCCGTCTGGAACACCAGCGTGGTCGCGTTCCGGCCGCCGAGGTCCACCCGGGTGCCGCTGGGGACAGGCAAGGCGGCGCCGGTGCTGCCCCACGTGCCGACGAACGTCACCGCGCCCTCCGGCTCGTACCGGCCCAGGGCCGTGTAGTCGACCTCCAACAGCCTCCCGACCTCCGCGGCGACGGCGGCGAAAACCTCCTTCGGCGGCGCCGCCCGGGCGACCAGCGTCGCGACCCGGCGCAGCGCCGCCTGCTCCTCGGCGAAGCCGCGCAACTCGGTACGCGCCTGCGCGTTGGCGATCGCCGTGCCGACCAGCTCGGTGAAACCCGCCAGCCGGGCCTCGGTGTCCGTCGGCAGCTGCTCCTCGCGGGTGGACACCACGCTCATGACCCCCCAGAGTCGGCCCTCCACACTGATCGGCACGCCGACAGCCGAGCGGATCCCCCACGCGTCGGCAACGTCGGCGAGGGGGCCTGTCGCGTGCGTGTAGTCGTCGATCCGCGCGGGCCGGCGCGTCTGGAACACGAGGGTGGGCACGTTCCGTCCGCCGATGTGCACCCGGGTACCGACGGGGAAGGGCAGGGCGCCACTGCTGCTCCACACGCCGACCGCCGTGGCCGCGTGGTCCGGGTCGTACCGATTGACGAAGGTGATGTCGCAGCCCGGGAACCGCCCGACCTCCGCGGCGACCGCGGAGAACACCTCCTCCGGCGCCAGCGCCTGGGCCACCACCGTCGCCACCCGCCGCAGCGCCGCCTGCTCCTCGGCGAACCCGCGCAACTCGACCCGGGCCTGCGCGTTGGCGATCGCGGTGGCGACCAGCTCGGTGAAGCCGGCCAGCCGTGCTTCGGTGTCGGTCGGCAGCGGCTGGTCGCGCGTGTACGCCACGATGATGAGGCCCCACGGCCGCCCCTCGACGCTGATCGGCACGCCCACCGACGAGCGAAAACCCCAGTCACGGCTGCCGGTGATTCCGATGGCCCCCGAGACGTCGGCGTAGGAATCCATGCGTGCCGGCCGGCCCGTCGTGAGCACCACCGTGCTCACGTTCCGGCCGCCCAGCTCGAACCGCCTACCGACCGGGGACGGCGCGGCGTCGCCGGTGCTGATCCACGTACCGACGACCGTGATCATGTCGTCCGGGTCGTGCCGGACCAGGGCTGTGTAGTCGACCTCCAGCAGCCGCCCGACCTCGGCGGCGACCGCAGCCAACACTTCCTCCGGCGGCGCCCCCGTAGCGACCAGCGTCGCCACCCGCCGCTGCGCGGCCTGCTCCTCGGCGAACCCGCGCAGCTCCACCCGGGCGTGGGCGTTGGCGATCGCGGTCGCGACCAGCTCGGTGAAGCCGGCCAGCCGGGCCTCGGCGTCGTCGGCGAACGGCTGCTCGGTGGTGGAGGAAGCGAACGCCACACCCCACATGCCCCCGTCGACCACGATCGGGACCCCGACGAACGACCGCAGCCCGAGGGCCCGCGCCTCCTCCACGAACGGTCCGGTGGGCGGCAGCTCCGCCGGCCCCCACCGCCACGGGCGACCGGTCGCCCGGATCGACCGCAGCGCCTCGTCCACCGGACGGCCGGAACCGATCGGCAAGTCGGCGTGCCGCGCGCTCCAGGCGGCTACGAGCGTGACGGTGTCATCGGGCTCGAAGCGCATCAGCGACGTCGAGTCGGCGGAGACCAGCCGGCCGGTCTCCCGGGTGACGACCGCGAACAGCTCCTCCTGTGAGACTCCGTGCGCAACGAGCGTCGCCACCCGCCGGAGCGCCGCCTGCTCCTCGGCGACCACACCCGCCTCGCCCCGCGCCGGCACGCGCACGCCGTCCGCGCGGTCCGCCGGTTCTGGCATGTGATAGCTGCGGATCGACACGATGCGCCCGTCGCGCACCTGGAAGATCTCACAGACGCTGCCCTGACCGCGAGAGTGCTCGCCGGCCGGATCGCCGTTCACCAGGCGGATCTCGGAGACGATCGTGTCGTCGGATTCCGCGACGATCCGCTCGGAGGCGATGAAGAGCTCCGGGAACTGACTCACGCTCGCGACCCCGTAACCGACCGCGGCGTCCACGCCGTGAAGCTGCATGCCGTCGACGAGGAGCTCGACGTCATCGTCGAACAGCTCGCGCCAGACGTCGAAGTCGCGATCGTTGAACGCCCGGCGATGCCGGGCGCAGAGCGCCGCGAGATCTGTGATCACGGGCTATCCCTCACCGCATCGGGCCTCCGCGCCGGCGGCGGTCCACCGCCACTTCGACGTGCGCCCCGCGGTGCCCGCCGCTGCCCAGCCTGCTCGCAGGGAGCAGACCAATCAAGAACTCTCACGAACAGGGTCGACGGCCACACCGATGGAAGCCCGATACGACAAGCAGTTGTCCCGGCGCGAACGCCCTGTGCACAAGGACGCGCCTCGCCTCGCCTCACCGTCGGTGACGGCAGCGGACGGCTGTTCGGCAATCCCGGTGGCCGGCCACGGGCAGACGTCTCATCCGGTACGGGCGCAGGTCCGTCACCCTGCCCCGGCTCGAGCTCGGCCGGGCGGGTAGCCCCCTCCCCCGCTCGAAGACGACTTCGGCGCAGTAGCCGACCCGGTGTTTAGACAACCGTCCGGACATGGCAAATCGGAATCGTGACGCGCTTGGCGCGGCGCCCAGGAACCTCGCCGGGACGCTCTCGACGGCGTTCGACGCGCGGGACGGGCTCCTGTTCAGCCATCTCGAGTAGTCCGGGAACGACTGCGCGGCCGACGGCGCGGCCGTTGCAAGGACGAGGCGACCCGGCGGTGGCCGTTAGCCACGATCGACCCCGGTCAATGGTGGGAGCCGGCGAGCGAGCTGCTCGACCTCGACTGAGCGTGGGCAACCAGGGGGCCGTGCCGGCGTACGAGCGCTCTCGGTCGTGTCCACGACCGAGGATTTCGCGAGGTCCCTCGGATCCTCAGCAACGATTCCGCACATCGCCGCGAACCGTCGCGTACCCTCGCGTCAGAATGACGGCACGGACGGGAGGTCATGAGCATGGGGCTGGTCCAAGGACGTGAGGTCGTTCATCTGCCCGGTGAGGGGCGGAACATCGACCTGGGTGCCTTCCGCATGACCGTGAAGGCGGACGCTGTCGACACCGGGGGGGCCTTCACGTTGTTGGAGGCATCGGAGCCGGCCGGCTTCGGCCCCCCGATGCACACCCACGACGACGCGGCAGAGGCGTTCTACGTTCTCGAGGGCGTCTATGTGATCTTCGTCGAAGACCGCGAGTTCGTGTGCCATGCCGGAGCCTTCGTCCACATCCCCGCAGGCGTAACCCACGGCTTCCGCGTCGGGAATACTCAAAGTCGGAAACTCAATATCTACACACCGGCCGCCATGGTGGGCTACTTCGATGAACTGGGTCTCGCTGCGGTCTCCGATACCCCCTTGGACACCGTGGGGCTAACCGAGATGGCCGCTCGGCACTCGATGCGCGTTCTCGGACCGGTGCCAGCCGGGTACGCCTGACGCACGATCAGGTTGCCGATCGCCGGCCGGGCCAACCGGGCGCGGCTCTATCAGCGCCACGAGGGGAGCGGCAACTGCGACGGGCTCGAGGACCGTCGCCGGGCTCTGGTGAACCGGCCGCGCGGCAGCACGTCAAAGTCTCGGACGCAAAGAGCTGGTTAGACCTCGCGTGCCTCGGCGTTGGCCGCCCACCAGCGCAGCAGCTCCACCGCGAAGTGCTGATCACTTCCTGGGAGGCGGCCAACCCGAATTGCTCGTCGAGCTCCGATGCCAACCACCCGGTGATCTCAACCGTGGTCGCACCAGACTGCAGCAGCCGGAACAGCGGGCCGATCAGGCAGTCGTACTCGTCGGCCGCCTCGAAGTTGTCGGCCACACCGACCGGATCCCAACGCAACAACATCAAGCGCAGCTCGTCCTGAATGACGCGTGCTCGAGCTTGAAAGGTATGAGCGAGCAGGTCATTGTGGGCGCGGATCACCGCCCATCATCCAACAGGGGATCTCGGGAGGCTGCGGGATGCGGCAGGCTGAGTTCAATGACCCGCGCCTCGTGTCGGTCTACGACGCTGAGGCGCTGTGGGACTTCTCGGACGACTATTTCTGCGCCGTTGTCGCCGGCGCCTTCCGGGTGCTCGACTTGGGCTGCGGCACCGGTCGGCTTGCGCTGGGCCTCGCCGCGGCCGGGCACCAGGTGACGGGCGTCGATCCCGCACGGGCCTCCCTGGACGCGGCGCGGGCGAAGCCGGGTGCCGAGGCCGTCAGGTGGATCGAGGGCACCTCCACGGTCCTGCCCACCGACGCCTTCGACGCTGCGGTGCTGACCAGCCACGTGGCGCAGTTCCTGGTCGACGATCTGGACTGGTCCTCCACCCTGGATGACCTGCACCGGGCAATTGTCCCGGGCGGCCGCCTCGCCTTCGACGCCCGGAACCCGCGAGACCGCGCCTGGCTACGGTGGAATCCGCGTGACTCCCGGCGCCTCCTGGCTCTGCCGGACGGCAGTGCAGTCGAGATGTGGTCAGAGGTCGACCGCGAGCTCGACGGTGTGGTCGACTTCGCGATGCACTACCGGTTCTCCGACGGAACGACGGCCATCAGCACGGCGATGCTCCGGTTCCGAACCGAGCAGCAGCTGCGCGACACCCTGACGAGAAGCGGGTTCTCGGTCGAGCAGGTGTACGGAGGGTGGGGCCGCGAGCCAGTCGGGCATCCCGACGGCGAGCTCCTTGTCGTTGCCGTTCGACACTAGCCAGCAAGCCGTCGCGAGGGCCTCAGCACGTGTCAGCCGGGGATCGCTGTCCGGTGCAGGCTGGGCGGCGCCTCGGGTCCGGTGTGTCAACCGCTCCTCAGAGCCGGCCCCGCCGCAGCCGGTGGAGGCGACCGCGCGCGCGGCGCTCTGGCCCCTGGTCGTTATGCGGGAGCGTTGGTCTGGCGTGGCGTTGTCGACTCCGGCGCGCGTGCGTCGTCAGCTGGCCGGCTCAACAACGATGGTCAGCAGCGGGCAGCTCGTCCGTGGCTCACCCTCGGCGATGCCGCAGGGCACGCCGGTGACGGTGACTGTGACGTTGCCGGGGCGCAGGGCATGGAAGGTGGTCCCTTCCAGCCGCACCACGTCCTGGTGGTTGGGGAGGCTGAACCGGGCGGTCTGTGCAAGTACTCCGGCGATGACGACGACGGATCCGAGATCCACGGGGATCCTCGGCACGACCAGGAGAGTGCGCCCGAAACAGAAGTCGGTCAGCGTGGTCGCCGCGGTCGTGGTCTCCGCCACCAACTGGTCCTGCAGGCATGTCGAGGTCACCGGCGGCGGAGACGGCGTCACCAGGACCGGCGAAAGCATCGCGGCGACATGGGCGGCGCCGCTCGGGCGGCAACCCACGCTCGCCGCCACTAACAGGCACAGCACCGCGCCGGTAGCCCCCGCGTGCATCCCTGTGCCTCCAGCTCCGCACCCTAGGTAGCCAGCCGCGACGGCTGACAGACGCTTGGACTCCAGATAAAGCTCCTCGGTTCCGTTGAGGGCCGGCCACAGTCAAGGTCGAGGCGGAGTGCTCGCGCGGCCGCGACCGGGCGCGCCGTGTTCAGTCGCCGATCGGTGACCGGGACCGGGCCCTCATCGGGACGAGGCCATCCGTAGGGCCGCCACCGGCGATGCTGTGCCGGCCGGGGTTCGACACTGGCGACGCACGCCTGACCGAGCGTCGGTCAGGCCCCGTGGCTTGCAGACTCATGCGGCGATGCGCATGAGTGTGCGACGTTGAATCGGTCGGCGCGGCAGTTCCTGCCATCCCGCATCGCCGATTCTGCTCGGACGGGCAAAAGCGAAACCAAAGCCTTGTCCGCCGGCATGTGCTGCTGGCCCGGGCCAGCAGGGCTGTTCGAACACGACATCTTAGGCTCACCCGCACCAACCTGGCGGATCCGGTACGAACTGGCGATCAGCGGTCACCCGGCGGGCTGGGGTCGGGTTCCTGGCCCTTATGGCGCGGGCGGTCCACAAATCTGCGCCCCGAGCAGCGGATCGCCGCCCAGCCGGACGTTGGCACGGAGCATGGCCAGCAATCAGCACTACTCACGACGGCTAATATTCGGGTTCTCTGGAGAATGTGGCCTGGGAGGAGCCTATTTGCTATCGGAGTCCTCCACCGGCGTCCCGGGCGCGTGGGTGAGGAATGCCGACTTCGCGGCCTCAGCCGCTGACCGGGCATCGCGGCTGCCGGTGACCGCGGCGAGGAAGTCACCGCGGCTGATGCCGTAGAGCTGGACATGGTCGACTGCCCGCACTGTCATGGTCCGGGTGGTGTTACCCATGAGTGCGATTTCGCCGAAGCCTTCACCCTGTCCCATGGTGCGGACGACTTGGTCGCCGTCGAGCACCCTCACGGTGCCGCCAGCGACGACGTAGAAGCTCTCGCCGGTGTTGCCTGCTTCGAACACCGCCTCGCCCGGGCGCAGCTCTGTGCGGTGGAGTCCGTGAGCGAGCTGCTCGATGACCGGCACCGGCAGCGGCCGCAGCATCGGCACCTGGCGGAGCAGCATGATGTCGTCGGTCCGTACGGCCACCGACCGGTCGATCGCGGTGAGCCGCCGCCACCAGAGGAGACACACGACTGGCGTGCCCGCACCGACGGTTAGTAGCGCGCCCGGGGTACCGAGGAACTCGATCAACAGCGGCGCCGCGATATATCCGATGCCGACGGCTAAGGCGCCCACGCTCTCGAGGACGCCGAACACACGAGCAAGAACGACGTTGGGAACCATGCGCGCGATGAGAGTGAACGCTGTGACGTCGACCATCGCGTTGCCGATGCCAATGACTCCGGCCGCGAGAAGAGCCACGACGTAGAACGGCAGAAGACCGATCACCGCTATCGGCAGCCCCCACAGGACGACCGCGACCCCGAGCCAGCGCGTCATCGCGCGACTGCTGACCAGCAGCGTGCATAGTAGGCTGCCGACCAGAGCCCCGACGCCGACTGCACCCTGAAGCACCCCGGCGCTCGACTGGTCGCCGTCGAGCACGTCGATCGCGACGACGACGACAAAGACGGTGAATGCGCCGCGGATCGCGGCCTGCAGCACGACGAACCCCACGACCACGCTCACCCCGGCGTCTGAGGCGACCGCGGCGAGCCCGTCGCGGATTTCGGACCAGAGGTGTCGTCGTCGCGCTGCCGGCAGCGGTATGCGTTCGTAGTTGAGCCCGAGGAGCAGCCCCGCAGAGATCAAGGCGCACGCCCCGGCGAACACGAACACGGCGGAGACGTCCCAAACCGCAACCAGCAGCGCTGCGACCAGAGGGCCAAGGATGACGCTGAGCGAGTCCAGCGCGCCCCGGACGACGTTGACCGACGTCAGCTCATCCGGGGTGCGACACAGTGACGGCATCAGGGCCGAGTGGCTTGCCCGGTACGGCGTGGCAGCGACCGTGGACACGACGGCCAGCGCGTACGCCGCCACGACAGCCCCGCCAGCGCTCAGGACCAGTGCCGCCGCGAGCGTGGCAACGCCTCGTACGGCGCTCGAGGCGAACAGCACGCGTTCACGCGGCACCCGGTCGGCGTAGGCCGCAATGACTGGCGCGAGCAGCGCCGCCGGCAGAAGTCGGAACAGTCCGACCAGACCGACAGCCACGGCGCCGCCGTCCGCGAAGGCAACCAGGCCGATGGCGACAGTGAACGACCACTCCGCCGTGAACGCGGCTCCGAACGACAGCTGAGCGCGTAGCAGTGCGCGGCTTCCCAGCAAGCCCCCGAGCACGCTCACCGACCCATGGTCGCATGCGTGCAGCTCAGGCGCTGTTGCGAACGCAAACGGCGTGGTGGGCTGGCGGCTGGCTGCTCCCTGGCCGGGCTGCCAATGCGCGCTGCGGGCTGGATCGTGGCGATGGCTTCTTCTCCGATGGCCTCCCCCGGGCCCCGACCGGTCGACCACTCGCACACGACCGTCCTCCTCCTCTGCCGGATCTCCACGTGAGCGGACAGGAGGACGTACATCTTCTTCGCGGGCTCGTCTTGTTCGATGATGTAGGAGCCGGCTGGAAACCATTCGAGATTGAGGAAATGATTCGCAGCTCCTCCGGGTGGCTGCCTGCCTGGTGGGTCCGGCGGGCTCGAAGTCTCGGTGTCCGCCCAGCCATGGGCCTGGTTCCGATCGACGATCGACGACTGTGACGCCGCCAAAGGTGGCCTGGCCGGTCGGTCGTTTGTCGCTCCGGCGGGCATGGGTGAGTCTGTCTAGGTGACCCACTCCTCCCCGGACCCGAACGCTGACGCTGCGGCCATGAGCACGGCGGAGCGGTGGGACCAGAGATATGCCAGTTCCGAGCAGATCTGGAGCGGGCAGCCCAACGTGGCCCTCGTCGCCGAGGTTGCAGGACTTGCTCCCGGCCGGGCGCTGGATGTCGGGTGCGGCGAGGGCGCCGATGCGGTCTGGCTGGCCGGGCGCGGCTGGCACGTGACAGCACTGGACGTGTCGCGGGTGGCATTGGAGCGCGCGGGGCGGCACGCCCGCGACGCCAACGTCGAGGTGCGTTGGGTGCAGGGCGGCCTCGTCGAAGCTGATCTTCCGGCGGACTCGTTCGATCTGGTATCGGCTCAGTACGCAGCACTGCCGCGCACACCAGGCAACCACGCCGAGCGGGTGTTGTTGGCTGCCGTCGCCCCCGGCGGTGTTCTGCTGGTCGTCCATCACGCGGACGTCGACAGGGAGCAGGCGAAGGCACACGGGTTCGACCCAACCGACTACGTCAGCCCAGCGGACGTTGCTGCCCTGCTCGACGCAGACTGGCAGATCGACGTCGACGAGAAGCGACCGCGCAACGTCACGACCGGCGGGGGAGCGCACCACACGCACGACCTGGTGCTGCGGGCTCACCGTCTGCGCTAGATATTCGGTACCTGGGCCCGAACCGGATGCCTAGCGTTCGGGGCCGGCCGCGGTCGACCCCCGTACGATGAGCTCCGGGGCGAAGACGAACTCACCGGTCGGCGGTTCCGCGCCGTTTATCTCCTCAAGCAGGGTCTGTACGGCGGCCACGCCGAGAGCCTTGACCGGCTGGCGGACGGTGGTCAGTGGCGGATCGGTGTAGGGGATCAGCGGCGAGTCATCGAAGCCAATAACCGACACGTCGCCGGGCACCTGCAGACCACGCTCGCGGACGGCCCGGATCGCCCCCAGCGCCATCAGGTCGCTGCCGCAGACGATGGCCGTACAGTCGCGGTCCAGCAGCAGGGATGCCGCGGAGAAGCCGCCCTCGAACGAGAAGATCGAGTGCTCGACCAGTTTGCGGGCATCCTCGGCCGAGCCCACCACAGGCGTCATCGCCTCGAGAAAGCCTTCGAGCTTGCGGAGTACGGGGACGAAGCGGCGCGGGCCGACGGCCAGCCCGATCCGGCAGTGCCCCAGCGCGGTGAGGTGGCTGACGGCCAGCCGCATCGCCGCCCGGTCGTCGGTGGAGAAGAACGCAGCGGGCACGTTGTCGGCGAACCCGTTGATCAGGACGATCGGGACGGCACTCTCGGCGAGCCGGACGTAGCGGTCGTGCCGGGCCATCGTGTCCGCGTGCAGACCGGAGACGAAGACGATGCCCGAGACGTCCCTGCCGACCAGGGTCTGGATGAACTCGTCCTCGGTGGCCCCACCCGGCGTCTGCGTGCAGAGCACCGGCGTGAACCCGTGCAGTGTCAGTGTGCGCTCGATGATCTGGGCGAAGGCCGGGAAGATCGGGTTGTCCAGCTCGGGCGTGATGAGCCCGACGAGGCCGGCACTGCGGCGGCGCGACCGGGCCGGGTGCTCTTGGCCCAGGACGTCCAGCGCGGCGAAGACGTTCTGCCGGGTGGCCGCCGCCACTCCGGGTTTTCCGTTGAGGACGCGGCTGACCGTGGCTTCGCTGACGCCTGCCTGGGCGGCGATCTCGGCGAGTCGAACGGTCATACCCGACAACTCTAGGGCATCGGCTTTGCCTGATCGTCAGTCGGACTGCCGCAGCGCCGAGAGATCGGCCTCTGCGGAGGCGGCCTTTCGGGCGGCGCCGCGGGCGGCACGTTCGGCCACCTCGAGCGCCTTGTGGGCCGAACGCTCAGCCTGCTCCGCCGCGTCCTTCTGGACCTTGACCCGGTCCAGCTCGGCGCGCAGCTCGTCGAGTCGGGCAGCGAGCTCGCGACTCGCGCCCGCGGCTTCGTCGACCGCGGACTGAGCGGCTTCGCGCTCCTGCTCCGTGGCAGCTGCCCGCATCCGGGTCTCGGCCAGTGCCTGCTCGGCCCGGTCGATCGCTTCCCGGCGAGCAGCCGCCTTTGCCTCGACCCCCGTACGCCGCGCCGGCTGCTGGACCACGGCGAGCTTCGGCCGTACGGAGGCCGTACCGCCGCCACCGAAACCGCTGAACTCGAGGCCCTCGGTCAGCCGCCCCTGCAGCAGCTGGTCGGCCAAGGCGCTGTCGGCGAGGGCGGCGCGCAACGTCTTGTCCAGGCCGTCGGCGACGTCCTCGGTGACCGGCCCGCCAGCCAGCGACTTCGCCTCCTGGACAAGGGCATGCACGAGCTGGTGCTGCTGCTTGGTCAGTCGGCGCAGGTCCTCGCCGCTGAGTGCGGCGGTGGCCTCGCGAAGACCGGCGCCGAGCTCGAGCAGCGGCTGTACGTCCGCCCGCCGCCGGCGGACCAGCTGGTTGGCCAGCCACGCCACCTTGGTCGGCTTGGCCAGCGCCGTGATCGCCGCGGCCAGGTCGCGGTCACCAGCGGAGCGCGCCTCCTTGGCCCTGGCGTTGCGGACCGCGACGAACTCAGCCGGCGGCAGCGCGTACAGCTCGTCGGCGACCTCGTCGAGATCCACGACTCAGGCGTCGCGCTTTTCGAACAGGGCCCACGCGGCGCCCAGCAGGATCAGCATGAAGACGAAGAAGATCAGGGCTCCGCCCCACGGGCCGGGCAGCTCGCGGAACCCCGAGGGAACGCTGGAGTCCAGCACGTTGTGGCTGTAGACCTGGCTGCCCGCCGAGAACGGCAGGAACTTGGCTATCCCCCGGATGCTCTTGAGGGCGTTGATGGTGAGCAGTCCGCGGATCACGTTCTCGAAGACCAGTGGGAACACGACCAGCGTCACGATCGCCGCGGGGATGCTCCGGCTCAGCGAGGCGAAGGCGAACCCGACCAGGGCGTAGACAGCGACGTAGCCGAGGATGCCGCCGATCACCCGGCCCATCGGGTGCGGGAACAGGCCCAGGTCGGTCAGCTTGGAACCCAGGATCAGCCACGCCACGAGATAGCGGACGACCAGGCAGACAAAGCCGACGACGAGGCTGTAGGCGATGACGACCAGGACCTTGGCGGCCATCAGATGCGTTCGGCTGGGGATGGCGCCCAGAGTCGGCCGGATGGTGCCGTAGCGGTACTCGTGACCGATCGAGAAGACGCCGATCAGGCCCATGAAGATGCTGAGCAGTGCGGTGCCTGGCCCCCCTTCGATCAGGTCGCCGTAGTCGACGATGGTGAACGGCTTGCTGCCGGTGAAGGTCAGCGCGAACAGGCCGAGCAGGGCCGCGATGACGATGGACAGGCCGGTCAGCCAGTAGGTCGAGCGCAACGTCCGCAACCGGACCCACTCGTAACGCAGTGCGTCGCTCATGCCACTCCCCCGAGGTGTCCGCCGTGGAACTCCTCGGCGCCGGCCGTGGCCTCGAGGAACGCCTCCTCGAGGGTCGCCGTGCGGGTGGTCAGCTCGTGCACCACCATGCCCTCGGCGAAGGCCAGGTCACCGACGGCGTCCTGCTCCATGCCGACGAGGGACAGCCGGCCGTACGGCTCCTCGGTCACCTGGATCCCCCGCGAGGTCAGCAGCTCGGCCAGCTTGGCGTAGTGCGGCGTCCGCACGATGACGCTGGTGTGCGAGGACTGGGCCACGAACTCGGACATCGGCATGTCGGCGAGCAGCTTGCCCCTGCCGATCACCACCAGGTCGTCGGCCAGCAGCGCCATCTCGTTCAGCAGGTGGCTGGACGCGAAGACCGTCTTTCCTTGCTGGGCAAAGGCTTTCAGCAGATCCCGCAGCCAGGTGATGCCCTGAGGATCGAGGCCGTTCGCCGGCTCGTCCAGCAGGATGATTTCGGGGTCACCCAGCAGCGCGGCCGCCAGACCGAGCCGCTGGCCCATGCCCAGAGAGAACGACTTGGGCTTCTTGTTGGCCACGGACGTGAGGCCGACCAGGTCGAGGACCTCGTCGACCCGCTTGTCGGGCACGTGGGTCGGAGCCGCCAGCATCCGCAAATGGTTGCGGGCCGTACGGGTGGGGTGAAAAGCCTTGGCCTCGAGCAGGACGCCGATGACGCTCATCGGCCTGGCGATCTCATGGAACTTCTTGCCGTCGAACGTGGTCGTCCCCGCACCGTGGTCGAGGTCGAGCATCAGCCGCATCGTGGTCGACTTGCCGGCGCCGTTGGGACCGAGGAAACCGGTCACGACTCCCGGCTTGACGTTGAACGACAGGTCGTCGACGGCTTTGTGATCACCGAACTTCTTGGTCAATCCCCGAACCTCGATCACATTCGCTCCCCATGCGCATCGGCGTCCGTCTGCCAGACCATAGCGGACTCCCGGCGGTCAATCGACCAGGTGACGGGCCAGCCGGCGGTGCAGCAGCTCGCGGCCGGCCGGCCACTCCGAGCGGATCATCGAGTAGTAGGCCGAATCCCGAATTGTTGCGTCTGCACCTACCTTGTCGGCACGGCGGACGCCCTCGAACAACGCACCCAGCGCCAGGATCGCCCGCCGGGAGGCCTCGTTGCGCACGTCGGTCCGCCAGAACACCCGGTGCACGTCCCACACGTCGAAAGCGTGCTCGAGCATCAGCAGCTTGGCCTCGACGTTGATCCCGGTGCCGGACACGTCGGCGGTCACCCACGTGTGCCCGATCTCGCAGACGTCCGGCGTCGTGCGGCCATAGAACTCCGCGCCCTGCGGCCAGTTCCACGTCTCCACGTTCCAGAAGCGGGTCGAGCCGACCAGCCGGCCGTCGCTCTGCCGGATCGTCGCGAACGGCAGGGCACCGTTGACCCGGGCATCCTCCTGCGACGAGGCGATCCAGGCACGTACGGAGTCGAGGTCCGGCCTGGGTACGCCGCCGAGGGCGAAGTAGTCAGCCGGCGACGATTGCAGTGCGGCGACCGCCGCCTGTGCGTGCTCGGGCCCCAACGGCTCGAGCCGCACCAGCTTTCCGGTCAACGTGGTCACAGCGTGTCCTCCGCATCGAGCAGGGCACCGGCACCCTCGTCGGCACCAGCACGCAGAGCCTCTGACATGGCTGCCCTTGCCTGCCACTGGTTTGTCCGCCAGGCCAGAGCCCGGCCGAGTGCCGTGGCGTCGCCGGCGCGTACGTGGTCGGTCTCGTCGATCGCCCGCCAGCCGACCTCAACCTCCACTCCGTCCGTCCCGAGGACCAGAAGCCTCTGGTACGTCAGCACTCTCGCCGTGGGCGGCTCGTCCATGCCGGCACGCTGCAGGGCCCGCACGACGCCGGGGACCTCGGCCCACTTCTGGGCCGACACTGGAGCAGAGGTGACGGCGAAGCCGGCCAGCTCTGAGGCGAGCGCAAGGTCAAGGGCGTCCGCGAGGTCGATGGCAGAGCCGACATCCACCGGCAACACAGGACGAGTTCCCAGCAGCGGCAGCAGATCTGGTGCATCGACCACGACGACGTCCCGGGCGTCGACAACCACGGTGTGGCCGTCGACGCGGGCCGGCAGGCGGGACGGGGGGGTCGCCGGTCCGCCGTGCCGGGCGATTGCTGCGTAGACCGCCGCCAGGACGCTCGCCCCCAGCTCCCGTGACTCGTCGACCATCCTCCCGAGCAGGTCCTCCACCCCCCGCGGGTCGGAGAGCACTTCGTCCAGGGAGGCACGGACCCCGACCGCGCGCAGGAAAGGCTCGTCGAGGCCCAGCCCCGCAGGGTCGAGCAGCCCGTCGAGATCCTCGGCGGAGTCGAGCCGCAACGCGCCCAGGGGCAGCCCCTCCAGCCGCGCGAAACGCGAGACCCACCAGGCGGTGTACGAGGGCACCCCGAGCCGCCTGCCGTCGGGCATCAGCACCCACGCCGGCTCGACCACTCGCTGCCGGAAGGCCGGAGAAGCCAGCAACGCCAGGGCTGCCGGCCACGCGTCGTCCCGTACGAGCTCCAGGTCCCGAACGGCGGAGAGCTCGACCAACGTCGGTGGCAGGTCGGTGTCGGGCAACCGGTCGAGGACGTCCTCGAGCCACAGGTCCTCGGCATCGAGATGGTGGTCGCTCTCATCGGGATCGACGGCCACGTCGGTGTCATCGACCAGGGCAAAGTCGTCGAGAACCCCTGCGGCTACGAGAGAGTCGCGCCCCCAGCGTTCGACCAGGGAGGTTGCCACCGTGCCGAACGGCGCGTCCTCGGCGACCATCGCCGCCCACGCGCCACCGGGCAGCAGCAGCTCCTCGGCGGGTACGAGCTCACCGTCCTCAGCGGTCAGCGCGAGCCGGCCGAGCCAGCCGAGCTCGCCCGGTCCGACGTGCGCCGCCGAGACGAGCGCCAGGACGACCGCTGCGACCTCGTCCGGGTCGTCGGCGTCCATCGACTCCTCGACGGCCGACCGCAGTCGTTCATCCTCGAGCAGCTCACGCGGGGAGGCGGGAACGGCTCCCAGCGCCAGCAGCAGCGGGTGCGCGGCCTCGGCGTCGACGACCCGGACGCCGAGCCGGTCCAGCCCGGGCGGCAGCGCCTCGTCATCGGGCACCACCAACCCGCGCGCACCGGTGACCAGGCGCCCGTCGGACAGGGGTACGGGCAGCGCCCCGAGGTCGTCGCGGTCCCGGCCCGCAGGGACGGCCTCCGCCAGCGCAGCGTAGAGCGCGTACCACCAGGACGGTTCGCGGCGCAGGCCGCCGAGGGCATCGACCACGTCGGACAGCCGGAGCCGCCGCACCCCAAGCGTCTGCAGTGCAGCCGTCGAGGCGCGACCCGACCAGGCGGCCGGGAGCAGTCCGGGGACCACCTCCGCCAGCACCTCGACCAGCGCCTCGCCGGTCGTGTCGAGGACCGCGGCGTCACGCGGCCGCAGCCGTACGCCGGTGTCCCCGGCCGCCGGCAGGAAGGCCGTCTCCGGCAGGCGCTCGGCCAGCCGGTCGCGCAGGACGCCGTCCACGGGGCCGAGGGCCAGCCCGATCGGCACGAGCGCCAGAACCCCCGGATCGGCCGGCAGCGCCCGCAGCAGCTCGGCGTAGGCGTCGGCGGCATGCCCCAGGACGGCGTCGCGCAGCGGCCCGGCGGCGATGTGGCGCCGGGTCGGATCGAGGGGCAGGGTCGCGGAGAGCAGGGCCGGCAGCCCGAGCCGTTCGTCGGTGATGGTGGGGGCACGCACCGCCGCAGGCACCCGTACCGGCAGGGTCTGCACGCACCCGGCGTCGTCGACGTTCACCGCCCAGAGCACTTGCCACCGGCTGCGGCCCCGCTCCTCGGTGGGCCGGCCGGCCAGCAGCTCGGCCGGCAGGGTGCCCGATCGCCGGACCACCCGCCAGCGCAGGGCCGCGCCGTCGTCGACGATGACGGTCAGGCCGTCCGGACCGGGCTCCGCGACCAGGGTCCGCTGGACGCCCTCGAGATCGACCTCGATCCTGGTCAGCGCCGGCAGGGTCAGCAACAGGGTCGGGTCGACGCCCGCCAGCAGCCGTACGGCCAGGTCGCGCGCCTCGGCGTCGCGCAGCGGCAGCCGGACCTCACTCGCGTAGCCGTCAGGCGGACTGCCCGTGGCCGGGAACGGCAGCCGGAGCACGGGCACGGAGCCCTCCCGGGCAGCCACCTCGTCCGCCGCCACCGAGCTCGCCAGGGCGCGCGACTCGGCAAGGGACCAGCAGACGCCGCCGGTGACGGACACCAACGACGGCTCGTCGGACAGGGCCAGCACCGCGGCGAAGCCCACCCCGAACCGGCCGACCAGCTCGTCGCCGTCCCGCTTGGCGGAGGCCCGCAACGTGGACAGCGCCTCGACGCCCGCGGCGTCGAGCGGCGCACCGGTGTTCGCGGCGGTCAGCACCCCGCCGCGCAGCCTCAGCAGCAGCGAGCCCGGAACACCGGCCCGTACGGCAGCGTCGGCGGCATTCTGCGCCAGCTCGACGACCAGGCGGTCGTGGTAACCGCCGAGGGCGTAGTCGTCCTCGGCGTTGGCGTCCTCGCGGAACCGGGACGCCGAGGCCGCCCACCCGGCCAGCACCCGCTCCCGCAGGGCCTGCGTACCGAACGGGTCGACCGCCGGGCTCATACCGGGTCGGTGGTCCCCGGGAGGTCGGCGTCCACGGGCCCCGGCAGCAGCTCGAGGACGTCGTAGCCGACCGTGTCCAGGAGCACCGGCGGCGGCTCCGGGAGCAATGGTGGCGTCTCCTCGTTCTCGGAGTGCGCGCCGCAGCCGTGGTCTGCAGAAACCACCCGGCCGTCGTCGGGCGTCACCGCGTTGGCGCAGACGCCGAAGGCGAGCCGCAGCGAGCCGGACAGCGGGAGGTAGAAGCCGCAGGTGCCGCACGGTCCCGGCGCGGCCTTGGCCATCGGGGAGTCGGGGCCCGCCTCGCCGGTGTACCACCGGTCGGCGGCCTCGAGCCGCCCGTACAGGGAGAGGACCCGGGGCCGGCCGAGGCCGAGCTCGAGGGCCACCTCGGTCATCAGCGCACCGTCCGCGGACGCGGAGAAGTCGGTGTCGTCGTCACCGGCGGCGTAGGCGGGCACCAGCCGCGGGTCGTCTCGCCGGGTCGGCATGAGGTCGCCGACTCCGAGGTCGCCGGGGCGCAGCCGCTGGTCCCACGGCAGCCACTCGGGCGACAGGATCGCGTCCTCGCTGGGCAGGAGGACGATCTCGTCGACGGTCACCACCTTGGTACGCGGTGCCCGGGCGACGGTCACCGACCAGACCCAGCCGCGGTAGCCGGCGTTGGTGCAGGTGAACCGGTGCGTCACCACGCGCTCGTCCTCGGCGAGCACGCCGAGGTGGTCACCCACGTCGGGTCCGCCGAGCTCGACGGCCGCGGCGCGGGCAAGATCAACGGCCTCTGCGCAGACGGCGTCGGGGACGGCAGACTGGCGGGCGGCGGGCCGGGTGGCGGTGGTCACGCCACCAGTCTGCCTCATCTCGGCGCTCTCTTGGCCGAACCACAGTCCGACGGACCACACTGGGAGCGGACAGGATGGAGAAGGCACACCGACGGGCAGGGACGGGAGGGTGATGGCGAAGGCAGCGGACGTGGCCGGGCGCACCCTCACAGCCACCGGGTCGCTGACCCGCAGCGGCTGGTCCCAGGTGCGCAGGGCCACGCACGCCCACGGCGCGGGCGCCTCCGGGCTGGGGCACCTGGTCGAGCTGCACGGGGTGGCCAGCGCGGGTGACGCGCTGTTCACGGTCGCCCTGGCCGGGTCGTTGTTCCTCACCCCCGACCCGCACGCGGCCAGGAGCAAGGTTGCGCTCTACCTCATCTTCACCCTGGCCCCCTTCGCCATCGTGGCACCGGTGCTCGGCCCGATCCTCGACCACTTCGCCCATGGCCGGCGAATCGCGCTCGCCGTCACGTTGGTCGCCAGGGCATGGTTCGCCTATGTCAGCAGCCACTCGCTCGGGCACAGCTCGCTGACCCTCTACCCGGCAGCGCTCGGAGTCCTGATCATGTCCAAGGGATACGGGGTCTCGCGCAGCTCTGCGGTGCCGAGACTGCTGCCCAAGGGGCTCACCCTGGTCAGTGCCAACTCGAGGCTGACCATGTCCGGCCTGATCACCGCCGCCATCGCCGCCCCGATCGGAGCCGGCGTGGTGCACTTCCTCGGCGCGTCCTGGGCGCTGCGGCTGGCCGTGGTCGTCTACCTGTTCGGTGCAGTGCTCGCCTACCGGCTGCCGAAGGCCGTCGACTCGGCCGAGGGCGAGATCAGCCTGTCCAAGCTGACCCGTCCGACGACGCTGGCCGGTTGGAAGGCGCTGGTGCCCCGCATCGGCAAGGCCATGCCGAGCGTGGTCAACGCGATGCGGGCCCAGGCAGCCCTGCGGGCGCTGGCCGGATTCCTCACCCTCTACCTCGCCTTCCTGATCCGGACCCACCACCTGGGGACGCTCAGTGAGGGGTTCGCCCTGAGCGCCCTGGTCATCGCGGCCGCTGCCGGCGGCATCCTCGGGACGGCGATCGGCAGCCGCATGTCCGCCGCCGCCCCCGAGACCCTTCTTGCCCTGTGCCTCATCGTCAGCACCGTCGCGTCTGCACTGACCGCCGCCTTCTTCGGCCTCTGGAGCGCCCTGGCGATCGCGCTGATCGGCAGCCTCACCGCGTCCCTCGGCAAGCTCGCCCTCGACGCGGTCATCCAGCGGGACGTCCCCGAGATGATCCGCACCTCGACGTTCGCCCGGTCCGAGACGGTCAACCAGCTGGGCTGGGTCGCGGGCGGCGCGGTCGGCATCTCGCTCCCGCTGGGCGGCACGTGGGGGTTCGCCCTGGCCGCGGCCTGGCTGGCAGTGACCTTCTTCGTCATGCTGCGCGACCGCCGTCGACGGCACGCCGCACGGGCCAACCGACTGGCCAGGGCGATGGACATGCCCGACGACCAGCGCGAACGCAACCGGCGTACCGGACCTCCGCTCGGCGATCCCACGTGATCCTCGTCGTCACCGCAGTCGACGCCGAACGCGACGCAGTGACCCGCGAGCTCACAGCCCTGCCCCGGATGATCGGGCGGTACGAGGCCTCGGTGGCGCAGACAGCAGCCGGCGAGGTCACCGTGATCTCCGGCGGGATGGGCATGGCGGCGTCGGCAGCCGCCACCGCCGTCGCCCTGACCCTCGGCACCTACGAGGTCGCCGTTTCGATGGGGATAGCCGGCGGCTTCGACGGCAAGGCCACGACCGGTGACGTGGTCGTCGCCACCGACGTGGTCGCCTGCGAGCTCGGTGCGGACAGCGACGAGGGGTTCCAGACGTTCGGCGAGATGGGACTGGCCGACACCGCCATCGCCACCAGTGCACCTGTCGCGCGGGTAGCAGAGCGACTCGGCGCGACCACCGGCCGGATCCTCACCGTCACCACGGTCACCGGCACCGACGAGCGCGCCCTCAACCATGCCGCCCGGTGGGACCCGGCCGCCGAGGCGATGGAGGGCTTCGGGGTCTGGTCGACGGCACTGGCCCACGGCGTCGTCCCGTACGAGATCCGCGCGATCAGCAACCGGGTCGGCCGCCGCGACCGCGAGTCGTGGGACATAGCCGGTGCGCTCGACGCGTTGTCCCGTGCTGCCAAGACCCTGTTCGAGGAGCCGCTCCCGTGACCCTGAGCCTGACCTACTCTCCGTGCCCCAACGACACCTTCGTCTTCCACGCCTGGGCCCATGGGCTCGTGGACGGACCTGCGGTCGACGTGACCTACCACGACGTCGACGTCACCAACGGCATGGCCGAACGGGGCGAGCGGGACGTGCTCAAGGTCTCGTACGGGGCTCTGCCGTGGCTGCTCGAGGACTACGCACTGCTGCCCGCCGGCGGGGCCTTGGGCCGGGGTTGCGGGCCGTTGGTGCTGACCGCCGGCCGAGCCGATCTGCGGGGTGCCACGGTCGCGGTCCCGGGCGAGCGGACCACCGCCTATCTGCTGTTCCGCCTCTGGGCGGCGACCCGAGGCGTCGGCCACGTGGTCGTGATGCCGTTCGCCGAGATCATGCCGGCCGTACGCGACGGTCTCGTCGACGCCGGCCTCGTCATCCACGAAGCGCGGTTCACCTACGGCTCGTACGGGCTGACCTCACTGGTCGACCTCGGTGACTGGTGGGAGTCCGACACCGGCCTGCCGATCCCGCTCGGCGCGATCCTGGCCCGGCGGTCGCTGGACCTGGCTGGCTTGACCAAGACGATCCAGGCCTCGGTCGAGCATGCCTGGGCCGACCCCTCAGCGTCCGCCGGATACGTCGCCGAGCACGCGGCCGAGATGGACCCGGACGTGCAGCAGCGGCACATCGCGCTTTACGTGAACGAGTTCACCAGCGACCTCGGCGAGGACGGGTTCGCCGCCATCGACGGCTTGCTCAGCCGTGCCGCTGCAGCAGGGCTCGTACCAGCGGTGGACCGCTCGCTCTTGCGCTAGCGGTCGTCGGCAAGGGGCCGGGGCGGGGCCTCAGGCCTCGAGCTCGGCTGCGATCGAGCGCATGATCTCGGCGATCTTTCGGGCCACCTTGCGGTCGGGGTAGCGCCCCTTGCGCAGGTCGCCCTGGATCGCGGTGTCCAGCACCTTGACCATGTCCTCGATCATGCCGTGCAGCTCGTCCGGCTCGCGGCGGTTGGCCGCGGCGGTTGCCCGGACCACCGAGGGGAGCGGGTCGAGGATGCGG
>JAWWOO010000084.1:0-66853 GCA_033851545.1 Frankiales bacterium | reverse complement strand
CGATCACCAGGCCGCCCAGGCGCGGGCCCGGCGGGATGTGGATCGTGTCGCTGTCCAAGGCGCGGGTCTTCTCCGACTCGGCCACCAGCTCCTCGAACTTGCTCAGCCGCGCCTTGCTCTTGGCCTGCCGCGCCTTGGGGCTCGAGCGCACCCACTCCAGCTCGCGCTGGATCTCCTTCTGCCGCTTGACGTCCTTGTTGCCCTCGATCTTCATCCGGGTCTGCTTGGTGTCGAGGTAGGTCGTGTAGTTGCCTTCGTACGGGTAGGCATGCCCGCGGTCGAGCTCGAGGATCCACTCGGCCAGGTTGTCGAGGAAGTAGCGGTCGTGGGTCACGGCCAGGACCGCGCCGGGGTAGGCGGCCAGGTGCTGCTCGAGCCACTGCACCGACTCGGCGTCGAGATGGTTGGTCGGCTCGTCGAGCAGCAGCAGGTCGGGCTGCTGGAGGAGCAGCTTGCACAGGGCGACGCGGCGGCGCTCACCGCCGGAGAGCAGTGTCACGTCGGCGTCGCCCGGGGGCAGCCGCAGCGCGTCCATCGCCTGCGCCAGCTGCGAGTCGAGGTCCCAGGCGTTGCGGTGGTCGAGCTGGTCCTGCAGCTGGCCCATCTCCGCGAGCAGCTCGTCGGTGTAGTTCGTCGCCATCTCCTCGGCGATGGCGTTGAACCGCTCGACCAGCGCCTTGGTCTCGGCCACTCCCTCCTCGACGTTGCCCAGGACGTCCTTGTCCTCGTTGAGCGGCGGCTCCTGCAGCAGCATGCCCACCGTGTAGCCGGGAGACAGCAGCGCATCACCGTTCGACGCGTGGTCGAGCCCCGCCATGATCTTGAGGAGCGTCGACTTGCCCGCGCCGTTGGGGCCGACCACGCCGATCTTGGCGCCGGGCAGGAACGCCAACGTCACGTCATCGAGGATGACCTTGTCGCCGTGCGCCTTGCGGGCCTTACGCAGCTGGTAGATGTACTGAGCCATGACGCCAGCCTACGGGCAGCCGCAAGAGCGGCTCCGGCTGCATCCCGCGGGTCAGGCAGCCGGCTCGGCCTGGATCGGCAGCAACGGCCCGGAGCCCGGCAGCGGCTCCAGCGACGCCATGTCCCTGCTCAAGTCCGGGCCCTCGTCCGGCACCGACTCGAACCCGCGGGGCCGGCCGGTCCGGACCAGCTCGACCGAGATCCGGGTGAGGTCGGGCGCCACCTGCTGGGCGTCGACCTCGTAGACGGTGCGCTGCCGACCCTCGATCTCGTACGTCCGCATCCGCAACCGGCCGGACACGACGACCGGGTCACCACCCTGGAGGCAGTTGGCCACCCGCTCGGCCAGCTTGTTCCAGCAGCTCACGGTGAGGTAGAGGCTGTCGAGGTTGCGCCACTCCGAGATCGAGGGGTCGAAGCGGCGCGGCGTCGAGGCCAGCCGGAACGTCGTCACGGTCGCCTTGTCGCTGACCTTGCGGATGACCGGGTCGCGAACGATGTTGCCGACGAGGGAGATCTGGTTGTCGTTCATGCGGAGAACCTTCCGGGCCGTGAGCCGTGGGGTACGGCTGCTCGGGATCCACCGTCGCTGCACCGCAAGCTGCGCACCAGCCAAGAACCCGGCCTGTGGACGAATTCGCCACCTGGGGACGGACTACTCGGATGGTCGGCCGAACCTGCTAGGCGGGAGCCGCGAACACCAGGTCCGACGCCAGCCGAGCCGCGCCGACGACGCCGGCCAAGTCGCCCAGCTCGGAGAGCACGATGGGCAGGTTCTCGGTGGCCAGCGGCAGGGACCGCCGGTAGACCACGCTGCGGACCTCGGCCAGCAGCGTGTGCCCTAGGCCGGCCACGCCGCCGCCGATGACCACGAGGCCGGGGTTGACGAAGCTGACGAGGCCGGCGATCACCTGGCCGAGCCGGCGCCCACCATCCCTGACCATCTCGACCGCCACCGGATCCCCTGCTGCTGCGGCGATCCCGACGTCCACTGCCGTGAGCGAGCCCTCCGCCGCCAGTCGCTCGGCCAGCACGGGCGATCGGCGCGCCTTGGCTGCAGCCGTCGCTTCGCGCGCCAGTGCAGCGCCACCGAAGAAGGCCTCGAGGCAGCCGATGTTGCCGCACGTGCACGCCGGCCCGTAGTCCTCGACCCTGATGTGCCCGATGTCTCCAGCGCTCCCGCTGACCCCACGGTGCACCTGGCCCCCCAGGACCACGCCGCAGCCGATACCCGTACCGATCTTGATGAACAGGAAGTCCTCGGCACCGCGGGCGACCCCCGACTGGCGCTCCCCGAGCGCCATGATGTTGACGTCGTTGTCGACGATGACCGGGCAGCCGAGCTCCTGGCTGAGCATGTCGCGCACCGGTACGTGGTTCCAGCCCGGCATCAGGGGCGGGACGACCGGCGCGCCGTCGCGGAAGCTGACGGGTCCGGGAACCCCGACACCCGCGCCGAAGATGTCAGGCACCCCTCCGTCCGCGCGGAGCTTGGCCGCGAGCGCCACGACGGTGTCCAGGACAGGGGCAGGGCCGGACCGGACGTCGCAGGCCTGACCCGCCCTGGCCAGCACCCGCAGCTCGCCGTCCGTCATGGCGACGTCGACCGAGGTCGCTCCGATGTCGATCCCCAGGAAGCGCATGTCGGCGGGCAGCCGCACCATGGTCGAACGCCGGCCGCCGCGGGAGACCGCAAGGCCGCCGTCCTCTGCCAGACCGAGCGTGGCGAGGCGGTCGACCTGGACACCGACCTTGGTGCGGGACAGTCCGGTGGCGTCGGCCAGCTCGGCGCGGGACAGCGGGCCGTCATCACGCATCATGGCCAGCATGCGCGCCTGGTCCTCGTTGTCGGGCCGTGCCGCAACGCGTCGCATCCGCTGGGACCTTTCACCGAGCACGTCGGCCGCCGGCTCACCGATCGGGACCGCGACAGCAGCGTACTGCCGGTCTCGGCCGGGACCGATGATCGACACCACTTGCGGCAGACTTTCGTCGATTTCTGACAAAGTTTGTCCATCATGGACCGAAGTTCGGCCGAAACAGGTCACAACTTAGCGACATTTGCGCTGAGAACCCTTGACCCCTCCGGTGAATCGCCCCTAATTTGACGCGGCAGACGACAAACTCAGAGAGGTTGGGCCGTGAGCGACGCGCTGCTCCGGATGACCGGGATCGTGAAGACCTTCCCCGGTGTGCGCGCCCTGGACGGGGTCGACCTCGAGGTGCGCGCCGGCGAGGTGCACTGCCTGCTGGGGCAGAACGGCGCCGGCAAGTCGACGTTGATCAAGGTGCTGGCCGGAGCGCACCAGCCGGACGAGGGCACGATCCGCTGGCACGGCGAGACCATCACGCTGGGCTCCCCCACTGCGGCGCTCAAGCGCGGCGTCGCCACGATCTACCAGGAGCTCGACCTGGTCGACGGACTCTCGGTGGCCGAGAACATCTTCCTGGGCCACGAGGTCTCGCGCGGCGGGTTCACCCGGCGGCACCAGCTCCGTACGCGCACCAGGGCGCTGCTGAGCCGCCTCGGCCACGGCGAGATCCCCGCCGGACGCGAGGTCGGCCGGCTCTCCGCCGCCGGCAAGCAGATCGTCAGCATGGCCCGCGCGCTCTCCTACGAGGCCCAGGTGATCGTGATGGACGAGCCGTCCGCGGTGCTCGCCCACGACGAGGTCGTCAACCTGTTCCGGGTCATCCGCGACCTGACCGCCTCCGGCGTCGCCGTCGTCTACATCTCCCACCGGCTCGACGAGATCCGCGAGATCGGCGATCGGGTCACCGTGCTCAAGGACGGCCGTACGGTCGCGACGGGGCTCCCTGCCAAGACGACCCCGACCCGCGACGTGGTGACGTTGATGACCGGGCGAGACGTCGAGTTCCCTTTCCCACCCAGGATTCTCGTCGGCGGCGACGCCCGGGCCGAGGTGCTGCGGGTCGAAGGCCTGGCCAGGCCCGGCGAGTTCGAGGACATCACGTTCACGGTTGCGGCCGGCGAGATCGTCGGCCTGGCCGGGCTGGTCGGGTCGGGACGGTCGGAGATCCTCGAGACGGTGTACGGGGCCCGGCGGGCATCGGCCGGCACCGTGACGTTCCTCGGCAAGACCATGCGCCGCGGGGCACTCCCGAGGTCGGTGGCCACCGGCATGGGCCTGGCCCCGGAGGAGCGCAAGAGCCAGGCGTTGTTCCTCCGCGAGTCGGTCGCGACCAACATGACGGCGTCCTCGTTGCGGCGCTACGCCACGTTGGGCTTCCTGCACCGCGGCCGGGAGCTGGCGGACGCCGCTGAGCAGGTGCGGTCGCTGGACATCCGCCCACACGACGTCCGACGCCGGGTGGTCACCCTCAGCGGCGGCAACCAGCAGAAGGCCGTGGTCGGGCGGTGGCTGCTGCACGGCTGCCGGTTGCTGCTGCTCGACGAGCCGACCCGCGGCGTCGACGTCGGGGCGCGAGCGGAGCTCTACGCACTCATCCGCCGGCTGGCCGACTCGGGGGTCGGCGTGCTGCTGGTGTCCAGCGAGATGCCCGAGGTCCTGGGGCTGGCCGACCGCGTCCTGGTCCTGCGCGAAGGCCGCATCGTCCGTACGGCGCCGGCCGCGGACCTCGACGAGTCGCAGGTCCTCGACCTCGTGATGGAAGGAAGTGCGGTGTGACGGACCAGTCGACGCCTCCGGTGGAGGAGCAGGCCCGGGTCGAGCGCGCGGCGGTCGAGACCTCGGCCGCAAGGCGAGGGGCGCTGACCCGCATCGGCGAGATCCGCAACCTCGGCCTGCTAGGGGTTCTGGTCGTTCTGGGCATCATCGGCTGGGTGAGCCAGCCGGACACGTTCCCCACCCGGAACAACCTGGTCACCATCCTGACCCAGGCGTCCGTGATCGGCGTCATCACCGTCGGCATGACCTTCGTGATCATCGGCGGTGGCATCGACCTGTCCGTCGGCTCCCTGATGGGGCTGGCATCGGTGTGGGCCACCACCGTCGCGACCCAGGACATGGGCACCGGCGGAGTGGTGATGGTCGCGCTGCTGGTCGGTCTCAGCTTCGGCCTGATCAACGGGCTGCTGATCGCGTACGGCAACCTGGTGCCGTTCATCGCCACCCTGGCCATGATGGCGACCGCGGTGGGGCTGGCACAGAAGATCTCCAACAAGCAGACGCAGATCCTCAAGTCCACCGCCGTCAACGGGTTGGCGACCAACAAGATCCTCGGACTTCCCTTGCTGGTGTGGCTCTTTGCGCTGGTGGCACTCGTCGGCTGGGTGGTGCTCAACCGGACGACGTACGGCCGGCGCACCTTCGCGCTGGGCGGCAACCCCGAGGCCGCGCGGCTGGCCGGCGTGAACACGCGGCTGCACACGGTCTCGCTCTACCTGCTCTCCGGGCTCTGCGCCGGGATCGCCGCCATCATGATCGCCGGGCAGACGACCAGCGGCTCCAGCACGAACGGGCAGGGGTACGAGCTCAACGCCATCGCGGCCGTGATCATCGGCGGCACCCTGCTGGCCGGCGGCGCGGGGACCCTGGTCGGCTCGGTGCTCGGCGTCCTCGTCTTCACCACGATCAGCAACCTGCTCATCCAGAACAACCTCCAGACCGAGGTCCAGAACATCGTCACCGGCATGATCATCGTCCTTGCCGTGCTGCTGCAGCGCCGCAGCAAGGAGACCCGTAGCTAGCACCCCGGGGCATCGGTATGCCCGAGCTCTTCTCTCAGCGCCGCGAGCCCGCGCCTGGAGCACGTCTCACCCTTTGCACGACACGTCGATAGAAGGAGTCTTTGATGTCAGACCTCGGTGACCAGGCGTCCGCTGTCGCCCGACGGCGCTTCCTGCTGGGTGCCGCGGGGGTCGGTGCCGGCGCCGTCCTCACGGCGTGCACCAGCAACTCCAGCAAGGCATCGCCCGCATCCTCCACCGCTGCCACCACGGCGGCCATCGGCGCCTCGGGCAACGACACCCCGGGCGCATCGGTCACGATCGGCTTCTCGTCCCCCGCTGCCGACCACGGCTGGACCGGCGCCATCGCCAAGAACGCGACGGCGGAGGCGAAGAAGTACTCCGACGTCAAGCTCGAGGCGGTCCAGGCCACGAACGACGTGGCGGCACAGATCGCCGCGATCCAGACGCTGATCGGCAAGAAGGTCGACGTCATCGTCATGCTCCCGTACGACGGCAAGCAGCTCACCGCCGTTGCGCTGCAGGCGACGCAGGCCGGCATCCCCGTCGTCAACCTGGACCGGGTCTTCGACACCCCGCGGGCGTCGCGGATCTGGATCGGCGGTGACAACTACGGGATGGGGGTCAGCGCCGGGCAGTACATCGGCTCGACCCTGAAGAAGAAAGGCGTCAGCAACCCGGTCATCGGCGAGATCGCCGGCATCGACAGCCTGCCGCTGACCCAGCAGCGCAGCCAGGGCTTCAAGGACGCGCTGAGCGAGTTCGGCTACAAGGTCGGGCCCCGCCAGGCGGCGCAGTTCACCGTACAGTCCGGGCAGTCGGTGGCGGCCGCGATGCTGTCGGCGACGAAGAAGTTCGACGCCCTGTGGAACCACGATGACGACCAGGGCGTCGGCGTGCTGGCCGCCATCAAGCAGGCCAACCGGTCGGAGTTCTTCATGGTCGGTGGGGCCGGCTCGGCCAATGCCATGCGCGAGATCAAGGCGGACAACGGCGTCCTCAAGGCGACGGTTCTCTACCCGCCCACGATGGCGTCGTCCGCGATCCGGATGGCCCGGCTGATCGCGCACAGCAAGGGGATGTCCGACCTTGCCCAGCAAGAGGTGCCGGCCTCGATCACCTTGTACTCGGCCACTGTCGACAAGACCAACGTCGACAAGTACTTGGCGCAGGGGTTCGAATCCTGACCGTCCGAACAACTGCGTACAGATCGGATGAGCCGTGAGTGACGGGACGAGGCCCAGTCTCGGCGTGGGCATGGTCGGCTACGCCTTCATGGGGGCGGCGCACTCGCAGGCCTGGCGGACGGCGGGCCGGGTCTTCGACCTGCCGCTCCGCCCGGCGATGGTCGCCCTGTGCGGCCGCGACGGCGCAGCCGCCGAGGAGGCAGCAGGGCGGCTGGGCTGGGCGTCGGTCGAGACGGACTGGAAACGCCTGCTGGTACGGGACGACGTGGCCCTGATCGACGTCTGCACGCCAGGAGACAGCCACGCCGAGATCGCCATCGCGGCACTGGAGGCGGGCAAGCACGTGCTGTGCGAGAAGCCACTGGCCAACACCGTCGCCGAGGCAGAGGCGATGGTCGCGGCCGCGGAAACCGCGCGCGGCCAAGGGATCCGCTCGATGGTCGGGTTCAACTACCGACGGGTGCCGGCCATCGCCCTCGCCCGCAAGCTGGTCGCCGACGGCAGACTGGGCACCGTACGGCATGTCCGCGCCGCCTATCTGCAGGACTGGATCATCGACCCCGAGTTCCCGCTGGTGTGGCGGTTGCAGCGGCAGCGGGCCGGCTCGGGTGCGCTCGGGGACCTCGGCGCCCACATCGTCGACCTGGCGCAGTTCATCCTCGGCGATCGGCTCACCGGGGTGTCGGCACTCACCGAGACCTTCGTCAGGGAAAGGCCGCTGCCGCAGGCCTCCAGCGGGCTGTCGGCGACCGGGGGGGCGGACCGTGGCGAGGTGACGGTGGACGACGCCGCGCTCTTCCTCGCGCGGTTCGCCGGTGGGGCCGTCGCCACCTTCGAGGCGACCCGGTTCGCCACCGGGCGCAAGAACGCGATGCGGCTCGAGATCAACGGCTCGCTGGGCAGCCTGGCGTTCGACTTCGAGTCGATGAACGAGCTCTCGTTCCACGACCACACGCTGGACGACGAGACCGCGGGCTTCCGCCGGATCCTGGTCACCGAGCCCGTACATCCCTATCTCTCGGCCTGGTGGCCGCCCGGACATCTGATCGGGTACGAGCACAGCTTCACCCACGAGGTCCGCGACCTGGTGGAAGCCATCGGCACCGGCACCGACCCGACGCCGTCCTTCGCCGACGGGCTGCAGGTGCAGCAGGTGCTGGCCGCCGTGGAGGCCAGTGCCGCCGCCGGATCCGGCTGGACACCGGTCCGGTCGACGTGACCTACTACCCGTACGACTCGAGGAGCTCCTGATGCCGCGTCCCGTCACCCTGTTCACCGGACAGTGGGCCGACCTGCCGTTCGAGGAGATGTGCCGGCTGGCCTCGGAGTGGGGCTACGACGGGCTCGAGATCGCCTGCTGGGGCGACCATCTCGAGGTCGACAAGGCGCTCGACCCAGCGACCGGTGACGCCTACGTGCGGGGTCGCCTCGAGCTGCTGGACAAGTACAACCTCAAGGTGTGGGCCATCTCCAACCATCTGGTCGGCCAGGCCGTGTGCGACCACCCGATCGACGAGCGGCACCAGGGCATCCTGCCCAAGCGGATCTGGGGTGACGGTGAGCCCGAAGGCGTACGGCAGCGGGCCGCCGCGGAGCTGGCCGACACCGCGCGGGTCGCGGCCAAGCTCGGGGTCAAGACGGTCATCGGCTTCACCGGGTCGTCCATCTGGCACACCGTGGCGATGTTCCCGCCGGTGCCGCCGGCGATGATCGAGCGCGGCTACCAGGACTTCGCCGACCGGTGGAACCCGATCCTCGACGTCTACGACGAGGTGGGGGTGCGGTTCGCCCACGAGGTGCACCCGAGCGAGATCGCCTACGACTACTGGACAACCGTACGGACCCTCGAGGCGATCGGGCATCGGCCGGCCTTCGGGCTCAACTTCGACCCGAGCCACTTCGTCTGGCAGGACCTGGACCCGGTCGGCTTCCTCTCGGACTTCAGGGACCGGATCTACCACGTCGACTGCAAGGAGTCGGTGAAGCAGCTCAACGGGCGCAACGGCCGGCTCGGCTCGCACCTGCCGTGGGCAGACCCGCGGCGTGGCTGGGACTTCGTGTCCACCGGCCACGGCGACGTGCCTTGGGAGCCGGTCTTCCGGATGCTCAACGCGATCGGCTACGACGGTCCGATCAGTGTCGAGTGGGAGGACGCCGGCATGGACCGCCTGGTGGGCGGCCCGGACGCGTTGGCCTTCATCCGCAAGCTCACCCGGATCGAGCCGCCGCAGGCCTCGTTCGACGCCGCCTTCAGCTCGGGGAACTGAAGCCGGTCAGCCGGCGGCGTCCAGGGCTGCGGCAACCATCGGCCAGACGGACAGCTCACGGGCGACCGGGGTCAGCACCGACTGGCCGGCCGCCGTGGCCACCGCCTGCGACACGGCATCCTGTACGGCCTGGCGGCGCAAGGTCTCGACCCGCTCGCGGCCCATGAACGCCCGGCGCAGGACCGACGGGCCCGCCCTGGTCACGTCGAGCGTCGCCAGCGCCGAGGTCAGCGCGGCCACGACCGTACGCGGGTCGACCAGACGTTCGCCGAAGCGGCGCCAGTGCAAGGGAAACGGCTCGAAGACCGCCTCGAGCAGCGCGGCGACAGCCTGCTCGACGTGGTTCTCCGACACCACGACCGGCGGCCGCAGCCGGCCACCGGCCAGCAACCGGTCGACCAGGGCGTCACCCGCCCCGGCGAAGATCAACGCGGACACCAGCTGGTGTGCCTCAGCGGCGGTCACCGGCACGGGGGCCGGTCCCAGCGAGGCGCGCAGGTCGGCGACCACGGTGGTCAGCTCCGACTCCAGCCGCAGCACCGCCGCCCGCCGTTGCGACACCCGCTCGACCAGCAACGCCCGCAGGGCCGGCAACCCGCCGCCGGTGGCCGCCGATGCCGCAAGCATCGCGGCGGCGCCCAACCCGTCCTCCTGCAGCAGCCGGCGCAGGTCGGCGCCGAGGGTCGCGGCGGTCGAAGCCTCGATCCGGTCCAGCTGGTTCATCACCACGGCCAGCGCCGCGTCCCGCCCGGCCATCCGGCTGAGGTAGCGCTCGTGCAGCGCCGCGTCCGCGTACTTCTGCGGGTCGACGACCCACAGCACCAGGTCGGCGTTGTCCACGACGCGGTCGACGATGCCGAGGTGATCGGTCCGTACGGTGTCGTGGTCCGGCAGGTCGATGAGCACGAGACCCTCGAGCTCCGGATCCGGACGCGGGTCGAGCATCGTCGTGCGGAGCAGCCGGGCGCGCCGCGAGACACCGATCCAGTCGAGCAGGCTGGTGGCCGCGGGGTCGTCGGGCCCGGCGGCACCCCACACGCAGGCAATCGGCTCCTCGGTCGCGGGGCGCCGTACGCCCACCGGCGACAGCGGCACGCCGACCAGGGCATTGAACAGCGAAGACTTCCCGCTGCCGGTGCCTCCCGCCAGGGCGGCGACAGTGTGCAGCGGCGACCGGCCGAGTCGCTGCCGGGCGTGTTCCAGCAGGTCGCGTGCCGGGGCGGTCGCGTCGGCGCTGAAGCGGTCCCCTGCCAGTCCCAGCGCCCGGTCCAGCGCCGCGAGCCGATCTGCCAGCGTCGTCGTCGCCTGCGCCGTCCATGCCCTCCAGGCCGGCCCGGCGGTCATGGCAACGCCCGCTCGAGGGCGTCGGCCGCGCGCACGATGGCCAGCTCGCCGCCGCTGAACGCCGTGAGCCCGGCCTCCACCGCCAGCGCGTCGCGCTCGGCCTGCAGGACGGCGGTGAACCGGCCGACCAGGTCGGTGCGCAGGACCTCTATCCGGCGGGCGAAGTTGCCCTCCGCCACCACGTCGTGTGCGGGATGTGCTGGCGGCATCGCGGCCCCTACGGCGAGCAGCGACAGCACCGGGCCTCCCCCGCCGGCCCAGCCGCGCAGCACCTCGACCGCCGCCGCCGCCAGGTTGGTACGCGGCGTCCAGTCGACCTTCGCCACGACCTCGGCACCACCGACGCGGGTCGGCCAGACGTCGCGCAGGCCGGCCAGCGCACGGCCGACCAGCACGCCGACATAGACCGCCAGCGCATCCTCGAGGGCGTCCCCGAGGTCGGCGGCACCCGGGGAATTCGGACGCCGGCGGAACAGCCCTTTCCGTGCGGGGGTGGTCAGCGCCGCGAGCCCACCGGCATCGACATAGGCCTGCCAGTAGCGCAACAGCTCGCCCGTCACGATCACCCCAGAGGCCAGCCCTGCGGCGAGATCGTCTGCGGCCACAGCAAATGCGGACACCAGGTCGTCCCCCAGCACGCGCGTTGTCGACTGGTGGTCGGCCACGACAGCGGCCAGCGCCCTGGCCCGGTCCGGCAACGCCCGGAGCGACCCGGAGAAGGTCCGGGCCACGATCGCCTCGCGGATGGCCGGGTCCACCGCCAGTCTTTGCAGCCAGTCCCGCAGCGTCACCACGTCGAACTCGTCGAGCAGCCCGCCTTTCAGCGTCGTCTCGGTCACCGTGAACACCGGCGTCTGGCCGAGCCCGGCATAGGTCAGCATCTCACTGAGGTGGTGGTGCACCTCGGCGCCCGCATAGGGCGGCACGCGGTCGAGCACGACGACCAGAACGGCCCCCCGGTCACGTGCGGTGAGAAGGTGCTGCCACGGCACCGCGTCCGCGTAGCGGTTCGCGGTGAGGACGAAGAGCCAGACATCAGCAGCAGCAAGCAGTCTGGTCGCCAGCTCACGGTCGTCGGCGGCTACCGAGTCCACGTCGGGCGCATCCAGCACCGCCACGCCGGCAGGCACGGTCGGCGCCGAGACGACCTGGACCGTGCCGGCATCCGCTGACGTGTCCCGTACGGGGCGCAGGCCCGACAGCGGGCGACCCTCGAGGTACCAGTGCTCGTCGGCCGGATTGCACACCAGCACCGGCGCCCTGGTCGTGGGGCGCAGGACACCGGTACGGCTGACGGGCGCCCGTACGAGGGAGTTGACCAGCGTCGACTTGCCGGCGCCCGTGGGCCCCGCGACGACGACCAGGACAGGCGCTCCCGGTCGGGTCAGCCGGGGCAGCACCTGGTCGTCGAGGGTTGCCAACAGCTCCTCGCGAAGATGGCTCCCATCAACCGCCGTCGGCAGGTCGAGGCGCAGCGGGGCGGCCTTGACGACGCGGCGCAGCTCCCCGAGCGCGGCCAGCAACGGGCCAGACCCCGCACCGCCGGTCGTCTCCGTCACGCTGAGACCTTACGTTCACCGGGTCCTCGCGACATCGTGACGCGCTGGCCGGGTCAGCTACCAGTCCGTCACTGCGGCCCGGAAGGGCTACCGTATTGCCCCGGGTCGGTCCCGCGCGCCTTCGGACCTCCCGCGCCCGTAGCTCAGCGGATAGAGCAGCCGCCTTCTAAGCGGTTGGTCGCAGGTTCGATCCCTGCCGGGCGCGCCAGTTCGGTTGACGGGCAAGGAAAGGCGCGGCTGGACCTCTATCCGGAGGAGTGAGGCACCGGCAACAGCAGGGGCACCTCCGGCTGGAGGTCGTCGGGCACATAGCGGGACTCAGCCCGACTACGGCGACGGAGCATCAGCAGTGCGAGGACAGCGCCGGCCCCCAGCAGGGCCGCGCCGCCCGCGGCCAGCCTCAGCGGGGTGGCCAGCGGTGCCGTCGAGATGATCGCCCGCCGGGTTTGGTCCGGCGCGCCGCCGACAACCCATCGGTAGCCGGCCCTGGCGTCCGGCAACCCCTGCCGGTGCACCGTCACCGTCAGATCGACGGCGCCCGGCTCGACCAAGGAGGCGGGTGCGCTCCAGTTGCCGTCCGCCAGCGGCGTCAGGGAGAGTCTCGATGCGGCCGGGCCCGAGTTGCCGACGACCACGTCTACCGCGACCACCCGGCCCGGTGACGGGCGACGGGTGTCGAAAACCCCGACCAGGAGGACGTTCGCGCCGGGGAGGTTCGGCTTGAGGGTCAAGGTCTCCTGCAGGTCCGCGGCTGCAGCGTCGGCCACGGGGACGACCTGCTCGCCCGCATACCGGACCAGCTGCGGCTCGCGGGCCGGCTGGCCGCTGGTGAGCAGCGCACTGGCCGCCAGCACGGTCGCAGCTACGACTGCCTCTGGCACCAGCAGGCGCGGGCGGTCCGTCCGGACGCGACCGGCCCGGCGTAGCCCGATCGCGCGCCGTAGCAGTGCGGCCCCCTCACGGTGCAGTGCGGCAGTGTTGGCCAGGCCGAGGATCCCGGCACCGGCGACGAGCACCAGCTTGACCATCAGGACCCGGCCGTAGGTGGTGACGATCAGGGCATCCACCGACCCGATGACGCCGCTGGCGAGGTAGACGCCGGTGGCCACCATCACGGCGACACATGACGCGGCTGGCACCAGGAACCGGCGCATCGCGGCGCGAGCTGCCACCGCCTCGCCGCCAGAGGGGCGCAGCCGGGGCACCACGACGACGGCGGCCGCGAGCAGGGTGCCCGACCAGACGGCAGCAGCGAGCAGATGGGCTGCGTCCGCCGCAACCCGGGTCGGGGAGGTCATGACGCCGGCGCCCGCGTGACCCAGCAAGGCGAAACCGACGGCCGAAGCGGCAGCCGCTGCAGCGACGACCCACCTCAACCACGAGGCGGTCGAACCGACCCGGGCTCGCACGACGGAGGCCAGCACCAGGCAGATCAGCCCGGCCTCCCTGACCAGCCAGCGGGTCCCGTACGAGCTGTGCATCAGCCGCGACAACGACTCGCCGCTGGCGGAGAGCTGCTGCGCAAGCAGGGCGAAGCTGACCAGCACGGCGGCGATCGCTCCAGTCACCGCCAGCTCGCGCGCCCGACGCACCGCGACCTCGCCAAAGGGGCCGTCGATTGCCGTGCGATAGAGCCCAGCCAGCGTGGTGGCGCCAACGGCAACCGCCAGCGCAAGGAAGAGCAGCCACCTCAGCGCCGACTCGGGCAGCGCCGGTGCGGTCTCATGCAACCCCGCCGCCGTGACGGCTCGCTGCACACCGAAGACGATGACGCCGCTAGTGCGGTGCAGGTCATCGGTGGAGACGGTCTCCCAAGAGATGCGATAGGCATCCGGCTGCAGCGATGGGAGTCCGACCAGCAGGAGCACCGGCTGGGAGATACCGGGGGACCCCGTCCCCCCGGCCGAGACCGACTCGATGCTTGTCGGCTGCCGGGTCTTCCCGTCGCTGCCGACGATGGCGATGCGGGTTGAGGCCACCTCGATCGACTCACTGAACCTCAGCTGCAACTGCGGCGGCGATGCCGCCAGGACGGCGCCGTCCGCCGGAGCGCTCCCCACAAGGTAGGAATGCGCCTGCGCAGCGCCGGCCGGCCCGACCAGCGCGGCCGGGACCATCACCGCGATGACGGCCAGGCGGCGCAGCCGGGCCAGCAGCAAGCTCATCGGATCACCAGACCGGTACGTGCTTCAGGGACAGCTGGCCGTAGTCGATCTCGATCTTCTCGTTGTGCCGGACCAGGTCGGCCGGGTTCTGGTAGACGAGGTAGTACTTCTGCCCTGCACGAAGAGTGTGGCCCTGCTTCATGAGGGAGACACGGCCGGCGCTGCCCTTGCGCGCCTCACTCTTCAGGATGGGCGGGTGGGCGACGTCGTTCTGGAACTTGCTGGCCTTCTCGCTGTCCAGGACGACGTAGGTGACGGTGACCAGCCCGCCGTCGCCGACGACGGCTACCTGGCTGAACCGGATGCCCAACTTGTCTTCCATCGCAGCGTTCTGGGGCATCTTGTGCGGACCCGCTGAGCTGCCGCCGATGGAGGTCAGGTTGTAGCCGAGCAGCGCCAAGAGCGCGATCACGAGCGCGAGGCCGAGGACTTGTCCTCGGCGGCCGGCTGCGCGTCGGGGGTGCTTGGCACCCGCTGGGACATCGAGGGGGATCGTGTCGCTGCTCATGGCTTTTCCTGTTCGTCGTCAGAAGTGGTGAACCTCGGGGCCGGGCCCTGCGGTGGCCCGGCCCCGAGGGGGTGCTGTGCTGCTAGGGCATCGTCGTGCGTGTCGACAGGAACGAGTCGAAGAACGCGGTGCCTCCCCCGGCGCTCGTCGTCGTCGGGCCTGCACTGACGCCCAGCAGAGCCGTGTCGACCCGCAGGGTGCTGTTATTGCCCGACACCGTTTGCACGAGCGCACCGTCAATCGACAGCTTGACCGAGCCGGCGGCAGCCGCGAGCCAGTCGAGCTGGACCAGCCTGGCTCCCGTTGCGATTGCCACCCACCCGCCGGTCGCGGTGAGTCCTCCGTTGACCGCCAGCACCGTACGCAGCTGGGGCACTCCGGCGGCGAGCCTGTACTGCAGGGAGAACGCCGAACCGTTGGTAGCGTTGCGGGTCTCGAAAACGGTGAACACCGTTGCCGCGCTGCCGGAGTTGAGCGTGTTCCGGTTGAAGGCGAACCGGGCGTGATAGCTGGTTTCGGCTCCCGGGGTCGTGTCAGTCACGTAGGCCAGCCTGTTCGTGCCAGTTGCGGGAACCGCCACCTGCATGCCTCGGGCGCTGCCCAATTCTGCAGACGTGGGCACCTTCGAGCCGGACGTGCTCGTGACACCACCGACCCTCGTGGTCCAGGCGTTGAGGTTGCCTGACTCGAAGAGGTCGGTGAACACCAGGTTCGGCTTCGGCACGTTGTAGCTGACGCTGGCCGGCTTGCTCCAGTTGCCTGGCAGGTCCTGGGCTCGCAGGTTGAACTGCTGGGCGCCGAACATCGTGGCCGGCAGCGACGCTGTCGCGACCAGCTGTCCGCCGACAACCGAGACCGGCACCGAGGTGCCGCGACCGACACCAGGGTCGGTGGTCCCGATCCAGTACTCAACCGTCTTGATGGAGGAAGCGTCGGTGACAGTCGCCTTCAGGGTCACCGTACGCGGCGTTGCCGGGATTCCCGGCGTCACCGTGAGTGCACCGAGCACGGGGCCCGTCTTGTCGACGGTCAACGTGATGGTGAACAAGTCGCCCCAGTTGCCGGCCGCGTCCTGGCCACGCACTAGCACGTGCCGTTGTCCGTCAGCCAGCGACTTGACCTGCGACAGCGGGATCAGCCCGTAGACGGACTCGGTGCTGCTGTCGAAGGCGCCGTCCACAGGGATCAGCTGCAGCCCGCTGCCGGTGGGGGGATTGGCCAGCTTTGGCTCCAGGAAGGCTTCAGCTCCAACGAGCCTGTTCTGCTTCGCGCCCCCAGCGTCCTTGTCGGTGATCTGCGCGGAGACCAAAAGGAATCCGGGGTTGCTCTTGTCCGACACGACGCCGTTGGTCGGGTTGGGACCGACGCTGGCGCTGTCCACACCCGGGCCGGTCAGGTCGACCGGCAACGGGATGTCCAGCAGCGGACCCCACAACCCCAGCGAGTCCATGCTGCGCACGTAGACGTGGTGCATGCCCTCGCCGAGGAGCTTCACCGAGGCCGCCAGGAGCGTCGCGTCGAGGGAGACGACCGTACCGGTCGAGCTCGGGACGATGTGCACGCCCGTTCCGCTCAAGCCGGACGGGTTGTCAATGAAGTACTCCCCGTCGGTGATGGTGCCACCGGCCGCCGAGTCATCGCCAGTGGCGGAGATGTCAACGTCGGAGGCACCGTTCGCCGGGATGTCCAGCGCAGAGCCATTTGTCGTCTGCGGCCCGGTCTTGGGCAGGTTGAACACCACCGACCCCACGACGCCCCAGTTGCCTGAGCTGTCCTTGGCCCGCACATAGATGATGCGCTTGCCCGCCGCCAGGCTCTCCAGCGTCGGAGTTCCGACTGGCGGATTGACCAGCGAGGCATGGAGCGTGCCGGTGACGCCGTTGACGTTGACCGAACCGAAAGCGCCAGACATCGGCGTGGCGAAGCCGACCCCAGTTGCGGTCGGGTCGTCCACGACGAACTCGGCCTCGGAAACGGCGGATCCACCGGTCGTGGCGTCGCTGAGGTCAGCGGTCACGGTCACGTCAGTCTTGCCGTCCGAGGGGCTCGGCGAGACCGAGACGTGTGACGAAACGGGTCCGACGCCATCAGTGCTGGGCGGCGGTGCAGCTGTGTCGAGGAACGTCAGCATGCCGCCGAATGCCGTCTGCAACGGGTCGGCCGTGTGCGTGCTGTCGTTGTCCAGGTGCTGGGCCGGCTCATAGACCGCCAGCTTGGCCTCCGGACCCGTAGGCATGGTTACGGCGGCATCCACCGTCTGCCCGGGCTGAATCACCTCGGTCACCACCGTGCCAGGGAACTGCAGGGGGTGGCCGCCGAGCGCCAGCTCGGTCTGGGTGCCGCCGAGCACGGTCATCGAGTGCGTCTGCGAACCCACGTTCGCATAGCGGATCAGCACCTTGTGGCCCTGGTCCGTCGCGACCTCGTTGGTCTCGGGGAAGGCCTCGCCATTGACCAGCCGGTAACGCGGGTTGAAGCCCCGCATGTCGAACGAATTCGGCGCAGCATTGAGGGCTGGGTCGATCTCGCTCAGCACCAGCACCGCGTCGTCGTTGTAGGTCGACTCAGGCGTGCCCTCAGCAGTTCCGGTGGACGAGAGGACGACCAGCGCCCCGGCCAGGCCCATTGCCACCTGGCGACTGCCGTTGGCCGTGTGCCCGGCCTCGTAGATGTACGTCCCCGGGCGAGAGGCGGTGAACGTATAGCTCTTGTCGACGCCCGACGCGACACCGTTGACGTCGTCGCCGCCGAGGCCGGTCTGGCCCGGCAACGCCAGGGAGACTGTCTCCCCGGGAAGCCGGTTGTGCAGGCTCAGCGTGACCGAGCTTCCCTGCTGGACAACGAGCAGAGGACCAGGGGCTGAGGCCGTCGTTGCGGCCCCAGTCGACGAGAAGCCCCAGATCGGCAACTTGTTGCCGGCCACCGTGGCGGTGCCCGTCATGGCGTAGAGGTCACAGCGCACCGAGCTGGTGCCGGTGCTGGTGCAGCCGCGCGGCGTGAGCTTGCCGGCAGCTGGCGCAGGGGCCAGCGGCGCCGCCCCAGTGACAGCGGCCAGCGAGGTCACCGCCGCCGCGCCGCTCGCCGGAAGGCCGGCAACCAGCAAGCTTCCGCTTGCGAGGGCGGCCATGACGGACGCCCGGGTGCGGCGTCCCCCAAGCCCGCGTCCGCCGCGGTGGGAAAGGTGGATTCTGGTCATCGCGGCGGCCCTCACTTGATCGGGCAACCGGCGGGCGGGTCGATGCGGAAGACCGTCATCATGCCGCCGAAGGTTGCTCCGTAGTTGGTGGCTTGCTCGAGTGCGTGGCTGTGGGCGATGTGGTAGTACTCGCCACACTCGTTGTTCGAGGTGATCATGGTCGGAAGCGGGTTGAGCGTGCCGAGGTAGCCGCTTTCGCTGAACCAGGTGTCCGTTCCGACCAGCAGCTGGTCGGTGATGGCCGGGATCTGGGTCGGGATCGGGTTGGTGAGCGCGTCCCAGTGCTCCACGTCACGCCAGTCCATCAGCACGTCCAGCGTCTGCCCGGGCTGCACGTCCAGGTCGTACTTCTGGTAGGAGAGGTCCTGGCCGGTCGGTCCCTGCAGGGCATGCCCGTCCCTGTTGATGACCCGCTCGTCGCTTCCGTGGGGGTGGAACGGGTAGTTCACCCGGCCGGCATTGAGGTAGCGGATCGTGGCCGGATACGGATTCTTGATCACGTCGTACGGCTCGATGTGCACGAGCGAGCCGTACGGCTGGCTGGGCAGCCAGGCCGCGTTGTTCGGCGCCAGGGTGTCCGGCATGCTCCGGCCGTTGATCATGAAGTAGCGCGCCCGGTACGTGCTCCAGTCGATGGGCTCGCTGCGCTCGACCGCGAGGTGGATGTCAGGGTCGACCTCGGAGAGCAGGAAGAGGTATTCCTTGCCCGCGGTGAACTGGGAGTCGTCTCGGTCGTTCACCCGCCAAAGCGGCTTGTTCGGATCAGGGGCGGGGCGTACGACGAGAGCACCGTACATGCCCATCTGCGTCTGCTTGTCGACGTCGGTCCCACTCTCGTACAGGTAGGAGCCGGGGCTGCCGGCCGTGAACGTGTAGGTCACCGACCCGCTGTTGGCGGCCGCCGACTGCACCATCGAAAGGAGCGACCCTTGGCCGTCGAACTGGGGCTGCGCCGGATTGCCGTTCGCCTTCACCCCCGACTGACCGGGGAACACGATCGACGTGGCCTCGGGCAGGCTGTTGTGCAGGATGACCGTGACCGCCTGGCCGGAGGTGACGCAGAGCGTCGGTCCGGGCAGCTGGAATCCCCTGCTGCTGTTGCCATAGCTCCACATGTAGATGGAGTTGCCGTCGGGCGTCGAGACGTAGCCCTCGGAAGCCGTGAGCGAGAACGTCTGGTGGGCGTCGGTGTCGCACGCAAGGCCTTCGGTGAGGTCGGCCCTGGCGCTGCGCGGACTGGTCACAAGGACCGCCGACACGAGCGCTCCCACCGCGACGACGGCGCCGAGCCGTCTCGGGTTGCGTAGTGCGTGAATCATGGGAATCTCCTCGGTCGGGGCGGATCAGGTGTTCGCGGCGGTCTGGGCTGGGACGCCCGACGGACTCACGATGATCTTGGTCATCATGCCGCCGTAGCCGGCGCCGCCGCCGTTGCTCAGATAGCTGTACTTGCGGTCGTAGAGCAGGTACTCGCCCGGCGCCGGCGCGGTGAAGATGACGTCCCGGCTCTCGCCGGGACCCACGTCGACGGTGTTGGTGGTCAGGTAGTTCTTCGTACCGTCGCGGCCCTTGAGCAGGCTGGCGTCCTTGGCCACGACCGTCAGGTCGATGTTGTCGACCGTCATGGCGTGGTTCTCGTAGCCGAGGCTGGACAGTCGGAGCAGGACCCGCTCGCCGGTGTTGCAGGTGATCAACGACGAGATCGGCTGGTACTGAAGCCGACCCGCCGTCGCAGCAAGGGGGTTGCCGTTGTCGGCCAGGGTGTCCGGGTAGCCCCGCCCGTTCATCAGGTAGAAGCTCGGGTCGTAGTCGGTCCAGTCGGACACCTGGATGTGGGCGTCCCGGTAGTGCGCGGCCGACCACAGCTCGGTGAGGATGAACGCAAACTCGCGGTCGTACCTCGTCGAGCCGTCGCCGTCGTTGTACGCGTACTTCGTGCCGACCGGGTTGCCGGCGATGGCGATCTTGTTCTGCTTCGGCCGGACGAACACCATGCCTGTCATGCCCATCTGCACGTGCTCGACGTCCTCGAAGTGGCAGTGGTACATGTACGTGCCGGCGTCGTGGGGGCGGTAGAAGTAGGTGAGGTCCCGGCCGACCGGCACAGAGAGCGAGAGCTCCGGAACGCCGTCGAACAACGGGATCGCGTTGACGAAGCCGTGCCAGTGCAGGGTGTGCCCGTCGTAGAGGTCGGGTCGCAGCGCGAGACCGAGGTTCGTCAGCGTGATGTAGATGTCGTCCTCCTCGTCGAAGGACAGCATCGGGGCACTGATCTGCGCCTTGCCGCGTTGGGCAGCCACCTGGGTGTCGTCCATGCCTGTCACGTCACGGAAGCCGAATACATAGGTGTCGAGGAGGTCCGGCGCCAGTGAGTCCGGGAAGAACGGCAGGTCGGCCGGAGCGTTCGCAGGCATCGAGACCCAGCCGTCCGTGCCGACCAGGTGCAGGTTTCTGACTGGGTGGGCAACGGCGGCCGCGGCCGGCGTCAGGGTTGCCGCCGCTGCCGACGGTGCCCCGCCGATCAGTCGACCCCCGACCAGCACACTGCCGGCCACCCCGGCCGAACCGGCGAGAAACGACCGGCGGGACAGGCGGGAAAAGCTTCTGCTGTCAGTCACTGTGAGCTCCGCGTGGAGAGAAGGTCTGGTGGTACGGAGGGTTGGCCTACCGGCCGGGAGCTGGGTCTCCCGCCGCGGGGGGGCGGGAGACCCAACTGCCCTGTTAGGGCTGCTGGTCGGAGCCGGCGTCGTAGCGAAGCAACGTAGGCCGCACGTCACCGTCGATGTCGAGCTTCGGAGCGCTCACGGTGTAGTGCCAGTTGTGGCCGGGCGTTCCCCAGTCGACCTGGGTACTTGCGGCCCCGGCTCCGACAGCAGGTGAACCGGTGGCCAGGTGGTAGTCGCCCATCAGGTTCGGCGGCAGGATCTCCGCCACGATGGACGCCTGACGGAAGGCCGGGTTGGTCCGGAACGCCAGCACGCTGACCGAGACGTCATAGGGATCCTTGAGCATCGCGTTGTCGGTGATGACATTGCTCGGGTCCCCGGCGACCTGGTCGGGCACGGAGAGATCGCTTGCTTGCAGCACGGAGTTCTTCGGGGTGAGGAGCGCCGAGCTGTCGTCCGGGACGCCCATGTCCCAGTTGGTCACATTGTTGTCTGTGCCGTCAGGCAGCTTTCCGCCGATGCCGTAGACCCAGCCACCGCTGAAGTTGCCGGCCCGGTTGTCGTTGAAGACGTTGTTGAGCAGCGTCGGCTTGCTGAATGTCGTCGCCGCCAACGTGGCGCTTTGCTCGAACTGGTTGGTGTTGCGGAGTCGCTTCTGCAACGCGTCACTGTTGGTCGCGGTGGAGAGGCCGGCCGGAGCGGCGGTGCCGTCGCTGGTGACCGCCGTTGCCGTGGTCAGGTTCTTGACCACGGTGTTGTTCACGATGTTGACGAAGACGGCGTCATCGAGTGCCAGCCCGCCGCCCTCGTGCGCCGAGACGTTGTTGGCAATGGTGTTGTTGGTGATGTTGATCGTCTCCGGGTTGTCACGAGTGATGTGGGATCCACTCACCTGCAGGAGCCGGATGCCGCCACCGTCGTCGTTGGCCAGGTTGGTCTGGATCACGTTGGCGTCGATCGTGACTGGCCCGCTGCCCGGGGAGAGGTTGTTCGGGTTGCTCGGCAGCTCGCCGGCGATCATGACGCCGCCGCCCTCGTCGTAGGACTGGTTGAACCAGATCCGGTTGTGGTTGATCGTCCCGCCCCTTGAGTCACCGGCCGCCGCGTGCACCTGGTAGCCAAAGGCGGTCATGGCGCCGCCGTACTCAGCGGAGAAGTTTCCGCAGATGGCGTTATGGTCGACCGAGTAGCCGTCGCTGCCGGTGAACAACCCGATGCCGCCGGCCAGGTTGGTGCCCCCGTTGTCCCGGATCTGGTTACGGCTGAGCACTAGCCGGTAGTTCCGGTTGTCACCGACGTACGGAGTGCCGACGCGGATCGCGCCGCCGTAGGAGCCGCTGTTGCCCTTGATGACGTTGTCCGTCACGTGCAGGTCGCGCACGTTGGAGTGGACGTAGATGCCGCCGCCCTGGGTGATCAGCGCACCAACACCGCCGTACGGGGTCTTGGTACCTCCGGTCAGGTTGGTCAGGTTGGTCGCGAAGTCCGACTGCGAGCCGCCGACGATGCTGAAACCGTCGATGGTGACGGGATAGCGGTTCGGCACGACGCCGGCGAGTGCCGGGTCGTCCAGCACCGTCACGACAGCCGCGTCAGGCACGGCGCGGGCGCCGTTGTACCTCAGCCGTCCGAGCAGGGCGATCCAGTTCGTACCTCGCGGGTTGTCCGGGCTGAAGCCGGACCCGTCGATGATCGACCCGGCTGTGAACTGACCGGCCGGGTCAAAACCGCCCGGCCCGACGCCCTGTATCCGCACCTGGTGATGGACGATCACATTCTCCGAGTACTCACCCTGGGGATTGTCGGTTCCCGGTGTGTTCGGCCACACGACGACCAGCCAATACGGCTTCGCCGCCGTCGGCCTGGCCATCTCGAGTGCGGCCTGGATGGTCTTGTACGTCTTGCCCGGACCGACCTCGGCGATCAGTGGGTTACTCGACCTCGTGCCCGGGGTCGAGCCGGTCGCCGAGTCCAGCAGCTGCAACGTCAGCCCGTTGACGCTCTGCATTCCACTGGCCGTGTTGGACACCGACAGCACGAGCGAGCCTGTATCGATCTCGTTCGACATCGTGAACACGATCTTGGTGTCCGACCAACTGGTAGTCGTCGCCGCGACCCCGTTCAGGCGGAGCGTTCCCGCACTGCCGAAGCCGAAGCCGTTCACCGTCACGACCCGGTTGGCCGCGCTGGCGTTCTTACGGACATAGGGCTTGCTGACCGACAGCAGCTGAGGTTGCGCGCTGTCCAAGTTGCAGATGGTGGGGTTGGCCACCGTGGTGTCCGGACTCAACGCCGTGGCCGCGACCTGGGTGGGCGCCTCGTCCGTGACCGTGTACAGCCCAGGCCACGCCTGGAAGTTGGTAGCGATCGTCCGGAACCTTGGGTTGTAGTCGGAGTTCAGGGCCCCTGGTTGCCCGGGGTCGTTGCCGACGAACCGGTACATGTTCGGGCAGGGCCCGGCCGGCACGGGGCAGTTGTAGGTGTCGGTCGACGGCACGAGGACCTCGTACAGACCGTTGAAGTCGGTGTGCGTGGTCGCCGCCAGCCGGCCGCTCCAGTCGTACAGGCCGACGGGGACGAAGGGCAAGCCCTGGGCTTCACCGTAGTTGACACTGCGCTTGTCGAGGGTCAGGCCGAGGTCGTTCAGGGTCAGGCCCCAGAAGTGCGTGGGGATCGGCACGTCGGTGAACAGGTTGAAGTTCGGAGCCGTCGCCTGCCCGGCCCGCACCGTGACCAGCTTGTCGGTGCAGTAGGGCCGATCCAGGCCTTCGAACGGGCTGCCGCCACCCGCGACGAAGGCCGCGTCCTTGACGGTGATCTTGTGCAGGGCGCCGACGCATGGCGAGATAATGCCGGCCTGCTGGGACGGCGGCTGGCTCGGCGGGACCGGCGTCGCGTCGGGCGGCCCTGCCGGGTCGGTGGCTGCTGCGAGAGTCGTCGGCGGGTAGTTCTGCTGCGGCAGGTAGGTGTCACCGTCGAAGACGTTGACGTCGGACTCGGTGGTGACCTTGTACATCGGCTTTCCGTCGACCGGGTCGCTGGGGATGTCCACGGAGACGATGTAGGCCATCGCCGGCAGGTCCTGCTCGGTGTAGCCGGCGGACTCTAGAGGTGCGTACAGCGCCAGGTCGTGGTTCGGCGCCGGGTTCTTCGCGTTGCCCGGCGGATAGAGGTTCAGCTTCGACGTGGCGAAGCCGTAGTTGCCGTTGACGGTCTGGGACGCGGCGCCGGGAGTGGCGTCGGACGGCCCCATGGCCATGCCCAGCATCGGAGCCTCGACGCACAGCCGGTTGGCGGCCGCGCCGAACTCCGGCAGGGCCATTTGGTCGGTCAGCAGGGTGCCGTCGTACTGCCGGGCGGTGCAACCCCTCGGCGGAGCCCACTCCTCGGAGGTGTACGTGTCCTGGAGCTTCGGTCCCTTGACGAAGGCACCGCGGTCAGGGTCCGGGTTCTTGATCATCGCAACGGGGGCCGGGCTCGGTGTAGCCGTGGGAGTTGCCGAGGCCGTCGGAGTTGCAGACGCGGGCGGTGCCGAGGCCGTCGGAGTAGCAGACGCAGGCGGTGCCGAGGCCGTCGGAGTTGCAGACGCCGTGGGGGTTGCCGACGGTGACGGTGCGTTCGGGTCCGGGATCTGCAGGGGCACGATCTCCTTGCCCTGCCGGCACTCGTTCGCAACGAGGGTCGCGAGCGTCACCTTGCACGGCACGGTGGCGTACAGGTTGACCGGGACCCCGGGAATGCCGGGCTGGTAGGTCTCGCTGACGGCGTCGGCGGGGTCGAGCTCGTTCCGCGTCGTGTCATAGCTGACCGTGCCGACGATGCCGCCGTTGGCGGCGTTGGTGTAGGGCTGCACACCCCAGTCGACCTCCCCACCCAGCCCGATGATGGGCAGGAAGTTGAAGTCGACCAGGCTGCCCAGCTTGGTCGTCCACTTCGGGTCGTTCTCGCCCTTGTACGTGACACCCGTTGTCTTGTACCGGGTGTTGAACGCCTCCAGGATGAGGAACTTGCCCATCGGGTAGGTCTCGCGGACGTCGTAGAAGCCGCTGTCATTGGTGGTGGCGGTGTTGGTGGCCTGGTCCATCAGAGAGTTGTCCCGCTCGCGCACGGTCAAGGCGAACTGCGGGACTCCCTTCTCGCCCGGGTCCATCTTGCCGTTGGCGTTGGAGTCGATGAACACCTTGCCGTACAAGTGGGCGAACCACCCGGTGAGGGGCTGGTTGCCGACGTCAACAGCCTGCCCGTCCTCCACGGTCACGTTGACGCTGTAGAGGATGTAGTCCTGGTCGTCGTCCCACATGGTCAGCGAGTACGAGCCGTTGGGAACGTTGTCGATCTGGAAGGTGCCGTTGGCGTTGCCGCGGCCGACATAGACCTGCTGGTCGCCGTTACTGAGGTCGGACAGAGCAATCCAGGGCTTGTTGATGGGCCCGTTGAACTTGGCGCCGGCGGTGCCCAGGAAGGTGGCTTGCCCATTGACGCCGCCGATGTACGGGAGCTCGGCCACGACCGTGCCCTTGATCGAGCCGACCGCGGCGGAAGATGCCATTGCCTTGGTCTGCACGAAGCCGAACTGTACGGCCGGCACCAGCTCGGCGCCCTTGGTCTGCTCGGTGTCGTAGCCCGTCGAGCCTTCCTGCTCCCAGATGTCGTGGTCGTGACCACCCTCGAGGGTCGTGGTCTGCACCCACTGGTACGTCTGACCGGCGGCCGGCACGGGCGGCGTCACCGTCGCGGCATAGCGGTTCGGACCGAGGTTCTGGATGGTGATCAGACCCTTGGAGTCGCTGACGCACTTGCCCGTCGACACCGCCGTGTCGATGACGGGACGGTTGGTGTCGGGATCAAAGATGATGGGGCTGTTGGCGTCACCGGTGTGCTTGTAGATCGTGCAGATCGGGTTGCCGTAGTAGTCCACGCTCACCGGCCCGAAGACGTCCGCGATGTGCGCGGTGAAACCGGCGAGGCCGGGCTCCGCATCCACCTCGTACGTCGAGTCGACCGGCGCGTTGTCGTTGAACACCGTGAGCTTCAACGTCGACAGCGGCAGCGGCGTCGGGTTCATCGACACGATGACCTTCTGGTCGGCTCCGGCAACCGTGAAGTGCGAACCGTCGATCTTGAAACCGTCGGCGGTAACCGAGATGAGGTACTTGCCTGCGGGGAGATCCGGCAGCGACTTGGTGTCGCTCAGGTCGGTCTGGTCACCTTGGGCGACGATCGGTGCGAAGCCCGACGTCACGCGGGTCGACGGCCACTGACAGGTGTCGGCGTAGTTCGGGTCGGAGCTGCCACCGGGTGCAGTGGCGGGCAGGCACTTGTTCGTGCCCTGGTTGGTCACCGTCCCCGGGTCCCCGGTGTTGTCCTCGTTGATGATCCACTTGTAGTCCTTGACCTGGTCGCCCTTGTGCACGAACCCAGCTGCCGGGTTGACCGTACGGGCGCTCTCGACGTGCAGCGTGATGGCTGCAGGGCCGACCGCTGCAACCGCCTTGGGGGCCGTCGCCACCTGCAGCGTGGGTAGCAGGGCTACCACCATCGCTGAAGCAACGGTCATCTGCAGGGAACGCCTCAGGGTGGTCGGGTGGAGTGCCACGACGCCTCCCCTCCTTGTGATCGCACCAGTCAGCCCGCCGGACGCGGGGTCTGCGAATCGCAGGATGGGGTGGCGCACAAGAGGAAGTCCCGCAACATGACAGCCCTGTCATGCAGCCGTCATCCGGGCTTTACCTGAACCGGACAATTGGCTGGGAACGGACACTCTCCGTGATTCGATTTGGTTAAGGCAGCGCTAATTGGCGTCCATTTCAGCATATAATGGACAAAGGCCACTACGTAGGGTTAAGGAAAGTGGTCCATAAGGGCTATGCAAGAACACCCTCCGAGGTCGCATACTTCGCACAGGCAATGTCCCCGAGAGCTGCCCGTCGGCTCGCTGGATTTGTCTTCTACGTGTGCGGGAGGGGGATCGGCATGACGCGAGTTCTGCTGGCGGAGGACGAGCCCGGCGTAGCCGCGTTCGTGAGCCGGGCACTGACCTCGATGGGACTCGAGGTCGACGTGGCCGCCGATGGCGCGGCCGCCGTGCGCAAGGCGTTGTCGGGTCGGCAGTACGACCTGCTCGTCCTCGACCTCGTGATGCCCGAGATGGACGGCCTGGCCGTGCTGGTGGCCGTACGGGCCGTCAATCCAGGGGCGCGGGTGATCATGCTGTCGGCAGCCGACGACGTACGCAACCGGGTTGCAGCCCTGGATGCGGGTGCCACCGACTTCATCGGCAAGCCGTTCGCCGTCGAGGAGCTGCTTGCTCGCGTCCGCAGCTGCCTGCGCGAGACACCCGCCGCGACCGCACGCTCCGAGGTGCGCGTCGGCCCCTACGTCCTCGACCTCCGGCGCCGGGCCCTGACCAGCCGCGGCGTGAGCATCTCCCTGAGCCAGCGGGAGTTCCTGCTGCTCCAGCACCTGATGGCGCACGCCGGCGATGTCTGCAGCCGCGAGGAGCTGCTCACCCAGGTGTGGGGATACACCTTCGACCCGGGCACCAACGTGGTCGAGGTCTACGTACGGCGCCTGCGCAGCAAGCTGCCGCTCAACGCCATCGAGACGGTGCGCCATGTCGGCTACAGCTTCCAGGCTGCGTAGCCTCGGCCCGGAGCTGCTCTGGGCCGCCTTCGCCATTGCCAACGCCGAGCTGATGCTCGAGTTCCCGCACTACCCCACGATCCCGTTCCACTTCATCTGGATCTCGTTCACGCTGTTCTGCGGGTTCCGCATCTGGCCACGTAAGGCCATTTTTCTCGTGCTCCTGGTCGTGATGGCAAGCACCACCGGCGTGCTGATCTACCTCACCGAGCGGCACTACGTCGATGTCGAGGAGCTCGCCGAGGTCCCGCTGATGGCAGCGGTCTTCCTCGCCACGATGTGGCACGTCTGGCGTGGCCAGGCCGCCCGCGACGCCCTCGAGGAGATCGCCGTCGAGGAGCGGTCCCAGCGCCGCCGGGAGCTCGACTTCACCCGACGCGCCTCGCACGAGCTGCGCACCCCGTTGACCGTGGCCCGCGGCCACGTCGAGCTGGTCCGGCAGCGGCTGACGGACAGCGGCCAGGTGGCCGACCTGACCACCGTCATCGCCGAGCTCGACCGGATGGCCCTGATCAGCAAGGGACTGCTCGCCCTGGCCCGGATGGAGAATCCCTCGACCTTCCTGCCGACCGAGCTCGACCCTCTCGACCTTGCCCGCGGCGCGGCTCGCCGGTGGTCGGTGACCTGCGTACGCACCTGGCACGTGAGCTGCCGGTCACCGATGCTGCTGCTGGACCAGGAACGGATCACTGCAGCTCTCGACGCCCTCATCGACAACGCGGTCAAGCACACCCACACCGGCGACCACATCGACATCTCGGTGACGGCCGGGGCCGGCGGAGTGGTGCTGGCGGTCAGGGACACCGGCCCCGGCATCCCCGAGGCTGGCCTGCCCCATGTCTTCGAGCCGTTCTGGCAGGCGGAGCACCGCAGGGACCGGCGCTACGCCGGGACCGGCCTCGGCCTGGCCATCGTCGAGACGGTCGCCCTGCAGCACGGCGGCTCGGCAACGGCGGCCAATGCGCCGGGCGGAGGCGCAGTCGTCAGCATGACCCTGCCCAAGGCGGTGATGGAGTCCAACAACGAGCTGTTGTTCCTGCGCCACGACGAGGATCTCGAGGTGGCCCAGGTCGTCCCGGAGCGCAGCCCGCTCTGACCGGTCAGCCGGTCTCGATCTCGGCCTGCGCCACGCCGTTCCGGCAGACCACATGCACCTGGGTGTGGCTCTCCCCGCGCAGGAACTGCACCTGCATCACGCTCGGCCCGGTGGACTCGGTCTGCACGCTCCAGCCGGTCGACGGGCTGGCATAGATCAGGGAGACCGAGTTTCCGCTGCACCGGACGGCGACCGTGCCACCGGACGGCGAGTAGGTGTAGGTGTTGCCGGCCGGTGGGGTCGTCGGCGGCGGCGTCGTCGTCCTCGGGGGCGTGGTCGTCCTCGGGGGCGTCGTCGTGGTCCGAACGGCCGGCGTCGTCGTCGTCGGCACGGGCTGCGTCGTGGTCGTCGGGGGCACCGTGGTGACCGCCGTGGTGGTCGTCGTCACGGCTCCTCCGCCAGGCGGTGCCGCCGTCCTGGTACGGGACCGGGTCGGCGTCGAAGTCGGCGTGAGGCCCGGGTGGGTGGTTGTCGTGGTGGGTGCCCCCGTCGTGGTCGGGTTCGCCCCACCGGTCACCGGACGGGTCGTCGGCGCTGCTGTCCGGCCCGTCGTCGGTTGGGTCGTCGGTCCAGGCGACCGGTGGCCGTCGGGGGAGCCCGCCGACGAACCGCTGCGCTGCGCCGACGTCACCGAGGTCCCTGCCGGATCAGGCTGGCCCGTCGGCGTCGCCGACGACGCGGCAACGGACGGGACACCGGCCGAGGACGCCGGACCGCTGCTCGCCGCCGCCCCGTTCTGCACGCCGGTGTCGTTGAACTGGTCGCCGACCAGGCCGACGGCCCACCACGCGATCACGGCCATGACAGCGGCACACACCGCCCAGACCATCACCTGCCCGGCCCGCCGGGCCAACCCGCTCGCATCGATCAACATCACGGAGAGACTGTCGGTTGGCGATGGTTGTCTGCAGGTTAAGAACATGACAATGACATGACGACCTTGCGCCGCATAGGGACGCGCGGTGACCCCACCGCTACCGTCGGCCAGGTGCCCCAACTCCTGCTCATCGAGGACGACTCCGCGATTCGGTCGGCGCTGGTGCGCGCGCTCAGCGACCGGGGCCACGGCGTCGAGACCGCCCCGACCGGGATGGAAGGACTGCACAGCGCACTCGAGGGCGAGCCCGATCTGATCCTGCTCGACCTCGGCCTGCCGGACGTCGACGGGTCGACGCTGCTCAAGATGCTCCGCGGCGTGTCGCAGGTGCCGGTCGTCGTCATCACCGCGCAGGACGACGAGGGCCAGATCATCCGCGCACTCGACGCCGGCGCCGACGACTACGTCATCAAGCCGTTCTCCGCCGAGCACCTCGAGGCCCGGATCCGCGCCGTCCTGCGCCGTGCTGCTGCACCCGACATCGTCGGTCCGGTGGTTGTCGGCGGCCTCACCGTGGACCCGCTCACCCGCGACGCCGTCCTCGACGGCCGTCCACTCGACCTGAGCCGCAAGGAGTTCGACCTGCTGCACCAGCTGGCCCGCAAGGCCGGTCAGGTCGTGAGCAAGCGCGACCTGCTGGCCGAGGTCTGGCATCTCCCGTACGGCGGGGCGGAGAAGACCGTGGACGTCCACCTGTCCTGGCTGCGCCGCAAGCTCGGCGAGTCTGCCCAGGAGCCCCGCTACCTGCACAGCGTGCGCGGCGTCGGGATCAAGCTCGTCCCGCCACCGCCTTGACGGGCACGGGCGAACGATGAGACGGCAGCTATCCACGCTCGTCGCCGCCGTGGCAGCCGCCGTGGTCATCGCGTTCGTCCTGCCCCTCGCCCTGCTCGTCCGCACCCTCGCGCAGGACAGGGCGATGTCGGCGGCGACGCAGGAGGCGCACAGCGTCGCCGTGGTGGCGGCGGTCGAGCACACCCCGGACAAGCTGCGGCCGGTCATCGCCCTGGTCAACCAGCGGAGCCCCCGGCGGACAACGGTGTTCTTCCCCGACGGGCACGCCGAAGGCGCGCCGGCTGTCCGGACGGCCGCGGTCGACCGCGCCTTCCGCGGTTCCTCGTTCGTCACCCAGGCGGGTGAGGACAGGCTGCTGCTGGTCCCCGTCTCGACGAGCGACGGCATCCTCGTCGTGCAGACCTGGGTGCCGGAAGCCCTGCTGGGCCACGGGGTCGCGGTCTCCTGGGCGATCCTGGGCACCCTCGGTCTGGGCGTTCTGTGCTTTGCCGTGCTGGCGGCCGACCGGATCGCCCGGCGCATTGTCCGGCCGATCCTCGATCTGGCCGAGGTGGCCCACCGGCTCACCACCGGTGACCTGTCAGCCCGGGTTCAGCCGGCCGGAACGCCGGAGGTCCGTGAGCTCGGCCTGACCTTCAACCGGGTGGCCCGCCGGGTCGGCGAGCTGCTCCAGGCGGAGCGGGAAATGGTCGCCGACCTCTCCCACCGCCTCCGTACCCCGATCACGGCGCTCCGGCTCGACACCGACTCGCTGCGCGACCCGGCGGAGGCTGCCCGCCTCGCGTCGCACGTCGAGGTGCTCGAGCGCACGGTGAACGAGGTCATCCGGGAGGCCCGCCGGCCCGTGCGCGAAGGGGCCACCGCCACCACCGACGCCACGGCCGTCGTACGGGCGCGCGTCGCGTTCTGGCAGGTGCTCGCCGAGGACCAGGGAAGACCGCTGGCACTGGACCTGCCCTCGCGGACCTGCGAGGTCCGGGTGTCCGGCGAGGATCTGGCGGCAGCCGTGGATGCCTTGCTGCACAACGTCTTTCAGCACACCGCGGACACGACGCCGATGGCGGTCTCCCTGCGTCCGGTCCTGACCGGAGGGGCTGTTCTGGTGGTCACCGACGACGGTGACGGCTGGCCCGACCACCCCGTGGAGAGACGGGGCACCAGCACCGCGGGCTCCTCCGGGCTCGGGCTGGACATCGTCCGGCGGACCGCGGAGGCCTCCGGTGGCGGCGTCCGGCTGGGCCGGTCCGCAGGCGGCGGGGCCGCCGTCGAGGTCACGCTGGGTGGCCCCGGTTAGACCGGCAGGACCCCGGCGGTCGGCCGGCCGCAGTGCCCGACGCGGTGCAGGGCGACATCCTCGGCGAACACCTCGAGCATCGACCACACGAAGCCGGCCGTGCCGTCGGGGTGGTGGCACACTCCCCTGCCCTCGACCAGTCCGCACCACCGGGCGAGATCGGAGACGACCTGCGCTCTGGCCTCGCCTGCGGCGAGCTCCTCGACCGCATCGGCGATCGCCGGCAACCCATTGACGCACGGGCCGCACTGCCCTGCCGTCTGGTCCGCCAGGTAACGGACGACGGCCGCCGACTCCCCCAGGGGACAGACCCTTGCGGGCAGGGCCAGCACCAGCCCGGCCCCGATCGATCCCCCGACGGCGCGAAGCCCCTCCGGGCTGGCCGGCTGCCACCAGACCCGGTCCGCTGCCACCCACCGACCGTGGTAGCCACCGGTCAGGACGGCGGCGATCGGCTCGACCGCCCCTCCGGCGGCGCTGATGACGGCCCCGACCGGAGTGCCGATCGGCATCTCGACGACGGCCTGGCGACGCACCGCCCCCCGTACGGTGAACAGCATCGTGCCCGGCGCGTCCGGCGTGCCGACGGAGGCGAACAAGGCGGCACCTCCATGCACGAGAAGCGCCAGCTGCGCGTACGTCTCGGCGTTGGACAGCAGGGTCGGCCGGCCGCCCACGCCGCGTTGGCTGGTCCGGGCCTGGCTGAACGTCGGCAGTGACGAGCCGCGGTCGATCCGGTTCACGACGGCGGAGGCCTCACCCGCGACGAACCGATCCTCGACCAACGTCAGGGTGCAGGGCAGCCGGTCGTAGCGGCTGGCCGTCCGCTCGGCGATCGCCTGTCGCACGGCCTCGACAGCGGCCGGAAAGCTCGGGGACATCACGACATGGACCTCGGTTGCGCGCACGGTGTCCGCGGCGAGAGCGGCACCGTCCAGCACGAGGTGGGGTGCGTGGGCCAGCAGCAACCGATCCTTCCAGATCGCCGGCTCACCCTCGGCCCCGTTGACGACGACGACCGACCTGCCTCGCCCCATCGACTGCATTTTGCGCGCGAGCGGGAAGCCGGCACCGCCGCGGCCGGCGATCGCCGCCAGCTCGAGGAGGTCGGGTACGGGCGCCCCGACCCTGTCCCGAGGCGGGAGCAGCGCACCATGCAGGAGGGTGTGCTCCAGCAAGGCGATCGGCCCGTCGGTACGCAGTCCTCGAGTCAGCCGATCGGTGACGGACGCCAGCAACGCCACGGGGCCCGGCGGCGCGAGCTGTTGCTGGGTCATTGCTGCTCCTGAGCTGGGAGTGAATGGCACTCCCTGCTCGACCATCGTGGCCCACGGCTGAAAGCGCAGACCACCCATTCCCCCGCTCAGGCGCAGCCGGGACCCGGACTTGTGCGGGGCTTAGCGTTCGCCTCACCTTCGGCTGCCGAAGGTGGTCGGGTAGGAGGCGCCGAGGGGGCGGCTCACGATTGTGCGGAGTCCTCATGTCCGGACCAGCGACAAACCGGCGAAACACTGCACTGCGGGTGCTTTCCACCTCGAGCGGCCTGGTGGCAGTGGCCTCGATGACCGCCACCGGAGCGCTCGCGGCCTACTTCGCCGAGAAGGCCGCACCCCGGCACTCCGCATCCGCGGCCGGCGTGGGCAGCACCGGTTACGCCGCCGTCGACGCCGCCTCTCCGAGCGGCGCCGCCTCTGCTCCGGCAGCCGTTCCCGGTGACCCCTCGGCAGCCGGCCAGCCCGCCGCAGCCGGACAGGCCGCCGCAGCGGGCACGCCGGCCGAGGCAGGCAAGGGGCCGGCGAGCGGCCCGACCACCGGATCACCGGCTCCCGGTGGCCGCACCTCGGCGCCCGGCACCCCAGGCAGCACCACGACCGCGCCGCCCGGCACACCGGCCCAGCCGGGCACCACGACCACGCCCGGTCAGCCGGGCGGAGGCCGGGCCCCGGCGACCACGAAACCCGCCACCGGCGGAACGCACGCGGTGCCCACCAAGCCCGGTCAGCCGGGCACCCCCGCCAACCCGACCCACACTGGAACCACCAGCGCACCGGGCGGTGGCGGCGGCGGCGGAACGACACCTCCGACCACCGCAGGCTCAGGTCCCACCACCACCGCCCCGGCGCCTCCGGCCGCCCCTACCGCCGGCACGCCCGTCACGACGACCACGGCGCCGAAGCCCACGACCACGCCCCCGCCGGCACCCACGACCACGCAGGCCCCTGCGCCAAAGCCGCCGACGGCGGCACCGACCACGACCAAGGTCACCCCGAAACCGACCGCGACCTCCTCCGGGTCGTGACGGCCGCGTGACCACCCCTGTGCCGTCGACAACGGGTGGGGTGACGTTCGCCAGCCGCTCGTGGCGGGCGCTCGGGACCTACGTCCGACTCGTGCTGCCCGAGCCCATGGCGATGGAGACTGCGGAGCTGCTGCTCGCCGACGAGATCAGTGCGGCCGACCGGGCCTGCAGCAGGTTCCGCACCGACTCCGAGCTGAGCCGGGTCAACCGCAACGCCGGCCGCCCCGTCCCGGTGAGCGGCTACCTGATGCACGCGGTCGACACCGCGGTGCGCGCTGCTGAGATGACCGGCGGGCTGGTCGACCCGCTGCTGGGCGACGCCATCATCGGTGCCGGCTACGACCGGGACTTCGACGCCCTGCCGCTGGACGGACCGCCCGCCGTACCCGGCCGAACCCAGGGTCAGGCGTGGCGGCGGATCGAGCTCGACCGCACGATCGGCACCGTACGGATCCCGCGCGGCAGCCGTCTCGACCTCGGGTCGAGCGCTAAGGCCCTCGCCGCGCAAGAAGCCGCCCGCCGGATCACCACGGCGACCGGGTCGCCCGTACTCGTCAGCCTCGGGGGGGACATCGCCCTCGCCGGGCCCGAGCTGTCGGACGGCTGGCCGGTACGCGTCGCGGAGCGCCCGGAGGACGACGGCTCCGGCACCGTGGTCGTCCTGAGGGACGGGGGGCTGGCCACCTCGAGCACCCTGCTGCGTCGCTGGCGGCGGGCCGGCCGCGACCTCCACCACATCATCGACCCCCGGACCGGAGCTCCGGCCGCGCCGTGCTGGCGCACCGTCACGGTCGCCGGCGCGACCTGTGTCGACGCCAACGCGGCCAGCACGGGGGCCATTGTCATGGGCCCGGCCGCCCCCGAGTGGCTCGACAGCCTCGGGCTCCCGGCCCGGCTGGTCGGCGAGGACGGCACCGTCACCGTCGTCGGCGGCTGGCCCGAGGAGACGATGGCGGAGGCGATCGCGTGACCGGCGCCAAGACCCCGCTCCCGGTGGACATGCAGACCTTGTGGTTCCTCACCCGTGCCGCCGGGCTAGTGTCCCTGGTCCTGCTGACGCTGACGATGGCTCTCGGGATCTGCTCGACCTCCCGATCGGTCGGCAGCCGGCGGTGGCCGAGGTTCCTCAACCAGGGGCTGCACCGCAACGTCTCGCTGATCGGGCTCTCCCTGCTCGTCGTGCACATCGGCACGGCCGTCGCCGACGACTACGTCTCCGTACGGCTGCGCGACGTGGTCCTGCCGGCCGGCGGTCTCTACCGCCCGGTCTGGCTGGGGGCCGGCGCTGCCGCCCTGGACGTGATGCTGCTGGTGACGCTCACCAGCCTTGCCCGGTTCCGGCTGGGCCACCGGTCGTGGCGGATGATCCACTACGCCGCCTACGCCGCCTGGACGCTGGCCGTCGTGCACGGCCTCGGCACCGGGTCGGACGCCAAGCTGAGCTGGGCGCTGGCCGTACAGGCAGGATGTGTCGGCGTCGTGGTCGGCGCTGTCGGCTTCCGGCTGACGGACGGGTGGCGGAAGCACACCGGGTGGCGGATCGCCGGTGCCGCCGGCGTGCTTGCCCTGGTGACGGTGGTGGCGATGTGGGCCGAGCAGGGACCGCTCGCCCCGGGCTGGTCGCACCGTTCCGGCACCCCGGCGCACGCGTCCGCCAAGGCGTCCGGATGAGGGCGTCGCTGCGGCTGACCGTCGACTGGGTCAGCTGCGACGGGCAGGGCCTGTGCGCCGAGCTGCTGCCGGAGGCGATCACCCTCGATGAGTGGGGCTATCCGGTCGTCGACAGCCGGCCACTGTCCCGGACGCTGGAGCCGATGGCCCGCCGGGCCGTTGCCGCCTGCCCCAAGCTGGCGCTGATCCTGGAGCAGACCCGCCCAGTAGGCTGACCGGATGAATGACCGTCTGGTGTGGATCGACTGCGAGATGACCGGCCTCGACCTGAAGACCGACGTCCTGCTCGAGATCGCGGCGTTGATCACCGACTCCGAGCTCAACGTCCTCGACGAGGGCGTGGACATCGTCATCCATGCCGACGACCGCGCCCTGGACGGGATGATCGACTTCGTCCGCGACATGCACGCGGCGTCCGGGCTCACCGACGACGTACGCGCCTCGACGACCACCGTCGCGGATGCCGAGGCCCAGGTGCTGGCCTACATCAAGACGCACGTCGGCGAGGCCCGCAAGGCGCCACTGTGCGGCAACTCGATCGCCACCGACCGCGGCTTCCTGGCCCTGCAGATGCCCGAGCTGGAGACCTGGCTGCACTACCGGATGGTCGACGTGTCCAGCGTCAAGGAGCTGGCCCGCCGCTGGTACCCACGCGCCTATTTCGCCTCGCCGGAGAAGAGCGGCGGCCATCGAGCCCTCGCCGACATCCGCGAGAGCATCGAGGAGCTGCGCTACTACCGCTCCACGGTGTTCGTGCCCCAGCCCGGCCCCGACTCCGAGACCGCGGCCAAGGCGGCGGCCGTCGTCCTCGCCGCCCGCGAGCCGGTCGAGTCCGAAACCGGTACGGCCTAGCCCCGCGCACTCGCTACACTTGCTCGGCGCCGCTCACGACGGCGCAGCTGCACATGGTGGGCGTAGCTCAGCTGGTAGAGCACCGGGTTGTGGTCCCGGGGGTCGCGGGTTCAAGCCCCGTCGCTCACCCCATGTCAAGGTCGCTGATCGGCGGCCCGCAAGCGACGGTGCCCCCAATCGGGGGCGCCGTCGCTGCTTTTTGCGATCCACTGGAGCCTTCCCGACCCGGCTACCCGCTGCCACCCCGCGTCCAGCACACTGCAGTCGAACTGCGCACGCGCATCGGCGACCTCATCCGCCGCAGCGCGCCCGCCCGGAAAGGAGACATCCGTGGACGAGAACTTGGTCAACATGGTGAATGTCCGTTACCTCGTCGACGATGTGCAAGGCGCCGTCGACTTCTACACCGTCAACCTCGGGTTCACCTTGCGAACGTCGGCCGCGCCGGCGTTCGCCGACGTGAGCCGCGGCAACTTGCGGCTGCTGCTGTCCGGCCCCACCAGCTCCGCCGGACGACCCATGCCGGATGGCCGCCTGCCCGTCCCGGGTGGCTGGAACCGCATCCACCTCATCGTGTCCGATCTGCCCGGTGAGATCGCCCGGCTGCGCGCGGCAGGGGTGACATTCCGCAACGACATCGTCAGCGGTCCCGGCGGGCAGCAGGTGCTGCTGGAGGATCCATCCGGCAACCCGATCGAGCTGTTCACCCCCGCCGAGTGACGGCACCTGATCCGAACCGCCGACCGTTTTCCCGCCTCCACCCGTGAGGGGGACCTGTGAGTCGGCTGAGTGCCGCATGCGGCCCTCACATCGCGGACATAGGCTGAACCTTCGAGTCCCGACCGAAGGAGCGACCCCGTGCGCCGCCGTACGACCGTCGCCCTCACCTGCGCAGCCGTCATCGTCGCGGTCGGCGGCATCGGCGCGACTGCCGTCGCCGGCCAGCAGCCCGGGGTCACGCAAACGGCGAGCATGGTCCCGGTGGGCAACGGACCCGACGGCAGCAAGGTCTCGCTCGACACCACGTTGTTCGTGCCGAAGAACCTGCACGGCACGGCGCCGGCGGTGATCCTCGCCCACGGCTTCGGCGGCAACAAGGACGACGAGACCTCCGAGGCGCTCACCCTGGCACGGCACGGCTACATCGCTCTGACCTACAGTGCCCGCGGCTTCGGCAACTCCGGTGGCCAGATCACGCTGGACTCCCCCGACTACGAGGTCAAGGACGCCAGCCGGCTGATCGACCTGCTGGCCAAGGACCCCCGCGTCCACCTCGACAAGCCCGGCGACCCCACGGTGGGCATCGCCGGCGGCTCGTACGGCGGGGCGCTGACCCTCGAGGCGGCCGGCTACGACCAGCGGGTCGACGCCATCGTCCCGGCGATCACCTGGAACGAGCTCGGCCAGTCGCTGTTCCCGCAGTTCGCCCAGACCGCCCCCGCCACCAATGCGGCCGACACGGCGCCGATCCCCGTACCGGGCGTGTTCAAGAAGCAGTGGGCGGCCGACTTCTTCGGCACCGGCTCGGATGCGGGCGTGACGCCGACCACGTGCGGCAAGTTCGCCGCCGCCTACTGCGCCGCCTACCAGGCCTCGGCCGCACAGGGCCGCCCGACGCCCGAGATGCTCGCCCTCATGGCCGCCAACAGCCCGGCCCGCATCCTCGACCGGATCAAGGCACCGACCCTGCTGATCCAGGGCGAGGCCGACTCGCTGTTCCCGCTCAGCGAGGGCGACGCCAATGCCAAGGGCATCGCCGCGAACGGCACCCCGGTCAAGGTGGTCTGGTACGGCGGCGGCCACGACGGCGGCCTGCCCGAGACCAAGCGGATCGACTCCCTCACCCTGAGCTGGTTCGGCCGCTACCTCAAGAAGGACGGCACCGCGCCGGACACCCGGTTCGAGGTGACCGTACCCAACGCCGCGCTGACCGCGTCCGACTCCCAGCCCAAGCCCTCGGTACGGGTCGCGCCCGGCCTGCCTGGCGTGACCTCGACCGGCTCCACACCGACGCAGGCCCTGAACCTGACCGGCGGCCAGCAGACTGTAGTCGCCCCGGCCGGCGGTAGCCCTGCCGCGCTCACCGGCCTGCCCGGGTTCGGCTCGATCCTCGGCCAGGTCGCCCAGGCCGGTGGCCTGTCGTCGATCTCGCAGCTGCCCGGCCAGGTCGCGACGTTCGAGACGGCTCCGCTGACCGCAACCCTCAGGCTCACCGGCTCGTCCTACGTCGACCTCAAGGTCACCGGCACCGCGCCGGACGCGACCCTGTTCGCCTCGCTGCTGGACGTGCCCAGCGGAAGCGCCCAGCCGGTGCTGCCCCAGTCGCTCGTCGCCCCCATCCAGCTCAGCGGCCCACTGAACGGCGGCCAGACCGTACGCGTCGCGTTGCCGGCCATCGTCCGGGACATCTCGACCGGGCACCGGCTTCGGGTCGTGATCTCGACGACGGACCAGGGGTACGCGCTGCCGCAGACCGCCAGGGCCTACCAGATCTCACTGGCGGCCCCGACGCTCAGCGTCCCGGTCCTCGCCGTGACCGCGCTCAACCCGAGCAACCCCGCACTGGTCTGGATCGGGCTGGGCGTGGTCGTCCTGGTGCTGCTGGCGGGGTGGCTGGTCCTGCGCGTGCGGACCGCGCGCCGGATCGCCGCGGCATCCGACCCGGCCCTCGTCGACATCCCGCTGGTGATCAGCGGCCTCGGCAAGGCCTACCAGGGCGGCTTCCGCGCGGTCAGCGACCTGTCCTTCCAGGTCGAGCCGGGTCAGGTGCTCGGCCTGCTCGGGCCCAACGGCGCCGGCAAGACCACCACACTGCGCATGCTGATGGGCCTGATTCAGCCCACGGAGGGCGAGATCCGGGTCTTCGGTCACCGCATCAGCCCCGGTGCCCCCGTACTCTCCCGGGTCGGTGCCTTCGTCGAGGGCCCCGGTTTCCCGCCGCACCTGACCGGCATCGACAACCTGCTGCTCTACTGGCGGGCGGTCGGCCGGCCGATCGAGGAGGCACACCTCGACATCGCCCTCGAGATCGCCGGCCTGGGCGAGGACATCCACCGGCGGACCCGCACCTACAGCCACGGCATGCTCCAGCGGCTCGGCATCGCGCAGGCCATGCTCGGCCTGCCGGAGCTGCTCGTCCTCGACGAGCCGACCAACGGCCTCGACCCGCCCCAGATCCGCGAGATGCGTGACGTGCTGTCGCGCTACGCGGCGACCGGGCGCACCGTCATCATCTCCAGCCACCTGCTCAGCGAGGTCGAGCAGACCTGCACCGACGTCGTCGTCATGGACCGCGGCCGGCTGGTCGCGCAGGGCACCGTCGCCGAGCTGGTCGGCCGCGGCGGTTCGACGCTGTTCGGCGTCGACGACGAGGACGCCACCGTGCGGCTCGCCAACGCCATGCCGGGCATCATCTCGGCCGGCAAGTCCCACGACGGAGTGGTGATGGACCTCAACGGCACCCCGCCGGCGGACGTCGTCGCCGCTCTCGTAGCCGCCGGCATCAAGGTCGACCGGGTCGCGCCGCAGCGCCGGCTGGAAGAGGTCTTCCTCACCCTCGTCGGGCAGGAGCACTCATGACCGTCACCACCGTGGGCAGCCACGGCGGGCTGGCCGCAGCCCCGCCGCCGGAGCCGACCGACCCCCGTACGGGAGCTGCTGCGGCCTACAGCCCCGCCCGCACCCTGCCGCTGCGGGTCGAGGTGATCCGCCAGCTGCGCCGCCGCCGGACCCAGCTCGGGCTCGGCTTCATGGTGCTGCTGCCGTTCCTGCTCCTGCTGGCGTTCAAGGCCGGCGGCCCGGACAACGGCGGCGGGGCGCCCGGGTTGGTGGACCTGGCCACGGTCGGCGCTCCCAACTTCACCTTGTTCACGCTGTTCGCGTCCACCGGCTTCCTGCTGGTGGTCATCGTCGCGCTGTTCGCCGGCGACACGGTGGCGGCCGAGGCGAGCTGGTCGAGCCTGCGCTACCTGCTGGCCGCGCCGATCCCCCGTTCACGGCTGTTGCGGCAGAAGCTGGTCGTCGCGCTCGGCTTCGGGCTGTTCGCCATCGTCCTGCTCACCGCGGTGGCCCTGCTCGCGGGGTGGATCGGCTTCGGCTGGCACCCCGCCCGCTCGCCGCTCGGGACGACGATCGCCACAGGCACCGCGTTCGTCCGGCTGCTGATCGTGATCGGCTACCTCGCGATCGTCATGCTGTTCGTCGCCGCGCTGGCGTTCCTGCTCGGCGTCTACACCGACGCGCCGCTGGGAGCGGTGGGCGGGGCTGTCGTCCTGGTCATCGTGTCGAACATCCTGGATGCGGTCTCCGCGCTCGGCAACCTGCGCCAGGCACTGCCGACGCACTACCAGTACTCCTGGGTCGATGCGCTCGGCCCGAGCGTGTCGTGGGACGCCATGACCAAGGGTGCGCTCTACTCCATTGGCTACAGCATCGTGTTGTTCGGCCTAGCGTGGCGGCACTTCCTTCGTAAGGATGTGCTGAGCTAGGCACCAATACTCACCCCATGACCCGGGTTTCTCGTAGACTGGCGCCCCATGGGGTGGACCGAGGCACGGTTCCGCACGTCCAGCGCAGTGCCGGACGGTGCCGGATGGTGCCGGACAGTGCCGGCCAGGTCCCCCCGGACGAGCAGAGGACGAACCCTTGCTGGGTGAACTACGTGCAGGCGACCGTGTGCTCATCGTGTCGGCGAGCATGGGTGCCGGACACGACGGCGCGGCCAAGGAGCTGGGCCGGCGTCTCGAGACCCGGGGGATCGCGGTCGACGTGGTCGACTACCTCGCCTCGCTGCCGGCCGGCACCGGCTGGTTCGTCCGCTGGTTCTACGGCAAGCAGCTGAGCGTCGCTCCGAAGAGCTACCAACTGCTCTACGCCACGATCGAGCGGTTCCGCTTCGCCCAGCACCTGTGCACGTTCTACACCTCCACGGCCAAGCGCGCGCTGGCCAAGGTGATCGCCCAGCAGCCCTACGACGCGATCGTGTCGACCTATCCCCTGGCCAGCCAGACGCTCGGTCAGCTCCGCCACCAGGGCCGGCTCGACACGCCATTGGCGACGATCCTCACCGACTTCTCGGTGCACACGCTGTGGATCAACCAGGACATCGACCTGCACCTGGCACTGCACCCCGAGACCGCAGCGCTGGCCAAGGAGCTGGGCGCGCCGCGGGTCGAGGTCGTCGAGCCGCTCGTCGCCGCCAAGTTCCGCCCACTGCCGCCCGGCCGGCGCGCCCTTGTCCGGCACAGGCTCGCCGTTGCGCCGGGCGACCGCCTCGCCCTGATCGTCGCCGGCTCGTGGGGCGTCGGCAACGTGATCGGCACCGTACGCGAGCTCGCCGGCACGCCCGGCATCACCCCGGTCGTGGTCTGTGGCCGCAACGAGGACCTCCGCCGCCGCCTCGCGGCCGAGCCCAACTGCATCGCGCTGGGCTGGGTGGACTGGATGCCCGACCTGGTCGCCAGCAGCGACGTGCTGATCCAGAACGCCGGCGGCATGACCTGCCTCGAAGCGTTCGCCAGCCGTGTCCCCGTCGTCAGCCGCAACTGCATCCCCGGCCACGGCACCGCCAACTCGGTCGTCCTCGACCAAGCGGGCGTCGCCTACCACGCGTGCTCGATGCCCACCCTGCCGATGGCGCTCGAGACGCTGACCCCGGAGCGCTGCGACGCGCTCGTCGCTGCTGCGTACGCGATGTTCGGCACCTGCCCGACCCAGTTCCTGGTCGCCGAGCCGGCCGAGGTGCTCACCGTTCCCGCTCAGCTCAACCCGGTCCGGACGCCCAACCGCCGCCGTCGCGTCGTCAGCGGTCATGACGTGACCCGGCCGGTCAGCGGCCCGTCCTCGCCGCGGCCGCACCGCGCCCGCCGCCGGGTCGCGCAGGGCTCCGCGGCCTTCGTCCTGGCCACGGGCATCGGCCTGCAGCTCGTCCCGGTGGCGTCCGCGGCCGGCATGGGTGCGGCCTACCGTCCCGACGTGTCCAAGTCGTCGATCTACGTCGCCGTACGGCCCTCCGACACCTCGGTCGCTGCCGACTGGACCAAGGACCTGAGCGCCGGCCACGTCACCCTTGCCGTGGACTCCCCGCTGCTCGAGGCGCAGCGCCCGCTCGTACGGGCAGCGCGACTCCGCGGCGTCCCCGTCGTCCTGCTCGCCCATGGCGTCCTCAACCGGGTGGACCGCACCGCCGTCACCGGCACCGCGCTCACCCACCACGGCGAGATCGTGGCCATGGCCGACCACCACCGCATCGGTGCCGGCGACCAGTTCAAGGCGCTGTGGTCCGACGAGTCGCTGATCTCGCCGAACCACGTGGTCAAGGCCTCCGGCATCAAGCTGAACCTGCATGGCGGCGACTACGTCCTGATCGACGGCCGGACCATGACGCCGCAGCAGCTGCGAGCTGCCCTCACGGAGGTGCAGCGAGAGGCCACCGCGGCCGGCCTGACCGAGTCCCTGCTGCCCACCGCGTCGAGCTCCAGTTGACCTGGACCCGTCGACTCGGTCTGCTCCCGCTGGGCACCACGGCTCTGCTGGCCGCCAGCCATGCCGCCCCGTCGCTGACCGGCATCGCGCCGCTGCGCCGCGCCGTGTGGCCGGGGCTTTCTGGCAAGGGCTGGCCCGACCACGTGGCGCTGACCTTCGACGACGGGCCCGACCCCGCGTCGACGCCGCAGTTCCTCGACCTGCTGGCCACCCGCAAGGTCAAGGCGACGTTCTTCCTGCTCGGCCAGATGCTCATCGGCGCTCCGGACGTCGCGCGCCGGATGGTCGACGAGGGTCACGAGATCGCGATCCACGGCTGGACCCACCGCAACCACCTGCGGGTCCCGCCCGGCCAGGTCCACGACGAGCTGGCGCGTACAGCGGCGCTTATCCACGACGTGACCGGGACCACGCCGACCTACCACCGCCCCCCGTACGGCGTGATGACCTACGGCGACGTCCGGGCCGGGCGGCGGCTCGGGCTGACGCCGGTGCTCTGGACCACCTGGGGACGTGACTGGGAGGCGCGCACGACGCCGGAGCGGGTGCTCAGGACGCTAACCCCGCAGCTCCGTGGCGGCGGGACCATCCTGCTGCACGACTCGGACTGCACGTCGGCGCCGGGGTCGTGGCGCAACACTCTGGGCGCGCTCGACGGGCTGATCGACCTGGTCGAGGACGCGGGCCACACGATGGGTCCGCTGCGCGAGCACGGTCTTGCCGCACGGTGAGGTGGGCGGCGGCAGGCGTCGCCCTCGCGTCGGCCTTCTGCTACTCGACGGCGTCGGTCACCCAGCACCGCGAGGCCGGCCAGGTCACGACCCACGGGGTGGGTTCGCCCTCGCTGCTGCTCAAGCTGGCCGTACGCCCCTGGTGGCTCGTTGGAGCGCTGGCGGACGTGGCCGGCGTCGCGCTCCAGGGGCTGGCGCTGCGCTGGGGCTCGGTCGTCCTGGTGCAACCCCTGCTGGTGACCGGCGTGGCGATGGCCGTCGTCCTCGCCGCCGCCGTCGCGCACGAGTGGCCGCACCGTCGTGAGCTGGCGCTGGCAATCGGCTGCTCGGCGGCGCTGGGCGTGCTGGTCGTGATGCTGGACACGCACGGCGGCCGGCAGCAGGTGGGGTTCCTGCGCTTCTGCCCGTACGGGACGGTGCTGGCCGTGCTGACAGCCCTCGCGGTGTTCGTGGGCCGCCGGCTGCCGGCGGCGTCCGCCGGGTGGTACGGCGCGGCCGCCGGGTTGATGGTCGGCGGCTCCTCCGTGCTGCTCAAGGTGTGTGCCGGGCAGCTGAGCAACGGGATAGGAGCGCTGCTTTCCCATTGGCACGTCTACGCATTCGCCGTCTTCGGTGGCGCTGCGCTGGTGCTGTCGCAGAACGCGTTCCAGGCCGGGCGGATGGCGCCGGGGATCGCCTCGCTGAGCGTGGTCGAGCCGATCGTCGCGATCGCCGGCGCCGTACCGCTGCTGCACGAGCACCTGACCGTCTCGCCGGCTCGGGTGGTCGTGGACCTGCTGGCCGGGCTGGTGGCGGCCTGGTGCGTGGTCGGGCTGGCCAACGCCACCGAACAGCGGGCGCATGTCGTCGCCGCGAGGGGGGCAGGTGACCTGAGTGACTGACCTGCTGGATGCGAAGCAGCCCGACGCCGCCACGGTCGTCAAGCGGTCCCCGTGGTGGCTCGAGCTGGTGCTGGTCGCCGGGGTCTACTGGGTCTACTCCTGGGTGGCCGACCGGGCGCCACGGCACAACCCGCTGCACAACGGGCGGTCGATCCTCTCCCTCGAGAAGAGGCTGCACCTCGACATCGAGTACACGCTGAACCACGCCTGGACCACCCACGGGCACGGGCTGATCGTGTTCGGCAACCTCTACTACGACCTCATGCACTTCATCGTGCCGGTGGGGACGCTGCTGTGGGTCTACTTCTACCGGCACGACATCTACCGCCGACTGCGCACCCCTCTGTTGATCGTGTCGCTGGCTGCGCTCGCGGTCTTCTGGCTCTGGCCGACCGCTCCCCCGAGGCTGCTGACCGGGCTCGGGATCTACGACACCATCGCGCGGGTCCACACCCTCGGCGGCGGTGGTTCGCACGGGATGACGGCGTCGGAGAACCCGTTCGGGGCGCTGCCTTCGCTGCACGTGGCCTGGGCCACGTGGGCGGCCTACGCGGTCTGGACCACCACCCGGTCCGCCCTGTGGCGCTCCCTGCTCGCCCTCAACGTGGTGGTCATGGCCTTCATGGTCATCGCGACGGGCAACCACTGGGTGGCCGACGTGGTGGCGGGGTTCGGGGGCCTGTTCGCCTCGGTCGCCGTCACGGTCCTGCTCGGCGTGGCCTGGCATCGGTGGCGGCCACAACCAGTTTCGGCAACCGAGCGGGTTCCTGCTAGCATCGACGACGCGCGCCGCTAGCTCAATTGGCAGAGCAGCGGACTCTTAATCCGCGGGTTCGGGGTTCAAGTCCCTGGCGGCGCACCATGTCTGACCTAGGCGCTTCCTCCGCGGAGGAAGCGCTTGGCATTCGGTCAGCACACCGTGAGCACTGCCGCTTCGTCACGGGCCGTCCGCCGTCCTCGGGGTACGAGTCCGGCGGCTGCCTCGGCGGCCTGATGGCCAACACCTTCGAGCATGTGACTGTAGGCGTCGCTGGTCAGGGCGAGCGATGAGTGTCCGAAGCGCTTTGACACCACGGCCTTGGCACACAGGCGCCGAGCAGCAACGACGCCTGACCTTCGCGCAGGTCATACGCCTCCGAGCGAGTTTATGCTCACCGGCGGTCGCGCGCCCGTTTCGATTCGCGTGCCTTGTAGAGCTTTCCAACCAGTGGGCGGATGATGGGGCCTGCGGCCGAGGGCCATCCACACCTCGTCGGGCCTCGTCCTGCTGATGCTCGGTCGATAGCCGGTGAGGTCCGTCTGTACACGGTCGCGTTGTTCGTTCGCGTCCTCGTCCCGGATGCCGACGCGGAGGCGGCTACCGTCCGACCAGGACTTGACCGTCTTGCTCAGCCCCTCCAGCGCCTCAGCGGCATGGTGGATCGTCTTCTCGCCGGTCAGCTCCAACCCGATCAGCATCTTCAAGTCGATGTCATAGGTCAGGCGCTCCTGCTTTCGACCCCGGGCATCGTTGAAATCGACGCTCACCGTCAGGCACATAGGTAGCTTGGCGTCGATCCGCCCGTTGAAGGTGTCGAAGAGCACCTCGATTCGCCTGTTCCGGGTGGCACGTCATCCAGGTCTCTGCCTTCGACGCTCCCGCCTTCACCGACGAAGAGGTTCCGGCCGACCTCTACCCGCTGCCGATCTCGCAACGCCCGGGCGGAGCAGCACTGGATGCTGCGGGGAGCCTTCGAGCAGGGCCGGCTCGACATCGACCCCGATGACGATCAGCTGGCCGCCCAGCTCGGCTCACTCAAAGTGAGCTCTCAGCAGCCGCGGCCAGGTCAAGCTCGAGAGCAAAGACGACATGCGCAAGCGTGGGATACCGTCACCAGACCGGGCCGACGCCCTGGTTATGGCCTGGAGGCGGGGAAGCTCGACGCAGATTGATGTCGAAGAGCACGGCGGCGGATCCATCACCCGCGACGTGCTGGACATGCAGTGGTAAAACATGCCTCAACTTGCTAGGAAGTGAGCGCTTTCGTCCCACAATGGGTTCACTCACATGGCTCTAGGCTATTCCAGTGAACTTCGCTCAGAAAGTTTGACAGGGCCAAGACACTCGCGTAACGGCCTAACGAGAGGCTCCGAATGCCTGTGACGGTGTACGTCGTCATCGTTTGCGTCTCTGCGCTGGCTGTGGTGGCCTACGTGACGTCTCTCATCACCTGGCGCCCCCGCGCCGGCGAAGCTCTGGCGCTCGTGCTCACAGCCTTGGCCACTGTCATCGCCGCCATTGTGCCCTGGAACCGCAGGTAGCTTGCGGCTAGCGTAACAAAAGATGTCAGAAGAGAACGACACTCCATCGAGCAGCACCGGCCAATCGGCGGATAGGGCGACGCTGGCCATCGGCCAACCGGTCAACCCAGATAAGTGCGACTGGGTCAGCTGTCTACCCGCGTGTCACTGGGCCGATGACGGCTCAGGTCGAGCATGCACCGCTTACGGCGTCGATCGTCCTGTGTCTCCGACAGTTGCGCGCATGCTGCCAGTCGCTACGTGGAGTTCATCCCGGCTCCCACCAAGATCCGAAGTCTGAGCCGATTCCTCAAGTCGTGCTACTTCTTCGTGTCTTGCGAGCCGAAGTAGAAACCTAAGACGGTGCCACCGATGCCGATCAGCGGTGTGAGGACGCCGGTGATCAGAAGCTTGGCGTCGTCCCCGCCTCCCTTCTTGTAGACGAACCAGACGAGAATGAAGGCCATGCCAACGATGGCCCAGATGATGGCCTTGGCTAGATTCGCTCGAGTGCTCTCGCGCTGGATAGCCAGATCGTCACTGACCTCAGCTATAGCTGTTGGAAAGACGTTCATGAGGCTCAGATCCTCCAGTGTCTGGCTTTGGATCTCCGAGGCGGGGTCAACGCTTCGGGCGCCCGATTGCGCCGAGGAAGAGTCAGTCCGTCTTGACCAGGATCGATCCGTACCTCGCGGATGCCCCCGTCCGGATACTCAAGGAAAATGGCGCCACCGCTGGCTTGGTGATCTTGAAGCTCGTTCATCGTGCCAATACAGCGGAGGACATAGGCGTCAAGGTTGGTGGTGACGTCTCGAAAGACGTCACCACCAAGCTCCACGGGTGATATCTCGTTGGATAGCGTGAAGCGGGTGGGGAGGCGTCGGGCCAACTCTGCCCACTGGTCGTCGCGCATCGAAAACACCAGGGATGTCGTCATGGGCTGAGTATCGCCTAGCCAGCGTGCGATTGACTAGCCCCCTTGGAAACCCACCGCGGCCTAGAGTTGGCCCGGCATGGCCGCTGCACCACCAGACGGAGACCCCGCGGTCGAAAGATCTCCGCCCTAATGCTCTCCTTCATCGAGCCCATCATGGGCGACCGGTGGTACATCGACCCCAACGGCGCCCGGGACGAGGTTGTCCAGCACGTCGCTCACGACTTCGGCGTAGAGATCGAAGGCCAAGAGCCAGAGCCGCAAGGTCGGATGCGCGATCGGTTCACCCACGGCGACTACCTGTACCACTCGCTGCTCAAGCTTGCCTACGGCTTCATGCTATTCGAGCAGGTCGACCGGTTGGGCGACGACCAGAAGCTCCCCCCTTCGCAAGCTCGCCCCGCGCAGGCCGGGCAGCATCCAGCAGATTCAGATCAACGTTGACGGCGGGCTCGCCTACATCTGCCAGTTCCCGATCGGCCAGCCTTGGGACCCCAATCGTCCTACCGCGTGCGCTGTCATCGGCTGCGGCCCGCTAGCTGTTGTCGCAAACCGTCCTACCGGTAAAGAACCACCCGCGATAGCAGTTCTTGGCGACTCGATCTGCAACGTCATCGGGTACAACAAGCGAGCCTCTCATGAGGTTGACCCTGTTGGGTGGACATCCTGATCGCCAGGCGTGGGCCTGGCAGGGAAGGATGCCCACATGGATGTGCAGAGGAAGAGTTACACCCCCGGCTATCGGCGAGAGGCCGCGCATCTGGTGATCGACACCGGGAGGACCATCGTCGAGGTCGCTCGGGAGATCGGGGTCGGTGAGCAGCTGCTGGGTCGGTGGGTGGCGATCGAGCGGTCCCGGATGGACGATCCGCCGGTTGCGGTCGACGCCGACGAGCATGCCGAGCTGCTGCGGTTACGCCGTGAGGTCGCCGAGTTGCGGATGGACCGGGAGTTCCTGAAAAAGGCAGCGGCCTTCTTCGCCACGGAGAACTCGAACCCGAGCGGGCGTTCGCGGTGATCCACGCGGAGAAGGCCGGCCACGAAGGTCACCCGGATGGTCGAGCTGCTGGGGGTGCGGTCGGGCTACTACGCCTGGTTGGCCCGCCGTGATGTCGGCGTCGGGCCGCGGGCGGCGCGCCGAGCTGCGTTGACGGTGAAGATTCGGGCGGCCCACGAGGCCTCCGACGGGGCCAACGGCGCACCGCGTATCCTGGCCGATCTGCGGGAGGCCGGTGAGGTGGTGTCCCGTAAGACGGTGGCGAAGCTGATGCGGGCCAACGACATCCGCGGGATCAGTCCCCGGCCGTGGCGGCCGGTCACCACGATCGGGTCCGACCGGCCGCACACGCTGCCGGACCTTGGTCGGCCGCCGGTTCGACCGCGGAGTACTCAACGCGGTGTGGACCTCGGACATCACCTACCTGCCGACCGGACAAGGGAGGCTCTGCCTGTGTGTCGTTCGTGACGGCTGCTCGCGGCGGGTTCTCGGATACGCCTTCGCCGACACCCTGCACACCGATGTGGTCGAGACCGCCCTGCGCCGCGCGGTCACCTTCCGCCACCCCGACACCGGACCGACAGCGGGGGTGGTCTTCCACGCCGACCGCGGCTACCAGTACACCTCGACCCAGCTCGCCAACGCGGCCGACGACCTCGGGGTTCGGCTGTCGGTCGGACGGACCGCGGTGTGCTGGGACAACCCGCAGCAGGAAAGCTTCTGGTCGACACTGAAAACCGAGTACAACCAGCGGCACACGTTCCCGACCCGGGGCCAGGCGATCACAGCCGTCAGCGGCTGGATCGACACCATCCACAACCAACGACGACGCCACAGCGCGCTCGGTCAGATCACACCAGTAGCCTTCGAACAACAACTCACACCAGCGGCCACACAGGCCGCATAACCGATGTCCACCAGACGGGGTCAACCCCAACCGTCGAGCGTTGGTGGCGTGTAGGGCGGTGCTAGGAAGTTCACCGCTCCCGTGACCCAGACGTCCGAGTGCCCATAGTTGCCGCCGCAACTGTCACTCATGGTCAGGTGCAGGTGGTTGAAGCCGGGCGCCAGCAAGGGAGCGAGGCTGAAAGGAGCGGTGGTCAGGACTGTGCTCGAAGTACAGCGGTTACTGTCGTCGAAGCTCACAGATCGGATCGAGCCGTCTTGGTGAGTGACAGTGATCGGGAGCAGGCCGTCCACGAAGAAGCCCGACGTCCCATCCACTGAGCCCGAGAGCACCACGGTCTTGCCGGTCTTCTGGATGTACAGGTCCTCGGACAGGAACTGCTGACCGCGCGTCGCCACGGGCTGGGCTGGGTACCCAGCGACGTGCTTCGTGTTGCCGGCGACCGGCTTGGCGCTCCCTCTGCTCGCTTGCGCTGAGGGCAGCCGGCCGACTACGGACGCCATGACTGCCTCGACCAACAACACCGCAACTACGACCTTGCTGCCTGCTCGGTTGCTGACCCCTGTTGTCTCCCGACTGCCTCACGTAGTCGCAGTGTGTGGAGACCGGTCTGCCGTGTCGTCCGACAACGACCAACGTCGACAACTACCGAGTCAAGGGTGTCATGCCTCCTTGAAGAATCTGACTTCGGAGCTTTCGACCCAGCGGGCAAGGATGCTGAACGCTGCCAGCTGTTCGAGAGCCTCGTGTTCAGGTAGGTCCGCATCGGGGTCGTGGCTCAAGGGATTACGGAGAGCGGCGTAGCAGCCCTCGGCGAACGCCCGAACGCCTCGGCGGACGCTCTCGGCCGTCTTACCTCCTTCGTCGTCAGGCAGGATGAAGCGGGGATTACCGCGCTTCGGTTCACGGTCCTGGCTGAAGACAACATTGAACAGATCGGTCTCTGACCTCTCGCGCGAACGAACCCTGATCTGGGCCTCTGCGTTGAGCTTGATGGCTGCAGCGGACACGGCCTGGGTGTAGTAGCCGCTTTGCCAGAGCGACCGTGCAGACTCCCACACCCAGGGATGCAGAGCACCAGCTCGGAGGTTGGGGCCGGCCTCGCCCAACTTCTCTGCTATTTCGTCCGCACGTTCGAGTTGTGCGATAGCCCGTTGCGACGCTTCGCGCATCTGTGCCCAGCGGTACCCCACGTTCGCAGCTATCGACGACCGCCAGCCAGAGACCACGCGATCGAGAATCTGCTCCACGACTTGGGCAGCGGGGACGATCTCGGCGGAGGCGGCGACCGTGGCGCTACGCGTCCCCGTCAGCAGGCCGGTTCTCGGCTCCGTCTTTAGGGCCGTCATCTCGACGAACTGCTTCAGTTCCCAGATGGCCCATTGGACGTCCATACCAGTGTGTGCGGACACGAAGCCCTCCGAAGCGAGTGGCGAGCTGGTATGGACAGTAGGGACTCTATCGAGGAGGTATGACCATCCGCAGTAAGTTACTTACAGTGTTCAGACCATCACAGTAGGTCGATCACGCCTCCGGTGAGCCGTTCACGACGGCACGCGCCAGAAGGACTGGCCTCGGCACCGCGTATTCCTCATATGCTGATCCGACGTGAGGGCGCCCCGGAAGTCGATCATGAGCGTCTAACCTGGCCGGTCGATGACCCTCGAAACGGACAGCATCATCGGCTATGCCATGGCACGAGGCGCAGCGACCGGCGTCACCGTGGTCGTCAGCGACATCAACACGCCTGGCAAGCACGCCAGCGGAAGCGACCACTACAAAGCCGGTAGTCCGTCTATCCATGTGGAGCCGCTGGACTTTGATCACGGCAAGATCGGCTGGGCGGTCGACTTCGTCTTCCAACATGGGCAAGCCGGCAGCAATCTTCAATCTCTTCGCCCCGGTCGAGGGTCGCCTAGACGAGATGTTTCACTCGGGGCCGACTGTCGACCCCTACGTGAAGTACGGCCACAGCCACCCCAACGCCAAGCTCGACCGCAGTGTCTTCAACATCCACCACGATCACGTCCACGTAGCCGTGCCCAAGGGCACGCGGCTCGTGGCGCCCAACCAGCCGGCTCCCCCGGCACCCGCACTACCGGAGGACGACATGCTGCCCATCTTCACCGTCACTTGCCCCACTGGCGCCAATAAGTGGTGCGACGATCAGACGGCGGTGTCTATGGCTACGGTCCCCAGGGACGGACAAGTGGTCCGGGCGTCGCTCCCACCTTCGGTTCCATGTCTGGAAGGCCCATGGCAGCCCCTGTGGCTGCTCTCGGCTCTCACCGGAATCCTCAAGGGCTGTTGACGGCTACTGGTTGCTGGGAGAGGACGGTGGCGTGTTCGCCTTCGGCCCCGCCTTGTACACAGACTCATACGTCGCCCACCCTGAGTGGCATAACGGCACTCGATACATGACTGACATCGTTCAGCATGATCCCGGCCACGACATCATCGCCATCGAGCCCAGCACCGAACCGCCAAAGCCCGATGTCTACGATCTCTCGCACAAGCGTTAACCCTTGTGGACAACCCTCATGTCTTGATCATCGGAGACGCTACCGACATCGCCCGCCGCTGGAGCGCCTACTCAAGAGCGACGGACACGAGGTAGAGCGCTGGACGCGCGACTTCAAGCTGGTGGCCGAGCTGGCGCCGTGGGACAAGATCGACGTTTTGGCGCGGATGACTCCTCACTTTGGCGCGGGTCCACCCGCGCTGACCCGTAAACAGACCCGCGCTCACAGGGTCGGAGTTTCCGGAATGGCCGCCCTGACCGCCTGACACTTCGAGCCACCTGGTTCCACTCCGGCTGTTCTCCTTGAGCCGACCGGTCGTGGGGCACGCCGCCCGGTTCCGGATGGCCCTCAAGGTGTGACGACGGTGCCGGCCCGGTTGCTCCGTTGCCACAAGGCGATCCGCATGCTGCCGAAGGACTGGACGGCAACGGTCGACCAGCCGTCCCTGAGCACGTCCTGCACGGCCAGGGAGGTCGGGTCGGCGCTGGGCACGGCACCGGCGCCGGCCCAGGACGCGACCCACAAGCGCCGGGCACGACTCAACACCGGCTTCGCCTCGGGTGGTGAAATCGAGGTGGCTTGGAGGACTCCGGTGGAGACCGCGTCGGTTCGCGGGTCGAGCAGCACGTCGACAGGAACCGGACCGTCCTTCGACAGGGGTCGGGCCGCGTCGGCTGCCAGCGCGTCGGCCAGCGCCAGTCGTGCCGTGTCACCCAGGTAGACGAGGCCGTCCCCCGGCGCCGCGGAGTCCCGGATGAAATCCGCGGCGGCAGGGAGATTCTCGTACTGGTAAGGCTTTTGGGCTTGGACGACCGCGACGAGAGTGACGACGACCGCCACGACAGACCCGACCGAGCGGACCGCTACCGTCCCTGCGGAGTAGGTCGACCGCGCTGCGATCGCGAGCACTGACCGCACCCCGACCGCCGAGAGCAGGGCCAGCGCCGGCGTGACCTCGACGAGGTAGCGAGGCAGGTAGACCGGCGTCACGATCGACGCGAGGAGGAGGACGACGAGCGGCACGACGGCCCAGGCAACCACGGTTCCCCAGCGCGCCTGCCGGTAACGGACCGCCAGGACGGCGCCGATCGCCGGCAGAGCCGCAACCCACCACCCACCGGAAAGCGTTGCCCAGCCGGCAAAGACCGCGTACCAGGCCGGTCGGCTGAGCCAACCCACCTGCCCGCGCTGGGTCACGGTGACCGAGGCTATGGCCGCGGCCGTGGCCAGCGGCACCAGAGCAGCGAGCGACCAGCCGCGCACCCTGCTGCGCAGGAGCCACAACTGGGGCAACAGCGAGACAACCGCGAACAGGTGTGCGGCGACAGCGAGTGTGGCCCACCCTGCCCAACGAAGAGCGACCCCCCGGGTCGTACGGGGAACGAACAGCTGGCTCCCCGCGGCCGTCACACCCAGCAGCGCCAGCGCGTAGGGCCGGGCGTCGTGCGCGTAGGCGAGGACGAACGGGTTGACGGCGAAGAGGCCGGCGGCCAGCACGCCCATGCGTTCGCCGAGCAGGTGCCGGCCGATGCGTCCGACGACGACAACAGCTGCGACGGTGGCCAGCAGCGAAGGCAGCCGGAGCCACCACGCGGCAGCACCGACCGCCAACAGCAGATGGATGAGAAAGTAGTAGCAACCGAACACCGCGTCGGTGTGCTGCAGCAGGTGCCAGAGCTGACCGAGAGAACGACGACTCGCGTCCCTGGTGGCGACCTCGTCGTACCACAGTGGCTGGCGCAGCAGAGGCGGCAGCGCCAGCAGGAGAAGCAGAAAGGGCGGCAGCGCCCTCATCGCCCGCACGACCGGCTCGGCTCGTACGGCCTCCTCGGTTCGCTGGCTCACCGAGTCACCATAGGCAGCCGGAGATGAGCGGACGCTGGCAAATGTCCTGCGGCTCAGAATGCATTAACAGCGGGCTGAGAATTCACCTGTTTTTGTTGTTTCTCCGGATACGGTCCGCCGATGCGGATCTCAGACGAGCGCGGGACCATCCCGGAGCCTGGTGGCCCCCAGGGCAGCCCAGCCGGTGCCACGACTCCTGTCCCGCCGCCCAGACGGCGTCGGCGCCGATGGCTGTTGCGCCTCGGCGCCGCCCTCGGCACGCTGGTGCTCGTCCTGAGCCCGTGGGAGTGGTCGCTGTTCCGGGCGATGACCGCTCGGGGCAGCGACTCCGAAGCCGCCCGGGTCGCCGAGTGGGTCCGCAGCCAGGGCGGCGGTGGCGTGGTGACCTGGGCGGAGAACCTGCAGTACCGGCTGCACCCGGCCAAGGTCGGCGGGACCCCTCACCCGAACTCACCGTTGCTGGCGCTTCCCTCGGCAGCACCTGCGTCGCCGTCCGCCGCGACAGGGACTGTCCCGGCACCGACCGCCCCGACGCAAGCGCCTGGCCCGCTGAGGCCCATCAAGGTCCAGCCGGTCGCCTCACCGGCGTTGCCGGGAGAGGGCGCCTGGCAGGTCCTGGCGCGGGTTCACGGTCAGCAGGCGATGGACGTGGCCTACCTGCGGCCCGACAACGTCCACACCTCCTACACCACCGCGGTCGTGTGGATGAACCAGAAGCTGTTGCGCACCGTCTACCACCCGGGGACCGACCAGCCCGGCGGTGGTCCCTGGTCGCTGCCGTCGGACCTCTCGGGGCCACGCCGGGTGGGGCTCCTTGCCGCGTACAACTCTGCTTTCCGGCTCGGCGACGCCAAGGGCGGCTTCTACGACGAGGGGCGCACGGTTGCGCCGCTGCGCGACGGGGCCGCCTCGATGATCACGACCACCGACGGACGCGTACAGGTCGGGACCTGGGGCACTGACGTGCGCATGACGCCCGCCGTCGCCAGCGTCCGCCAGAATCTCCTGCTCATCGTCGACCACAGCCAGGTGGTGAGCTCGATCAACGACAACACCGGCCAGCGCTGGGGCAAGACGATCTCCTACAAGGCGTTCGTCTGGCGGACCGGCGTCGGCGTGACCAAGGACGGGTCGGCCGTGTTCGCCGCGGGCGACGGCCTGTCCGCGGCGACGTTGGCCGAGCTGTTGCGCAGGGCCGGTGCCGTGCGTGCGATGGAGCTGGACATCAACCCGGCCTGGACGACCTTCATCAAGTACGGGCAGGCCGCCGGGTCCGGAACCACCGAGAGCCGACTCTTGCCGGACATGGTGCCGAGGGCGGACCGGTACGACACCTCCTCGACCCGCGACTTCTACGCGGTCTACAGCAAGCCCTGAGCTGTGCGGCCCTTTGCCCAAGGGCCATCTCGGTGACGCCCTGCGTTCACGGGGCTGTCACGCTGCTCCGGCACAGTCGCGAGCGCCGCCTCCGTCCTGGCAGGCGGCGCGCCGCCACTGACGAGGAGCCCGTCCATGAAGCCTTGGCACCGCGCTACTTTCGCCACCCTGACCGCAGGCTCGTTGGCCGTCGCAACCCTGCAGGGAGCGGCGGTCGCCAACGACGGCGGTCAGGAGAAGGCCGGCTACACCTTCGCCGTCATCGGCGACATCCCGTACGGCGCTGCGCAGATCGCCAACTTCCCCAACGTCGTGCGGCAGATCAACGCCGACCCGGACGTCCAGTGGGTGGACCACCTCGGTGACATCAAGAACGGCTCGTCGGTGTGCAGCGACGGCTACTTCCAGACCATCAAGACCGAGTTCGACGCGTTCATCGACCCGCTCGTCTACACCGTCGGTGACAACGAGTGGACCGACTGCCACCGCACCAACAACGGCTCGTACAACCCGCTCGAGCGACTGGCGACGATCCGCCAGGTGTTCTTCCCGAACCCCGGCAACACCCTGGGCCAGCACAGTGCCAAGGTCGACACCCAGGCGGCCCAGGGCATCCCGGAGGACGTGCGGTGGGAGCGCGCGGACGTCGCGTTCGCCGCTGTCAACATCCCTGGCAGCAACAACAGCCTCGCACCGTGGACCGGGCTGACGGCGCCCACGCCGGAGCAGACCTCGGAGGTGATTTCCCGTACGGCTGCGGTGATCCAGGAGATCCACGACAGCTTCGCGGACGCCAAGGCACACCACGACCGGGCGGTTACCATCCTGACCCAGGCCGACATGTTCGACCCGACGGTGGCCAACCCGAGCTTCGCCGACTACTACGGCTACCAGCCGATCGTGGCAGCCATCGCCCGCGAGGCACGGGACTTCCGCGGCCCGGTCTATCTCTTCAACGGTGACAGCCACGTCTACAACAGCGACGCGCCGCTTGCCGCCGGCTCGCCCTGGCTGGCGTTCTACGGCATCACCACCCCGCTCACGAACCTGTCCCGGGTCACCGTCGACGGCTCCACCGGGGTCAACAACTATCTCAAGGTCACCGTCAACGGGCACGGCAACGATGTGCTCAGCTGGACCCGCATCCCCTTCGCCACCTCCTGAACACCCCGTCGGCCCGGCCCTCTTCCGGGGGCCGGGCCGTCGGCAGCTCACCGGGAGGGCTGGTCCCTCAGCGACCGGTGGAACGCCCTCAGCTGACGGCTGCGCTCGGCCCGAAGCCGGCTGTCCACCTTGGCGGCCAAGCGTTCTTCCTCGCGTTGCAGCTTGACGAAGCCATCGATCCGGTCCCCTGTCAGCCGTCCTTCGGCTACCGCGGCGTTGACCGCACACCCCGGTTCCGTACGGTGGCTGCAGTCGCGAAAGCGGCACTGCGCGGCCAGCTCCGCCACGTCCGCGAAGGTCGACGCGATGCCCGCCTCGGCGTCCCACAGCTCAAGGGAGCGCAGGCCGGGCGTGTCGATCAGCAGCGCTCCGCCGTCCAGCCGCAACATCTCGCGCCTGGTGGTCGTGTGCCTCCCCTTGCCGTCGCCGCGGATCGCGCCCGTCGCCTGCTCACGTTCGATGCCGAGCGCGTTGGCCAGGGTCGACTTGCCGGCGCCCGAGGGGCCGACGACAACCACCGTCATCCCGGGCTTCAGGGCTGTCAGCACCTCGCCGACACCCGCACCCGACACGGCGCTGACCGTGTGCACCGCTGCGCCACCGGACACGGCGACGGCGTCGGCCACGGCAGCCGGCAGGTCTTGGCAGAGGTCGGACTTCGTCAGCACCACCAGGGGTTCTGCTGCGCTCGACCTGGCAAAGGCCAGGTAGCGCTCGAGCTTCCGCACCCGGACCGCCTCGGTCAACGGTACGGCGACCAGCACGAGATCGACGTTGGCCGCGATGATCTGGCCGGACGCCGACCCGTCAGTGTCCCTGCGTACCAAGGCATTGCGCCTCGGCAGCAGACCGGTGACAGTCTCCGCTGTGATGACGGCCCAGTCGCCGACGGCGACGACCTCGCCGGACTGGCGCAGTCGTCCGGCTTGCGAAAGACGATGCTCGCCGTCGGTGGCGACGACGGTGACCAGCCCGCGGTCGACCCGTACGACCCTTGCTGGTTGGGCGTTCTCATAGTTCTGGGCAAGCCAGAGTTCCTGCGTCTGGGCGGTCCAGCCGAATTGGTTCAGCGAGTTCAACGAAGGCTCCGTGGGTGAGGTGGCACCTCACGACGGGCCTGCGGTCAGCGGACGGCGGCCCGCACGCGCAGCGCCAGGGAGAACAGAGGCGGGACGGTGCGGCAGCAGGGCAGCGCAAGGACAGCGTTCATCGGGCCTCTCCTCTCCCTCGCCTCGGATGTCGCAGTGACCGGACCGTACCCGCAAACCACCACCGGCTCCAGCAGGTTTTCGTCGGCGCTCAAGCCGGGATCTCGTCGGGGCGCGGCACCGAGCCCAGGGCTGCGATCTCGACCCGGGAGATCCGCAGCCAGGTCACGAATCCGTAGACGACCAAGGCGCCGTAGACCCCGTACAGGCCAGCCGAGGGATAGAAGTGGAAGTGCAGCAGCTCAGGCACCCCCACCACATCGACCGCGATCCAGCACAGCCAGAAGTCGACGTAGCCACGCGCCATCGCATAGGTGGCCAGCGCCGAGCCGACGAAGATCCAGGAGTCGGCGTGGTTGTACCACCACGGCGCCGGCCAGCCGGCTCCGATGCCGGCGAACAACGCCCAGCAGCCGAACAGGGCCACCAAGCCGCCACCGAGCAGCCTCACCCGCTCGCCCGCCGAGGCCCACCTCGGGACCACGGTGCGCGAGGAGTGCTCGCGGTTCTGCTGCCAGCGCCACCAGCCCCAGAGGCTCACGGCGATGAACAGCACCTGCCGTCCCGCCTGGCCGTACAACGGGTGGCTGCCCGAGGTCGCGCCCAGGGCGGTGCCGATGAACACGGTGAAGAGCAGCACGTTGCCCGCGATGCCGACCGGCCAGGCCCAGATGCGGCGGCGCAGGCCACCGAACGCCGAGGTCAGACCGAAGGCGTTGCCCACGATCTCGCGCCAGGTGATGTCGTGGCCACCCAGGGTGAGGTGGGCGTCGTACAAAGTCTGGAACGTCGACACACTGGCCCCTTCGGACGATCTCACGGCCGACGTTACCCGGGTGGATCTACCACGAACGCGTCGGCCCTGTCCGCGCATTCGTGTCCCGGTTGCCGGGTCGACGCGCGCCGGACGCCGTGGTGTCACCTGCTGTTCGGCCGGGATCCCTAGCGTCACTCCCGCGCCAGGCGACGGCAGGGCGCACCTACGGCAAAGGGGTTCAAGTTGTCCGCTCTCCGCAAGCGAGCCGCCGGCGTAGCTCTCCTGGGCTCGGCCGCGCTGGTCGCGTTCCCACAGCTGACCACGATCGCCGGGGCGCAGGTGGCCCCGGCACCGGCCACCAGCAGCACTACGACGCCGATCAAGCACCTAGTGGTGATCTACCAGGAGAACGTCTCGTTCGACCACTACTTCGGCACCTACCCGAAGGCTGCGAACACCTCCGGACAGCAGTTCACCGCCGCGCACAGCACGAAGAGCGTCAACGGGCTGGCCAACACCAAGGGCGCAGGCGCCGCCGGCACCTTGCTGACCAACAACCCGAACGGGGTCAACCCGCGCCGGCTCGACCCGGCCAACATCAACGACGTGCTGACCTGCGACCAGGACCACGGCTACGGCGACGAGCAGAAGTCCTTCGACGGCGGCAAGATGGACCAGTTCGTCTCGGCGGTCGGCAACGGCAAGGGCAAGAGCGGCACCGGGGCGCCGTGCCAGGCCAGCGACGTGATGAACTACTACGACGGCAACACGGTCACCGGGCTGTGGAACTACGCCCAGCGGTACGCGATGAGCGACAACTCGTTCGGGACCACCTTCGGCCCCTCAGCCCCCGGTGCGGTCAACCTCGTCTCCGGCAACACCGCCGGTGTCGGCCTCATGATCAACGGCGCCGACGTCAACGGTGACACCGTCAGCGACGGCAAGGGCGGGACCTCGCTGATCGAGGACCCGCAGCCGTACTTCGACGACTGCTCGACCCGCGACGCGGTCTCCCTGACCGGCAAGAACGTCGGCGACAACCTCAACGCAGCCGGCCTGAGCTGGGGATGGTTCCAGGGCGGCTTCAAGCCCACCACGACCTTCGCCACGGCCACGGCGGCGGCGCCGCAGAGCACGGCCACCTTCACCCCGGACCAGTTCAAGGGCAAGTTCGCCACCGCCCCGGCAGCCGACCAGGGTCTGTGCAACGCAGTGCACCCGGTCGGCGCCGCGATCGGCGGCACCGGCGGCACCACGGTCGGGGCGACGAACTACGGCAACAAGGACGACTACATCGCCCACCATGAGCCGTTCCAGTACTACGCCTCCACCGCCAACCCGCACCACCTGGCCCCGGCCTCGCTGGCATCGATCGGCACCGACACCCAGACCACGGTCAACGGCACCCCCCAGTTCGACACCGCCAACCACCAGTACGACACCAGCGACTTCGACTCCCTCGTCGGCGCCATCTCCCACGGCTTCCTGTCACCGGACCACCTGCCGGCGGTGTCCTTCCTCAAGGCCCCGGGCTACCAGGACGGGCACGCCGGCTACTCCGACCCGGCCGACGAGCAGAAGTTCATCGTCGACGAGGTCAACGCCCTGCAGCACACCCCCGACTGGTCCAGCACGGCCGTGGTCATCGCCTACGACGACTCCGACGGCTGGTACGACCACGTCTACAGCGGCATCCACAACCCGTCCAACACCGCGGCCGTCGCCACTCCGCCCGGCCCGCAGGACTTCCTGACTGGCGTCGGGCTGTGCGGTGACGCCACCACCACCGCTCCGCTGGCCGGGCAGAGCGGCCGGTGCGGCTATGGTCCGCGACTGCCGCTGCTGGTCATCTCCCCGTTCGCCAAGTACAACTTCGTGGACCACACGCTGACCGACCAGTCCTCCATCCTGAAGTTCGTCGAGGACAACTGGAAGGTGCCCCGCATCGCGGGCTCGTTCGACGCCATCGCGGGCTCGCTGAACAACCTGTTCGACTTCCACAACGGGCACAACGCCGACCTGGTCCTCGACCCGGTGACGGGGCAGCCGGTGAACAACGGGCGCGGTCACTGACCGTTCCATAACCTCAGCCGGGCTCCGCCCGACCCCCGGGGGCGGCTCATCAGGACACGCTGTCTGATGAGTCGCCCCTGAGGCTTTGGTGAGCAAGAATCGCCTGACCGCCCAGGCCGACGTACCGTCGAAGGTAACTGTCCGGGGCACGCACCGTCGTCCGAACGGAGCCCGCATCATGCGCGACGTCCTGCTCGTACTGGCGGTGTTCGCCGCCTGCGTGGTGGAGTCGGTCGAAGCGCTCACCATCGTGCTGGCGGTCGGCGTGACCCGCGGCTGGAAGGCGACCATGCGCGGCGTCACGGCCGGCTTGGTCACGCTGGCCGTGATCGTCGCCGCGCTCGGCCCTGCGCTGACCGTCATCCCGATCAGCACCCTGCGCCTCGTGGTCGGGGGGCTGCTCCTCGTCTTCGGCCTGGGTTGGCTGCGCAAAGCGATCTTGCGGGCTTCGGGGTTCAAGGAGCTGCACGACGAGGCGGCCATCTACGCCCGGCAACGGGCTGCGGCTGAGGCGGCCGGCAGGTCCGGCCACGGGCTGCTCGTCGACCCGTACGCCTTCACCCTGGCCTTCAAGGGGGTGCTGCTGGAGGGCCTTGAGGTGGCGTTCATCGTGGTGACCTTCGGGGCCAACCAGAACAACATCGGCCTCGCCTCGATCGGCGCCGTGGCCGCGGTCGTGCTGGTCACCGCTGTGGGCATCGCCGTACGGGCGCCGCTGGCCAGGGTCCCCGAGAACACCCTGAAGTTCGTCGTCGGCGTGCTGCTGACGTCCTTCGGGACGTTCTGGGGGGTCGAAGGAGCAGGCGGCAGCTGGCCGGGCTCAGATGCCGCGCTGCTCGGCGTCATCGGCTTCGTTCTCGCCGCCGCGCTGGCGGCCGTGTGGTGGCTCCGCCAGGTACATGACCGGCAGTACAGCCCTGACCGCCCGGGCGCCGACAGCACCGAGCCGGTCCCGGCCGCGGGCGGCCGGCGGTGAGCCGCGTTGTCGCGGCGCTGCGCGGGTTCGGCGCCTTCTGGTGGGACTTCATCGTCGGTGACGACTGGCGCATCGCCGCCGGGGTCGTCCTCGCCCTCGCCGCTACGGCGGCGCTCACCACGACGAGCGTCCCCGCGTGGTGGCTGCTCCCCGTCGCAGTCACGGCTGTCATGGGCCTGTCGCTGTGGCGGGCCACCCGGACTCGTGACTGACCCAGCATGATCAGCAGCGTGGTGGTGACCTACCAGGTGAAGCCTGAGTCCGTCGAGGAGCACCTGCGGCTCGTCCGGGCGGTGTTCGAGGAGCTCGCCGCTGCTTCCAAGGAAGACGTGGCGTACAAGGTGTTCCGCCTCCAGGACGGGGTGTCCTTCGTCCACGTCTCCACGTCCGACACACCGGACGGCGCGAGCCCGCTGCCGCAGCTGGCGTCGTTCCGCGAGTTCGGCCGGCAGCTGGCCGACCGCGTCGCAACGCCGCCCCTGGCAACGCCCGCTGACGTGATCGGCTCGTACGAACCCGGGGGCGCGGCCGGCACGCCCAGGTAGCGCCCCGCGGCGAAACCTTCGGACGGACCGGCCCGCGCAGGGCAGACTGACCGGGTGCTGCTCACCCTCTCGACCACCATGCCGTCCGCGGCCGACCTCGGTTATCTGCTCCACAAGCACCCGGACAAGGCCCAGCAGTTCGACCTGCCGGTCGGGGCGGCGCACGTGTTCTGGCCCGAGGTCTCCGACGAGCGCGCCACGGTGGCGCTGCTGCTCGAGGTCGACCCGATCGGCTTGGTACGCAAGGCCAACGAGTCCTTCGCGCTGGCGCAGTACGTGAACGACCGGCCGTACGCCGCCTCGTCGATGCTCGCCGTGGCCCTCGGCAACGTCTTCAGGACCGCCATGTCCGGCACCTGCAAGGCCCGGCCGGAGCTGGCGTCGCTGCCGATCCCGCTCGAGATCCGACTGCCGGCCGTCCCGTCCCGCGGCGGCCCTGACCTGGTCGCACGGCTGTTCACCCCGCTGGGCTGGCAGGTCGAAGCCCTCGCCATACCCCTCGATCCCACCGTCCCTGCCTGGGGCGACTCGCCCTACGTCTCGCTGCGCCTCACGGGCAATCTGCGACTGGCTGATGCCCTGACTCAGCTCTATGTCCTGCTGCCCGTCCTCGACGACGGGAAGCACTACTGGGTCGGCGAAGCCGAGATCGACAAGCTGATGCGGGCCGGCGCCTCCTGGCTGGCCGGCCACCCCGAACGCGAGCTGATCACCCGACGCTACCTGAGGCACCAGCGCAGCCTCATCCTGTCGGCTGCCGACCGCCTCGCCGAAGTCGACGACCTCCTCCCGGCAGCCGTCGAGGAGACGCCCACCAAGCCGCTCGCTGCCGTACGGGCCGCCGCAGTGCTCGAGGTCCTCAAGTCCGAGAAGGCCTCCACCGTCGCGGATCTCGGCTGCGGCGAAGGCGCCCTGCTGCGCGACCTGATCGCCGATGCAACCTTCAGCAAGGTCCTCGGCGCCGACGTCTCGCACCGCGCTCTCGAGGTCGCCGCCAGGCGCCTCGGCCTTGATCGGATGCCCGACACGCAGCGCTCGCGCCTCGAGCTGATCCAGTCGTCCGTCACCTATCGCGACGACCGGGTGGCCGGCTACGACGCGGTGGTGCTGATGGAGGTCATCGAGCACATCGACCCAGCGCGGCTGGCCGCGCTCGAACGCACCGTCTTCGGCCATGCCAAGCCGACCTCGGTCGTCGTCACGACGCCCAACGCCGAATACAACGTGCTCTACCCGCTCCTGTCGGCGGGGACGACCCGGCACCGGGACCACCGGTTCGAATGGACCCGCGCGGAGTTCGCCGCCTGGGCAACGACCACCGCTGCCTCGTACGGCTACACGGTGCGCTTTCTCCCGGTGGGCGTTGAAGACTCGCGCTTCGGGCCATCGACCCAGATGGCCGTCTTCCGGAGGGCGTCATGACCGACTACGGCATCCCTCGGCTGTCGCTGGTCTGCCTGGTCGGCATCAGCGGGTCCGGCAAGTCCACGTTCGCGGGCAAGCACTTCGGCCCGTACGAGGTGATCTCGAGCGATGTCTGCCGAGGCCTGGTCTCCGACGACGAGAACGACCAGTCGGCGAGTGCCGCAGCCTTCGAGGTGCTCGACTTCATCGCCGGCAAGCGGCTCCAGGCGGGCCGGCTGACGGTCGTCGACGCGACCAACGTGCAGCCGGAGGCACGCAAGCGGCTGGTCGATCTCGCCCGTGCCCACGACGTGCTCCCGGTCGCCATCGTCCTGGACGTCGCCGAGCGGGTTGCCTTGGACCGCAACGCTTCTCGCGCTGACCGGACGTTCGGCGAGTCGGTCGTCCGGCGCCAGCACGACCAGCTGCGCCGGTCGATGCGGCACCTGGCCAAGGAGGGTTTCCGCAAGGTCCACGTCCTGCGCGGTGCGGACGAGATCGCCGACGCGCACATCGTCCGCGAGCGGCTGCTCAACGACTTCACCGACGACCACGGGCCTTTCGACGTCATCGGCGACATCCACGGCTGCCGGTCCGAGCTCGAGAGCCTGCTGACCGCGCTGGGCTATCAGCTCGTACGGGACCCTGCCGGGCGGCCGGTGGACGCCGTGCACGCCGCGGGCCGCAAGGCAGTGTTCGTCGGCGATCTGGTCGACCGCGGGCCCGACTCCCCCGGGGTGCTGCGACTCGTGATCGGGATGGTGGGCAACGGCCACGCCCGCTGCGTACCCGGCAACCACGAGCACAAGCTGGTCCGCGCGCTGCGCGGCAAGTCCGTACAGGTCAGCCACGGCCTCGGCGAGACGTTGGCCCAGCTCGCGCTCGAAGACGCCGATTTCCGTACTGCTGCTGAAGAGTTCTGCGACGGCCTGGTCTCCCACATCGTGCTCGACGACGGCAGGCTGGTGGTCGCGCACGCCGGCCTCAAGGAGGCCTACCACGGGCGGGCCTCCGGGCGGGTGCGGTCGTTCGCCCTCTACGGCGACACCACCGGTGAGACCGACGAGTACGGCCTGCCCATCAGGTTGCCGTGGGCCAACGACTACCGCGGCCGGGCGATGGTGCTCTACGGGCACACGCCGACGCTCGAGCCGGAGTGGGTCAACAACACGATGTGCCTCGACACCGGCTGCGTGTTCGGCGGCCGGCTGACCGCGCTGCGCTACCCGTCCCGCGAAATCGTCTCGGTGCCGGCTGAGCGGGTCTGGTACGAACCGGCCAAGCCGTTCCTCGTCGAGGTGCCGGTGCGTCCCGCCGACGACCTCTCCATCACCGACGTGCTCGGCAAACGCGGCGTCGAGACCCGCCTCGCGGGGCGGGTCACCGTACGCGAGGAGAACGCCGCGGGGGCCCTCGAGGTGATGAGTCGCTTCGCCCTGGAGCCGTCGTGGCTGCTCTACCTCCCGCCGACGATGGCGCCGTGCGCGACGTCACCCGAGGGCGACCTGCTCGAGCACCCGCTGGCGGCGTTCGACGCCTACCGGGCCGGCGGCATCACCGAGGTGATCTGCGAGGAGAAGCACATGGGCTCCCGCGCGGTCGCCCTGGTCTGCGCATCGGCCGAGGTGGCCGCCCGCCGGTTCGGCGCCACCGACGGGCAGAGCGGCGCCGTCCACACCCGTACCGGAAGGTCCTTCTTCCCCGCCCACCTGACCGACGCGCTGCTCAGCCGGCTGCGGACGGCTGTCGAGGCCGCCGGGTTGTGGGCAGAACTCGAGACCGACTGGGTGCTGCTCGACTGTGAGCTGCTGCCGTGGTCGGCCAAGGCGGAGGACCTGCTGCGGTCGCAGTACGCAGCGGTCGGCGCGGCCGCCCGAGCCGCACTGCCTGCTGCTGTTGACATCTTGAGCTCTGCCGCCGGGCGGGGTGCCGACGTCGACGCCCTGCTGGCACGGACGAGCTCCCGGCTGGCCAACGCCTCGGCCTTCACCGAGGCCTACCGCCGCTACGTCTGGCCGACGTCGGGGCTCGACGGCGTGCAGCTGGCCCCGTTCCAGCTGCTGGCGGCCGAGGGACGCACCTTCGCCGACCGCGACCACGCCTGGCACCTGGCACTGGCCGACCGGCTGGTCGCTGCCGATGCCGGCCTCGTACGACCAACCCGCCGGCTGGTCGTCGACCTGACCGACCAGACCTCCGTGACCGACGGAGTCGAGTGGTGGACGACCCTGACGGGCGAAGGCGGCGAGGGGATGGTGGTCAAGCCGCTCGCCAACCTGGTCAAGGGCGGCAAGGGCTGGCCGCAGCCGGGCATCAAGGTGCGCGGCCGGGAGTACCTCCGGATCATCTACGGCCCGGACTACACCGTGCCCGCCAACCTGGACCGGCTGCGCGCGCGCAACCTCGGGCACAAGCGGTCGCTGGCCGCCCGGGAGTACGCCCTGGGCATCGAGTCGCTCGAGCGAGCGGTGGCCGGTGAGCCGTTGTGGCGGGTGCACGAGCCGGTCTTCGCCGTGCTGGCGCTAGAGTCCGAGCCGGTGGACCCGCGGTTGTGACCGCGCGGCGTCGCGACCGATCCCGGCGGGACCCACCGACCGGGTTCCGGGTGTCCACGCCTCCTCGTACTACCGTCTCATCAGGCGCCGGGTCGGGGACCTGGCCGAGCGTGAGGGAGTGACCGTGGCAGTGGACATCCGCGAGGTCGCGCGGCGCAGCGGCGTCTCGATGGCCACCGTGTCCCGCGCCCTCAACGGACGGCCCGACGTGAGTGCCTCGACCCGCAGCCGGATCGAGGACATCGCCCGGCAGCTCGGCTACACGCCGAACCAGCAGGCCCGGGCGCTGGTCCGCCGGCGCTCGGACATGGTCGGGCTGATCTGGGACACCAGCTATGTCGAGACCGTGGGCCGCCAGCCGTTCCTGCAGGACCTGCTGGTGGGGCTGAAGATGGCACTGGTGGACACCGGCTACCACCTGATGCTGCTCTCGCCGAAAACCGCGGACGACGGGGTCAACGCCTTCGTGCAGGCGGCGATGCAGCACGGGCTGGACGGCGTGGTCCTCATGGGCGTGGACGAGCACCTCCCCGCGGTGCACGCCCTGATCAACTCCGGCCGGCCCTGCATCGGACTCGACCTGCCGGTCCTCGGTTCGCGGGCGAGCTTCGTCACCTCGGACAACCGGGCCGGTGCCGCGATCGCCATCGACCACCTGTACGAGCTCGGCCACCGGCGGATCGCCACGATCGGCGGCCCGCTGCCGCTGATGGCAGCCGTCGACCGGCTCGCCGGCTACCGCGAGGCCATGGCCGGCCATGGTCTCGACGTGCCGGCGGGCTACGAGCAGGAGGGCGACTTCTTCCTGCACAGCGGCTACGAGTCCATGCAAGCCCTGCTGGCGTTGAAGAAGCGGCCGACGGCGGTCTTCGCCGCCGGCGACGAGATGGCCGTCGGCGCGATCCAGGCCGCGGTCGACGCCGGCCTCGAGATCGCCAAGGACATCTCGGTCGTCGGCTACGACGACATCGAGCTGGCCTCCGTCGTACGTCCTGCTCTGACCACCGTCAGCCAGGACTACCTCGCCATCGGCCGGATCGCCGTCGGTCTGCTGATCCAGATGATGGACAGCGACGACGGAGCTCCGGAGCCCGTCCATGTCCCCGGCCAGCTGCTCGTTCGTGACTCGACCGGTCCGGTGCGGGCAGTCGCCCGCAC
>JAWWOO010000055.1:0-34698 GCA_033851545.1 Frankiales bacterium | reverse complement strand
CGGTAGTCCCAGGGTTTGGTGGTGTAGGTGCGGCCGAGGGGGGTGGTGCAGTGCAGGGTGCCGTCGGGGTCTTGTCGGGTGTGGTAGTGGCCGTGGGTTTTGGCCCGGTGGGTGTACCGGCACAGGGCGGCCAGGTTGCGAGCGGACGTGGATCCGCCTTGGTCGTCGGGGTCCGGCTGGTGGTGGAAGGGTTGGGTGTGGTCGAGGTCGCAGTCCTCGGCGGGTTGGGTGCAGCCGGGGAACCGGCAGTGCCGGTCGCGGGCTCGGGTGTAGGTGTCGAGGTCTTTGGGTGGTCGGTAGGTGCGGGTGTGGTAGTCGAGGAGGTGTCCGTCGACCGGGTGGTAGATCATCCGTTGGAACTCGCTGTCGGTGGCCAGCTGGCGGGCCATCTCGGCTGGGATCTTGCCGTAGCCGGCTAGCTCCCCGGTGTCCTGGCGCAGGCCGAGCAGGGTGGGCAGCGAGATCAGCAGCCGGGTGACCACCTTCGGGGTCAGTGGGGTGGTCACATCGCCGGGGGTGGAGCCGAGCACGCAGCCGATCAACGCATCCGCCATCCGCTCGTCGGCGTTCCGGTCGTCGGGGTGCGGGCTGGGCACCGCGGCGGCCCGCTGCAGGTGCTGTTCCATCGCGACGGCTTCGACTGGGGGGAGGTAGGCGTACATCAGCACCAGCCCGTCGGTGCCGCGGTGGTCGAAGCCGACCCGGCGGGTTTTGCGGTTCTTGGCGAACATCCGCACCCCCCAGTCCGGGTCGACCTTGCGGGCGGCGTCCCGCAGCGCGGTGCGCAGCTCCGCCCCGGTCATTGTCGCGGCGCGGGGCAGGATCTCCGCCTCGACCTGGGCGGCCAGCTCCGGCGGCAGGGTGGTCAGGGTCTGCAGCATCAGCCACACCCGGTAGCCGTCGATCCGGCCTTCGGCGAGCCTCGTCTGGGTGGCGGTGAAGGTGCCGGCCATCAGCCGGGCGTGCCGGATCCGCCCGGCCGCGTGCGGCACCGTGCTGTGCAGCGCGGCGGCCAGCTCCAGCGGGGCGAACTCGTCGGTCAGCGCCGCTTGCTTGTCCTGCGGGTCTGGTTCCGGGCCGACCAGGTCGAGCAGGGCGGCCTGTTCCGCGGCGGTCGTCCAGGCCAGCTGCGGCTGCCACAGCGCCACCACCGAAAGTTTCTGCTCGTCGGTCAGCGGCTGCCCGCGCAACGACACCAGCAGCCGGGCCGCCTCCGGGCCGGGGCCGGCCGCAGCGATCGCCAGCAGCGTTTCCGGCACTGACAGCGGACCCAGCTCAGCCAGCTCGGCCCACTGCTCGGCGCAGCCCACCGTGTCCGTCTCGGCGACAGCGTCCAGCCACCACGGGGCCTCAGCCCAGTCGGTGGCGGTGACGTCGTCCATACCAAGGACACTAGGGCAGGGGTCCGACAGTTTCCGGCCCCGAACGACGCCTCGAAGGCAGATCGCTTGAAAACATTGCAGAATTTTTTCTGCGGCTTCGACCTGACCGGGAAGCCCGCCCCGGTCGGGATGCTGGATTGCCGCAGCGCCAGCAACAGTAGCCGCTCGGGGTGCAGCGGAGCGTCGACGCCACGTGTGCCGAGTCGCCGCCCGGCCCGACCACCAGCGCCTTCGCCTTGGCACTCATGATCTTGATCTCGGCCAGCAACAGGCGCTCGGTGCCACCGCCCTTGGGGGGCGGGTCATCGGTGTGTCCGGACATCTGGCGGGCGACCGAGGGCAGCTCGGGTGTGGGTGCCCCGTAGTTGCCCTCACCGTGCGGGCCGGCAACGACGCCCCACGCTCCGAGCAGCTTGTAGTGGAGCTTGTCGACGACCTGCCAGCGCATCGCCGAGGCATCGAGGGTGTTCGGCCGGTGCGGTGACAGCGGCCCATTGGCGGCGCACAAAATCGCCGTGACGCCGGAGTGGCTCCTCCGAGTCCGCAGTGCTCCCCCGTGCCTGATCCAAGGCCATTGTCGGGCCGTCGCCCGCGGGTGTCGCTCTCAGCCGCCGGCCCGGTCAATGGCGGACTGCAGCGACTTCGCATATCCGGCCGACGTGTACGAGGCCCCCGATACCGCGTTGATGTTTGCGCTCTGGGCGGTCAGCGCCTCTTGGCGCAGCTGCGGCCCGGCCATCGCGCTGATATCGCTGGACCGGCCGCCCTGGGGCATGGAGACGGCGGTGACGTCGAGGATGCGGCGGCCCTTGAAGGTGACCCGTACCTCCACCACTCCATAGCTGACGTCGTACGCGGCGCCGGTCACCGTCCGCTGGACGGGTGCGGGCGGCGCCGTCGTCGGTCGCGGCGTGGTCGTCCGCGGCGCCGCCGGCGTGGTCGTCCGCGGCGCTGCCGGGGTGGTCGTCGCGGTCGCGTGGTGAGTCGTCGGCGTCGTGGTGCCAGCCGTCGGGCGCGGGTGGGTCGGTGCTGCAGGGTGCGTGGTCGGCTTGGTCTGCTTGGTCTGATGGGTCGGGGTCGCCGGGGTCGCTGCGGTGGTCGCGGGGCCGACGGCGGGCGCGCCGGCGCCACCGACGGGCTGGGCGAGGTCGGGGGCGCCCAGGGCGCTGTGCGGCGTCGGCTCGGTCGCGGACCGGCCCACGACGGCGAGCACGATCACCGCGGAGATGCCCAGGAAAGCAACGGCGCGGCGTACGGTGCCCCGGCGAGCCAGCCGGGACTCGATGTCGCCGGTCACAGGACGAACTCCTCCGCGTGGACCTGCCGGGGTGCGACCTTGAGCCGGCTCAGCGATGACAGGACCCGGTGGGTCATCCCCGGCGGGCCGCAGACGTAGACGTCCCGGCGGCGCAGGTCGGGGACGAGTGCTGCCAGGCTGCGCGCGTCCAGCGGGTCGTAGCCGATGTCCTGGCGCCGCCCGACGAGATAGTGCACGACCAGCCCGTACTGCTGGGCCAGCGCATCCAGCTCGTGCCGCAGCACCAGGTCGACCGCTCTGCTGGCCCGGTAGACCAGGACCACCGAGCCGGCCGGGGGCCTGGTCGAGGCCAGGAACTCCTCGGCCAGGGCGCGGATCGGCGCGATGCCCGACCCGCCGGCGATGAGTAACGTCCTCGGCAGCTCGCGCCGGTCGCCTGTGAAGTGCCCGAACGGTCCCTCGGCCAGGACCGGGGTGCCGTGGCGCAGTCTGGCCAGCGACCGGCTGTGGTCACCGGCGGCCTTGACCGTGATCCGCAGGTGCTGGCCGCGCGGGGTGGCGGACAGCGAGTAGGGGTGCGCCGACCACAGGTGGCCGGGGGTGACGAAACGCCAGAGCAGGAAGTGACCGGCCTGGGCGCCGAGCTCCTCGAGGTGGTGACCGCGGATCCACACGCTCACCACGTCGGGGCCCTCGACCACGACCCGGTCGACGATCATCCGGTGGGCGAACCACGCGCGTACGGGAGCGCCGATGCGGAAGACCACGATGGAGCCGGCAACGCCTACGTACAAGGCAATCCAGAGCAGCCGGTTGAACCGATGACCGACGAAGTCGGCGCCGGTGCTGATCTGGTGCTCGAACGCCAGGGCGATGGCGACGTAGGTGCTCAGGTGCAGCCAGTACCACGCCTCGTACGACAGCTTGGCCCGCATGGTGCGGGCGCTGACGACGGCGACCAGACCGAAAAGAGCCAGGCCGGCAAGGGCTTTGAGCATGTCGGGGTAGTGGAACAGGAGGTGCCAGCCGCTGGCGGCGACGTTCTGGCGGGCGGCCAGGCCGTAGCCCTCGCTGATCAGCAGCACGTGCAGCACCAGCAGCAGCACGGTGTTGGTGCCGAGGCCGCGGTGCCAAGCCGCCAGCCGGTCGAAGCCGACGGCCCGCTCGAACCACGGCAGCCGCGACATCAACAGCACCTGGACCAGGCAGAGGTACGTGCCCAGCAGCCCGGCCAGCCGGCCCGCTGCGGTGGTCGCGGCGCCGGGGCCGGACATCGAGGTCGTGTCCTGCCACCACAGGCCGATGATGGCTAGCGCGCCCAGCAGCAGGACTGCCCGTACGGAACGGCCGCGGTGCCGGGCGCTGGTCGGAGGACTGGCCGCGATGCGTACGGGGGCGGCAACCTGCGGTGCCACGCTCGGCCTCCCGTCCCAGCGCGGACTTCGCGCATCGTGGTTCAGGATCGGCGGGGACTCTTGGAGCTTCCTTGGACGACGGCCGGGAGGCTGAGCCGGAAGGTGGTGCCGGTGGGCCCGCTGGAGACCACGGTCAGGGATCCGTCATGGCGCGCGGCCACCCCGGAGGCGAGGGAGAGCCCGAGACCGTAGCTGCGCCGGTCGGCCCGTTGGGCCCCGCTGTGGAACCGGTCGAAGATGCGGTCCACGGCGTCCGGGTCGAGCCCGCTGCCGGTGTCGGCGACGTCGACCATGCACAGGTCCCGGTCGCGGCTCGCCGTCAGGGTGACCGCGCCGCCCGCGGGGGTGTGCGCGAGAGCGTTGTCCACCAGCGCCGTCAGGGCGCGTCGCAGCGCCACGGCGTTGCCGCTCACGACGGTGTCGCCGTCGACGGTCACAGCGGTCAGCTCTATGCCCCGCTCCGCCGCGTACGCCCGCCCGCTGTCGGCGAGCTCGAGGCAGAGCAGGCCGAGGTCGAGGGGCTGGTGGTCGCCGGTGCCGCCGGCGTCCGCCGCAAGCAGGAGGTCGTCGACCACGGCGACCAACCGCGAGGTGTCCCGTACGACGCCTCGGCTGTCCTCCTGCACCTCGGCCGGGACATCGCTCTCGGCGAGGGAACGGGCGAGCAGCTGCGCCCGGGTGCTCAGCAGTGTCAGCGGTGTCCGCAGCTCGTGGCTCGCGTCCGCGACGAAGTCCCGCTGCAGCGCCAGAGCCTGGGCGATCGGCTGGACGGCCCGCCTACCCAGGACCAACCCGACCCCGCCGGCGAGCACGAGGCCGCACGCGCCGACCGTGAGCAGCGCAGCGATGAGGTGCTGCCGTTCGGCGTGCTGGGACGCCAGGTCGACCGCTGCCTGGACGACGGCCGTCCCGCGGAGCTGGGTCCGTACGCGGAACTCGTGCCCCTCGCCGTGCAGGTCGTGGGTGACCGGCTTGCCGGTTCGGGCCACTTCGTCGAGGTCCGCCGTGTCGGGCAGCGGGGCAGGGATGCCCGGTGTGGTCTTGGTGGTGCCGCCCTGGCGGATGGCCAGCCAGGTGCTGGCCGGTGGGTCGACCACGTCGTCGGCGCTGGCCGTCGCCTGCCGCAGCAGCGAGTCGGTCTGCGCGTGCTGCTGGCGCAGGGCCACCACGACCGCGAGGGCGGAGAGCACGACCACGACGAGGGTGACCAGTGCCGCGCTCTGCACGGCGATCCGGCGTGTCGTCGACCGGACGAGTGCGTTATCGCCGGCGCTGAGGTTGCGGATCACGCGGAGCCCAGCTGGTAGCCGACCCCGCGGACCGTACGGATGACACCGCGGCCGAGCTTGCGCCGGCAGTAGTGCACGTAGGTGTCGACCACGACCTCGGACTCGGCATCGGTGAAGACCCGTTCGAGCAGCTCTGCCCTGGTGAAGACCCGCTGCGGCCGTCGCGCGAGCAGGGAGAGCAGGACCGCCTCGCGCTCGGACAGGCTGATGCCGGTGCCCTGCGGCTCCGCCGGTGCGCGTACGAGGCGGGCCTCGACGTCGAGGATCCGGCTGCCGAGAGAGAGCGCGCCGGCGGCCTCCGTGTGCCGCCTCAGCAGGGCGCGGACCCGCGCGAGCAGCTCGTCGACGTCGAAGGGCTTGGTGAGGTAGTCCTCGGCTCCGGCGTCCAGCCCGGCGATGCGGTCGCTCACCGTGCCGCGTGCGGACAGGATCAGCGCCGGCGTGGTGACGCCCCGTCCGCGTAGCCGGGCCAGCAGGTCGAGACCTTCGATCGCTGGCAGGCCCCGGTCGACGACGAGGGCGTCGAAGGGCTGGGTCAGGGCGAGGTGCAGCGCCCGGTGCCCGTCCGGCGCGTGCGTGACCTCGTACCCTTCGGTGGTCAGCAGCCGCTCGAGCAGCCGCGCGAGCTCGCTGTCGTCCTCGACGAGAAGCACGGCGGTCATGGCACCAGTGTGCCGACTGCCTGGTGGTACGCGCCCATCGTGGCCTCGGCGCAACGCAGCCAGGTGAACTCGCGGGCCCTCGCCGTCCGTGCTGCGGCTCCGTCAGGCTCCGAGGTGGAGACAGCGACGATCTCGTGGGCGATGGCATCGATGTCGTCGGGATCGACGATGGGTGCCAGACCGGCCGAAACTTCTTGCAGCGCAGGCACTCTGCCCGCGATGACCCTGGTGCCGCAGGCGAAGGCCTCGAGCAGGGGCAGCCCGAATCCCTCGTACCGTGAGGGCAGGGTGAGGGCGACAGCTCCGGCGACGAGACGGCCCAGCTGCGCATGCGGCAGGTAGCCGGTGCTGACGACGCCGTCCTGCTGCTCCACGGCTTGACCCCAGCCCGGCGGCCCGACGAGCACAAGCGTTGGTACGTCGAGGTTCTCAGCGCGAGCCGCTGCGTGCGCCTTGAGCAGCGTCCGGAGGTTCTTGCGCGGCTCGAGACTGCCGACGAAGAGCAGGTAGCGCTCCGGGATGCCGTGCTCCGCGAGCCAGTGGGACGTGGCGGGCTGCGCTTCGTACCAGTCGGCCGCGACCCCGAGCGGCGTGGGTAGGACCCGGCTGCGGTCGATCCGGTAGAACTCGGCCACCTCGTCCGCGACGGCGCTGGTGGGGCTGGTGACGACCACCCTCGGGTCGCGCAGCGCCTTGGGTACCAGCTGCCGGTAGCGCAGGCTGGCAGCCGTCACGACCTCCGGCAGCTTCTCGTACGCGAGGTCGTGGATCATCAGCACGCCGGCCGCCCTGCGCCTGGGCGGCAGGACGAAGTTGGTGCCGTGGAAGACGTCGGCCCTGCCGGAGAGCAGCTCGACCGGGGGGAGGCTGGTCCGGAGCCACGCGGCCTGCAGCAGCCGGGCCGGAGCGGGCCTGCCGGCGACCCTGGCGCCGTGCGGCGGGTGCAGCTCGCGGCGGCCGCGGAAGGTGAACGCCGTGAGGGTGACCTCGGGCGGTTCGGCAAGCCTGAGCAGGCCGTCGACCAGTCCGGCGACGTAGTGGCCGACCCCTGTCCGCGGACCGATCAAGGGGGTGGCGTCCAGGGCGACTCTCATTGCGGCGCATCCTGCCACATCCGCGGTGGCCGCTCATGATCGCCGGGTGAGGGTTACGCGGCCTTCTTCTTGCGGCCGATCGAGGGGAAGCGCCGCTTCACCGCTGCTCGCACCTTCTTCTGCTCGGCCGGTGTCCCGTTCTGCCTGACCCGGGCCAGCGCGTTGCGGGCGTGCGCCTTGTCCGGAATCGGGTACTTGCGTTTCCCGGGCAGGGCGAAGGACTTCTTCTTCAGCTTCTTGCGATCCTTGGTGCTCAGCTCCTTGGCCATGCGACTCACCTCCAGGGTCATCTCTGGGGCGCGTGCTACCCGTGGCGTCCGGGCGGAAAACAGGGCCTGGCCGGCCGGTGGAGGGGCAACTCGGGAGGGTGATGCGTGCGCCGGCAACAAGCGGAGTTAACTGTGCGGATGCGGGTCGCGGTCCTCCTCGAGCAGTGCCTGTCCCCGGTGCCGGGCGGCACCGGGAGGTACAGCCGGGAGCTGGCGGGGGCGCTGGCGGCAGGGCAGGCGGACGGTGACACCGTGACCGGCTGGACGGCCTGGCACCGCGACGTCGACGCGGCGAGGGTCGACGGCGTGCTCGGTCCCGTACGGCTGGCGGTGCCGCGGCGTCCGTTGGTTGCCGCCTGGCAGCAGGGCCGAGGCCCGCGGCCGGCCGACTGCGACGTCGTTCACGCACCGACACTGCTCGCGCCGCCGCGCGGTCGCACCCCGTTGGTCGTCACCATCCACGATGCCGTGCCGTGGACCCACCCCGGCACCCTGACCCGGCGGGGGGTCGACTGGCACCGGGCAATGGCTGCGCGGGTCGCGCGTACCGCGGATGCCGTCGTCGTGCCCACGCAGGCGGTCGCGGACGCGCTCGTCGACCTGCTGCCGTTCGGCGACCGGGTCCGGGTGATCGGCGAGGGGGTCAGCACCGACCTGACGCTGCCGGCCGACGCCGACGAGCGGGCGGCAGCGTTGGACCTGCCGACCGACTTCCTGTTCACCTTCGCGACCCTCGAGCCGCGCAAGGGCCTCGACGTCCTGATCGCCGCGCTCGCGATGCCCGACGCACCCAGAGTGCCGCTGCTGGTCGCCGGGCAGGCGGGGTGGGGCAGCGTCGACCCGCTCGCGCAGGCGGCGTCCCTCGGCCTCCCGCCGGACCGGGTACGCGTGCTCGGCCGGGTGTCCGACCCCGACCTCGCCGTCCTGCTCAGCCGGGCGACAGCCGTGGTCGTACCGTCCCGGGCCGAAGGCTTCGGCCTGCCGGTGCTCGAGGCCATGGCGGCCGGGGCTCCCGTGGTCACCAGTGACGACGCGGCGCTGGTCGAGGTCGGTGGCGGAGCCCCCGCCGTGGTGCCGGTGGGCGACGTGGCAAGGCTGGCCGACGTGCTCTGCGACGTGGTGACCGATCCGGTACGCCGGCGAGCCATGTCCCAGGCAGGCATCGAACGCTCGGCCGCCTACACCTGGGAAGGCGCAGCCATCTCGACCTGGAAGCTCTACCGCGAGCTGGTCTGACGCGGTTCAGCCGCCGGGCCGGTGGTCGCCCTGGCCCTGCTGCACGTCGGAGCGCGAGGTCCAGGGGGCGGCGGTCGGCATCAGCGCCGTCGCGGTGGCGACCCCGGCCACCAGGGCGAGGACCACCAGACCCAGACGGATGCTGCGACCGCGGACGCCCCCGGATCCGGAGCGCAGCTCGTCGAGGGACTCGGCCGCCGCCTCGCGCAGGTGCCCCAGGACGTGCACCGCCATCACGGCGAACCAGACGAAGAAACTGACCTTGTGCGTCGTCAGCAGCAGCCCGCCGCCTCCTCCCGGGCTGGTCGTGATCAGGGCCACCCCGCTGCCGAGCAGGACGAGGCTGGACAGGATCACGAGCGGTCCGAGGAAGCGCAGCACGGGCTGCGGCGGACCTTTGCGCACGTACGGGCCGGAGCCGGTGTAGTAGCGGACGAACCGGAAGCCGGTGCTGCCCGTCTTGAGGAGTACGGGGCCCAGCAGCAGCAATCCGAGATAGACGTGCAGGGTGATCAGCTGGCGCACCCGCAGCACGGTCACGCCTTCGACGGCGAGCATGAGCAGCAGGAGCATGCCGGTCGTCGACGTGAGCCGGCTGTTGCCGGCGGGCCCGTCCTCGGCAGGGGCACTCGCCGCCACCATGTGTGCCACCCTCCGCAAGCCCCCTGAGCAGGACTGTCCCAGGTCAAGACTCGGCGGCGATTCTTTGAGTTTCCTTGGCTCGGAGGCGGCGGGTCGGCTCGTCGCCATCTCGGGCGCGTCCCGCCGACCGCTGCAGGTCGCTTCGGCGTACCCTGCAGGAACAGTCCTGGATTGCCCAGACCCTGCACATCGTGAGGAGTACGACCGTGGTGCGCGTGCTCGTCGACGCAACCGCCGTCCCAGCAGACCGCGGCGGTGTTGGCCGCTACGTCGACGGACTGATCGCGGCGCTCGGTGCCGCCGATGCCGACCTCGCGGTGGTCTGCCAGCGGTCGGACTCGGAGCGTTACTCCCGCCTGGCACCCGCGGCCACCATCGTGCCCGGCCCCGCGGCCATCGCGCACCGCCCGGCCCGGCTGGCTTGGGAGCAGACCGGCCTCCCGCTCGTCGCCGGCCAGGTCAAGGCCGACGTCGTCCACTCGCCGCACTACACGATGCCGCTGCGGGTCGGCCGGCCGGTCGTGGTGACGGTGCACGACGCGACGTTCTTCACCTCTCCCGAGGTGCACACGGCGGTCAAGGGCACCTTCTTCCGGTCCGCCACCCGCACGGCGCTGCGCCGCGCGACCCGGGTGATCGTGCCCTCCAAGGCGACCCGCGACGAGCTGATCCGGGTGCTCGACGCCGACCCGACGACGATCGACGTGGCCTATCACGGGGTCGACACCGAGCTGTTCCACCCCCCGTCGGACGCCGAACGCGATCGGGTGACCGCCCGGCTCGGCCTGCACGGGCAGCCCTACGTCGCCTTCCTCGGCACTCTCGAGCCCCGCAAGAACGTGCCGGCGCTGATCCGCGGCTGGGCCGAGGCGGTCAAGGACCGGGAGACCCCGCCGGCGCTGGTCCTGGCCGGCGGCAGCGGGTGGGACGACGAGGTCGACGGGGCGGTGGCCGAGGTGCCGACGCACCTGCGGGTCGTCCGGCCCGGCTACCTCCGCTTCGCCGACCTGCCCGGCAACCACGGTGCCGCCCAGGTCGTCGCCTATCCCTCGTACGGCGAAGGTTTCGGCCTGCCGGTGCTCGAGGCGATGGCGTGCCGGGTGCCGGTGCTGACGACGCCGCGGCTGTCGCTGCCGGAGGTCGGCGGTGATGCTGTGGCCTACACCGAGCCGGACGACCACGCGATCGCGGCCTCGTTGGCCGCTCTGCTCGACGACGCGGTGCGGCGGGCGCAGCTGGCCGAGGCCGGCTACCAGCGGTCCAAGGAATTCACCTGGGCGGCGAGCGCCGAGGCACACCTCGCCGCCTACGCGCGCGCGGCGCGGTGAGCGGGTCGCAAGGTCCAGGTCACGTCGAGACTCATACCGGCCCGAGTGACCTCGATCTGCGGGTCATCGTGGTCACCTACTCGCCAGGCGAGCACCTCGCCACCTTCCTCGACTCGCTGGTGCTGGCCACCGCCGGCTCCTACGAGGTCGTGCTGGCGGACAACGGGTCGACGGACGGGGCGCCGGAGAAGGCCGTCGCCGACCACGACAACGTGACGCTGGTGCCCACGGGCAGCAACCTCGGGTACGGGGCTGCCGCCAACGTCGGCGCGCGCGGGGCCACCACGTCCTGGCTGCTGGTCGCCAACCCCGACGTGATCTGGGACGTCGGCGCGCTGGACGAGCTGCTGGCCGCCGCCGAGCGCTGGCCCCGCGCCGCTGCGCTCGGCCCGGGGATCAGGACGCCGGCCAACGAGCTGTACCCGTCCGCCCGCGGCTTCCCGTCGCTCGGCCGCGGTATCGCGCATGCCGTGCTGGGCTGGGTCTGGCCGAGCAACCCGTGGACGGCCTCCTACCGTCGCGAGCGCGGTGCTGCCGAGGAGCGGGCGATCGACGGCTGGCTGTCCGGCTCGTGCCTGCTGCTGCGACGCGAGGCGTTCGCCTCCGTCGGCGGCTTCGACCAGTCCTACTTCATGTACTTCGAGGACACCGACCTGTGCGAGCGGCTGCTCAGGGCCGGCTGGCAGAACGTCTACGTCCCATCGGCCCAGGTCACCCACGAGGGCGGCCATGCGACCGAGACCGGGCGGGGCCGTTCGGCGGTCATGCTGCGGGCGCACCATCGCAGCGCCTACCGCTACCTGGCGCGCAAGTACTCCGGCCCCCGCTGGGCGCCGGTGCGGCTCGCGCTCGCGGTGGGTCTGCTCGCCCGTTACGCGGTGGCCCGGCTGGTCCCGCAGATCGGCGCCGGGGCCAAGCCCACGCGTTCGGCCGATGCCCTGCCGGGCTGACCGACCCGCCCCCGTACGATCGCGTTGTCCGTATTGCCCAACTGCGCGGTTCGCCGTGGCAAACCTGGAGGACTGACCGATCGACGCGATCCTGCTCGTGGGCGGCCAGGGCACCCGGCTGCGGCCGCTGACCTCGACCACGCCCAAGCCGATGCTGCCGGCCGCCGGTGTGCCGTTCGTCCACCACCAGCTGGCGCAGGCCAAGGCCGCGGGGATCGACCACGTGGTGCTGGCGACCTCGTACAAGGCGGAGGTCTTCGAGGCGCACTTCGGCGACGGCACGTCCCTCGGCCTCGACCTCGAGTACGTCACGGAGACCGAGCCTCTCGGCACGGGCGGCGGTATCCGCAATGTCGCCTCGCGGCTGCGGGGAGGCCCCAGTGACCCGGTCGTGATCTTCAACGGCGACGTGCTGTCGGGCCATGACATCGCCGCCCAGCTCGCGCTGCACCGGTCGCGGAACGCCGCCGTCACGCTCTACCTCACCGAGGTTGACGACCCGCGGGCGTTCGGCTGCGTGCCGACCGACGCCGACGGCCGGGTCACCGCCTTCCTCGAGAAGACGCCCGACCCGGTGACCAACCGGATCAACGCCGGCTGCTACGTCTTCCGCCGGTCGGTCATCGACGCCATCCCGACGGGCCGTCCGGTCTCCGTCGAGCGCGAGACCTTCCCGGCGCTGCTCGCGGCCGGCGAGATGGTCGTGGGCTTCGTCGACACGTCGTACTGGCTCGACCTCGGCACCCCCGAGGCGTACGTGACGGGTTGCCGCGACCTGGTGACCGGCCGGGCCCCCTCGCCCGCTGTCGCCCACGCCGGCGAGTCCCTCGTACTGCCTGGGGCTTCGGTCGCCCCGGACGCCTGGCTGTCCGGCGGTACGGCGATCGGCGCGGGCGCCGTCGTCAGTGCCGGCGCGCGCGTGGTCGGCAGCGTCGTCTTCGACGGGGCGCAGATCGGGGCGGGAACCCTTGTCGAGAACTCCGTCGTCGGTGCTGATGCCGTCATCGGCGAAGGCTGCGTGATCATGGATGCGGTGATCGGTGACGGTGCGCGGGTGGGTGCCCGCAACGAGCTCCTGCGCGGTGCCCGGGTCTGGACCGGCGCCGTCCTGGCGGACTGCGCGGTGCGCTTCTCGACCGACGGCTGACGGCGAGTCTGCGTCTCAGAGGTCAACCGAGGGTCGAGCTGACGACCACGCAGCAGCTGGCCTCGCTGGGGCGCAGCGTCGCCGTCAGCGAGGCAGTCACGCCAAGTCCGTCGAGGTAGCCCTCGGCCAGCGCATGGTTGATCGAGCAGACCAGCTGGCAGTTGGTCTGGCGCAGCCGGTCGAACGGGCAGTTCCGCAGCAGCAGCTGCCCGGCGTCGACCCGCGGCGCATAGCCGAGGTCGTCCAGCAGCGACGACACCATGGCCGTTCTTGCCCTGGCAGTACGGGGAACCCGAGCCGGCCGGTGGGTGGCTGCGACCGCCGCGCCATGGCGGCGGGCGACCCGGGAGGCCGTCCGGGTCAGCGGTTCCGCGGCGCCCTGCTCCTCGGCGGCCAGCAACAGGACCTCCGCGACCAGCTCGTAGTGCCGAGCCGGGACGCTGGCGCTGACCTCGTGCCGACTGACTCGATAGCGCTGCGACGGGCGGCCCCGTCCGCCGGGCACCGGGGCCAGCGCCTCGACGAAGCCTGCCTCGACCAGCTTGCCGAGGTGGAACGCTGCCAGTGTCCGTCCCATCGCAAGTGCCTCGGAGATCTCGGTCAGCGATGATGGCTGGCCGAGCCCCGCCAGGTGCTCGTAGACCCGGAGCCGCTGCGGCTCCGCCAGCGCACCGAGTGCGTCGACATCCTCTGCCAGTCCCACGCACGCACTCTATACCTTTTTGGCAACGACCATTGACGTAACTCCGGCGAGGGTTTACAACAAGAACCGTTGTAGTAATAATCGGCGAAGGGAGACGGACATGTGCCCGGAGTGCGGCTGCGAAGCCACCAGCGACCAGGACGAGACCGAGCAGTGACTCATGGTGTCGTGATCGTGGGCGCCAGCCTCGCTGGCGCCCATGCAGCACTTTCCCTGCGCCGCCTCGGCTACCAGCAGCCCGTCACCCTCGTCGGTGCCGAGGACCGGCTGCCGTACGAGCGTCCTGAGCTCAGCAAAGGGTTCCTCGCCGGCACCGTCACGGAGGACGCACTGTTCGTGGCGACGCAGCAGGACTACGACGATGCGGCCATCGAGCTGAGGTTGAGCACCACCGCCACCGGCGTCGACGTCCCGCGCAGGCGACTGCTGCTGGAGGGTGACGAGGTCCCGTACGACGACTTGGTGATCGCGACCGGCAGCAGCAACATCACGCCGCGGCTGCCGGGCATCGACCTGCCCGGCGTTCTCCAGCTGAGGACTCTGGACGATGCCGAGACTCTCGCGGCCGCAGCCGAAGATGCCGGCCGGGTCGTCGTCATCGGTACCGGGCTGGTCGGGTGCGAGGTCGCTGCCACCCTCAACGGACGAGGGCTCCAGGTGACGGCCCTCGACCTGCTCCCCGGCCCGTTGTGGGCACTGCTCGGACCGGAGCTGAGCGACCTGGTGAGAGGTTGGCACGAGGAGCACGGGGTGCAGATCGTCGGTGGCACCGGCGTTGTGGCGATCGAGGGCGCTGGTCGGGTCGAGCGCGTCGTCCTTACCGACGGCCGCACCCTTGATGCCGATCTGGTGGTGGTCGGCGTGGGCGCGCGGCCGGCCATCCGGTGGCTGCAGGATGTCCCTCTGCACCTCGACGCCGGGGGAGTGGGTGTCGATCCGCAACTGCGGACAAGCGTCAAGAGTGTCTACGCAGCAGGCGATGTAGCCGCAGTGTGGGATCCTACGGCTGGGAAGCACCGTCGGGTCGAGCACTATAACTCGGCCGTCGAGCAGGGTGACCGGGTGGCCCACGTCATTGCCGGGGTCGCCGTCCCCTCCATCGGACCGACCTGGTTCTGGTCCAGGCAGTTCGGTCACTACCTGCAGTACGCCGGCGAGCACGGCCCCGGAGACGTCCTGGTGCGGCGGCCGGACCCGTTCGCGGCGTTCTTCCGGCGCGGCGACGTGCTCCGCGCCGTGGCCACCGTCGACAACGGGCGCGACCTCAGGCGTGCCCTCAAGCTGCTCGGCCGGGTGGTGGATCCAGGTCTGCTGGCCGACCCGGCGGTTGACCTGAGGACGCTGCTCGACGGCCCCGAGCGCCGCCCTTGACGATCCGTCGCGCCACCAACCCCGTCGAGCCTCAGGCGATGCGTGCCATCGGGGCGTCGTACGTCGGTTCGGCGTCAAGGATCTCCTGGATCCGGGCCGGCTCGACCGGGGGGGAGAACAGGTAGCCCTGGCCGTTGTCGCAACCCATCGCGGAGAGCATCTCGAGCTGCTCGGGCGTCTCGATCCCCTCGGCGACCGTGGCGATGCCCAGTGCCCGTGCCATGGCCGTGACGGCGCCCACGATGACGAGGTCGCCTTCGGTGTCACCGAGGCCGCTGACGAAGCTGCGGTCGACCTTCAGGATGTGTACGCGGAACTTGCGCAGGTGTGCCAGTGACGAGTAGCCGGTCCCGAAGTCGTCCAGGGCGATCTGCACCCCGAGGCCGGCGAGGCCACCGAAAGCCTCTGGTACGGCGGCGGACTCCTCGAGCAGGGCGGTCTCGGTGATCTCGAGACACAGGTGCGAGGGGTCGATGGCATGCTTGGCGACGGCTGCGGCCACCACCTGCACGAAGCCGGGGGTGGCGAACTGGCGCGCGGAGACGTTGACGGCCATGCTGATCGGCGCCTGCCCGGGACGCACCTCCCACACCGCCAGTTGGCGGCAGGCCTCGTCGAGAACCCAGGTCCCCAGGTCGACCATGAACGCCGACTGCTCGGCAACATCGAGGAACGTGCCGGGCTGCAGCAGCCCACGGGTGGGGTGCTGCCAGCGGAGCAGGGCCTCGACGCCGATGCAGCTCTGGTCGGCCAGGCGCAGCACCGGCTGGTAGTGCAGCCGGAACTCGCCACGGTCGAGCGCGCGGTGCAGCTCGAGCATCAGGCCGGTACGCACGAGGGCGCGCTCGCGCAGACCCGCGTCGAAGAACTCGTACCGGCCGCCTCCCTGGTGCTTGGCCTGATACATCGCGGCATCGGCGTCGGCGACCAGCCGTTCCGGGTTCGCCTCGGCGCAGCTCGTGGTGACGATGCCGAGGCTGGCACTGACCGGCAGCGACTGGCCGCGGTAGACCAGCGGCTCGGACAACGCCCTGCTGACCCGGTCGGCGACCGTCCGGATGTCCTCGTCGTCGGTCAGCCCCTCGCAGAGCACGACGAACTCGTCACCGCCGAACCGGGCCACGGTGTCCGTACGGCGGGCTGCGTCGCTCACCCGGCGGCCGACCTGGAGCAGGAACCAGTCCCCGGCAGCGTGCCCCAGGGTGTCGTTGACGGTCTTGAACCGGTCGAGGTCGACGAACAGCAGTCCCAGCCGGCCGCCGTCGCGTTCGAGCCCACGGACGGCATGCCCCAACCGGTCGAGGAACAGGGCGCGGTTCGCCAGCCCGGTCAACTGGTCATGACCGGCTTGGAACGCGAGGGCGTCCTCGGCCCGCTTGCGGTCGGTGAAGTCCCGTACGGCGACCAGCACGCCGGTGACCGCCCCGCTGACCTGCCGCTCCGGCACCATCCGGGCCTGGAACCAGCGGGCCCGCGCGTCGACACTGTCGACGTACTCCAGCTCCGTGCCGTCGCCCGTCTCGAAGACCTGGCGGAGGGCCCGCTCCCAGGCCTCGGCCTCGGGTGGGTGGCCGATCTCGCTGCTCGTCCGGCCGAGGACCTGCGCTGCGGACATCCCGAGCGTCGTCTCCGCCGCCGGGTTGACGTAGACGTGCCGCAGCTGCCGGTCGAACCGCATCATGCCGTCCGGGGAGCCGTCCAGGACGGTGACCAGCTCCTGCTGCACCTGCTCGAGCTTGGCGCTGCGCTCGGCCAGCAGCTGCTCGGCCATCACCCGTGCCGTGTCGTCGCGGGAGATCCCCCAGGTGCCGATGACGGTCCCGGCGGAGTCGCGGAGTGGGAGCTTGGTGGAGGAGACCCAGGTGTCGGGCTGGTCGGGCCAGGTCTCGCGCTCGATCACGTTGACCATGCCGAGGCCCGTACGCATGATCTCCTGCTCGTCGGCCTTGGCCTCCGCGGCGTGCGCCGCGGTGAAGAAGTCGGCGTCCGTGAGCCCCACGACGTCGGCCCGCTGCCGGCCGAACCAGGCGGCACCACTGTGGCTGAGTCGCAGGAACCGGCTGTCCACGTCCTTGAAGTAGACCCGGTCGGCCGACTCGTCGAGCAGGCTGCGCAGCAGCAGGGCGTCCAGGGTCTCGTCGGCGGGCGTCGGGCCGCTGGCATCGGCCATCGCTGTCCCCTCCCCGCGTCGACGCGCGCAGACCTGTCCGGTCGGCGACCCTACGCAGAGATGTCGGCAGCAGCCATTGATTTGATGAGGGCCATCTGTGGCTAGTCGGTTCTAGTCAGGATTGGTACGGGGCCGCTCAGACCTCGTCGCTGTGCCGATGCCGGGCGAGGCGCTGCTCGGCGGCCGTGTCGGCGTCGACCATCATCTGGACCAGCTCGGTGAACCCGACCTTGGGCTCCCAGCCGAGCTCGGACTTGGCCTTGGCGGGGCTGCCGATCAGTAGGTCGACCTCGGCCGGCCGGAAGAACCGGGGGTCCTGGACGACCCGCTTCTCCCAGTCGTCGATGCCCACCCGGGCGAAGGCGACCTCGAGCAGCTCGCGGATCGAGTGGGTCTCGCCGGTCGCGATGACGTAGTCGTCCGGCTGGCCTTGCTGGAGCATCAGCCACATCGCCTCGACGTAGTCCCCGGCGAAACCCCAGTCACGGCGGGCCTCGAGGTTGCCGAGAGAGACGTTCTCCTGCAGGCCGAGCGCGATCCGCGCGACGGCCCTGGTGACCTTGCGGGTGACGAACTCGTGGCCCCGACGCGGCGACTCGTGGTTGAACAGGATGCCCGAGCAGGCGTAGGCGTTGTAAGACTCGCGGTAGTTGACGGTCATGTAGTGGCCGAACGTCTTGGCCACGCCGTACGGGGACCGGGGGTGGAACGCCGTGGTCTCGACCTGCGGCACCTCGCGCACCTTGCCGAACATCTCCGAGCTCGAGGCTTGGTAGAAGCGCACCTTGCTCATGTCGTTCTGGGTGTGGATGCGGATCGCCTCGAGCACCCGCAGCACGCCCATCCCGGTGATCTCGCCGGTGAGCTCCGCCTGCTTCCAGGACAGGCCGACGAAGGAGATGGCCCCGAGGTTGTAGACCTCGTCCGGCTGAGCGACCTCGAGGGCCCCGATGAGGGACGGCAGGTCGCGCAGGTCACCCTCGACCAGCTGGATCGACGGGATGATCTCCTCGACGATGCCGACCTTGGGGTTGTTCTGACCGCGGACGAGGCCGAACACCTCGTAGCCCTTGGCGGCGAGCAGCTCGCCGAGGTAGAGGCCGTCCTGGCCGGTGATGCCGGTGATGAGCGCGCGGGGCACGTGTTCTCCTGAGCTCGGGAGCAGTGTCGGCAACGGTAGCGGCCGCAGGGCAGCGGCCTTCGGTCAGGCTCCGGTCGGCGTCGGGGCCTTGGACGGCGGGTGGTTGTTGATGAAGGTCTGAACCGTCTTGCCGTTGACCCCGCCACAGAACTGGACGCTGCCCCATGCGGCGATCGCGACGTTCTTGCCAGCCGGGAACTTGCCGAGCTTGATGTCCCACGGCGTGACGATGAACTTCTCGCTCAGCGCGACCTTGGCGCCGGCGTCACCGACGTAGCTCAGCTGGGCGAGCTGGTTCTTGGGCAACGACGCGGTGTACCACAGCACGGTGTAGCCGTTCTGCAGGTTGCGGACGAGAGTCTCGGGGGTGGGCCCCTCACCGGCGGCGTAGTAGTGGGTGCCCGCGGCGGCCCCGGTGGCGTAGGACTTGCCGGACGTGGGCGGCACCTCGGTGTACTTGATCGTGGTCGCCTTGCCGGCCTTGTCCGTCGCGGCGAGGTCGCCCTTGGCCTGGATCTTGCGGGCGGTGTCGGCGCTGCACGCGGCCTTGGCCACCGAGACGCCGAGCTGCGACAGTGAGCGCTTCTCGATCGGCGTGGGCGCTGTCCAGCGCGGAAGCTCGACCGCGACGATCAGCAGGATGCCGACGGTCACCGCGGCGCCGGCGACCAGCCAGCTGCGGCGCCGGTCGGCGGCGTGGGCCGCCCGCTTGGCTGCCTCGATCTCCATGCGGCGTGCCTTGGCGGCACGCTTCGCGTCCATCTTCTTGGTCGGCATGAGCTCTCTCGTTCGGGCGGCGCTGGCAAGATGAGAGGCGACAGTTCTGGTCGCGCGGGTGCGAGTGTACGTGGCGGAGCCGTGAGCTAGGCGAATGTCGCGCCGTCAGGACACACTGACCTCATGACAGCATCCGCCGAGCTGCCCGGGACGGCGGCCGCGGAGCTGGTCTGGCACCCGGGCTACCCGCTCGACCTCCGGTTGACCCTGGGGCCGCTGCTGCGCGGGCCGGGGGACCCGACCCAGCTCGTCGACGCCGCCGGCCGCTGGTGGCGAGCCTGCCGCACCCCGGACGGACCCGGCACCCTGGTGATCGTCCCGGCCGGCGAGGGCGTTGCCGCCCAGGCATGGGGCCCGGGGGCCGGCTGGCTGCTCGCCTCCGTCCCCGAGCTGCTCGGCGTACGGGACGAGCCGTCGGCCTTTCGATCCCACCACCAGCCGGTGGCAGAGGCGATGCGCCGCCACCCCGGCCTGCGGGTGCCCCGTACCGGGCTGGTGATGGAGTCGCTGGTGCCGGCGATCCTCGAGCAGCTGGTGACCAGCGGCGAGGCCAACCGCTCGTGGCGCGAGCTGGTCGGCCGCTTCGGTGAGCCGGCGCCCGGTCCGTCGCCGCGCGGCCTCACCGTGATGCCAGAGCCCGCTGCCTGGGTGCGTCTGCCGGACTGGGAGTGGCACAGGGCCGGCGTCGACGGCCGCCGCCGGCAGACGCTGATCGCCGCGGCCAGGCTGGCGCCCGCGCTCGAGCGCACGCTGGCCCTGCCGCCGGTCGAAGCCAAGCGGCTGCTCCGTACGGTCCCGGGCATCGGGGTGTGGACCGCCGCCGAGGTTGCCTGCCGGGCCCACGGGGATGCGGACGCCGTCTCGGTGGGTGACTACCACCTCGCGGCGCAGATCGGCTGGGCCATGCTCGGCCGGCGGGTCGACGACCAGGGGATGCTCGAGCTGCTCGAGCCCTACCGGCCCCAGCGCTACCGGGCGATCCGGCTGATCCTGATGTCCGGGCCCCGCCAGCCGCGATTCGCCCCCCGCTATGCAGCGCGCGACAACCGGCGGATCTAGTCAGGCATGCTCACCGTCTTGCAGGTGTCGAACCGTACGCCGCCCAGGTCGCTGAGAAGCGGCAGGTCCTCGACCCGCCGTTGTCCCTCGATGGTCAACGTGACCCTCAGCAGGATCGGGTAGGGCGCCGGACAGGTGTCGGGCAGGGCGAAGCTCAGCGTGACCAACACCGCGCCCCCGGCTGCGAGTCGCGGCTCCAGCAGCGCGGGCTTGGCACGGTCCTTGCACAGGCCGAATTGAAGCTCGACACCGGTCGGGCGAACGCCCTTGAGCGGTAGGACCGGGGCGACCCTGGTGATGATCACGCGGACCGGCGTGATGTTCTCCAGCACGAAGCTGATCTCCATGGTCGTGCGGTGGTCGGTGACGATCGGGCAGAGGTCGTGCGCCAGCACATAGCCGGTCCGCCATGCCAGTACGGCCATCGACGGGTCGACGTACGTCGACCTGGGGACGTCCGAGACGAGCTGGCCCAGTGGTGGGGGAGACGCCGTCGAGGAGGCGGCGGGGATCGGGCTGAGCGTGGGCACCGGCAGGGCCGGCTCCGCGGCGGGCTTGCTGTGGTGGCTCAGCAGGGAGACGACGGCCGCGAGCGCCGCCAAGCCGATGATGAGGACCCAGCCGAACGAACGGCTGCCGTCCTCGTCGCCGCCCCTCACCACTTCGTCGTGGCTCACACCGCATCTTCACCCTTCGCGCGGCCGGTGACCATGGCCGATACCGCCTGAGCTTCGGTCCTGCGCTCCGTACCGTCACCAGCAACGCTTGCCGCTGGACGAGGACTGCTGTGGCCCGGCTGAGAGCCACCTGTCCGCGGCTACCACCCCGCCGAGGTGCGCCGCCATGCTCTGCGGCGAGCATCCGGCGATGGTGGAGGGGCAGCGATGATCGAGGCACGCGGACTGACCAAGAAGTACGGGGACAAGGTGGCGGTCGACGACCTCAGCTTCACCGTCCAGCCGGGCATCGTCACCGGGTTCCTCGGGCCCAACGGCGCAGGCAAGTCGACGACGATGCGGATGATCCTCGGCCTCGACGCGCCGACCAGCGGGACGGTGACCGTCAACGGCAAGCCGTACCGGGACCACGTGGCGCCGCTGCACGAGGTGGGTGCGCTGCTCGAGGCCCGGTCGATCCACAGCGGCCGTTCGGCCTTCAACCACCTGCTGTCCCTCGCCCAGACATCGGGCATCCCGCGGTCGCGGGTCGAGGAGGTCATCGATGCTGTCGGTCTGCGCGAGGTGGCCAAGCGCCGTGCCGGCGGCTTCTCGCTCGGCATGGGGCAGCGTCTCGGCATTGCCACCGCGCTGCTCGGCGACCCTCGTACGGTGATCCTCGACGAGCCGGTCAACGGCCTCGACCCCGAGGGCATCCGCTGGATCCGTTCGATGCTCAAGGGGCTCGCGGCCGAGGGCCGTACCGTGTTCGTCTCCTCGCACCTGATGAGCGAGATGGCCCTGACCGCAGAACATCTCATCGTCGTCGGCAAGGGAAAGCTTATCGCTGACACCGGCATGGACGAGTTCATCGCCGGCGCCTCGCGCAATGTCGTACGGGTGCGCAGTCTCGACAACCTCGCGCTGGCAGCACTTCTCGTCGCGCCGGACGTGACCGTGAAGCCGGCGGACGACGATGCGCTCGAGGTCTCGGGCCTGACCACCGACCAGATCGGCCTGACGGCCGGCGGGGCACAGATCACCCTGCTCGAGCTCGCTGCCCAGCAGGCCTCGCTGGAGGAGGCCTTCATGGACATGACCCACGACGCGGTCGAGTACCGCCCGACGACCACCACAGGAGCCGAGCGATGACCGCCGTACTGGAAGCGCCGACCAATCAGCGCGTGACCCAGGTCCGGGTGTTCCGGTCCGAGTGGACCAAGCTCCGCAGCCTGCGTTCGACCGTGTGGTCCCTGCTGGCAGCCCTCGTTCTGGTCATCGGCCTGTCGATCCTCGTCCCGGCCGTACGGGTGGCGCACTGGCCGCCGCCCGACCCGAACGATGCCAGGAACTTCGACCCGGTCGCGACCAGCCTAGGCGGCACTTTCCTTGCCCAGATGGCAATTGGCGTTCTCGGCGTGCTGCTGATGACCGGTGAGTATGCCACCGGCATGATCCGCGCGACCTTCGCTGCGGTGCCCCGCCGGCTGCCGGTGCTGTGGGGAAAGCTCGGTGTCTTCGGTGCGACGGCACTCGTCCTGATCACGCCGGCGGTGCTGGTGGCGTTCTTCATCGGCCAGTCGATCCTGGCGTCCAAGCACCTCGACACGTCGTTCGGGAAGCCGGACGTCGCGAGGGCGGTGTTCGGCAGTGCGCTGTACGTCGTCGCGGTGGGCCTGCTCGGGCTGGGTCTCGGGGCGTTGCTGCGCAACACGGCCGCGGCGATCTCGACGTTGTTCGGGGCGCTGTTCGTGCTGCCGCTGATCGTCCGGCTGCTGCCGAGCGACTGGCAGTCGCACGTCAGCCGCTACCTGCCCCTCAACGCCGGAAGCGCCGTGACCAATCTGCACAACGATGCCGGGTCGATGGCGCCGTGGTCTGGCTTCGCCCTGTTCTGCGCCTACGTCGCCGTCGTCATCGGCTTCGCCGCGTGGCGGTTGTTGCGTCAGGACACCTGACCACCCAACCCGTTGAGGTCAGGGCGGCTGAGTCTAGTTTTGCCCATCTCGGCAGCGGGTGGATTGCCACGAGGCTGGGCATGGGAGAGGCTGGTGTCCTGTCACCAGGACCACTGCCAGCGGGGAGAGTTGCACGTGCCTGACTTCGATGACGCGCGGCTGTTTTCTGCACTGCGTGAGTACGTCCAGGCCGCACAGGCGCTGCTCGAGATCGACCCGCAGGACGAACCACGGCGGACCCTTGACCTGGCAGAGCACAAGAGCCTGGCCGGCATGGCCCTGCGCCGTCGGCTGACCGAGCTCGGCTGGACGCCGCCCGTCCGGCGGGCGGCAGACCCGCGGGCGGTCGAGCCGTCGTCCGGTCAGGCGCCGCCGTCGACGGCCGAGCGGGACATCGACGTCTGAGTGATGGCGATCGTGGTGGTGGCCGCCCCTATGGCGCGGTGGTGAAGGTCATCTCGAGTCCGACATGTTGACGGCCACGTCGGATGCCGTCGCGGTATTCGACGTCGGCACCCTCGATGTGAACAACGCCGGCTGTATGAGGAGTGACAGCCACGACGATGCCGCTCGCGGTAGCGCCGACGGTCAGTGATCCGGCGCGAAAGGGTTGCAGCGAGGTGCAGAACTGGTTCGGGTCGCCCAGGGCCTCGCCACCGCCGACCAGGCTGGCGCTGCCCACGCGCTGGCTGCAGATCATCGCTGTCACCGTGGCGTGGGAGGTGTTGGCGCCAATTCGCAGATGTACGCTGCGAAGGTCCAGGCGGCGGCTTTCGCCGGCGCCCACACCGGTTGGCATCGCCGGCAGTCCTGCGTAGACGGTCTGCCCGAGGGTCACCGGGCCGCTCTCGGAGCTGCCGTAGCCATAGAGCGCGTGATCGCTGACCAGCCATCGAAGGCCTAGCGCGCCAGCGCCCACCGCCAGTGCTGTCGCCAAGGTCAGCAGGTAGCTTCTCCGACGACGGCCTGCGGGTGTTTTGTGCCGGCTGCCTTGAATCAGCCCGATCGGCGCCAGCTCGTTGCCCGTGCTCATCCGAGGGCCGGGATGGCCAGGGCCACCACGACGACGGTGCCCAGAGCCCACCAGCCAAGGAACCTGAACGCCTTGCGGCGGCGCCGGCTGGGGTGGCGGAGACCCTTGGCCACGAGGCCGAACATCCGGGCCTCGCCCTCGGGCGTGTACGGGTTCGGCGTCGGTTCCATGGTCGTCAGTGTGCACCGTCCGAGGTCGCGGCGGGACTGCCAAGCCGCGGATCAGGCCAAAGTGCCGTCGAGCTCGGCCAGGTCCGCGGGGGTCAGGACCAGATCGGTGGCGCTGAGGTTCTCCTCGAGGTGGCCGACCTTGCTGGTGCCCGGGATCGGCAGCATCACCGGCGAGCGCTGCAGCAGCCAGGCGAGGGCGACGACGCTCGCCGTGGTCTCGAGCCGCTCCGCCACCGCCGACACCACCGACTCGCGGCCGATCTTGCCCATGGCCAAGGGGAAGAACGGCAGGTAGGCGATGCCCTGCTCGGTGCACCGGTCCACCACGGGGTCGTCGGCGCGCTGCCCCGCGCTGTAGAGGTTGGACACGGTCACGATCTCGGTCCCGGCCAGCGCGAGATCGAGCTGCTCGAGAGTCACGTTGCTCAGCCCGATCCGCTGGATCTTGCCCTCGGCCTTGAGCTCGACCATCGTCGCGAGGGCGTCCTCGAAGGTCGTGGTCACCCCATCGCCGGGGGTCCAGCGCAGGTGGGTGACCGGCACCGACTCGATGCCGAGCAGCTCGAGGTCGCGTTCGCAGCCGGCCCGCAGCTGTGCCGGGCTGACCGCCGGGTGCCAGCTGTGGTCGTGCTCTCGCCAAGCGCCCAGCTTGCTCACCAGCACCAGGTCGTCGGGGTAGGGGGCCAGCGCCTCGCGCAGCAGCAGGTGGGCAGCCTCCGGCCCGTAGTACCAGGCACAGTCGATGACCCGGACGCCCAGCTCGTACGCACGGCGCAGCACCCGTACGGCTTCGTCCGGGTCTGCCGGCGGACCCCAGATGCCCGGGCCGGTCAGCCGCATCGTGCCGTAGCCGAACCGGGGCACGGTGAGGTCACCGATGGCGGTCGTACCCGCGTCGCCGATCGTCATGGCGCTCCCCTTCCTAGTGCGTCCTGGCGGCCGGCCTCGAAGGCCTCCGCCGTCCCGAGCCGGAACAGATCCTCGCCGGCGGGGCGCACCAGAACCCTTGCCCCGTCGTCATTGTCGTCGTAAACCAGGCCGCGGACGATGGCGAAGGGCGTCCCGTCCAACTTGCCCTTGACCAGCTCGGCGGCCCCGGCAAGCTGGTCGGCGTCGGCCATCTCCGTGACCGCCAGGTCGTTGCCGTAGCTGTCGGTTCGCCCCCGGTAGTCCCTGAGCGCGGCGATGCCGGCTGCGCCGATCGCGTGGTCGGTCAGGCCTCTGCGCCATGCCCGGCCCATCGTGTCGGAGACTATGACCGCGACCCGGACCCCTGCCAGCTCGGCGATCCGGTCGCGCAGCGCGCGCGCCGAGGCGTCGGGGTCGCGGGGCAGCAGGATCAGGGTGTCCGACGCAGTGTTCGAGGTGTCGACGCCTGCGGCGGCCAGGACCAGACCGTGTCCGGTCTCGACGATGCGGGTCGCTCCCCGGGTGGCCACGACGCGTACGGTCTCGGAGTCGATGGCTTGCCGGCGCGCGGTTTCCCGGTCCGCCGAGATGACCAGGACGCGTCCTTCGACCTTGCTCACCACCTTGGACGTGACGACCACGACGTCGCCTGTCGCCAGCCCAGGCTCGGCGGCGAGCAGGAACGCGCCGAGGTCGTCGCCGGTGGTGAACTCGCGGGCGACGGCGACGCCCCAGATCGTCAGCCGGGTCATCCCCGGATCGCCTCGGCGAGGGTCAGCGCCTCGCGCACCATTGCCGCCGTGGTCTCGACGTCTGTCATCAGCAGAGGCACTGCCCTGCAGGCGATGCCGGCCCCCTCGACGATGGGAACTGCCTCGGCATCGGTCTCGTGCACGAGCCAGCCGTCGAGGACCTTGGAGCCGTAGTGCAGGGCGACGCCGGCCGCGCTGGTCTCGACCCCGATGGCAGTGAGGCAGGCGTCCGCCATCCCCCGTACCGGGGCGTTGCCGATGATCGGGGAGCAGCCGACGACGGGGGCAGCTGTCGCCTGCAGCGCCTCGGCAATGCCGGGTACGGAAAGGATCGAGCCGATGCTGACCACCGGGTTGGACGGTGGCAGCAGCACCACGTCGGCGTCACGGATCGCCTCGAGGACGCCCGGCCCCGGGGTGGCGTCCTCCGCGCCCACGGAGACGAACTCCAGGGCCGGCAGTGCCGCGTGCAGGCCGACCCACCACTCCTGGAAGTGGATCGCCCGGCGGCCCCGCTCGTCCTCGACCAGGACATGGGTCTCCACCCGCTGGTCGCTCATCGGCAGCAGCGTCAGGCCGAGCTGCCAGCGCCTGCACAGGGCCGCCGTCACCTCCGAGAGCGGGTAGCCGGCGTCGAGCATCTGCGTCCGGACGATGTGGGTCGCGAAGTCGCGGTCGCCCAAGCCGAACCACGTCGGTTCTGCCCCGTACGCCGCCAGCTCCTCCTTGACCGACCAGGTCTCGTCGGCGCGGCCCCAGCCCTGCTCCTCGTTGCTGCCGCCGCCGAGGGTGTACATCACCGTGTCGAGGTCGGGGCAGATCCGCAGGCCGAACAGGGTCAGGTCGTCGCCGGTGTTGCCGACGACGGTCACCTGCGCCTCCGGCAGCGCCGAGAGGACCCCGCGCAGGTAGCGGGCGCCACCGATGCCGCCGGCCAGGACGGCGATCCGGCGGGGGAGCTCGGGCTGGTCGGCCATGTCGCCAACCCTATCCACCGTCTGCCGTGAGCCCTCCGGCGGGAGATCCTTTCGTCCCGTTCCCACCCGATACGGTTGCTCAGACGGGTTCCTTGACGGCTCTGCAGGCCTCTCACGGAAGATTCTTCAGGGCGAATACCACCGAACGGGTTGACGAACGGGGACCAACGCGCGTGTAATTTCACTCGTGTCATTCATCTGCATCCACGGCCGTCGCACCCGCGGCGGTCACGTGACGCAGCACATCGCGCATCCACCGGCCGCGAGCCGGTGAGAGCGTGAGGGTCGTAGGAGGCGCTGTGAGCGAGCACATTGCTCTGGATGTACTGGTCGATCCGATGACCGAGGAGGCGTCCTGGCAGGAGCGTGCCCTGTGTGCCCAGACCGATCCTGAGTCCTTCTTCCCGGAGAAGGGCGGGTCGACCCGGGAGGCCAAGCGCATCTGCATCTCGTGTGACGTCAAGGACGACTGCCTCGAGTACGCGCTGGCAAACGACGAGCGCTTCGGCATCTGGGGTGGTCTGTCGGAGCGCGAGCGACGCCGGCTCAAGCGGCTCGCCGGCTGACCTGCCGACGCGCCGGCCGGCGGCGGACGCGGTTCGGGGGGCTCAGGGTGGTCGCGTAGTCTCGCAGCCCTAGCCGTTGACCCTCCACCCCCCGGACCGGATGCCTTCTCGTAGCGTGCGCCCAGCGTTTCCGCGCCACCTGGTCACCGCTGTTCTCGTCTCCCACGACGGTGAGCGGTGGCTGCGGCGCAGTCTCGCCGCGCTCGAGGCACAGACCAGGCCGGCCCAGCGCGCGGTGGCCGTCGACACGGGCAGCCACGACGCCAGCGTGCGGATCCTCGCCGCCGGCCTGGGCGCGAGCCGGATCGTGCAGGCCCAGCGCACGACCGGTTTCGGCGCCGCGGTCGCGCTCGGCCTGGAGGCCTACAACGGCGCCCCGATGCCCCCGAACGGGCCTCGGGCAGCTGACGGCGACCCGGTCGAGTGGGTCTGGATCCTGCACGACGACAGCGCCCCCGAACCGTATTGCCTCGAGGCATTGCTGGTCCGGGCGGAGGAGTCGCCGGACGCCGCCGTGCTTGGTGCCAAGGCCCGGGGCTGGGACCAGTCGAGACTGCTGCTCGAGGTGGGCCTGACCACGGACGGGGCGGGTCACCGGCACACCGGCCTCGACCGGCGTGAGGTCGATCAGGGTCAGCACGACGGCGTACGCGATGTGCTGGCCGTCGGCAGTGCCGGGATGCTCGTCCGGCGCGACGTGTGGGACGCCCTCGGCGGCTTCGACCCGCGGTTGCCGCTGTTCCGCGACGACCTCGACTTCGGCTGGCGGGCCAATCTCGCCGGCTATCGGGTCGAGGTCGTCACCGACGCCGTGGTCCACCACGCGCAGGCTGCCGCCGCCGGTCACCGGCGGCTGGCCGCCACTCGCGACTTCCCTCGTCGGGTCGACCGGCGCAACGCGATGTTCACCGTGCTCGCCAACGCCTCGCCGCTGGGTCTCGCGCTCGGGCTGCCGCGGCTCGCCCTGGCGACCGTGCTGCGGGTGCTGCTGTTCCTGCTCACCCGGCGCCCGCTGCTGGCGATCGACGAGCTGGCCGCGTACGTCCGCCTCGTACGCAGCACCGGGGCCTTGTTCACCGCGCGCAGAACCAGGGCGCCGCTGGTAGCAGTGCCGCGCCGCTCGCTCCGGCCGATGATGGCCAAGCCTGGTGCCCGGCTGCGCGCCATCGGCGAGCACATCGGCGACTGGCTGACCGCGGGGCGGAGCAACCGCGGCCTCTACGTCACCCCGGTCGCCCAGGCGCTGGAGACCGGCCCCAGCTCGTCCGGCGAGGACGACGCCGACCTGCCGACCTCGGGCATCGACTGGCGCGCCGTGCTCCTCGCCCCGGGGCTGCTGCTCTTCGCCGCGCTCACCGTGATCGCCCTGGTCGCCGAGCGCCACCTGCTCGGAGGGCACGGCGTCCTCTCCGGCGGCCGCCTGCTGCCACCGCCGGCAGGCGCATCGGACCTGTGGCACACCTACCTCGCCGGTTTCCACCCCGTGGGTGTCGGCAGCACCGCCGACGCGCCGCCGTACCTCCCGGTCCTGGCCCTGGTCTCGACCGTGTTCCTGGGCAAGGTCTGGTTCGCGGTCGACGTGCTGCTGCTCGGCTGCGTGCCCCTCGCCGGCCTGACCGCCTACGCCGCAACCCGGGGGCAGCTACAGTCCCAGGCCGTCCGCGCCTACGCCGCCGCGACCTACGCGCTGCTGCCGGTCGGTGTCGAGGCGATCGTGGGCGGCCGGCTGGGCATCGCGGTTGCCTTCGTCCTGCTACCCCTGGTCATCCGCGCTGTTGCCCGGTGCTTCATGGCCGCCACCCATCGCGGCGGCTGGCGCCATGCCTGGTGGGCGGGGCTGCTGCTCGCGGTGGCGGTGGCCTTCGCGCCGGACCTGCTGCCGGGCGCCGCCCTCGCGGTGCTCGCGGTGGCCGCACTCAGCGCCGTGCGACGCAGAGCGCACGCCGTGCGCTTCGTGCTCGCCGGCCTGATCGTGCTGCTCGTCCCCGTGGCCCTGCTCGTTCCCTGGACCGGACGGGTCTGGTCGCAGCCAGGCCTGCTCGTGCTGGGCACCGGCCGGGTCTCGGCCGCCCTCGACCTGCCGCACCCGCGCCCATCGGACCTGCTGCTCGGCTGGCCCGGTGGCACCGGTGTCGCGGCCTGGTGGCTGTCCATCGGCCTGCTGCTCGCCGCGCTGAGCGTGCTGGTCCGCCGTGACCGGATGCTCACCGGCCTGAGCGCATGGGCACTGGTGGTAGCCGGCCTGGTCACGGGCAGCGTGGTCAGCCACACGACCGCCACGGCCGACGGCGTACGGGTCCTCGGCTGGCCGGGGGCGTCGGCCGGGCTCGTCGGGGCGGGGCTGGTGATGGCCGCCGCGCTGGCCGCCGACGGTGCCCTGCCGCGTCTCGCGGCCGCGTCGTTCGGCCTGCGCCAGCCGGTCGCAGCGGTCGTCGCCCTGCTCGGACTCACCGCGCCGCTGCTGGCGACGGTGTCCTGGCTGTCGGCCGGCCTGCCCGACGACAATGCGCTGAACCGGCACGTATCGACCATCCTGCCCGAGTTCCTGGTGGGCAACCTGGCCGGCTCCGACGGGCTGCGCGCGCTGGTGCTGCGACCACAGGGTCTCACCGTGTCCTACACGGTGATCCAGGACAGCACCGGCCGCACCCTCGACGCGGCCGAGCTGACCACCCTGCCGGCTCAGCGGCGCAGGCTCGACCAGCTGGTCCAGGCCTTGTCCGGCGGCTCCGGTGACGCTGCCAGCGCCCTCGGCACCTATGCCGTGGGCTTCGTCGCCGTCGTCTCGCCACCCCGGTCGCTTGTCCGCGCGCTGGACACCACGGTGGGTCTGACCCGGATGTCCTCAGCCACCGCGACGCAGGTGTGGAAGGTGCCGTCCGCGGTCGGCCAGCTGGTGATCCGGCCGGCCGCCGGCGACCTGGCCACCCCGCCGGTCGCGGTCCCGAGCAAGGCCGACGGCGCCCGGACCTCGATCCCCGGCGGCACCGTCGGGCGCACCCTGGTGCTGGCCGAGGCCGCCCGCAGCGGTTGGCGGGCGACCCTCGACGGGCACCGGCTCGAGCCGGTCCTTGTCGACGGTTGGGCCCAGGGCTTCGCGCTACCGGCGCAGCCCGGCCGGCTGGTGCTGCGCTACGACAACTCGCGGCGCGACGGCTGGCTGGCGGTGCAGCTGATCGTCCTCCTGCTCGTACTCGTCCTCTCCGCCCCCTCGGTACGCGCCGAGGACGGTCCGCCTCTGTGGTCCGCCGAGGAGGAGCCGGTGCAGGTTCGCGAGCCGGTCGAGCTCGATGACCTTGTGGACGGCGCCGAGCCGGTGGAGGCGGTGGAGCCGGTGGAGGTGGTGGAGGTGGTGGAGCCGGTTGCGGCAGAGGCCCCGGCACCCCGGCCGGTACGCAAGCGGAGGCCTCCCGCTGCGAAGACCGCTGCTGCCGGGCAGGTCGACGGGGCGGAGGTGCCCACCCCGGCGCTTCTGGAGACGCCCGTGGTGAGGCCCCGTCGGGCGCCCCGGCGCAAGCCGGTCGCCGATCCGGCACTGGACGGCCAGGCCGCGGCGGCAGAGTCCCGGCCGGAGCCCGACGGGAGCGATTCGTGACCCGCCCCGTGGTCGTGCTCGGGGCTGTGGTTGCTGCACTGGCGGTGGGACTGGGTACGGCTGACGCGACGGCCGGCCGCCCTCGTGCGCCGGAAACCTTGGTCACGGCCGGATCCACGACGACGGTCAAGCAGGCGACGGTCGTCTGTCCCGACGCCCGCGGTGGCGTCGCCCAGCAGGTGACCTGGGTACGCGCCGCGGGGTCGGGGTCCGGCGTCACCGAGGGCCAGCCCACCATCACCGCGACCGCGGTGACCTCGAAGCCGCAGGACTTCGCGAACGCGGGGGCTGAGATCGGGCTGATCCCGTACGGTCTCGCGTTCGGCGGCCGGATCGACAAGGGCACCCGGGCCCTCGCCTTCACCGGCACCGGCGGGTCCGCCGTCGGGCTCGGGGCGGTACAGGTGACCCGTGCCACGTCCGGGCTGTCCCGTGGGCTGGCGGCGGTGAGCTGCGCAGAGCCCGGTACGGCATTCACCTTCGTCGGCGGTTCGACCATCGTCGGCAACGAGCTCAAGCTGGTGCTGACGAACATCGACAACGCCGATGCGATCGTCAACCTGACCCTGCTCGGCGCCAAGGGCCCGCTCAACCTCACCGGCGCCAGCAACGGCATCGAGGTTAAGCCGCACCAGCGGCGAAGCATCGACCTGGTCAAGCTCGGGCCAGGCGAGATCGCGCTGACCGCGATGGTGACCGCAGTGACCGGGCGGGTCGCCGCCGCGGAGATCACGACCCGGCGGGACGGGGACATCCCGCGGGGGATCGAGTGGATCCCCGACGCCGGGCCAGCCTCCCGCAGGGCACTGGTGCCAGGGATGACCGAGGACCCGGGCAAGAAGACGCTGGTCCTTGCCGACCCGGGCACCGAGGCAGCCAACGTGACCGTGCAGGTCGTCTCGGACACCGGCACGTTCACCCCGGCCGGGCTCGAGTCCGTGACGGTCGATCCCGGGTCCGTCACGGCGGTCAACGTGACCTCCGCCCTCGCCGGACATCCGGGCGCGCTGCTGGTGACCTCCGACCGGCCGGTGGCCGCGGCAGCGTCGCAGGAGGTCGGTTCGACGACGTCCCCGACCACCGACGTCAGCTGGTCGGCACAGACGCCGACGCTCAACGGCACCGCCGTGCTGCCGGCCGTTCCGCTGAGCAGCGCGGCCAAGCGGGACGTTCTCGTCTACTTCACCGCGGTGCACGCCGCGGCCACGATCACCGTCACCCCGACCGGTCAGGTCGACCCGACCCAGAGCACCCCACCGCAGCCCGTACACGTGCAGGTCCCCGCGGGCCAGACCGTGGCCGCTGACCTCGCAGCGCTGCTCGGGACGCCAGACGGCAACCTCGCCGTCGAGATCAGCTCCGATCAGTCCGGCGGCCCGGTGACCGCGTCGGCGGTCTTCCGCGAGGCCGCCGCCGACGGGACGATGGCCGCTCAGGTCGGACTGGTCTCGGTGCCCGGCATCATCGTGCTGCCGTCCGTACGCGAGGACCCGACCGTGGCCGGTGCCCGGCCGGGCGAGATCCACCCATCCTCAGCGCCCTAAGGTCAGGTCGACCATCACATCAAGGTCGACCTTGCGGAGGACGCGCAGCCTCAGTCGCCCCGGTCGACCATCACATCAAGGTCGACCTCGCGGGGGCCGCGCACCCTCAGTCGCCCCGGTCGACCGTGTCCGGATCCAGGCCGAGGAACTCCGCGATCTGCTCCACGACCACGTCGTGCACGAGGTCGGCGAGGTCGAGCGGGTTGCGCGAGCGCAGCTCCATCGGCCGCCGGTAGACGATGATCCGCGGCGGCTGCTTGTCGTCGCCGGGGTCGATCCGGCCCAGAGGTACGTCGTCCGCGCTGCCTTCGACCGTCGGGGCGCCGTCCTCGACCGGGGGCGGCACGTCCTCGACGCCGAACTCCACCCCGTCCAGCTCGGTCTTCCAGTGCTGCTCGACGTGCTCGACGGCGTCCAGGACCAGGTCGTCGAAGATCTCGCTGCGGGAGCGCGCCGCCGGCAGCGCGGGCGGCAGCAACGGGCTGCGCAGCCCGCGACCGTGCCGGTCCCTGGCCACGCCGCTTCCGCTCGGCTGCTCGCTCACGCGCGAAAGCGTAGCCCGCAAGACGGCGACACGATCACGGTTGGGCTCGCGGTGATGGCGACGGGCCCCCGTACCGACTAGGTTTCGCCCTTGTGAGCCCGATCCGGCGTTGTTCCCGCACGGCCTGCGGCAAGGCGGCCGTGGCGACGCTGACCTACGTCTACGCGGACTCGACCGCCGTCGTCGGGCCGCTCGCCGCCTATGCCGAGCCGCACTGCTACGACCTGTGCTTCGAGCACGCCCACCGGCTTACCGCCCCGCGCGGCTGGGAGGTGGTCCGGCTCGAGGTCGACGACCATGGCTTCCCACCGTCGATCGACGACCTCGAGGCGCTCGCCGACGCCGTACGCGAGGCGGGCCGCCCGCCGGTCGACCCGCGATCCGCCCCGCCGCAGGGTCCGCCAGCGATGCCTGGAATGCCCGCACCCGGGCCGCAGGGCCGCCGCGGGCACCTGCGGGTCCTCCGTACGCCCTGATCGGCCCGCGCCAGCTCTCGGCTGTCCGATTTGCCCCAGAAACGCCGTCTGGTCAAGGATTTCGGGGTTGCTGCCGAAGGTGTCTGCGTCCGCAACCATTCACCCGTTCGGAGTCCACGACATGGCCCGTACCACCGCCTACGCCGCCGCCGCCCACGAGCTTTCCGTCCGGCTCCCCCGTCAGCGCACCGGCACCGCCGTCCCCACGACTCCTTCGTCGCTGGTCAAGCTCACCGATGCGCAGCGGGAGAAGTGCCCGAAGTGCGAGTCGCCGCGGCTGACCGAGATCGCGATGACCCTGACCGACGGCTCGCCAGTGCAGTTCACCTCCTGCCGGCGCTGTGAGTACCGCGCGTGGACCCAGTCGGGTCAGGTCCTCGAGGTCGCCTCGGTGATCAGCAAGGCCACCAAACCCCGCTAATTGCCACACCGGTAGGCTCGGCTCGTCCGTAGGACCACGAGCGCGGGAGTGCCGGCTGATGCAAGACCTGTCGAAGATCATCAAGGCGTACGACGTCCGAGGTGTGGTCCCGGACGAGTTCGACGCCGAGGTGGCCTGGGCGGTCGGCGCCGCTTTCGCCCGGTTCACCGGGGCGCCGACGATCGTCATGGCGCACGACATGCGTGAGTCCGGCGGCCCGCTGTGTGCGGCCTTCGCGGACGGCGCGACCAGCCAGGGCACCGACGTGATCGACGCCGGGCTCGGTTCGACCGACCTGCTCTACTTCGCCGCCGGCTCGCTGGACATGCCGGGCGCGATGTTCACCGCCAGCCACAACCCGGCGAAGTACAACGGCATCAAGCTGTGCAAGGCCGGCGCCGCCCCGGTCGGCCAGGAGAGCGGCCTGGCCGAGATCCGGGCGATGATGGAGAACGGCATCCCAGCCTTCGACGGGCCCAAGGGGACGGTGACCCACCAGGACCTCGTCACCGAGTACGCGGCCTACCTCAACAAGCTGGTCGACCTGTCCGGGATCCGACGGCTGTCCGTCGCCGTCGACGCCGGCAACGGCATGGGCGGCTATACCGTCCCGCGGGTGTTCGAGGGTCTGCCGCTGGACGTCGTCCCGATGTACTTCGAGCTGGACGGCTCGTTCCCCAACCACGAGGCCAACCCGATCGACCCTGCCAACCTGCGCGACCTGCAGGCCAAGGTGCGCGAGACCGCCGCCGACGTCGGGCTGGCCTTCGACGGTGACGCCGACCGCTGCTTCGTGGTCGACGAGCGCGGCGAGATCGTCTCCCCGTCGGTGATCACCGCCCTGGTCGCGGTCCGTGAGCTGGCCAAGGAGCCGGGCTCGATGATCATCCACAACCTGATCACCTCCCAGGCGGTGCCAGAGATCGTCCGCGAGCACGGCGGAGTCCCCGTACGCACCCGGGTGGGGCACTCGTTCATCAAGGGCACCATGGCCGAGACCGGAGCCATCTTCGGCGGCGAGCACTCGGGCCACTTCTACTTCCGCGACTTCTGGAAGGCCGACTCCGGGATGCTCGCGGCGCTGCACGTGCTCGCGGCGCTGGGCGAGCAGCAGGGCACCCTGTCCGAGCTGCTCTCGCAGTACTCCCGCTACTCCGCCTCCGGCGAGATCAACAGCGAGGTCGCCGACCAGGCGGCCAAGGTG
>JAWWOO010000053.1:0-13029 GCA_033851545.1 Frankiales bacterium | reverse complement strand
AAGCCCGCGACGTCAAAGACCGCTTCCCCGGCTCCAACCGCTCCGCCTACCTCGGCGACGGCGACCACGTCGAACCCTTCACCCCCGACCGTGGCGGACACACCGCCTCCACCAACATCGCCTGCCTATCCCGGATCGGCCACCTCGCCAAAACCCACGGCGGCTGGACATGCGAAGGCGACGCCAACAACGTCCTCACCTGGACCAGCCCCCACGGCCAGACCCACCCCAGCACCCCCCACGACTACTCCGACGAACCAGAACCCGAACCAGAGCAACCACCCCCATACTGAGCGGCCGGCGATGTGACGGGCGTTCACCGTCCTGAGCCACCGGCGAAACGCGGTCGTTACCCGGCGGACCTAGCGTCGAGCCAGCGATCCCGGGTGATGAAGGAGCGGACCAGATGACCTCGGTGATGAGCCCCGGTACGGCCTTGCTGGTCATCGACGTGCAGGAGTGCGGGCGGCAGCCGTACGACGAGGCGGGCATCGCGATGATGACCGGCTACGACGAGCGAGTGGCCCGGATCGCCGGGCTGGTCGACGCCTTCCGCGCCCAGCGACTGCCGGTGATCTGGAGCCAGGAGGTGCACCGGCCGGACCTCGCCGACATCGGCCGCGAGCTCGACGGCAGCGAAGGGGTGCACTGCGTCCAGGGTGTTGCCGGGACCGAAATCGTCGCCGAGCTGCGGCCGCGGCCGGACGAGCACTTCATCCAGAAGCGGCGCTACTCCGTCTTCTTCGGCACCGACCTCGAGATCATCCTGCGGGGCATGGGGATCACGACACTGGTCCTGGTCGGCGGTCTCACCGACGTCTGCGTCCACTACACGTTCGTCGATGGCCACCAACGCGACTACTTCGTCCGGGTGGTGACCGACTGCGTCGGCGGGTCCAGCACGACGGCGCACGACGCGGCGCTGACCGCGATGCGCTACTTGCAGCGCGACGCCTGGGTCACCAGCTCGGAGCTGGTCGGACGCTCGTTGTCCGCGGCTTCGTGAGCGGCGTCCTGCGGATCATCCCGCTGATCCTCGGCTGGGAGGAGCTGCCCAAGTCGTTCTCCGTCTACGGCGCCGAGCCGGACATCCGGCTGCGCGAACCCGTACCCGGCATCCTGCTCCAGCTCGACGGCGGCTGGATGCTGCTCGACACCGGGTTCAACCCCAGCCTGATTCGCGATCCCCTGCTCTACCAACGGTTCCACGGCGGCAACCACAACATCGCCGCCTTTCTGCCACCCGGTGACGGGGACCCGCTGGAGGACGCGGTCGAGCAGGTCGGAGTGGCACTGGAGGAGGTCACGGTCGTCGCGCTGTCCCACCTGCACAACGACCACGCCGGCGGCGTGCGGCACTTCGCCCGCCGCGACGTCGCCGTACACGTGCAGAAGCGTGAGCTGGACTACGGCCTCGGCGCGCCGCACCCGGACCAGGAACGGCACGGGATGTTCCGGATCGACTACGACGACCCGGCGATCAGCTGGGCGATTTCGGACGGCGACAGCGAGATCGCACCGGGTGTCACGGCGGTGCTGACCGCCGGTCACACGCCCGGACACCAGAGCTTCGTCGTCGACCTCGACCCCTCGGTCGGCGGCGGCGGGTTCGTCTTCGCCTTCGACGCAGCGGACCTGCAGGAGAACATCGACGACGAGAAGCCGGTCGGCGGCACCATCGGCGTCCACCCCGAGCAGACCCTCGAACCGCTGTTGCGACTCAAGGCGATCGCCCGCGAGAAGGACTACCGGATGGTCCCCGGCCACGACCCTGACGTCTGGCCTCTGCTGATCAAGGAGTTGAGCTGATGAGCCTCTTGCCCCAGGCCGGTGGCTGGCGCCGCGACGGGATCGCCGTAGGTGACGGGCCGCTGCGCGAGAACGAGGACGTGATGTGGCTGCAGGTCGGCGACAACTACGCCGACCTGCGGCTGGGCCCGGAGAAGCGGTGGGCTTTTGCCGGGACCACGACCGTCGTCGGCAGCCGCGTGACCTGGACCCACGTGGTCGAGACCTCGGGCGACAACTTCGAGGACGCCGGCGAGGTCGTGGCGATTCCGGGTGGGTTCGCCGAACGCGGCAACTTCCACGACGGCCAGCCCTACCTCGAGCTGTGGCGTGAGGTCACCGGCCCCTTTCAGCCGGCCAGGTCGGCGGTCGCGGAAGACGGCACCGTACGGGTGGTCCGCCTCGGTGAGCGCGCGCTGTGGGTGACGCCGACCGGGGCCGTACGGCTGCTGTTCCTGGGCGGGGCCTGGACCCTGGACGCGGTCGTCGACGCCCAGCCCGAGGGGGTCGAGGAATTCCTGACCTCCGGCCGCGAATGCCCGGCGCTGTTCCTCGAGGCGCTGCAGACCGCCTGAGTCCGGCCGCTATGGTCAGGGCATGGCTGAGCGCTACCCGCCGATCGAGCCGTACGAGTGCGACGTGCTCGACGTCGGCGACGGCAACCTGGTCTACTGGGAGACCTGCGGCAACCCGGACGGCAAGCCGGTCGTCGTGCTGCACGGTGGCCCGGGGTCAGGCTGCACCGAGGGGGCTCGGCGCGACTTCGACCCAGCCGCCTACCGGATCGTGCTGTTCGACCAGCGCAACTGCGGCCGGAGCACCCCGCACGCCAGTGAGCCCACGACCGACCTCTCGGCCAACACGACCCAGCATCTCATCGCCGACCTGGAGCTGCTCCGCGAGCACCTGGGCATCGAGAAGTGGTTGGTACGAGGGGCATCCTGGGGCGCGACGCTCGCTCTCGCCTACGCCGAAGCGCACCCCGACCGGGTCAGTGAGCTGGTCCTGGTGGCCGTCACGAACACCACACGTGCGGAACTGGATTGGCTCTACCACGGCGTCGGGCGCTTCTTCCCCGCCGAGTGGGAGCAGTTCCGGCTCGGCGTCCCCGATCCCTACCGGCACGGCAACCTGATCGCGGCCTATCACCGCCTGCTGGAGAGCCCGGACCCGGCCGTACGCGAGCAGGCGGCTTTCGACTGGTGCACGTGGGAGGACTCGCTCGCTTCGCACGAGGAGGGCTGGCAGCCGACGCCGCGGTACGCCGACGTGGCATTCCGCCTCGCGTTCGCGCGGATCGTCACGCACTACTTCGCCAACCACGGGTTTCTCGCCGACGGCCAGCTGCTCGCCAACGTCGACCGGCTGCACGGGATCCCCGGTGTCCTGATCCACGGGCGACTGGACATGGGCTCCCCGCCGGACACCGCTTGGCGGCTCGCGCAGGCTTGGCCGGACGCCGAGCTGCAGATCATCCCCGGTGGCCACGGCAGCGGCCCGTACTTCGAGCCGGCCGTGATCGCCGCCACCGACCGGTTTCGGCCTCCCCCGCACGTCGGACCGGCGACTCAGGTCACCGCGCGGCGTAGTCCACCGACGTGAACGGCCAGTCGGCGGCGACCCACGCCAGAACCGCGTCGTACAACGGCTTGTCGAGAAAGGCGTGATCGGCGCGCACCCACGACCGCACGTCGAGGTCGAACCCGTCCCGCCTGGGCGGGTAGAGGTAGACGCAGCCGATCACTTCGCCGGTCGACGGCTCGAGCACGGTGTACGTGAACCCGATCCGCTTGGCGAAGTCCTCCTCGTGCTCGGCGAGGTCGGCTGCGTTCTGCTCCAGCGTGTAGTCGTCCACCGGCCAGTCACGACCCGCGAAGCCCGGCGTCGCGTGGATGTGCTCCTGACTGCCGTGCCACGCGGCGAAGTCCTCGACGTTGTTCCCCACCCGCAGCTGCTCCAGCCGGAATCCCGGACCGTCGAGAACGAGCGGCACCTCGAACTCAGCAGGCACGATCGGGGCAACGTCAGACATCGGAGTCTCCAGGCGTGACAGGCCAGATGGTCGCGGACAGGTCGGGTGGAGCACCGGATCCGATGCTCGTGGTGTGCAAAGCCAGTCGTACCAGGGACTCCGCTATGGAGACGGCAGCTGCGACACCGTCGACGACAGGCACGCCGATGGCCGCGGACACCAGGTCGTCCAGCCCGGCCATGCCGCCACAACCCAGCACCACCACCTCAGCGTAGTCCTCGACGACCGCGCACCGAGCAGCCTCGACGATGGCCGCCGCGGACAGTGCCGGGTCGTCGTCCAGCTCGCGGGTGGACAGCCCGACTGCGCGCACGGAGGCGCAGCGCGCCATCAACCCGGCCAGCAGCAGCCGGTCCTCGACCTGCGCCACCGGCCGCTGCAGGGTGGTCACCACCGAGAAGGTCCGGCCGAGCATCATCGCCACATGGGCTGCGCACTCGGCAATGTCGAGCACCGGCACGTCGAGCAGCTCTTGGAGCCCCTCACGTCCGTGTTCTCCGAAGCCGCCGACCACGACAGCGTCGAAGTGCTCCTCGTAGCACCGCACCGCGTCCATCACGCCCACTGCCGCCAGCAGGCTCTGCGCGTTGCTGTCCACACCGGCCGAGCCGTACGCCGGGGTCAGGCCGACGATCTCGGTCCCCGGCGCGGCCTTGGTCGACGCAGCCGAGACCATAGCGTCCGTGGCCTCGGCAGAGGTGTTGACGTTGACCAGCAGGATCCGCACTGTCAGCCACCTCCCCTGCGCAGCAGTCGCCCACGCGGCACGTCGTCGACCTCGAGCCCGCCCAGCCAGGTCCGCCGAGCGATCCCCGTCAGGTGGTGACCGTCGTACGGGGTCCGCCTGCGGCCGGGCTCGACGGTGACCTGGGCATCCGGCGCGAACACCACGAGGTCGGCGTCGGCACCCACCGCGATCCGCCCCTTGCCGGACAGACCGGCGAGGTCCGCCGGACCGGAGCAGCACCACCGGACGAGGTCGGTGAGCGTGTAGCCGCGCTTGCGCAGGGCGGTCCAGGTCACCGGAAGCCGCAGATGTGCCGCAGCAACTCCGGGCGCCGCGTCGGCGAACGTGGTGACCGGCTCCGGCGGCGAACAGGGCGAGTGGTCGGAGACGATCAGCCCCAGCACCCCGTCGGCAAGACCGGCCCACAGCCCGTCGGCGTCTGCTGCCCCACGCACCGGCGGCGCGGTCTTGGCAACTGCCGAGGTCAGGTAGTGCGGGCAGGTCTCAGCGGTCAGCCGCAAGCCGCGGGCCTGAGCAGCCGCCAGCACGTCCAACGAAGAGGCCGCGGACACGTGGACGATGTGCGCCCAGCCGAGCGTCTGGGCCACCGCTTCCACCACGGCCGAGACCGCACACACCTCCGTGACCGGAGGGCGGGAGGCCAGAAAGCTCTGGTAGTCAACCGGTCCCGAGTCCACGACCGCTGTCTCGGCGTGGACCAGCAGCGGCACACCGTACGGGACCAGCTCGGCCAGCGCGGTCCGCAGCTGGGCCGCGTCCACGGGTGGGAAAGCCTCGAGCCCGGGCGAGACCATGAACGCCTTGAACCCCAGGACGCCGGCATCGACAAGCGCCCCCAGCGTGCCGAGGTTGTGCGGGACGACGCCACCCCACAGACCGACGTCGGTGAAGACGCTGCCCTCCATCGCGGATCGCTTGGCCGCCAGCGATGCCAGGTCCACCGTGACCGGTTCGCTGTCCACCGGCATGTCGACCAGCGTCGTCACCCCTGCATGAACGGCCTCGGCCGTCGCCGAGAGCAGGTCTTCCCAGTCACCGTGTCCCGGGTTCTGCAGGTGCACGTGGCTGTCCACCAGCCCGGGCATCAGCACCTCGTCGTCACCGAGGCGCACCGTACGCCGCGCGGTCGGCTGGTCGTAGAAGGAGGTCACCGCCACGACCCGCCCGTCGGTGACCGCCACGCAGGCCGGCCGGACCCCGCCGCGCAGCGCGACCCGGCGGGCGGCGAAAACCGTGTCGCAGCCGGACATGTCAGAGCCCCATCAAGAGCGCGTCCAGCAGCGGGCGCGCGTCCTCGCCCGCCGCAGCCACCCCCGCCGACACGTCGGCCAGCGGACGGGCGGCCACCAGGAGCTGCGCCACCGCGGGCGTCAGCGGGGCCAGCAGGTCCATCAGCTGACCCGCGGGCAGGGCGTTGAACCAGCGCAGCCCCATCCCGCGCCGGCCCTCCTGCGTCAGCGCCCCCGTCACCCGGACCCTCGCCATCCCGCCGTCGGGATAGACGTCGAGCCGCAGGTGCGTGGCGGCCCGGCCCTCGACCCGGAAGCGGTGCCGCGTGTCCGGCTGCAGGACGACCCGCTCCAGGAGGGGTTCCCAGGCGAGCTCGGCTCCGTCCGGATCGCCTGCGTGGTGGGAGAACCAGGCCTCCGCATGGGAGGACGCGTTGTACACGAAGTGCGTCGTGTCCAGCTCGACCAGCTGCGGTACGCCGGCGGCGCCGAGCTTGAACACCACGGTGTCGTGCCTGCCGTCCCTGCGCCGGCGGGTCTCCCAGCCCTCACCCATCGTCCGCGCGCGATCCGGCCGGATCAATGCCTCCGGGGAGGACCAGAACTCGTCGGTGGTCGACAGCACCCGGCCGCCGACCTCCAACCCCAACAGGTCCACGGTCAGCCCGTCCAGGAGCCGGGGATCCGGCACCGGCTCACCCTCGACGCGCAACCGGCCGACCCCGCCGTCGGGCTCGACGCACAGCCTGACGTGCGTCCAGCGCCGCGGATCCTCGACGGCCAGGACGTTATGCGCGTCGGGGAGCAGCTGGGTGCGCGGCACGATGGTCCGCCAGTCGGTCAGCTCGTCGGGTGCGGGGAACCCGTCGACGCCGCACGCCTCGACCCGGCAGGTCGACGGCGCGTTGCCGGCGAACGACGTGGTGTCCACGTCGACCGTACGGATGACGCCTGGCACGCCGAGTCGCACGACAGCCCAGTCGTAACCCGGCTTGCGCCGTCGCCGGGTCTCCCAGCCGTCAACGACCTCACCCTTGTGGTCGAACCTGCCGGGGACGAAGGAGACCGGGCCAGGCGAGAGCAGCAGCTCCTTGGGACCGAACGCATCATCGCTGGCGGCGATGACACCGGCGCCGAGGTGCCGCGCTGCCAGGTCGGCCACTCAGCCCGCCACTCGGGCCGGGAAGCGGCCGGCCAGGTCGCGGGTCAGCCCCGGCCAGACCACCGGGTCGTGGCCGGGCACGAGCGGGTAGCCCCGTTCGGCGGCCAGCGACTTCAGCCGGAGAATCTGCTCGACTGCCTCTTCCGGCGTCGCGTCGATCCGACCACCGATCGACACCTCGTCCTCGATGTTCTCGGTGAGGTCGGCAGCGTCGAAGGCGAAGACGAACCCGCCGCCACCCACCGACTCGTCGAGGTCGACGACGAAGCTCTGGTGCCCCGGCGTGTGCCCGGGTGTCGAGATGGCCGTCACCCCGGGCGCGATCTCGGCGTCACCGTCGGCCAGTCGCCAGTTGTGTCCCGGGTCGTCGAAGTCGATCCGATAGATCGCATGGCGCTCCGGCTCGGGATGGCCGGACAGGCCGTACTCGAGCTCGCGCCGCTGGCAGTGCACGGGCACGCCGGTGAAGTGCTTGAGGCCACCGGTGTGGTCGACGTGCAGGTGGCTGAGGCCGACCGCTTTCACGTCCCCCATCGCGATGCCCGCGAACGCGAGCGCCTCCTCCAGCGGCTCCCCCGGCCCTGGCAGCACGACGGAGTAGGTCGGGTCACCGTAGAACCGCCTTCGCAACGCGGCATCCCGGATCAGGGCGGTGTTGAAGCCGGTGTCCAGCAGCAGCCAGCCGCCGTCGCACAGCAGCAGGATGCCCGGCACCGGGCAGACGATCCGTTCCTCAGCCGGGGCACCCTCCACCGACACGGACTTCGGCAGGTGCTCCCAGCCCAGCGTGAGCAGGACGATCTCCCGTACGCCGGATCCCTTGCGGGTCATGCCTTTCCTTCCAGGTGAGGACACGGGAGGGGGCCGGTGGCGAATTGCCCACCGGCCCCCGTACGCGATGCTGCAGGTCGATCAGCCGGACAGTGCCGCGATGTGCAGGCTGAACGGGGCGCCGATGTCGTGGGCGGCCTCGACTCCCTTCAGCCACGGCTGGGCGACCATGAAGTCCTTGCGCCAGACGATGTTCGTCCAGCAACCGGTCGCGACGGCCTGCGCTCCGATCTTGGCGTAGAGCGCGTTGTCACCGGTCTTGAGCACCTCCGGCAGCTCGGCGGTGATCTGCGGGTCGGAGCAGTGCAGGTAGTTGAGACCGCCGTCCGGCGCGAACTCGATGTGCGCCTCGGTGTAGGCGTTCGCCGCGTCCGGCCAGAACGAGCCGAAGTAGACGTCCGGCGCCTTGGCCAGGCTGGCACCGATCCAGCCGAAGATCTCCGACGTCGGGTAGCCCTGCACCTTGGCGGTGATCCCGTAGGCCTGCAGCTTGGCGGAGACCAGGTTGGCCAGCTGCTGGTCGTCCGGCTGCGAGGTGTCGTAGCCAAGGATCATCGTCTTGTCCGCCGACGAGGCACTCTTGGCCAGGTCGGTGATCTTGGACGTGTCCACCGCGATGTTCTGGGTGTCGCCCGGCACCAGTCCCTCGGGGTAGATGCCCGTGGCGAGGTCACCGCGACCGGCGAAGACCGCCGTCTGCAGCGACTTGACGTCGAGCGCCGCCTGGAAGGCCTGCCGTCCGGCCAGGGTCTTCATCAGCCCGTGGGTCGGGTTGACGTAGACCTGCTCGGTGAGGAACGACGGCAGCGAGTAGGTCTTGATGCTCGACTTGCCCAGGTAGTCCTTGACCGCGGGGGCGTTGAGGTCGTGCAGGATCGCCGCGATGTCACCCTTGTTGAACTGCTCCTCCTGCGTCGACAGGTCGGAGACGACCGGCATCTCGACGGTCTGGAAGAACACCTTGGGCCCCCACCAGCCGGGGTAGGCCTTCATCTGGTAGTTCTGGCCGACGTTGGCCTGGGAGAGGGTGTACGGCCCGGTGCCGATGTCGTGCGTGGTGAGGTATTTCTGGTCGTTGTCGCTGCCCTTGTTGGCCGCAAGGGCCGTCGGGCTCATCATCTTGGGGCCGTACGCGCAGGCGAGGTAGTCGAGGAACGCGGTGTTCGAGTCCTTCAGCGTGATGATGACCTCGGTCTTGCTCGGGGTGGTGACCGAGGCGACGTCGCTCACCATGTACGCCGGGCCCTGGTTGACCGCGAGCCGCCGGTCGAAGGACGCCTTGACGGCCGAGGAGTCGAACGGGGTGCCATCGTGGAAGGTCACCCCCGAGCGCAGGGTCAGGTCGTAGGTCTTGAAGTTGTTCGAGACCTTCCACGCGGTGGCCAGCCCCGGCGCGATCTCGGCCTTGGCGCTGCCTAGCTTGTAGGAGAGCAGTCCCTCGTAGAGGTTCTGCGTCAGCAGCAGGCCCTGTCCGGCGTAGTAGATGTCCGGGTCCGGCGGCTGGCCCGGGTCCTGCAGGAAGCTGAGGTGCAGGGTGGTCGAGGTCGATGTGGCGCCGGACGTCGCGGCAGCGGCCGACGACGTGTTGGAGGCGTTCTTGGTCTTGGAGGAGCCGCCACAGGCGGTGAGGACCATGGCGAGGGACAGGGGAACAGCGAGCACGACCAGCGGTCGTCTCCGGGCAAGCGACGTGCGCATGATTCTCCTCATCAAGGGATGTCCGGTCGGCAGGTAGGCAAAGCCTCAGCCAGCAGGCAGCACTGGCTCAGGCACTGCGCGGTAGGTGCGGGCGGCGCCGTTGCCGGCCGAACGAGGGTCGACGTAGTCGGGGGCGGTGAGCCCCAGACGACGCATGGCGGTCCCCGTCAGGGCTTCTCTGATACAGCGGTGTGCCAGTAGTGCGGTGATGCTGTTCCCCGAGTCATAGGGCGGGCTGACCTCGACCACGTCCATCCCGACGATGCCGACCTCGGCCGACAGACGTCGTACGGCGCGGAGCAGCTCAGCGCTGGTCAGTCCCCCCGGCTCCGGAGTCCCGGTCCCGGGTGCGAACGCCGGGTCACAGGCGTCTACATCGACTGACAGGTAAAGGAAGTCCGCTTGGTCGAGTGCCTCGTCGATGGCCCGCTCGAGCACCTTGTCGAAGCCGTCCTGGCGGATCTCGGCCATGAAGTGGGTGCGCAGCTCGTTGTCGTCCATCCAGTCGAGGATGTCCTGCCCGGGCCAGTAGCCGCGCAGCCCGACCTGGACGAAGTTGCGGCCCGGCACCGCACCGCTCTCGATCAGCCGCCGCATCGGGGTGCCGTGCCCCGCAAGGTTTCCTCGCATGTCGGGCGCCGTGTCGGCGTGCGCGTCGAAGTGCACGATGCCGACCTTGCCGTAGCCGTAGTGGTCAGCCACGGCTGTGGCCACCGGCCAGGTGATGCCGTGGTCGCCGCCCATCACGATCGGCATCGCCCCGGTCCCGACGATCTCGGCGACGAATTCGCGGATCGCCTGGAACGTCTCGGTCGTGCTGCCCGGCAGAATGTCGGAGTCGCCGTAGTCGCAGACCTTCAGGTGCTCGAGCGGGTCGACCCGTACGTCGAGGTGCGGCAACGACATGCCGTAGCCGCCGATGTAGTCGCAGGAGCGGATGGCCATCGGGCCGAGGTGCGTGCCCGATCGGGCCGTGACCGTTCCGTCCCACGGCACGCCACAGACCGCGACGTCCATTTCGCCCGCCACCAGGTCCTCGGGGGTGAGGCAGACCGGCAGCTTCATGAACGTCTGGATGCCGTGCACACCAAGCTCGCGGTCGGTGCGGTTGACGTACATCGGCCCCGGGACACGGGCTGTCGGAGCGTCGTTGTCGCCCGGAGGCATCAGACCTTGCCTTTCATGCGTTGATCCTCGGGTCGGCAGCGGCCTGCAGCAGGTCGACGATGGTGTTGATCAGGACGTATCCGGTGCCCAGGAGCAGGGTCACGCCGGCAATGGCCGGGAAGTCGTCGACGGGGATCGACTGCGCGGTGTACTGCCCGAGCCCCGGCCAGGCGAAGATCTCCTCGATGACCAGCACTCCCGCGAACATGAGGCCGACCTGGAGGCCGGTCATCGACAGCGCCGGGCCGAGCGAGTTGCGCAGCACGTGTCGGCGCATGACCTGGACCTCCTTGAGGCCCTTCGCCCTTGCCGTACGGGTGTAGTCGGTGCGCAGGGTGGTCACCAGGCTCGAGCGCAGGACCCGGCCGATCGAGACCGCCGGGCCGAGCGCGATCGCCAGCCCCGGCAGGATGAGGTGCTGCAGGGCGCTGAAGAAGACGTTGACCCTGCCGTGGACCAGCGAGTCGATCGTCAGCAGCCCGGTCGGCCCGGTGGGCGCGCTCGGGAAGTCGCTGCGACCGGTCGCCGGCAGCCAGCTCAGATGCTGGTAGAAGATGATGATCCCGCCGAGGGCGAGCAGGAAGGCAGGGGCGGAGGCGCCGATGAGCAGCACCGCCTTGAAAAGCCCGGCCCCTGGCCATTTCAGCGTCGTCGCCACGGCCAGCAGCACCGCAAGCATGAGGGCCAGCAGCAGCGAGAACAGGGTCAGCTCCACCGTCGCCGGGAGGAAGGTCCCGATGTCGGTGCTGACGGCACGCCGGGTCCGGTAGGAGGTCCCGAGGTCGCCCTTGAAGAGCCCGCCGACGTAGTGGAAGTACTGCGTGGTGACCGGCTGGTCGAGGTGCAGGACGTGCCGCTCGGCCGCGATCGCGCTCTGGGAGGCGCCGGGGCCGAGCATGGTGTGGATCGGGTCGGCCGGCGAGGCCTTCTGCAGTCCGAAGAGGACCGCGGTCAGGACAAGCAGGATGACGACGACAGCGCCGAGGCGCTTGATGATCAGCTGCAACATCGGGTGCCTCCTCTCAGCGGTGGGCCATCAGGTTGCGGACTCCGTCGCCGGCCACGTTGGCCGCGAGGGCGAGCAGGGCTACGGCAATGCCTGGCATCACCGGGATCCACCAGTCCTGCAGCAGATAGCTCAGGTTGCGTGCGGTGTCGGCCCCGAGCTCGGGCGCCGGTGCCGATGCCCCGAGACCGAGGAAGGACAGCCCGGCCAGGGTGAGTACGAGGTTGCCGATGTCCAGGCTCGCGGTGACCGCAGCGGACGGGATGGCGCCGGGCAGGAGGTGCCTCAGCGCCACCCGCACCCGCCCCGACCCGGCCAGCCTCGCGGCCTCGACGTGCGGTCTGGCCGCCAGCGTGCGGATCTCGCCTCGCACGATACGGGCGTAGAAGGGCCACCAGACGATCGACACCGCGATCAGGGTGTGGAACAGCCCACCGCCCAGGCCGGCCACGACCGCGATCGCGACGATGGGCGCCGGCAGGGCGAGGAACCCGTCCGTGATCCGCATCAGCACGTTGTCGATCCAGCCGCCCGACGCACCGGCGACCAGTCCGATCAGGCCGCCGACCAGCAGGCCGAGCGCGACGACCGCGAGCGCGGCCAGCCAGCTCGACCGCAGGCCGTACAGGATGCGGCTGAGGATGTCCCTGCCGACGGTGTCGGAGCCGAGCAGGAAGCCGCCCTGGCCGGGCTTCAGCTCCGGCACGCCGACCGGGCTGAGCGGGTTGTGCGGGGCGAGAACCGGTGCAGCCAGGGCGATCACGGTCACCAGTCCGATGAGGCCGGCGGTCGCCAGGTCGAGCCGGCTGCGTGCCCGGACGGCCTTCGCCTTGCCTCGGCGGGTGGGCAGGGTGGGGGTGTAGGCCTCGGCGACTGCCATCTCAGAGCTCCCCGGCGCGGATGCAGGCGACCCGACGGATGTCGCAGTCGGGCAGGTCACTCTCGGCAACGGGCAGCCGCTCGAGCTTGACGTCCAGCGTCGGCTGGGAGCAGTCGTCGTTGGCGATCGGACAGCGTGGGTGGAAGGCGCAACCGCTCGGCGGGGACAGCGGACTGGCCGGCTCACCCTTGAGGGCCGGCGGATCGACGCCGAAGTCGGGCACCGCCGCCAGCAGGGCCTTGGTGTACGGGTGTTTCGGCGCCCGGATGAGCGCCTCGGCCTCACCGACCTCGACGATCCGGCCGAGGTACATCACCGCGATCCGGTCGGCGATGACCCTGGCGACGGACAGGTCGTGCGTGACGAAGACCACCGCCATGCCGAGCTCGCGGCGCAGCTGCTGGATCAGGTTGAGGACGGTGGCGGCGAGGGAGACGTCCAGGGCGCTCGTCGGCTCGTCGCAGAGCAGAACCCTTGGTGGCACGACG
>JAWWOO010000040.1:0-139609 GCA_033851545.1 Frankiales bacterium | reverse complement strand
TGCGCAGGACCACCCAGGTGCCGGTCATCATGCTGACCGCGCTCGGCGAGGAGCGGGACCGGATCGCCGGGCTCGAGGTCGGCGCCGACGACTACGTCACCAAGCCGTTCAGCCCGCGCGAGCTGGTGCTGCGGGTGCAGTCCGTGCTCCGCCGCTCCCTGGCGACACCCGCCGTCCCCGAGGCCGCACCGCCGTTGGTCGACGGCGACCTCGAGATCGACACGGTCGGCCACCACGTGCGGCTGCGCGGCGAGGCGTTGCCGCTGACCGGTCGCGAGTACGACCTGCTGACGTTCTTCCTGCGCCACCCCGGTCGCGCCTTCAGCCGATCCGAGCTGCTGGCCGAGGTCTGGGGCTGGTCGTTCGGCGACCACTCGACGGTCACGGTCCACGTACGCCGGCTGCGCGAAAAGCTGGAGGACGACCCGGCCGCGCCCCAGCGGATCACCACCGTGTGGGGCGTCGGCTACCGGTACGAGCCGCAGACATGATCGCCGCCCACGACGCGGGTGAGATCGGCCTGGTCGTCGGCGGTGCCGCAGTCGCCGCAGCCCTTGCCGGCTCGGTGGCACTTCGGCTGCTGCGCAAGCGTTCTGTCCTGGCGTCGCTGGTCGTGGTCGCGGTCACCGCCTCCGTCGTGGTCGCGGTCGGCACCGGGGTGATCGGCCAGCTGATGCTGGTCTCCGGCCATGCCTTCCGCGTGCTGATGCTCGTGCTCGGACTGAGCCTCCTCGCCGGCCTGGTCGTGGCGTTCATGCTCGGCCGCAGCCTGACCAGCGGGAGCGACGTCCTGGCCGGGGCGCTGCGAGAGATCGGTGACGAGGGTGTGCCCTCGCGCGCGCTGATGCCGGCCACGTCCGAGCTGTCCCTGCTCAGCGAGGAGCTCGTCGCCATGCAGCAGCGGCTCGCCGAGGCCAGGGACCGCGAGCGCGCCCTGGAGCGGAGCCGCCGCGACCTGGTCGCCTGGGTCTCGCACGACCTGCGCACTCCCCTGGCCGGGCTCCGGGCGATGGCCGAGGCGCTCGAGGACGGAGTGGTGGACGACGAGGCGGGCCGGGCGCGCTACCACCGGCAGATCCGGGTCGAGGCCGACCGGCTGGCCGCGATGGTCGACGACCTTTTCGAGCTGTCCCGGATCCACGTGGGCCAGCTGGCACTGACGATGACGCCGGTGATGCTGCGCGACCTGGTCTCGGACGCGCTGGCCAACGCCGATCCGATCGCCCGCAGCCGGGGCGTCCGGCTCAGTGGAGTGGCCGGCGATGATGCGCTGGTCGCCGTCGACGTCGGGCAGATGGGCCGGGCGCTGCGCAACCTGGTCACCAACGCGATCCGGCACACGCCGAGCGACGGCACGGTCGAGGTCGGCTACGGCGTGAGTGCTGACGGCCGGCCCTACCTGCGGGTACGGGACGCCTGCGGCGGCATCCCGGCGGCCGACCTGCCCCGGCTGTTCGAGGTGGGCTACCGCGGCGAGGCCGCCCGTACGCCCGGCGTCGACACGGGCGCCGGCCTGGGACTGGCGATCGTGCGCGGGATCGTCGACGCACACGAGGGCCGGATCGACGTGGTCAACGAGCACGTCGGCTGCGCGTTCGAGGTCCGCCTCCCCGTCCCCGCCTGACCCCCCGCGCTGCAGTACTGCCGGGCGGGCGGCTGGGCGCCCGCTGCGCAGTACTGCAAAAAGTGGGGGCGGCCGAGGGTGTCGCTGGCGTAGGTTCTCCGGCATGGGACCTGAGATCCGGACCGTCAAGGAAGACGAGTTCGAGGCATGGCAGACCGTCAACTCGATCGCGTTCTTCAACCACATCCCGGCCGACACCGGCTCGCGCTGGAAGCTGCCGTACGTCGACCTCGAGCGCTGCTGGGCGGCGCTGGACGGCGGGCGTCCGGTTGCCACGCTGCGCACCTTCGGCAACGAGATCACGCTCCCCGGCGGCGCCCGCATCGCCGCTGACGCGGTGACCAACGTGACCGTGCTCCCCACCCACCGCCGGCGCGGTTCGCTCAACGGGATGATGTCGGCATCCCTCGCGCAGGCCGCAGACCGGGGCGACGCCGTGAGCATCCTGATCGCGGCCCGATGGCGGATCTACGGCCGCTACGGCTACGGCCCGGCCACAGAAGGCGCCGCCTACACGGTCAAGACCGGCAGCTTCGCCCTGCGCCCCGAGGTCACCAGCCGCGGCAGCGTCGAGATCGTCAAACCGGCCGAGCTGCGTTCCGAGGTCGACGCGATCTTCGACCGGTTCCGCGTCGGTCAGGTCGGTGCCATCCGGCAACAGCCGGAGCTGGTGGACCGGACGTTCGGGATCAACGTCGGGCCGCCCGGCTACGAGCCGACCAAAGGCTACTGCGCGCTGCACCGCGACCTGGACGGCAAGCCGGACGGCTACCTGTTCTACGACGTGGACGATGCCTGGCAGGGCATGGAGCCGGACTGCACGCTCACCATCCACGACCTGGTCACCGCGACTCCGGACGCGTACGCCGGTCTATGGGCGTTCTGCGCCGAGATGGACAACGTCGTACGGGTCAAGGCCGGCGACCGCAGCGTGGACGAGCCGTTGCGATGGCTGCTCCAAGACGGCCGCGCCATCACCAAGGACAGCCAGGACGACATGCTCTGGCTGCGCATCCTCGACGTCGCCCAAGCGCTGTCGGCACGCACCTATCGCGTCACCGGCAGGCTCGTTCTCGAGGTGACCGACGCCTATGGCCATGCGGAGGGGAGGTTCGTCCTCGAGGGCGGACCGGACGGAGCCAGTTGCTCGCGCACCGATGCCGCCGCCGACCTGACCGTGTCGACCTATGCCCTGAGCGCTGCCTACCTTGGCGGGACGCGGCTGCGCAACGTTGCCAAGGGCGGCGGCGTCACCGAGCACTCCGCGGGGGCCCTCGCCCAGGCCGACCTGATGTTCACTTCCGAGGTCACGCCCTGGTGCAACACCTGGTTCTGATCAGGCTGAATGCGGGTCGCGACCGGTCAGCCCGAGCAGCCGGTCCAGTAGCGGCGCGCTCTCGGGCACTCGAACTTCGGCGCGGAAGACGCCGATCGTCCGCCACTGCTCGGCGACCGGGCACAGCTCGTCCCACAGACCCTGGATCAGCTCGGGCGGCAGGGCGGCATCGACGCCGACCACGGCGGCGATGTCGTGGGCCCGCAGGCCGCGGAAGGAGTTGGCCTGCCAGAGGAACTCGCGCACGGTGTAGTCACCGAAGGACAGGTGCGCCGTGCGGTCCAGGTCGTCAAGCGACTCCGCCGCTGCCACCGCCTTGTCGACGATCGCCCGGAAGGCACCCTTGGGGTCCTCGCCGAGCAGGTCGCCCTTGTGCTTGTCGACGCCGACCTCGGCCATCGTCCGGCCGGCCAGCACGTCCGGCACCCACGCATCGTCATAGGCGTGGTAGTTGATGACCTCGCGGAGCGTCGGCCCGTGATCGGAGACCCGGGTCTGGAACGACGCCGGCAACGCCATGTCCCACTGGTCGTCGCGGATCTGGGCGACGACGCCGGCGAGTGCGTGATCGGCGAGGGGTGATGATGATGTGTCGAGCGACCGCGCTCGGCCGATCGAAAGGACTACCCGATGAGTCAGGACACCTGGACCGCCGTCGACAGCTACTTCCAGGACCACCTGATGCCGAGCGACCCGGTCCTCGAGGCGGCCCTGGCCAACAGTAGGGCTGCCGGCCTGCCGCCCATCGCCGTCGCGCCCAACCAGGGCCGGCTGCTCAACCTGCTGGCCCGGATGCACGGCGCGACAAGGATTCTCGAGATCGGCACCCTCGGCGGCTACTCCACGATCTGGCTCGCGCGGGCGCTGCCCGAGGACGGCCACCTGGTCACCCTCGAGTACGAACAGAAGCACGCCGAAGTCGCCCGTGCCAACATCGCGCAGGCCGGCCTCGCCGACAAGGTCAACGTCGTCGTCGGCGCGGCGCTCGACTCGCTGGAGGCAATGATCAAGTCCGGCGACGAGCCGTACGACCTGGTCTTCATCGACGCCGACAAGCCGAACAACGCCAACTACTTCCGGCTGGCGCTCTCCTTGACCCGCAAGGGAAGTGTGATCATCTGCGACAACGTGGTGCGCGGCGGCGAGGTCATCCTCGCCGATCATGCCGACGACCGGGTCCAGGGGTCACGGCGTTTCGCCGAGGCCGTGGCCGCCGAGCCCCGGGTCGAGGCGACGGTGGTGCAGACGGTGGGCAGCAAGGGTTACGACGGGTTCGCGCTCTGCCTGGTCGTCGCCTAGCGATCGTGACTAGCGGGCCCCGAGGAGGTGGTCCATCGCCAGCTGGTCGAGGCGCTCGAAGTGGAAGCCGCGCAGGGCAGCGGCCTCGGGGTCGAACTCCTCGGCCCGGAAGTCCTCGAGGGACTCCCCCGGCGAAAGGGTCGGGACCGAGAGCTGGTCGACGCGTGACGCCTTGAGTGCCTCCTGCACCTCGGGGTCGGCGCGGAAGGACGCCGACCGCTCCTTGAAGATCAGGTAGTTGCGCATGCAGCCGGCCGCCGACGCCCAGACGCCCGAGATGTCCTCGGTGCGCGGCGGCTTGAAGTCGAAGTGTCGAGGGCCGGTGTAGTCGCTGTTCTCCAGCAGGTCGACCAGGAAGAACGAGCCCTTGATGTTGCCGGCGCCGAACCGCAGGTCCTGGTCGAACTTGGGCCCGTTCTGCCCGTTGAGGTCGATGTGGAAGAGCTTGCCGCACCACAGCGCCTGGGCGATGCCATGGGCGAAGTTGAGGTTGGACATCTCCTCGTGCCCGACCTCGGGGTTGAGGCCGACCATGTCGGGGTACTGCAGCCGGTCGATGAAGGCGATCGCATGGCCGACGGTCGGCAGCAGGATGTCGCCGCGGGGCTCGTTCGGCTTCGGCTCGATCGCGAACCTCATGTCATAGCCGCGGTCGATGACGTACTGGCACATCAGGTCCATGCCCTCGCGGTAGCGGTCGAGCGCAGCCCTGACATCCTTGGCAGCGCCGGACTCCGCACCTTCGCGGCCGCCCCAGCAGACGTAGGTGGTCGCACCGAGCTCAGCGGCGAGGTCCATGTTGGTGAGCACCTTGCGCAGCGCGAAGCGGCGTACGTCGCGGTCGTTGGAGGTGAGGCCGCCGTCCTTGAACACCGGGTGGGTGAACAGGTTGGTGGTCATCATCGGGACGACCATGCCGGTCTCGTCGAGCGCCGCACGGAACCGCTTGATCTTCTCCTCGCGGACCGAGGCATCCGACCCGAACGGGATCAGGTCGTCGTCGTGGAAGGTGACGCCGTACGCGCCGAGCTCGGCAAGCCGGTGCACGGACTCCACCGGGTCAAGATCGGGACGGGTCGCGACACCGAACGGGTCGACGCCGCGCCAGCCCACCGTCCAGAGCCCGAAGGTGAAACGGTCGGCCTTGGTGGGGGTGTAGTCGCTCATCGTCGTGGTCCTCACTCGTACTCGGTTGGGAACAGCAGGGTCGGGGCTGGGTCTAGGGGTTGGCCGTTGCGCCTCGTTGGGCCTCCAGGAGGGGTACGAGGGTCGGGTCACCCAGGATCGCGTCGAGCGCGACATGCGCGCCCCCACGCGCTGCGGCCGTGAAACCCAGGTGGGACAAGGAAACTCGACACGGGGCACCGGCGATCACGCGGTCGCGCAGCTCATCGGTCATCGGCTCGAGGAGGAACTCGCCGAGCACGGCGAAGTAGCCGCCGAGGACGATCACCCCAGGGTTGAAGACGTTGACCAGGATCGACGCGCCGACCCCGAGACCGCGACCGATCCGTTGCAGCGCCTCGAGAGTCGGCGCGTCGCCTGCCGTCGCGCGAGCATGCAGCAGGTCGAGGCGCTGCTCGAGATCGAGCTCAGGATTGCGTACGGGATCATCACCGTCGGCGACCATGCGCAGCAGCGCACCGAGGCCGACCATGGTCTCCCAGCAGCCGCGCCGGCCGCAGCCGCACGGATGTCCGGCGGCGTCGAGCGGCATGTGGCCGACCTCGCCGGAGAAGCCGTCGGCGCCGCGGAGCAGCTCGCCGTGCACGATGACGCCGCCGCCGACGCCGACCTCACCGGTGAGGTAGACCAGGTCCGCCGTGCCGGCATCCGCGCCGTCGGCGTACTCCGCCAGAGCCGAGAGGTTGGCGTCGTTGTCGACCCGGATCGCGATGTCGGAGCGTCCGAGCCGTTCGGTGAGCGCGTCGACGACGGGGACGTCACGCCAGCCGAGGTTGGGCGCGTAGGTGAGCACGCCTCGGTCCACATCCATCAGGCCGGGGATGGCGACGGTCACGCCCGCAGTGGCGATGTCGTCGGACTCGAGGGTCGCGACCACCTCAGCGAGCAGCTCCGCCATGCCGTCGAGGACCCGATCCGGGCCGATGTTCGGGACGTCCAGCGGGAGCCGTTCCGACACCAGGGTGTCCCCACGCAGGCTGAGCGCGATCACCGCGACATAGTCGACGTTCAGCTCGAGGCCGATGCCGGCCACCCGTTGCCCGTTGAGGCCGACGATCTGGCCCGGCCGCCCGACCACGCCCTCGCGCTGCATCTCGCCCTCGTCGACCAGGCCCCGGTCGACCAGCTCGGAGACCAAGCTGGAGACGGTCGCCTTGTTGAGGCCGGTCTCCGAGGCAAGACGTGCCCGGGAACGGGGCCCGGCGTCGCGCAGGGTTCGGACGATGAGGGAGAGGTTGTTGCGGCGTACGGTGCCGTGGTCCGCCCTGGTGGCCGCGAAGGAGCGGCTGGTCGGACGGCTCATGGTGGGCGGCTGCTCTCGCTCGGCTTCGGGGGCGGACGTTCGTCGGGAAACCCAACAAATAGAACGGTAGGGGTCCGCGGCCGCTCGGTCAAGCCGTTCGGCCTGATAGCTGTTCCACCCGCCGACCCGGATACTTCCGTGTAGACGTTCATGGGGGGTGGGATGGACCAGGGGGCTGATGGGTTCCGCGACTTCGTCGTGGCGCGCTCACCGGCGCTTGCCCGGACGGCCTACCTGCTCACCGGCGACCGGCAGCTTGCGGAGGACCTGGTGCAGGAGGCGCTGACCCGCGTCGCGTCCCGCTGGTCCAAGGTTGTGGCGGGCGGAGACCCTGAGCCGTACGTCCGTCGGGTCCTCTACACCTGTGCGGTGGACGGCTGGCGCCGGCGTCGGCCACGTGAGGTGCTACGCGCCGCCCCCTCGGAGCGTGCCGGTGTCACCGACGACGCCGAAGCGGTCACCCAGCGGCTGGCCCTGCAGGCGGCGATGGCCAAGCTGACCGCCAAGCAGCGGGCCGTTCTGGTGCTGCGGTTCTTCGAGGACCGTACGGAAGCCCAGACCGCCGCTGTCCTCGGCTGTTCGGTGAACACGGTGAAGTCGCAGACCAGACATGCCCTGCGGCGACTGCAGGAGCTTTCGCCGTCCCTGCTGGGCGCATTTCGCGACGACGAGCTGGAGGCTGAGCGATGAGTACGGACCTCCGCGCCCTGATGCGCTCACTTGCGGAGGAAGCGCCGGCGCTGGACAACCGGATCGCCCTGGCCGACGAGACCTTCTCCGCCGGCCGTCGCCGTCGCCGCGTACGCCGAGTGCTGGTGTCATGCGCTGCGGCCGTGGTCACGCTGCTGCTGCTGGGGACCACGCTGTTCGTCGGACCGTCGCCATTGGCAGCGCAGTACGGGACCTCCAGTGGCACCAAGGTTTCCGGCCATCCGAGCCGGATCGGGCAGCAGTGGCCGATCCTGGACATGCCGTCGAAGCCGGGCCCAATCGCCGGAGTGCTGATCAATGAAGGCACATCCTGGGCGGTCTCCGCGACCGGTCACCGGTGGCGCATCGCCGAGGACCGCGGAGGTGATAACTACCCCGCGTCGGTATCCGCAGACGGACGACTGATCTCCTACCTGGTCGACAACCAAGGGCCACTGCGGATCCGGGACCTGGTCACGGGCCGCGTCACCGACGTGGGTGACATCGGCGGCAACCCGGGGTCCGCCACGCAACGATTCGGGCTGACAGGCCAGTCGGCGCCAGGGCTGTTCTCCTCGGACGATCGCTACCTCGCCTTCGCTGCATTCGACGCCACGCGGGGCGGTGGTGGAACGAGCACCGTGGTTGTGGACATCCAGCGGGCTGCCGTTATCGGCGCGACGCCCGAGGAGCGCACCATCGCGGGCTGGTCAGCAGACCGGATCGTCGCCTCCGCGAGCGACCTGCAACTGGAGTCGCCGACCGGGCAGATCGTCGGCAGGACCGTGTTGAAGCCGGCAGAACCGCTGGGGTCCAACACCTTCGGAGGGAGTGTCGCCACCACGACCGATGGACGGCAGTGGGTCTATCTCAGCGGCGGCGACTCCGCCACCACGGTGACTCGCTTCGATCTGTTGTCCGGGGCACAACTGGCAAAGTCGGCCCCCATTCCTCCTGCCACTGACTCCTGTGGCTTCGCTGCCGGCCAAAGAGTGGCGTATCTGCAACGGGGAGGCACGACCGTCGTCACCGTCGCGACCGACGGGCGTGCCAGCAAGGCAACGTCGATAGACGCCGGCGTGAATGCTTCTTGCGGCGTCTGGGCGGCCGACGCGTTCGATGGGAAGGCGCACGGCGCCTTGCTGCTGGACCGCGTCTCCGACTGGCTCATCCGGTGGTGGCTGTGGATGGCGTCGGTCGGCGGCTCCCTGGTCGTGATCACTCTGGTCGCCTGGCGAGCGAAGGGATCGAGACACCGGCGCAATCTGAAGTACCCGCAATTTGCTTCAGCACCGTGGTCCCGACGGCGCAAGATCCTCTTGGTTTCCGTTCTCATGACACCGGTCGTCGCAGTCCTCGCGCTTTTGACACCAAATGTGTTCTTAGCGTCGGGGGCCCATCTCACGTCGACCCAACCCCCCCTGTTGTGGTCACCGGCTGATCAGGCCGCCACGAGGCTCGCCGGCGTCAACGGAAACCCTGCGCTGACGATCTCGGACCGGCTGGGAGCGCTACAGGGATACCTGGTCCTCGTGGAGAACCACAGCGGCCAGGACATCCGCGTCCTCGGGCCGACCGGGGAGGTTCAGGCAGACCCGCAGGGACACGGGCTGGGAGTTGCTACCTCGGCCGGGGACGCAGCGCAGGCGCGCACCTTGGTCTATCAGCCCACAGGTGTAATACCGGCGCACCAGGCGCGATGGGTGCGCGAGCTCCGGTCGTACTGCATCCATGGGCCTGCACCGCAACCAACTGACGGCCCAGGGTCCAGCGGCTATGTCTACCAGAGCGGCGTTCAGCTAAAGATCCGCGTCGGCTGGATTACCCGTACCGACTCCATCTCGTTCAGCCCGGGCATCAAGTGGATCGCGTCCGGCGCCTGCTGAGGGGAGCGAAAGCGTCGCTATCGGCGGTCAACGGGGGTTGAAACGACGATAGCGACGCTATCGGTTGGCGGTACGGCTCAGGCCACGGGTCAGGCGAGGGAGGCATCCAGGGTGATCGTGGTACCGGTCAGCGCCTTGCTCACCGGACAGCCGGCCTTGGCGGCGGCGGCGGCGGCGGCGAAGCCGGCCGCGTCGAGGCCCTCGACCTCGCCGACCACGGTCAGCTTGATGCCGGTGATCGCGGAGCCGCCGGCCGGGTCCGGGCCGAGGGTCACGTCGGCACTGACGTCGAGCGCCTGTGGGGTGCCGCCGGCCTTGGCGATCTCGTTGGACAGCGCCATCGAGAAGCACGAGGCGTGCGCGGCCGCGATCAGTTCCTCGGGCGAGGTGGTCCCGTCGGCGTTCTCAGCCGTCCGCTTGGGGAAGCTGACGTCGAACGTGCCGACGCCGCTGCTGGTGAGCTCGACCTTGCCGGAACCCTCCTGGAGAGTGCCGGTCCAGGCGACGCGCGCGGTACGGGTAGGCATGGGTCCTCCAAGGGGGTCAGGGAATGGGTCCTGTCACGGACCGCCAACCTCGCGACCCGGCGCCGCATTCCGGACGCGCCGGCACCAGGGATGATGGACACATCATGAGCCTGCTCACCGACCTGTTGCCGCCCGGCGGTGACCCCGATGCCGTGTACGAGGCCTTCTCGACGTGGGCGGAGGACCGCGGCCTCAGCCTCTACCCGGCGCAGACCGAGGCGCTCATCGAGCTCGTCTCCGGCTCTCATGTCATCCTCAGCACACCCACCGGCTCCGGCAAGAGCCTGGTCGCCGTCGGCGCGCACTTCGCAGCCCTCGCGGACGGTCGCCGCACCTTCTACACCGCACCGATCAAGGCGCTGGTCTCCGAGAAGTTCTTCGCCCTGATCGACATCTTCGGCGCCGACAAGGTCGGCATGATGACCGGCGATGCGACCGTCAACGGCGACGCGCAGATCATCTGCTGCACCGCCGAGATCCTGGCCAACGTGGCGCTGCGCGACGGCAAGGACGCCGACGTCGGCCAGGTCGTCATGGACGAGTTCCACTTCTACGCCGACCCCGAGAGGGGCTGGGCCTGGCAGGTGCCGCTGATCGAGCTGCCCAAGGCGCAGTTCCTGCTGATGTCCGCGACCCTCGGCGACGTCAGCCGGTTCGTCACCGACCTGGACCGCCGTACGGGACGCCCGACAGCCGTTGTCAGCTCCGCCGAGCGTCCCGTGCCACTGCACTACTACTACGTCAGCACCCCGCTGCACGAGACCATCGAGGACCTGCTGCAGACCAAGCAGTCCCCGATCTACGTGGTCCATTTCACCCAGGAGTCCGCCGTCGAGCGAGCCCAGTCGCTGATGAGCACGAACATGTGCACCCGCGAGGAGAAGGATCAGATTGCCGACCTGATCGGCGGTTTCCGCTTCACGGCCGGCTTCGGCAAGACCCTGTCGCGGCTCGTACGCCATGGCATCGGGGTGCACCACGCCGGCATGCTGCCAAAGTATCGCCGCCTCGTCGAGCTGCTCGCCCAGGCCGGGCTGCTCAAGGTCATCTGCGGCACGGACACCCTAGGCGTCGGCATCAACGTGCCGATCCGGACCGTGCTGTTCACCGGCCTGAGCAAGTTCGACGGCACGAAGACCCGCCAGCTCAAGGCACGTGAGTTCCACCAGATCGCCGGCAGGGCAGGCAGAGCAGGCTTCGACACAGCCGGTACGGTCATCGCGCAGGCACCCGAGCACGACGTGGAGAACGAGCGGCGGCTGGCCAAAGCAGGCGACGACGCCAAGAAGCGGAGCCGGGTCGTCCGCAAGAAAGCACCGGACGGTTTCGTGTCCTGGGGCAAGCCGAGCTTCGAGAAGCTCGTGGCCGCGGAGCCCGAGCCGCTGACCTCGAGCTTCCAGGTCAGCCATTCCATGGTGCTCAACCTGATCGGCCGTCCTGGCAACGCTTTCGAGGCCATGCGCCACCTGCTGACCGACAACGACGAGAACCCGGCCAGCCGGCGCAAGCTGATCAGCCGGGCCATCGCGATCTACCGCGCGCTGCTGGCGGCCGGCGTGGTCGAACGACTGGAAACCCCTGATGCGCAAGGGCGAATCGTACGGCTGACCGTTGACCTCCAGGACAACTTTGCACTCAACCAGCCGTTGAGTCCCCTTGCGCTTGCCGCGATCGAGCTGCTCGACCGTGAGTCCACGACGTACGCGCTGGACGTGGTCTCCGTGATCGAGGCCACCCTCGACAACCCGCGCCAGGTCCTCTACGCCCAGCAGAACAAGGCCCGCGGTGAGGCCGTCGCCCAGATGAAGGCCGACGGCATCGAGTACGACGAACGGATGGAACGCCTCGAGTCGGTCAGTTATCCGAAGCCGCTCGAGGAGCTGCTGACCGCAGCGTACGAGATCTACCGCCGCGGGCACCCATGGGTCGAGGACTACGAGATCGCGCCCAAGTCGGTCGTACGGGACATGTCCGAGCAGGCGTTCAACTTCGTCGACGTCGTCGGCTACTACGGCATCGCCAGGTCCGAGGGCATCGTCCTGCGTTACCTGGCCAACGCGTTCAAGGCGATGCGGCAGACCGTGCCCGACGACGCCAAGACCGACGAGGTCAAGGACCTCATCGAGTGGCTCGGCGAGCTCGTACGGCAGACCGACTCGAGCCTGCTCGACGAGTGGGAGCAGCTGCGCAACCCGGCCGAAGTGCCTGTCCAGCAGGCAATCGACGCGCCGCCGCCGCCGGTCACCGCCAACACGAGGGCGTTCCGGGTGCTGGTCCGCAACGCTCTGTTCCGCCGGGTCGAGCTGGCAGCGCTGCGACGCTATGCGGACCTGGGCGACCTCGAGCCGGACAGTGCCTGGACAGCGCAGGCGTGGTCCGACGCGCTGGCCCCGTACTTCGAGGAGCACCGGATGTTGCAGACCGGTGCCGAGGCCCGCGGGCCGGCCCGGCTGCTGATCGAGCAGGAGCCGAAACGCTGGCTGGTCCGGCAGATCTTCGACGACCCGGCCGGCGACCACGACTGGGGCATCAGCGCCGAGGTCGACCTGCCGGCCTCGGACGAGGCCGGCATCGCGGTCGTCCGGGTGACCGCGGTCGACCGGTTCTAGCGAACAAGGGCCATACCCGAAGAACAGCGACAATTGCCGTCAACCGGTAACGGCGTTCCGGTGTCACGGGCAGACTTGTTAGGCCACTCGGGTATTTGTCGCGGCCGAGCGCGCTCGGGGTAGGCAACCCTCACCCCGCAGCCTCCGCTGCGCGTCTATCGTCGGTTACCGCATCTTCACCGCTTAGGGGGACCCCGCTCGTGCCGCCCACTCGACGCCGCCGTGCAGCCGGCCGAATGCGGTCGAAGACCGCCGCCTTGGCCGCCTCAGCGTCACTCGTGATGGCGTCGCTGGTCTCCCTCGTCGCGACGCTACCGACGACCGAGGCGGCAGCGGCAGCGGCGGCCCCGGGCCTGGCAACGGTCCATCCGGTGTCCCCGATCTCCGTGGCAGACACCGCTGTCGGAAGGGGAGCCCCGAAGCGGGCACTGACCAACGGCAGATCGATCACCATCGCCATCGGCGGCACGCACGGCATCCCGTCCTCGGCGACCTCGGTCATGCTGGCCGTCCTGGTCACCAGGGCCACCGGCACCGGCCAGGTCAGGGTCGGCGCCGGCAGGTCCACCGCGACCGCGGCTGTCGCGGCGAACCGCGGTCAGCAGACGACCTCTGCGTTCACCTCGCGGCTGGCGGTCAACGGCACGTTGTACGTGACCTACGCCGGCACCGGCGCGGTCCAGGTGCGACTCGTCCTCGAGGCCTACACCGCGGGTGACCTGACCGGCTCGAGCTTCCACCCTCTCGCCCCCGTCCGGGTCGCCGACACCCGGGCCGGCCGCGGGCTGCCCGCACACCTGCTCGCCAGGCACGCCGCCGCCCAGGTCCAGATCGCCGGTGCCGACGGCATTCCCCGTACGGCGACCGCAGTGCTGCTCACCGTCAACATCAACTCGTCCTCCACCGCCGGCGCGATCACCGCCGGGCTGAGTGCACGCGCGACGGCGCCGGTCGTGACGTTCGGCAGGGGCCGGCAGGTGACCGGCTCGGTGCTTGCCCCGCTCTCGCACGGCAAGGTGACGCTGGTCAACAGCTCGTCCGGAGCCGTCGGGCTGACCGCCAACGCGGTCGGCTACTACACCGCCGACACCACAGGGCTGCTGTTCCAGGCCGTCGACCCGGTCCGGATCGTCGACACCCGTGCCGGTCTCGGATCACCGAAGCGGCCGCTGTCGACGACTGCGCTGACCGTCGGCGTACGGGCTGCCGCCCACCTGCCGGCCTCGGCGGCGGCCGCCGCCCTCAGCTTCGTGGTTCCGGCCCAGGGGCTCTCCGCTGTCTCGACGGGGGCGACCACCTCGTCGATGTCGACCGTCCTGCTGACCAACCGCCGCCAGGCGGCCGACAGCGCGACGGTCGTACCGCTCAACAAGTCCGGGGCGATCGAGCTGCGGGCGAACGGTCAGCCGGTGCAGGCGTTGGTCGCTGTGGTGGGCTTCTTCGCCAAGGCGCCGATCAAGACCGGCCCCTCGACCCCGCCGCCGACCACGCCTCCCACCAGTGGGCCGCCGACCAGCCGGCCGCCGACCAGCACGCCCCCGACCACCACGCCACCCACGACGACGCCTCCGGGCAAGCAGCACCCCAGTGTCAGCAGCGTCGACCCGGCCGACAACGCCATGAGCGTCGACCCTTCGACGACCAGCGTGGTCTGCGACCTGATGCTGCCGAACCGCGGTGTCAAGGCCGGTTCGCTCAACGCCACGACCGTCACCCTGGTCCCGGACGGACTCCCCCAGGTGCCGGCCAACTACGGCACGAGCGGTGGAGCGGACACGATCAACGTGTCGCCCATCGGCGCCCTGCTGCCGAACACCTGGTACACCTTCACCGTCACCGCCGGTGTGACCGACGTCGACGGCATCTCGTTCGTCCCGTTCAGCTCGCGGTTCAAGACCGGTCCGGTGCTCACCCCGGACAACAACATCGCCTTCGACAAGTACGCCTCCGGCGCCTCCGGCCACTCGTTCGCCAGCCTGACCAAGGGCCCAGACGGAAAGCTGTACGCGTCGACCCTCGACGGCTGGATCTATCGCTACACCATCGGCGCAGACGGCACTCTCAGCAACGAGCAGGCCATCGACACGGTGCGCCAGCACGCAGTCGCCGCCGGCCTGTACGGCGCCCCGACCCGGACCATCATCGGGCTCGCCTTCGATCCCGACTCGACCGCGGGCAACCTGATCCTCTGGATCACCGACAACTCGGCATACACCGGCACCACGGACCCGCTCAACTACATCCCCGACTCCAGCGACCACCTGGCCAAGCTGACCGGACCCAACCTGCAGACCTACACCGACGTCCTCAGCGGGCTGCCGCGCTCGGTCAAGGACCACGAGACCAACTCGATCGCCTTCGACGCCAACAAGGCCCTCTACCTGAGCCAGGGCGCCAACAACGCCATGGGGCAGAAGGACACCACGTGGGGCAACCGCGACGAGCACCTGCTCAACGCCGCGGTGCTCCGGCTCGACGTCACCAAGCTGCCCTCGACGCTGCCGCTGGACGTCCAGACCTACGACGCGGGAGGCACGTACGACCCGTACGCGCCCAACGCGCCGTTGACCTTGTACGCGACCGGCCTGCGCAACGCCTTCGACCTGGTGTGGCACTCGAACGGCCACCTGTACGCGCCGACGAACGGCTCCGCGGCGTTCGGCAGCGCACCGGGGACCCCGGCCACGATGCCGGTCGCCGCGTGCGCACACCGCACCGACGGCGGCTACTCCGGCCCTGCGGTCCCGGCTGAGAGCTTCATCCCCACCGCTGAGACCGACTTCGTGTTCGACGTGAAGCCGGGCAGGTACTACGGCCACCCGGACCCCGCGCGCTGTGAGTACGTCCTGGACAACGGCAACCCGACCGCGGGGGTGGACCCGTTCGAGGTTGCGGCCTACCCGGCCGGCACCTTCGCCGACCCCAACTACGACCTCGCCGACGTCTACGACGCAGGGCTGCACGCCTCTGCCGACGGCGCGATCGAGTACCACGGGTCGGCGTTCAACGGCTCGCTCGACCACCGGCTGCTGGTCGTCCGCTACAGCAACGGGCAGGACATCGAGACCTTCGACGTGGCTCACAGCGGCCAGCTGAGCAACCGCACCGTCGGCATCAAGGGCTTCACCGGCTTCCAGTCGCCGCTGGACGTCACCGAGGACAACGCGACCGGCAACCTGTACGTGAGTGAGCTGGGCACCTACCCAGGCAACATCGAGCTGCTCCGCCCACGCGGGCTCAACCCCGCGGCGCTCCTCACGGTCACCAACAACGCCACCATCCCAGCCAACGACCGGATGATCCTCAGCCGGATCCAGACGCCCGACACGTCGGTGCCGGGGTCGGTCCAGGCGATGCGTGACGGCGGGACCCTCCTGCTGACGGCAGCCGGCGGTGCCCCGGTCACCGTCTCCTCGCTACCGGTCACGGGTCCCTTCCGGGTCGACAACCCGCCGGCCCTGCCGTACGTCATCCCGCCGGGCGGGCACCTCAGCCTGATCGTCCGGTTCACGGCGACCAGCGGCCGGGTGAGCACCGGATCGCTGACGATCCAGACCAACGCCTCCGGACAGGGCACCCGTACGATCGCGCTGGCCGGGTTCTTCCAGAGCCAGTCCGCGACGGCCGAGCCGACGCCCAGGGAGCTGGCCGCCATGATGGGCTGGTCGACGAACGTGCCGGCCAACCTCAACGACGCGGGGCACGTGCAAGCAGACGGGGACGAGATCCTGGCGACGTCGTTCGCCCGGCTCGACCCCACCCAGCCGGTGACCGTGCGGCAGATCGCGGAGTACAGCACGTTCCCGACGGCGTCGACGCTGTCCTACTACGACCCGAACACGCCGGCCACCACCACGGCCGTCCTGACCAGCAAAGACATCTGGGCGCAGTCGGTCCTGCCGGCCACCCCGACCTCCGGCCTGCCCGCGACCGGGTCGTTCCTGCCGCCGACCGACCGGTTCGGGCTCAAGGTCGACACCGAGTTCAGCGACGACAGCCTCAACAGCGCCACGGCGGACCAGGCCCACGGTTGCGTGAGCCAGTGTGGGCACCACCTGCGGTTCTTCCCGGTCAAGGACGGCACCGGCGGCTTCGTGCCCGGCTCCTACTACGTGGTCGTCGACCTGTCGGGCGCAGCGGAGAACTACGACTACAACGACGCCGCCTACCTGGTCACCAACCTGCAGCCCTGACCAGGGCGAGCGGCCCTCGGACAACCGATGGACCACGATCGGCGTCGTAGAGGCGGGACCCGGGTACGGCCCGGAGGGCCCCTGCCGACTCTGCAAGGAGAGACCATGACCCGCACCACCGCGGCTGCACTCGCACTCGGCTCAGCGCTCACGCTGGCCGCCTGCACCGGCGGCAGCTCGACGGCGACGCCGGCCACGGGCACCAGCAGCGCTCCGGCGACCTCAGCAGCAGCCACGTCCGCGGCCCCGTCAGCCGCGCCGTCCAGCGCACCCTCGGCCACGAGTGCCGCCGCCAGCAGCGTGGCGCCGTCCGCGACCCCTGCGACGACCATTCCGGCGACGGTGACCAGTCCGGGCAGCAAGCCGACGACCACCGCCCCCGGCAGCTCGACGAGGTGCAAGACCAGCCAGCTGCGGGTCAGCCTCGGCAGCTCCGACCGCGGCGCCGGCCAGATCTACACCCAGATCCTGTTCGTCAACTCCGGCAGCACGACCTGCACACTCGCCGGGCATCCCGGCGTCTCCTACGTCGCGGGTGATGACGGGCACCAGGTCGGCGCCTCCGCCACCCGCACCGGGACGGCCATCACGACGGTCTCGCTGCAGCCCGGCGGCACCGCCTCTGCGCTGCTGCACGAGACCAACTCCGCCAACTTCGACCAGAGCGTGTGCAAGCCGGTGACCGTACGGGGCCTGCGGATCTACCCACCCGGCAGCACCGCTGCCGTCTTCATCCCGCGGGTCAGCAAGCAGTGCTCCGCGACCACCCTGCCGGACCCCGCACTGTCGATCGCCGTCGTCAAGGCGGGCAACGGCGCCTGACGCTCAGCCCTGCGCGCTCCAGACAATGACCCGCAGGGCCACGTCGTCCCAGCGGAACGCGACGCTGCACACCTCGACCGCGTCCTTGACCCGCGACGGCGACATGCTGCGGGCGACGACGGGCAGGGACATCAGCGTCGGGCCGGGAAGCACGTTCTTGAGGTTGCCGCCGATGACGTTGGCGATCTCACCGAGGGTGTCCGCGATGTCGACCGCGGTCGCCTCACCCGGCTTGGTACCGAGGAGCAGACAGCTGAGCTTGTCGGCGACCTCCGCGTCACACTCGACCATCAGCACTCCCTGCCAGACACCGGTCAGGGACACGTTGGCGCAGGTCACCAGGCCAGGCACGTTGGTCGCCTCCGGCAGCGCCGCCAGGTCTCCGAGCAGGAACGAGTCCCACACCTCCCCGACAATGGTGGCGAGCTCGGCTGCGAGCTGCGATTGCGCTTGGAGCGTCGTCACAGGGAAGTCCGTTTCCGTCGAGCGGTTTCCGCGATGCGGGCCGTCCCTGGCCCCTGTCGGAGTATCGGCGGCGCACACCGCAGCCTGAACCGGGGAGCGACGACGCTCGGTCGAACCGGGCGAGTTGAGCATCACTGATGGCCCTTTGTGGCCATGAGCAAACAGTCCCGCTCGGCCATGCACAGTGGAGCGAGCAGGACGATGAAAGACCTGAGCACGGATCGCTCACAAGCTGCCCAGGACGGGCCTTGACGGCGCTAACGCGCATTCAGAGATCTGAGTTGCCCGCATGCTCGACGCCATCAGCTACACCCGGCAGTACGCCCTCGACGCGCCGACGATGCGGCAGACCGTGCTGACCTTCCAGGACGGCATCCCTGGATTCCCTGGCAGGCAACGATTCTCGGTCGTCAGCCAGCCGGGGCTCGAACCGTTCATGACGCTCGAGTCGGTTGAGCCCGACGGTCCCTCGTTCGTCGTGGTGCCCCCAGCCGCCGTAGTCGAAGGCTACGAGGTCCCTGTCGACAGCGACACCACTTACGCCCTCGGGATCGTCGACCCCGGCGACGTCCTCGTGCTGGCGATCGTCGCGGTCGCCGCCGGCGGCGGCCAGCACACGGTCAACCTGCTCGGACCGGTCGTGGCGAACCGGCACTCAGGTCTGGCACGTCAGGTTGTGCTGGTCGACAGCGACTACCGGCTGCGGCAGCCACTCGGCTGAGGGTTCAGGAGCTCGCGTTGCCCTGCTCCCGGTCGATGTTCTGACGGTTGCGCAGCTCGGCTGCTGAGCCGCCGAGACCCTCCATCGGCGGCTTGCCCTGCGTAGCGGCGGCCCGGTTGGCCTCCTGCACCGCCTCGAACACCTCGGTGCGGTGCACCTGGACCGACCGGGGCGCGTCGACGCCGATCCGTACGGAGTCCCCGTGGATCTCGAGCACCGTGATCGTGACGTCCGTGCCGATCACGATGCTCTGGTTCGAGCGCCGGGTGAGTACGAGCATGGCGGATCCCTCCGTGGTTGGCCGTGGCTCACTCTATCGGCGCGCACGTCTTCCCACCGGAGGCTGGTCCCCGGAGGGCCGACGGAAGCGAGATGGGCGAATTCCCCGGACTGTGATGGGCCACCTGTCAGTGACGATCAGACGCGGAACCGGCGTGCCAGCGCCCACATGGCCGGCAGCAGGCCGGCCGCCAGGCCGATCTTGATCGCGTCGCCGGCCAGGAACGGACGGGCGCCGAACCTCCACGCCTGGCCGGCGGAGAGGTGCGCGGAGTGGGCCAGCCAGGGCAGCCCGAAGGCGTAGATGACTGCCGTCCCGAGCGCCATCGTGAGCAGGGTGCGCAGGACCGTACGGTCGGCACCCTTGCCGGCGAGCCAGCCGACCACCGGGGCCGCGACGACGAACCCGGCGACGTAGCCGAAGGTCGCACCGCCGAAGCCGGCACCGCCGTGGGAGAACCACGGGACGCCAAGGCCGCCGGCGAGCAGGTAGAGCGCCATGCTCGCCGCCGCCTGCTGCCAGCCGAGGACCGCTCCGACAAGCAGCACGGCGAAGGTCTGGCCGGTGACCGGCACCGGCGTCCCCGGCACCGGCACCGGCACGGAGAGCTGCGCGCTCAGGCCGACGAGACCGGCACCGGCGGCGACCAGGAGCGCGGTGCGGACGCCGGCCGGCACGCGTACGGCAACCAGCTCGGACAGGACATGGGGGCGGCTCAGCTGCAGGTCGTACGTGCTCATGGTCAAGGTCTCCCGGAGTGGTCGCGTTGTCGGCAAGGTCCATCCTGGTCAACCGCGGCGAGCGGGACCAAGGCGTAATCGACAAGATCAACACGTCAAACCTTGGAGACTTCCTCTAGTTCAGGAGCTACGCAACGTGCGGTGCTCGGCCTTGAGCCGAGCCCGGTCACTGAGGGCCGGGTGCCTCGGCGGCTCGGCGTCCGGGCGCATGCCGGCAATGACGAAGTCGAGCTGCCGCTGGCAGGCCACCCCGGCAGCGTCGCCGGTGATCTCGATGATGCTGCGCAACGACCACATCAGGACCGTGATGTCGTTGCCGCTGACCTCGGTGCGGATCGCGCCGCTGGCCTGGGCGTTGGCCAGCAGCTGCAGCATCAGCGGCCGCAGCCGCTCGCTGTGCTCGGCGGGGCGTCCTGACCAGACCCGGGCCAGCACGCCACGGTGGTGAACCAGTGCGGTGGCCACCTCTCGGAGATAGGTCTCCAGCCCGTCCCCGGCGCCGGTCGCGATCCGGTGCTCTGCGGCTGCGACGAGCTCGTCGAGCAGGTCGGTGACCAACCGGTCGACCAGGGCGTCCTTTGTCCCGAACCGGCGGTAGAACGTGCCGATCCCGACTCCGGCGCGTGCCGCGATCTGCTCGACGCAGGCGCCCATGCCCTGCTCGCCGAACTCGGCGACCGCCGCCTCGAGCAGTCGCCGGTGGTTGTCTGCCGCGTCCCTGCGGAGCTTGGTCCCGTCCGTACCGATGGTCATGGTGTCAGTGTCCCGCGGCTGGCTGCTCCACGGCGTGCACCCGCGTGGCCGGGATCAGCACGCCGCCTGCGGGGGTGGTGCTCCGGCGGCGGGCCGCCGGGATGACCACTGCTGCTCCCGCCGCGAGCACCGAGACGACCAGCAGGAACATGAATCCGTGCGTGTAGCCGCTCGCGGCCGGCAGCCCCAGCGCGGACACCTTGGACGTCACGATGCTCGACATGACGGCCGCGCCGATCGAGCCACCGATCGTCCGGATGTTCGCGTTCATGCCGCTGGCGACGCCGGTCTGGTGCCCGGGGACCGACTCGACGATCAGGTTGGACATCGAGGAGAACGCCAGGCCGAGGCCGACACCGAGCAGTGAGGAGGACAGGTAGATCTCCCAGCTCTGGTTGTGGGCGAAGGCGAGCAGCGCCATCGGCACCGCTGTCACGCCAGAGCCGATGACGAGTACGGCCTTGGAGCCGATGCGGTGCACGAGCCAGCCGGAGAACACGCCGGCGACGAACATCGTGACGGTCATCGGCAGCAGATAGAGGCCGGACGCGGTGATGCTCGCGCCAAAGCCGTACCCAGCCCCGGAGGGAGTCTGCAGGAACTCCGGCAGGAAGCCGATGATCGCGTACATCCCGGCACCGAACAGCAGCGCCACCAGGTTGGTCGTCCAGACCGCCGGCAGCCGCATCATCGTCATGTCCACCAACGGCGTGGCGGACGCGAGCTCGACCCGGACCCAGACGATGCCCATCAGCACGGCAGCCGCGAACAACCCGAGGGTACGGCCGGAGCCCCAGCCCCACGTGCTGCCTTCACTGAGGGCGACGAGCAGCGCGACGAGCGAGCCGGTCAGCAGGGAAGCCGCCACCGGGCTGATCCGGCCGGGTGTACGGACCTCGGACTCCGGCACGAACAGGGCTGCCGCCACAGCACTGAGCACCACAAACACCAGCGGCAGCCAGAACAGGAAGTGGTAGTCAAGGACGTTGACGATAGGCCCGGCGAGCACGATGCCGAGCCCACCGCCGACGGCCAGCAAGGCCGCGGTGATGCCGATCGCGGAGCTGACCTTCTCCTGCGGGAACTCGTCGCGGACGATGCCGAACGCGAGTGGGAGGATCGCTCCGCCGGCACCCTGGATGACCCGGGCCACGATCATCACGCCGATCGACGTGGCAAGTGCCGCGAGCAGCGTGCCGGCCGCCAGCACCACGAGCACCCCCACCAGCACCTTCTTCTTGCCGATCATGTCGCCGAGCCGGCCGAGGATCGGGGTGGCCACCGACGCCGAGAGCAGGTAGCCGGTCAGCACCCAGGTCACGGTGTTCTGCGTGGTGTGCAGGCTGTGCTGCACGGTCGGCAGCACCGGGGAGACCAGCGACTGGAGCATCGAGTAGCTCGTCACCGCCACCAGGATGACCGCGAACGTCACGTGGTAGTGCTGGCGTTGCTCGGCTTCACTGGATGCTGACGACACGGCGGCTGTCCCTCGCTAAGCGGAATCGATACTCCACTCTAACACGGGACCGGAGGGCACATTCCGGTTAGCCGGAGACGGGCGACGGCTGCCAGGCCTCGAGCGGGACCCCACGCCGGAACACGCTGTGCACCGGCGGGCACTGCAGCAACGCGGAGGGGACGTCGTCGTGGTCGAGGACCACGAGGTCGGCCCACTGGCCGGGCTCCGTACCATGCGGCTCCAGGCCGAGAATCGAGGCCGGCTCACTGGTCACGGCCGCCAGCAAGGCCGCCGAGTCGGTCGAGCGGCGCATGATCCCGGCCAGCCATGCCGCCTGCAGCTGGCTGGCGTTGCCGAACGGCGCAAAGGCGTTGGCGATGTTGTTGTTGCCAATTGCGGTACGGACGCCGGCGGCCAGTGCGCGGTCGTACGGAGCCATGCCGCGCGTACCGGGGTCGCCGTGACCCATGAGGTAGAGGTCGGTCGCCGGCAGCACGACGAGCGAGATCCCCTGAGCAGCAAGGGCTTCCAACATCGAAGCCTGCGTGTACGGGTCCATCGACGCGAGGCTTGTCACGTGGCCGACGTTCACCCGACCGGCCATCCCGAGCGCAGCGGTACGCTCGGCCACCAGGGCGATCAGCGACGCCGCCGGGTCGTCGGTGAAGTCCAGGTGCAGGTCCACCGGCAGCTGCCACTGCTCGGCCAGCCCGAACACGACATCGAGATGCGCCGCCGGGTCGGCATCGACGTACGGGACCCCGCCCACGACCTGCGCGCCCTCGGCCAAGGCAGTGGCAAGCAGCCCGCGCATGCCCGGTGCGGTCAGACCGTTCTGCGGGAAGGCCACGAGCTGCATCGCCAGCCGGTCCGCGACAGCGGCTGCCAGCTCGAGGTGCATGGTGAGCAGGTCGACGCCGACCACCGGGTCGATCTCCACCTGTACGCGAGCGGCCGTGGTCCCGTTGCGTACCAGGGCATCTGCTGCCCGCCTGGCCAGGATGGCGGTCTCGGCCGGGGTGGTGACGGCACGGCGGGCAGCCATGGCGGACAGCACCGAGGACAAGCGTGGCCCGCAGTCGGCCGCGAGATAGGCCTTGTCCAGGTGCACGTGCGCGTCGACGAACGCCGGCAGGATGACCCGGCCGCCGACGTCCAAGTCGTCACCGGCTGCGGCGGGGGTCACGTCGGCGACCCTGCCGTCTGCCAGCACGAGGTTGCACCCGTCCGGACGGCCCGGCGTACGAGCCCGGCGGATCAGCACGACTGCAGCCGCCTGGCGGCGCGCCCGTGCCTCAGCAGGATGTCGTCGAGACCGGCCAGATCGCCGCCGGACAAGGCGAAGTCGCTGACCACTGGCTCGCCGCCGACGAACAGATGCCTGGGAGACGAGGGGCCGCAACGCAGCCAGGCCTCGACCGGGTCCGACACGGCGCCGGCCCACCGCAGACCCTCGACCGGCCAGACCGCGATGTCGGCGTTGGCGCCGACGGACAGCTCGCCGATCTCACCGGTGCGGCCAAGACAGGCGGCTCCGTTGCGGGTCGCCATCGCCAGGACGTCCCTGGCCGCGAAGGCAGCCGGTCCGGAGCGGAACCGGTTGGCCACCAGGGCCATCCGGGCCTCCATCCACATCGAGGAGGCGTCACCGTTGGACGACCCGTCGACCCCGACGCCGACCGGTACACCGGCGGCGAGAAGCTCGGGGACCGGCGCGATCCCCACGCTCATCATGAGCCCGGCCGTGGCGCAGTGGGCCACCCCGACGCCGGCGGCACCGAGCCGTACTATCTCGTCTTCGTCGGGGAAGAAGGCGTGGGCGACCCAGGTCCGTGAGGACATGAACCCCACCGACTCGAACCAGTCGACGGGTCGCATCCCGTGCAGGTCCAGGCAGTAGGGATCGTCGGCGCGGTCGCCGGACAGGTGGGTGTGCAGCCGTACGTCGAGCTGCTCGGCGAGCGCCGCGACGTCGCGCATCAGCCCGCTCGTGGCCCCGAAGACCGAGTGCGGACCGAGTGCGACCCGCAACTTGGAGGCCCACGACCGGTCGTGATACGCCGCGACCAGCCGTACGGAGTCGGTGAGGATGTCATCCCGTGCCTCGAGCATCTCGTCAGGCATCGGCGAACCGTCACGCCGCCCGCGGTCCACCGAACCTCGGGTCGCATGCAGCCGCAGGGACGACTCGCGGGCGGCGGCCACCTGCGCGTCGAGCAGACTCTCCCCGCCCGGTCGCTGCAGGTAGAGGTGGTCGGCCGTCGTCGTACAGCCACCGAGCGCCAGCTCAGCGAGGGCGACCCGGGTGGAGAGGTAGACGTCCTCGGCCGTCACGCCGGCCCAGATCGGATAGAGAATGCCGAGCCAGCCAAGGAAGTCGGCGGAGGTCATCGGCGCGAAGCTGCGGGTCAGGTTCTGCCACATGTGGTGGTGCGTGTTGACCAGGCCGGGAGTCACCAGGCAGCCGGCGGCGTCGACCCTGCGCAGGGCGGGCGGCTCCGGCCCGACGCCGGTCGCGGCGATCCGGCCGTCCCTGACGGAGACCCACCCGCCGGCCAGCTCGCGGTCGTCCCGGTCCATGGTCGCCACCAGGGTGGCTCCGCCGACGACCAGATCCGCCATGCCGGTTTCGATCATTGTTGTATACAATACGCGGGCAATTTCGCCGACGTTTCCGGCCGGTGAACCCCCCGCCTCAGGAAGGCGCCGGGGTTTCGGCCGCCTTGGCCCGGAACAGCAGCTCGTCGCGCTCGACGTGCGTGTCCATCAGCCGCACGGCCAGGTCCGGTTCACCGGCCAGCACGGCCTCGAGAATTGCGGAGTGATCGCTCCAGGCGACGTCCGAGCGGGTCTCCACATCGACGGCGAACATCCAGCCCACCCGGCCGCGCAGGTTACCCAGCAGCACCATCAGCTCCTGGTTGCCGGAGGCTGCGGTGACCAGCGCGTGGAACCGGTCGACCAGAGGCGGCAGCTTGCGGTGCTGCCCGGCGGCCAGCGCGCGCGACCCGGCGCTGACCACCGTCACCAGCTCGCCGGCGAGCTCACCACCTCGGGCCTCCGCCGCCTTGCGCACGGCAAGCAGCTCGAGGGACCTGCGGATCTCCATCACCTCGATCGCCTTGGTCGGCGTCGGTGTCGACACGGTTGCACCGCGGCGGGGCGACAGGGTAAGGAACCCCTCACCGGCGAGCTTCTGCAGTGCCTCCCGTACGGGCACGCGGGACACCCCGTGGTCGAGGGCCAGCTGCTCCTCACGAACCCGGGTGCCGGGCGGCAGCGCGCCGCTGGTGATCTCGGCGCGGACGGCGTCGGCGACGAGGTCGCGCAGCGGACGGTCACCTTCGAGGGCAGGCCCAGCCATGGCGGAAGACTCCCGGGTCGTGACGGTCGCCCCATCATGGCCGAGATCCGCCCGAACATCAGCCGGTGCGGAGCCTGGGGCAATTCTTCCGCCCCGGCCGCCGAGCTATGTCCGCTCGCGCCCTGTTTGACCAGCCTGCTCCCGACGTCGGGCCTGGCCGGCTGAGCAGCGGGGTCGCGCGGCTCGGTCGACGGGTGTGGGACCATGCCTTGGTGACGAGCTGTTGGCAGGCCGACCTGACCCGGAGGCCAGTGTGAAGGTGTCGCTCCTGAGCTTTGACCTGTCCGGCACCTGCGTGGTGCGCGCTCACCTGCTGGGCCGGATGCTGGTCGACGACTTCGATGTCGAGATCGTCGGACGGGCGTCCACCGGCAAGGTCTGGGGGCCACTGCGCGAGGACACCCTGGTCCCGTTCCGGGTCCTGACCGGCTCGACCCGCCGCGAACAGGCCGCCCAGGTCGACGGGGACGTGCTCTATGCCCTGAAACCGCGGCCGACCAGTCTCGGGCTGGCGCTGGAGGCCCAGCGTCAGTGGCGCCGCCCGCTGCTCGTCGACGTCGACGACTGGGAGACCGGCTTCCTGCACGACGACGTACGAGCGATGCTGCGCAGCGGGTTCCGGCACGAGACCAAGTGGGTTGCCAGCACCGTCCTCGACGTGCGCGGTGAGAACAACCTCTACCGCACGGCGATCGCGTCCAGGCAGGTCAGGCACGCCGACGCCGTCACCACGACCTCGACCTGGTTGGCCAACCGCTACCACGGCACCGTCATCCCGCAGGCGCGGGACGTCGAGCACTTCGACCCCGCCACCGTCGACCGCGACGAGGTGCGCCGGGAGCTCGGCATCGATCCGTCCAAGATCGTCCTGCTGTTCATGGGTGGGCCGCGCCGGCACAAGGGTCTGGGCAACGTCCTGGCGGCAATGGACCGGCTCGGCCGGTCGGACCTGCTGCTGCTCGTGGTGGGCGGGGACCCGCAGATCGCGCCGCGCCCCGACGTGCTCTACGTCGGCTGGCAGCCCTACTCCGCGACCAACCAGTTCCTCGGCGCGGCCGACATGGTGGTGCTGGCTCACGACAAGAGTCCCGGGGCACGCGGCCAGATGCCGACCAAGCTCTACGACGCCATGGCCATGGCGCAGCCCGTGGTCGTCACCGACGTGTCCGACATGGCAGAGGTTGTCCAGGGCTGCGGCATCGTCGTCCCACCGGGCGACCTCGAGGCGCTCTCTGCCGCGATCGTGACGCTCGCCGAGAACCCCCGGCTGCGCGAGGAGCTGGGCCGGGCCGGGCGGGCCCGCTGCGTGAGCAACTACAGCGACCAGGCCGTGCGGCCGATCCTGCTCCAGGCTGTCGAGCAGGCGATCCGCCACCACGGCTCGACGCAGCCGGGCCGGCTGACCGATGCGAGCGTGCCGGACAGCGGCGCCGCCTGAGTCCCGCACCGGTGGTGACCGACTAGGGGATCGCGACGCCCTGCAGTACGACCGGTGAGTGCAGCGTGTAATCCAGCTCGTCGGCCTGACTGACCCCGATCGGCGTCAGCACGTCCATCAGCTTGGGCACGGTGGACGGGTCGACGGTGCAGTGCGGGTCGGCGCTGACCGTGGCACACACCCCGAACTGGTAGTCCTGCGGCGTCGTCTGGAAACCGCGGGCCTGGTCCGGACTGTAGCCGTCCTGACCGGTCAGCCCGACCGTGAACGCCCACCCGGGGCCCGGTTGGCCGCCGAGTGCCGCCTTGTCGACGCTGAAGGTGATGTAGCGCGAGATCGGGTTGGCGGTGATCGTGACCGAACCCACGGTGTTGGGCACCGCGGCGGCGTCCACGAACTTCTGCCCGAAGCCCTGCACCTCGATCAACCGCGACCAGGCGAACGCCGGATCGATGGTGTAGTTGCGGATCGGGAACGACGCGGCCGTCGACGTGGGCGACGCACCGGGCTGGTGCACGTACACATCCACGAGCTGGGCGCCGAGCGGGCTGCCGAACGTGTTGGTGAGGTCCCGGGTGCGGACCCGGAAGGTCACCGTGGTGCCGGTGTCGTAGACCTGGAAGTCCTGCAGGTCATAGGCGCCGGGCACGAAGGCGGACGCGGTCGGATAGGCGTAGTTGCCCGGGCCGTTGTCGTCGCCGTCAGGGTCCGGGGCGTCGTACAGCAGCGTTCCGGCGACCACGTCGTTGTCGACCGTACGGGTGGCCTGCGCCGTGCCGCCGGAAGGTGAGGTGGCGGCTACCACGATGACGCTGGTGCCGACCCCGACCGTGACCGGCACCGAGAATTCCCCACTGGCAGGCACTGTCGTGGTGGTCGTAGTCGTGATGCCGCCCGCGTCGGTGCCCACCACCGAGATGTCGAGGGTGTTGCCGGGCGCCGAGGTGCCGGTGACGGTCTCGGTGCTGCCCGTGGTCGGCGACAGGTCAGCGGGCGCCGTGACCGTCAGCGTCGTCGCGGTCTGGGTGTGCGTGACGTAGCGCGCGGTCACCCCGGCGGGCTTCTCGAGCGTCCTGCCGGCGGCCAGGTTGGCGGTGAGCCGGACCTCGGCAGCCGCGCCCCAGGTCAGCGGCCCGGCGGACCCCGCCGGCTTGCCGTTGACGAAGCCGATCGACGCGGTCGTCGGGTCGGTCCCGTACGGCGAGGCGGCTACGTCGGCGGCGTCCCAGACCTGCTCGGGCACCAGGCCCACGCCTGCGGCCGAAGCGTTGATCCCGGCCAGCAGCCGGCCCGCCGACGCCGCGTCACCGGCAGCCTGGTCCTGCTCGCCGCGCTCTGCGGCCAGCACCGGCCAGATGTGCCCTGTGCCCGACCCGCTCGGCGCCCACGGCGCACCCGTCTGCGCGCACGTCGTCAGCAGATCGGGCTGGTAGCAGTCGCCGTAGCCGTCACCGTTGTAGCGCAGCCAGCCGGTGCTGGTCGGGGTGGTCTTCTCGATCGTGGCGTCGACGACCTTGAGGGAGTTGAGGACGACCGGGTCGGTGGCCGGCAGCTCGCCGAGCCGGACCAGCTCGAGGAAGCCGGCGTCGACGATCTCACGCTGGTCGAGCGTCGGGCCGCCGTTGTTGAGGTTGTAGACCAGGGCCGCGTTGGGGTCGCCGGTCTTGGACAGCCGGATGAAGTAGGGGGCGGTCGACAGGCTGCCGGTCGTCGTGACCGCCCAGTCCTTGATGCTGCGCTGGTAGCGGTCGGCGGTGGCGAGCCACACCCGGGCGTCGACGGCGTCACCGTGCTGGTGCGCGATCTGCGCTGCCGAGACCAGGCCGGCGATCTCGGCCGCGATCGTCGAGGGCGAGTAGCCGCTCTGCTCCTCCCAGCGCTCGACGCCGAAGACCGGGCCGTGGCTGGCGACGTAGTTGGCGGCGGACTTGATGTGCGGCCACAGCGTGTCGTCGCCGGCCAGCCCGGACTGCAACGCCATGAGGATGGGGTAGGCCGCCTCGTCGAGCTGCGTGCCGTTGGAGTCGGGAGCGAGCTTGCCGTTGAGCAGCGAGTTGCGCGGCATGGAGCCGTCGGCCTGCTGCTGCTTGAGGAACAGGTAGCGCACGCTGTCCCTCGCGGTCGAGAGATCGCCATCGGTGAACAGCGCAGTCCATGCCTCGTACAGGTCACGGGCGAAAACCTCGCGGTACGAGCCGAAGTAGGTCTGGTTGGGGTCGCCTGCGGAGACGGCCTGACCCCAGGGGCTGGCCAGGGAGGCGACGATCGCGCCGGGGAAGGTCTTGTCCTCGCTGGCCTTCACGACGTTGGCCGAGACGTAGTAGGCCTGCGCGGCCGTCATGGTCTGGCCGATGGACAGGCCGGGCAACCGGGGCGGGAAGTTGCGTACCGGCGCCCGCAGCCGGGCGTCGTAGCGCACCCAGCCGGCCTGGTAGCTCGCAACCAACGAGTCCCAGGACCGGTGGATCGACGCGCCGGCGACGGCGACCGCCTGGTGCTGCGTCGTGCCGAACCCGAGGGCGAGGGTGAACGAGCGGTCGTTGCCCAGGCTGATCCCCGCGGTCTGCTCGACGTTGCCGCCCAGCGCGCTGTCCTGGGCGGTCAGCTGGTGCGCCCCGTCGAGCTGGACGAGGCCGTCGCTGGGGGTGCCGACGAAGCCGCTGGACACCGCCTGGAACGGCCGGTCGGCCTGCAGCGCGAGGAACGAGGGCACGGCGTAGTCCCGGTTGGCGGCCGTCGTCGAGGTGTTCGTGTCATAGGAGACCGGGACCGGAGACCCGCTGGAGGTGTCCACGACCGCGCTGTCGGCACCGGCGTTGTCCGTGCCGCCGCCGCCGTTGCCGCCGACCGTCGCGTCGAGCCGGACGTAGACCCGGTCCTGCCTGGCGGCAGTGGTCAGCGGGACGAACCGGGTGTGGACCACGACGCTGTTGCGGTTGGTGTCGGTGAGGTAGGTGGAGATCAGCCGGTAGGCGCCGCTCTTGGCCGATGACGTGACCGTGCACATCATGCCGGTGGGGTCAGCCTTGACCGCGTAGGTCATGTCCCGGGTCTGCAGGTCGGTGAACGTCGAGCCGTCGGTGACGACGTACTGCATGGTCTCGACGTTGGTCGTGTCGACCGTGGGGGCGTAGACGTCGCTGAGGACGCCGTTGGCAACGGTGTACCAGATCTTCGACCCGGTGTTGCGGGCCGTACCGAGGCAGTCCTTGCGCGCCTGGTCGAAGTGCGACAGCGCCCCGACCACCGCAGGATCCGCAGCGGCGCTGACTCCGCCGGCGCTGACCAGCGCGGTCGTGGCGACCACCGAGGCTACGGAAAGTGGCACGACCACGGACCTGGCAAACCGGTGCATGGACAACTGCCTCTCATCGCCGGGGCGAGCCGGACGCCTGTGTCCGGCCCGCACTTCTGCGGACATTAGCCCCGAACCCCGCCTTCGGAAAGGGGGGTCTAGCAAGGCTTGCGGCAATCTTGCACACCCGGCTTGCAGAAGCAACCCCTGCCTCTGGGCTGCCCGCTCGGCGGCCTAGCGCCGCCCACCCCCAGCCCGGCGGGACTCCCGATATGCCCTTCTGAAGACTCTGCGTTGCCCGCGATCTACGGGCAACGCAGAGTCTCCAGGGGGACCACCCGACTGAGCCACCAGCGCCGGCCCGTCAGGCCATGGCCGCCTTGATGTCCGCGGCGAAACCGTCGATGTCGGCCTCGGTGGTGTCGAACGAGCACATCCACCTGACTTCGCCGGTGTGCTCGTCCCACACGTAGAACCGGTGCTTCTCCTGCAGCCGCTGCGTGACGTCGGCCGGCAGTACGGCAAACACGGCGTTGGCCTGCACCGGCCGGTCGACCTGGACGCCCTCGATCGCCGACACGGCCGCTGCCAACCGTTGCGCCATCGCGTTGGAGTGCGTGGCGTTGCGCAGCCAGAGGTCCCCCTCCAGCAGAGCTTCGAGCTGCGCTGAGACGAAGCGCATCTTGGACGACAGCTGCATCGCCGACTTGCGCAGGTAGGCAACGCCGACCACCGCGTCGGGGTTGAGGACGACGACCGCCTCACCGAACATCAGGCCGTTCTTCGTACCGCCGAAGGAGAGGACATCGACGCCGACGTCCGTGGTGAACGCGCGCAGCGGCAGGCCCAGAGTTGCTGCTGCGTTGGAGATCCGGGCACCGTCGACGTGTACGAGGAGCCCCAGACCGTGGGCATGGTCGCAGATCGCGGCGATCTCCTCGACGGTGTAGCAGGTCCCGAGCTCGGTCGTCTGCGTGACGGAGACGACGCGGGGCTGCGACCGGTGCACATCCCCGAAACCCCAGGCATGCTGGTCGATCAGCTCCGGGGTCAGCTTGCCCGACGGCGTCGGCGAGGCCAGCAGCTTGAGCCCGGCGACCTTCTCCGGCGCCCCGCCCTCGTCGACGTTGATGTGCGCGCTCGCCGTGCAGATCACCGACTCCCAGCGCCGGGTCATCGCCTGCAGGCTCACGACGTTGGCGCCGGTCCCGTTGAACACCGGGAAGACCTCCGCCTGCTCGCCGAAGTGCCCGCGGAACACCTCGCGCAGCCGCTCGGTGTAGACGTCGTCCCCGTACGCGACCTGGTGGCCGGCGTTGGCAGTGGCGATGGCAGCGAGCACCTCGGGGTGCACCCCCGCGTAGTTGTCGCTCGCAAAGCTGCGCAGCGAAGGGTCATGGCGCTGCTGGAACGTCACGGAGGATCTCCTCGAGGGGAAGGGGGCTCGCGGGAAGCCTATGCCGTGATGCCGGCGGCCGATTCGACGACGTCCCCCAGCTTGCGCCGCAGCGCCTCGTAGAACACGTTGAGCGGGAACTCGTCAGGGAGCACCTCGTCGACCATCTTGCGCGGCTCGTCCTGGCTGGGCAGCGCATTGACGCCTTGCGCCCACACGGAGGCCGGATGCACTGGTACGTAACGGGAGACGAACTCGTGCGCCGCCATCCAGTGGCCGACCTTCGAACGGTCGATCCCCTCGTGATAGAGCTTCTCCACCTCGTCGCACAGCCCGGTCACGGCGCCGGGGAGCCGGGGCCAGTCGAGGGAGAGCGCGTTGTCGGTCCAGTGCAGGACGTCGGCCCGGTGCAGGTAGGCGAACAGCAGCTGCCCGCCCAGCCCGTCGTAGTTGCGCACCCGCGTCCCGGTGATCGGGAACCGGAAAAGCCGGTCGAAGACGATGGCATGGCGGACGAGCCGCGCGTATGGGACCCCGTCCGCCTCGAGAGAAAGCGCCGAGCGGAACGCGTTGAGGTCACACCGCAGCTCCTCCAGGGCGTACATCCAGAACGGCATCCGCTGCTTGATCATGAACGGGTCGAACGGCAGGTCACCGTGGCTGTGCGTCCGGTCGTGGACGAGGTCCCACAGGGCGAAGGTGCCCTGCGCGAGGTCCTGGTTGCCCAGCAGGCGTGCGGCGTCCGGCGGCACGGCGAGCCGCAACGTCTCCGCTGCGGCGGTGCTCACGGTGCGGAACCGGGCCGCTTCGCGGTCGCAGAAGATGCCACCCCAGCGGAACCGCGGCACCTCCCGGACGGCCACCGTCTCCGGGAACAGCACCGCCGAGTGCGTCGCGTAGCCCTCGGTGAAGTCGACGAAGGTGATCGGCACGAACATCGAGTTGTCGTAGCCGCCGCTCTCGACGTCGGCCAGCCACGACGGCCACATCACCCGGATCAGCAGCGCCTCGAGGTTGCGGTTGGGGTTGCCGTTCTGCGTGTACATCGGGAACAGCACCAGGTGCTCTCGGCCGTCGACACGCTGCAGGTCGGGCCGGAACTCCAGCAACGAGTCCAGGAAGTCCGGCACACCGAAACCGTCCCTCGCCCAGCGCTCCAGGTCCGCGCAGACCTGGGTGAGATAGGCAGCGTCATGCGGGAACCGCGGGGCGAGATTTGCTACGTGACCGACGATCTCGGTCAACAGAGCACGTGCCGCGTCGAGGTCGAGCAGCTCTGGGGACACCGACCCGTCCTTGACCTGGCCGGCCCGGAGCGCCGTGACCGCCGACTTGAGCCCGAGCCATGCCGGATCGTCCGCGACCACCGTGGCATCGGCATGCGGCATCGGCTTGCGGCTGTCGATGCGGCCGCCGGCTACCCAGGCGACCGTGTTGGCCCACAGCTCGGCGTGCTGGTAGTCCTCGATCGAGTCGTCGCCGAACAGGTCCGAGTCGGCGAACACCGCGACCCGCCCTGCCCCCGGCTCGACGGTGACCGCGAGCGGAAGCCCGGCCGGGTCGGCGGTCCGCGACGTACGGGCGAGCACCTGGGCGTCAGCGGCCTCGATCACGCCGGCCCGGTAGAAGCACGCTCCGCCGACCCCCGCCAGCAGGTCCTCGCTGGCCAACACCGGGTGCGGCACCAGGTCGGCGAGCACCCAGGTCGCCACCCCGTTGTGGTTGTGCTTGTCCTGCACGGTCGTGGTGATGATCCGCACCCCGAACCGGCCCAGCAGCTCGTTGAGGTTGTTGCCGTACTTGTCCTGGTCGCACTCGCCCAGCACGATCAGCCCGCCGCCGGCGCGGACGAAGCGCTCGACCGCCCCGATCTCGTCGGCGGTCAGCACCGGAGAGCCGAGCCATGTCGTCCGTTCCCACTGCGGCTCGGAGGGGTGCGGCAGCACCAGCACGTCGTACGGGGCCAGCGCCGCGTCGGTCAGCAACCCCTCCACCTGCGGCGTCACGTCGTGACCCCGGTGCCGCAACAGCTCGGCGGCCTGCTGGTAGCTCGAGTCCCCAGGATTGGCTGGATTCATCCGCTCAGGCATGCCGGGGCGGATGCTCCACGCATTGGCATGGCTCTCGTCGAAGAGCACGCTCGCAAGAATCTTCACCGTAAGGCTCCCGCCAGCCGGGGTTCTTCCCGTACGCGAGGATCATAGCCTTAGATCGTCCGGCGAAGCCCGGCCTCTCACCAAGCAGCTACTGCAGCGCCGTGATGGTCACGCCCCGTACGACGTGGTCGTCGGTGTGGACGCTGGAGCCGGCGGTGAACCCGGCGTAGACCTGGCTGGGCAACGTCACGTTCAGCGACAGCTTCTGCACCCCGTTGACCGAGACCGTCACCTTGCCGCTGCCGACGACCACGTCGATCACGTTGGTCTGCCAGCGCAGGTTGGGGATGTTGGTCGTGGTCGCCTGGTAGGCAGGCAGACCCGAGGCGTTGGCGCCGGTGGCGATGCCGATGAAGTTGGCCGAGGGCTCGCCGGTCTCCTGCCAGGTGTCCATCGCGACGGTGATGCCGGGGATGCCGGCGAAGCCGAGCCCGCCGTCGCGGCCGCCGAGCGCAGCAGCGGTCGACTTGCTGGCGTCGACCAGGGTGAACGTCTCGCCGTCCTGGCTGCCGCCGTTGGCGATCGACTCGGTGAAGGTGGCGTGGATCGAGGTGGTCGGGATCGGCGTGCCGTAGAACGACGAGCCGGCCACGTGCGCCTGCCCTGCCTTGGTCAGCATCAGGTCGGTGCCGGAGAGCACTGCCGTACCGTTGCGGACCCAGCCCGCCGCCGTCGGTGCCGGCAAGGTCACGGTTGTCGGCCCCGTCGTCCCTCCGGCCGCGGTGATCGTGACATTGCGGACCGTGTGGACGTCGGTCAGGGTGCCATTGCCGGCGGTGAAGGCCAGCAGCGCTGTCGTCCCGAGGTGCCCCATGGTGGCCTTGAAGGCAGTCCCTCCGTCGATGCTGACCGTGAGGAGCTGGCCGGCGATGGTGATGTCGACGCCGTGCGTGCCCGTACGCAGGGAGGCGGCGAGGTTCTGGTAGTTGGCCCACTTGATCGCGTCGTACTTCGGCAGGTCCGCACTGCCATCGCCGACACCGGCGAAGTTGGCTGACGGATCGACGCCGTTCTTGACGGTGTCCAGAGCGACGGTGATGCCGGTGAGCGACCCGTAGCCCAGAGCATCACCGGACTGGCCGAGGGAGGTGCTGCTGTTCTTGGTCGGGTCGAGCAAGCTGAACGTCAGCCCGGAACCGCCGCTGCCGCCGCTGAGCTGCGCGGTGAAGTGCACGTGCAGCCCGTTGGTCATCACCGGGGTCGGGTAGACCGCGTCACCGGCGACGTTGGCGGTGGCCGGCGTCAGGACCAGGTCACTGCCGCTGAGCGCCGCGGAGCCGTTGAGCTGCCAGCCGCCCGCGACGGGCGACGGGATGGCCCCGGCCGACGACGCCACACCGGTGCCGGTGAACTTCTCCAGGATCGGGCCCTGGCCGTCGTCGCCAGTGATGGAGTACTGCTCCGCAGCAGCTCCAGCCACAGCGGGCTTGAAGGTGATCGACTGCAGGACGGAGTCACCGGGGGCGATGGTCTGCCCCTCGGACACCGGCGTTGCGGTCGTGAACTGTCCCGACGGCGGCGCAGCCTTGGTCAGGGTCAGCTGGATGTTGCCGGTGTTGGAGATGGTGAAGGTCTGCGTCTTGGACTGCCCGACCACGACCGACCCGAAGTCCAGCGGGTTCGGCGTGATCGACAGGTGGGCGGAACCGGTCACCGCGGTGCCGACGAGGGGCACCGTGACGTTGCCGGCATCGCTGGCGACCCCGAGCGAACCGGTGTCGGAGCCGGCCGTCGACGGGGTGTAGGTCACCGAGACCGACACGGACGCTCCGGCAGCCAGCGTCGAGCCGACCGCCGGGAAGCCGGTGGCGGCAAAGGCCCCGGTCGGCGCCGTCGAACCGGTGATGGTCAGGGAGGACGTACCGGTGTTGGTGATGCTGACGCTCTGCGTCTTGTACGCCCCGGTCGGCACGGTGCCGAAGTCGAGCGTGGCCGGCGTCGAGCCCAGCCCGGGCTTGGTTCCGGTCCCATGAACGTCGAACGGCACCGTGCCCGCGCTCGTCACGAAGCTGAGGCTGGCGTCAGCGCCTCCGGTGACGGTCGGGGTGAACGTGACCGGCACGCTCAGGGTCTGGCCGGCGTTGAGGGTGACCGGCAGCGTGGGCGGCGTCACGCCGAACGGCGCGGCGGTGGAGATCCCGGTGATGGTGGTGGATCGGGCAGCGGTCACGGTGACGGTCTTGTTGCCTGTCGAGCCAATGTCGACGCTGCCGAAGTCGGTGGGCGACCCGGTGAGCGATGACGTGGTGGGCCGGCCGTACGCCAGGACCTTGCCGTCACGCGTGCCGACATAGACCCGGCCGTTGTTGGTCGACGGCGTGGTGAACTTGGCCGCGGTGCCGATGGGCGCGGACCAGATCAGCTTGAGCACACCACTGACCGGAAGCGCGTTGTAGGCCTGGAGAACCCCGTTGGCCCCACTCCCGCCACTGCTGTAGACCTCCCACACCACAGCGGAGCCGGACGTCGTGCCGTTCGAGGTGACCTGGGGCGAACCGGAGGTGTAGCCGTACAGCTGGTTGGTGTGACCGGCAGAGGAGAGTACGGGCAGGCCGTTGCCGTCGACGCCGATCTTGAGCGCACGGACGTAGCTGCCGTTCTCGATGTCGTAGACGTAGCCGCCGTCGCCGCCCCAGAGGGCGAAGTGCCCCCACATGCCACCGACCGGTCCCACCGGGGCACCGATCGAGGCGTCCGTACCGCCGGGTCCCTGGGCGTTGCCGCCGAGATTGTCCCTGTCCAGCAGGAAGATCCGGCCTTCCTTGCCGTCCTGGATCAGCAGGTGGGGATGGGCAGGGGTGCCGAACTGGTCCGGCAACGCGATCGGGCCGCCCGAGCCGAAGTCGGTGTCGTTCTGGTCGAGCTTGGCGTTGTTGGTGGGGCTGAAGAAGTCCTTGGCGGTGAGGGTGCCGTCACCGTTGACCTGCAGCCGCACGACCGACTCGGCGAGGTGGCTCGGCGGTGCGTTGCCAGGGCCGGGCGCGGGCGACAACCCGTTGCCGGTGGCCAGGAAGATGCGGCCGGGGCCGTCGGAGACCAGACCTGCGCCGGACTGCCAGATGCCGCCCTCGCCGTTGGAGGTGCCGACCTCGTCCGACCACAGCGCGGTCATCGCCGCGGTCGTCGTCTTCACGCCGGCTACATAGCCGACGTACGAGCCGTAGTCGCAGTGGCTCGCGAACGCGGCATAGACCACGCCGTCGAGCAGCAGCAGGCCGGCCCGCTGACCGGACGTCTCGGCGTCGAAGGTGCGGGTGGGGTCGTTGCTCGGGTGGCCACCGATCTTCACCGGCCAGCCGGAGCGCTCGGCACCGGTGACCGGGTCGATCGAGTGCATGTAGATGTTGGGGTGCTGCAGGTCGGCGCCGTCGTTGACCTTGGCGACGAAGTAGACCGACTGCGTGACGGAGTCGTAGACCGGGGTGCTGGTGATGCCGATGTTGGGCGTGAGGTCGCCACAGCCGAGGACGGAGGAGGGCCAGGCGGGCCCGACGTTGCGCTGCCAGATGATGGCGCCGGTGTCCGGGTCGAGGCCGTAGACGTAGTCGTTGGCGGTCGCGGCGATGAGGGTGTTCTTGACGACCAGCTGGTTGGCGTAGACCTGACCGTTGAGCTGGGTCGAGAACAGCTGGCCGAAGTCGGACGCGGCCACGGACGACGGGCTCAGGCCCGGCTCGTTCTGGTCCCAGGACGACCGCATGTTGTCGGTCTGGTTGGTGACCACGTCTGCGACGGCCACGGTGGGTAGCGCCACGGCGGTGCCCAGCAGCAGAGCGACCGGCGTGATACCCGCGATCCAACGGCGCCGAAGACGTCCTCGCATGATGGTCCCCTCCCTCAGGCGGCGGTTGTCGACCCCTTCGACAAACACGCCGGATGGCTGGACGCTAACAGTCCGCTGAGAAAGACGAAATACCGGGTTGGTTACTCTCTGCGATGAATTTCGACTTAACTGGACAAATCAGGCGACGACTTAAGCCGATTATCACTCTCCGTGGCCAAGTTCACTCGATTGGCGCAACGTGTCTTGAGGCCTCGTGACACCGGGTCGCCTCAGACGCTGACGACCTGCCCGTCCTCGGCATCGGTGTCGGTGTGGTCGCTGGTCCGGTCGAACCGGAACTGGTCGACCTGGGACTGCAAGCGGGCGGCGATCTCGGCCAGCTCTCGGGCCGCCTTCTGCGTGTTGATCGCCCCACCCGAGGTGGACTGCGCCCCGTCCGCCACCCCGGTGATGTTCCGGGCGATCTCCCCGGACCCACTGGCCGCCTCCGCGATCGACTGCGCGATCGCGTTCGTCGTCGCGGTCTGCTCCTCCACCGCCGACGCGATCGTCGACTGCGCCTCGAGAATCGAACCGACGATCGTCTGGATCGCCGAGAACACGTCGGTCACCGCCTTCGACTCCCCCTGCAACGCCCGGATCAACGGCTCAATGCTCTCCGTCGCCTTCGCCGTCTCCGTCGCCAACTCCTTCACCTCATGCGCCACCACCGCAAAACCACGCCCAGCCTCTCCCGCCCGGGACGCCTCGATCGTCGCGTTCAACGCCAACAGGTGGGTCTGCTCGGCGATGCTCGAGATCACCTTCACCACCTGCCCGATCTCCGACGAGCTCGCCCCCAACCTGGCCACCGTGCCCATCGCCTCGTCCGACATCCGGGCCGCATTCGCCGCCACCTGCGCCGCATCATGCGCATTCCGGGCGATCTCCCGGATCGACGCGCCCATCTCCTCCGCCGAAGACGCCACCGAATGCACGTGCGCATTGACCTGCGTCACCGACGACGACACCGCACCCGCCTGCGCCGAGGTCTCCTCAGCACCCGACGCCAGCTGCTGGGACACCGCCGCCAACTCCTCCGACGACGACGCCAGCACCGTCACCGACTCGTCAATCCCCCGCACCGTACGGGACATCATGTCCAGCGCCTTGTCCAGCGACTGCCCCATCCAGGCAATTTCGTCATCGCCCTGGCCGTTCACCCGCTGGGTCAAGTCGCCTTCTGCGACAGCGAGCAGCAGCTGGGAGCTCTTGACGATCGGCCGGCCGATGAGCCGCGTCATCAGATAGCTGCTGACCCCGGCGGCGAGAAAGGCCAGCACCAGCAGGCCAATGGAGGTGTTCCTGGCGGTGCGCGCGGTGGCGACGGCGCTTCGGTGCCGGGCCTTGGTGGTGTCGATCGTGGTCTGGCTCAGCTTGCCGAACGCGTCCTTCACCGGCGTGTAATAGGTCGTCGCGGAGCTCCCGAGGTTCTCGGCCGACTGACCGATCGGCAGCGCGATGAACTTCTTCATCTTGCCGTCGTAGGCCGCCAGCGCTGTTCGCAGTCCGGTGAGGTCACGGAGCTCCTCGGTGCTCAGCTTGTGCTTCGCCATCGCGGCCAGGTCGGTCGCCACCGCCTGGTCGCCGAAGAGCAACGCGGACGTCGCAAAGCTGCGCAGGTCCTCCTTCGAGCTCAGCGCCTGGACGATCTGGCTGCGGCTGTTCACCGCCGCCAGCTGCGCCGCGTCGAGGGAGACGATGGGCAGCAGGCTGTCGTTGTACGACCGGTCCACCGCGGAGGTGAGCTGGCCCTGGACGACCAGGCCGTACACGCCGCCGATCGCGCTCAGGCTCGCGATCGTGATGAACGAGATCATCAGCTTGGTTCGGAAGCGGCGGTTGGTGAACAGCGTGATCAAGCGCATTTCGGCACCCTCGTCGTCGGCCCGCGTGGCATCCAGAACTCAGCCACTTGCATCCCCATCGGACGGACCAGGCCAGAGGACTAGGCCAATCTATGTAACAACCGTGTTACGGCGGGTGCGGCACGGGATCCGCCACCGCACCGTCCCGCGGTCCCTGGCGCCTGCGCGGCGGTTAGCGTACGGGTTGCCGGGCAGAGCGACGGACGGGCCGGCTCCCGAAGGCTGGTGCGCGACCGAGGAGACGGACGGCTAGATGCTGAAGACAGTGGCTCGGGGGCTCGTGGCCGGGGCAGCCGGCGTGACGGCGCTGAACTGGGTGACCTACCTCGACATGGCGACCCGCGGCAGACCTGCCAGCGACACCCCGGCCAGGCTGGTCGAGCAGAGCCTGCGCCGCCTCGACCTCCGCACACCCGACCAGACCAGGCTCGGCGCTCTCGGCGCCCTGGCCGGGATCAAGGTCGGCCTGCTCGTGGGAGCCGGCGCCGCCCTCGGTCGGGGGGCAGGGCTGAGACTGCCCGCGCCGCTCGCCGTCGCGATCACCGGTGGGGCGGCGATGGCCGCCAGCGACGTACCCATCGCAGCGCTTGGCGTCAGCGATCCTCGGAAGTGGTCGGCGGCCGACTGGCTGAGCGACGTGCTGCCTCACCTTGCCTATGGCGCCGTCACGCACGTGGTGCTGACCGCGTTCGAGCGCACGGACCGTGCGGGCCGCACGGACAGCGTGGACAAGGGGACAGCCACCAGTACGCGGTTGGCCCGCCGGTTCTTCGCCCTCGGGTGGGCCTGTGGCGGGCGGACCAGCTTCGGCCCGGCGGCCCTTGCCGTGACCACCCGCCGGCCGGTCACCGGGCTGCGACGGGCCCGCTCGTTCACCGCCCTGTTCGCCGCGGCCGGCGAGGCGGTGGTCGACAAGCTGCCGTCCACGCCGAGCCGGCTCGAGCCGCGGGCGCTCGGCGTCCGGATCGCCGTGGGCGCGGGCGCGGCCGGCGGGCTGGCCCTGCGGGACAAGGAGCCGGTCTGGGTCCCGGTCGCGCTGGGCGCGGCAGGCGGGGCTGCCGGCAGCTATGCCGGGGCAGCCTGGCGGCGCTGGGCCGGGCACCGCGTACCGGACTGGCAGGCCGCCGTCACCGAGGACTTCGCCACCTTCCTGATCGCCCGCTACGCCACTCGGGAGGCGCCATGACGCACGGACCGATCGGCGGGGACACCGCCGGTGATGCACCGGGGGGTGGCGGCGGCGGTGTCACGACCGTCTCGCCGCCGTACGAGCTCCGCGACGTGCCGGGTGTCCTGGGTGCCGACGAGCTGCGGCGCCTCGATGCGTGGTGGCGGGCAGCCAACTACCTGGCGGTCGGCCAGATCTACCTCGTCGACAACCCGCTGCTGCGCGAGCCGTTGCAGGTCGAGCACATCAAGCCGCGGCTGCTGGGGCACTGGGGGACGACGCCCGGGCTCAACCTCGTCTACACCCACGCCAACCGGGCGATCCGCGCGCGCAACCTCGACGCCGTCTACGTCATGGGCCCGGGCCACGGCGGGCCGGGCCCCAACGCGTGCGCGTGGCTTGAGGGCACCTACTCCGAGACCTACTCCTCGATCAGCCAGGACGAACGCGGCCTCAAGCCGTTCTTCCGCCAGTTCTCCTTCCCCGGCGGGGTTCCGAGCCACGTGGCACCCGACACCCCCGGCTCGTTCCACGAGGGCGGCGAGCTCGGCTACTCGCTGCTGCACGCCTACGGTGCCACCCTCGACAACCCGGCCTTGACAGTCTTCTGCGTCATCGGCGACGGAGAGGCCGAGACCGGACCGCTGGCCGCGAGCTGGCACTGCAACAAGTTCCTCAACGCCGCGCGTGACGGTGCCGTTCTGCCGATCCTGCACCTCAACCAGTACAAGATCGCCAACCCGACGCTGCTGGCGAGGATCCCCGAGGACGAGCTGCGCAGCCTGCTGATCGGCTACGGCTACGACCCGCACTTCGTCGGCGAGCAGGGCATCGACGCCGATCCGGCCACCGTGCACCAGGCACTGGCCGGAGCGATGGACGCCTGCCTCGACCGGGTCGCCGAGATCCAGGCGGCGGCGCGGCGCACCGACGACCCGGACCTCGCAAGGCCGGCCTGGCCGATGATCGTGCTGCGGACGCCCAAGGGCTGGACCGGGCCGGTCATGGTCGACGGCGAGCAGGTGCAGGGCACCTTCCGCGCCCACCAGGTGCCGCTGCCCAACGTCTTGGACACCCCGGAACACCTGCAGGCACTCGAGTCCTGGCTGCGGGCGTACCGGCCCGAGGAGCTCTTCGACGCCGACGGGCGACCGGTCCAGGAGCTGCTCGACCTGCCCCCGACCGGCAACGCCCGGATGAGCGCCAACCCGGTCTCCAACGGCGGCAGCGTCCTCAACGACCTCGAGCTCCCGCTGTGGCGCGACTACGCCGTCGAGGTGAAAACCCCTGGTACGGCGCAACACTCGGCTACGCAGGTGCTGGGGACCTGGATCCGCGACGTCATCGCTGCCAACCCCTCCTCGTTCCTGCTGTTCGGTCCGGACGAGGTCACCAGCAACCGGCTGCAGGACGTCTTCGCCGTCACCGCCCGCGACTGGAACGCCGAAGTGGGTCCGTACGACGACCGCCTCGCCACCGACGGCCGGGTCATCGAGGTGCTGTCGGAGCACCTGTGCCAGGGACTGCTCGAGGGCTATCTGCTCACCGGAAGGCATGGCGTCTTCACCTGCTACGAGGCGTTCATCCACATCATCGACGCGATGTTCAACCAGCACGCCAAGTGGCTCGAGGCGACGAGGCACATCCCGTGGCGGCGGCCGCTCGCGTCGCTCAACTACCTGCTCTCCTCGCACGTGTGGCGCCAGGACCACAACGGCTTCACGCACCAGGACCCGGGCTTCCTCGACGTGGTGCTCAACAAGAAGCCCGAGATCGTGCGGGTCTATCTCCCACCGGACGCCAACACGTTGCTGTCGACCTACGACCACTGCCTGCGCAGCCGGCACTACGTCAACGTGGTCGTCGCGGGCAAGCAGCCGCAGCTGGACTGGCTGGACCCCGAGCAAGCAGCGCTGCACTGCACCCGAGGCATCGGGATCTGGGAGTGGGCCGGTACGGAGGAACCGTCCGCGCTGCCCGACGTCGTGCTGGCCTGCGCCGGGGACGTGCCGACGCTGGAAACCCTTGCTGCTGCGGCAATCCTGCGCGCCGAGCTGCCTGAGCTCAAGGTCCGGGTGATCAATGTCGTCGACCTGATGCGGCTGCAGCCGGACACCGAGCACCCGCATGGCCTGCCGGACCGCGAGTTCGACGCCTTCTTCACCACCGATGCCCCGGTCATCTTCGCCTTCCACGGCTATCCGTGGCTGGTGCACCGGCTGACCTACCGGCGGACCAATCACGTCAACCTGCATGTGCGCGGATTCATGGAGAACGGCACGACGACCACGCCTTTCGACATGGTCATGCTCAACCGGCTCGACCGGTTCCAGCTGGTGACCGACGTGATCGACCGCGTACCAGGACTGGCCCCGCGGGCCGCCGGGCTGCGACAGCGGATGATCGACATGCAGATCCGGGCGAGGACCTGGACCCGCGACCATGGGGACGACCTGCCAGAGGTCGCCGACTGGACCTGGCCCTACTAGCCCAGGATCAGCGCTTCGGCTTCTTGGCCGGCAACGTGAGGGCGAACTCGTACGACCTGCGGACCCAGTCGGCGAGGTCATCGACCTCGGGCAGGACGTAGAACCCGCCCATCGGCCGGCCCGGCATCGGCGTGAACGCCGTCCCGCCCTCGGCGAGCAGCTCCTGCGCGGCCTCTGGCGGGAGCTTCACGAACAGCCCGGTCGCGTGGACGCCGAAGAACATGTTGCCGCCCACCAGGCAGGTCGGGCTGCCGAACACCAGCTTGCGGCTGGCTTCGGGTACCACGTCCACGAGCTGCTCGAACCGGTCGACCAGCTCCGGCGAGGCCTTCACCACGTCAGCTCCGCCGGCGGAGCTCGTCGAGGCCGGGTCCGCGGAGGTCGGCCAAGGCCGACGTACGGCCAGTCGCCGCCAGCATCAGCGAGAGCGCCGGGCCCTCGACAACGGGACCGGAGCCGAGCGACCAGTCGGCGTCTGTCGCCTTGAGGGTCAGGCCGGCGACCCGGCGCTTGCCCCCGATGATGGCGTTGGAGCGCGCGTAGAAAGCGGTCGCCCTGGTGACGGCCTCGGTCGGGTAGACGTGGCTGATGCCCAGCGGCCGGCGGATGTCCTCGGAGTGCACGAGCACCTCGCCGAGGAAGGTGTCCGACGGACCGGGCGGGGCGGTCGTCGCACCGGCGACGGACCGGAACTCCTGCAGCGTCCTGGCCGGGGTCCCTGACGACTCGGCGCGGGCCCCGGCGCCGTTCATGTCGTGGAACTTGAACCTCGCCGCCGCGAGCTTGGCCAGGAACTTCGGCGGCGTCATCTTCGCCGTCGACACCATGTGCCCCAGCGTGCGGTGCACCGTCCAGTCCGAGCAGAGGGAGGCCATGTCCCACTGCTCCTCGGTCAGCCCCTCGAGATCAGCCGCCAGCGCGTCCCGTTCCGCGTGGATCGTGTTCCAGTCAGCACCCATGGTGCAGATGTTGGCACCTCGGACGGGGCCCGTACAGCCTCCCGATCAGTGCCGCAGCGAGGCTGGGACGAGGTCCACCAGGGCCCCGCGGACACCGGCCGTCCTGACCTCACTGGCCTCGCGCGCCGGGCCGATGATCACCTGCTGCAGGCGGCGTACGGCGTCGAGGTGGTCACCGGTCCAGATCATCCGTACGGCCGTGGCGGTGGCCTTCCCGTCCTCACCCTGCAGGTCGTGCCGGACTGCATCGACCAGCCGCCCGTCGGCAACCTTGTCGTGCGCGAGCGGGTCGAGCAGGGCCTGCTGGTCGAGGAGGCTGCCGGCCAGGCCGTCGTACCAGCCCTGCAGCTGGTCGGCGGACTTCAGCAGCTCCTCGCGCGCCGCCCTGCGGTCGCCGACCGCGACGCCGTCATCGCGCTGCCAGAGGTCCAGTACTGCGTCTGCAGCGAGACGCACCCCGGCGACGCCCGTGACCAGGGTGGTGACCTGGGCAAGCGGCAGGGGCTTGGAACCCCGCTCGGCCAGGTAGTTGCGGAACGTGTCGTCGAGGCGGCGGGCGGCTCCGGCGGCCCGCAAGGCCTCGGCGGTCGGCGGCACCGGCGGAGTGCCGTTGAAGTCGCACCGCGCCATGCCGAACTCCACCGCGCGGGTGAGGTAGTCGGCGCTGTCGACGTAGGCCTCGGCCAGCGCCTGCCGCATCGCAGCGGCAGCACCGCGGGGCCAGAACAGCAGCCCCACCACCAGGCTGACGGCGCAGCCGAGCGCGATGTCCTCGACCCGCAGCAGCCCGATCCGCCACCCGGCCGGCTGGATGATGTTGAACAGGATCACGAGTACGACGGTGAAAGCTGCTTGCCCTGCGGCAAAGGAGATCGCGGTGGGGGCCACGCCGGCGAACAGGATGGCCGGCGGCAGCAGCGCCCACAGCACCGTCGGGTTGGTGCCGATGGCCTGGAGCAGCAGGCCTCCGACGATGAAGCCGGCGACCGTCCCGGCGAGCCCGCGGATGACGTTCTGGCCGGTGTTGAGGGCGTTGGACCGCAGCACTGACAGCGTGCCGAGGACGACCCAGAACGAGTGCTGCACCCCGGTCTCGTTCGCGACGAGGACGGACAGGCCCAGGGCCGCGGCGCCGCGGATGCTGTTGTGCAGCCAGACCGAGTGCCGCTCGACGTGAGCAGTGGCTCGCTCGGTCGCCGCGGACAGGGCTCCGGGCAGTCCGTGGGGTTGCCGGCCGAGGAACCGGTCCAGCCAGCTCCGCCGCTCGGCCGCGGCGGTCTGGTCGATGGTGCCGGCGATCAGGGACACGGCAAAGCTGAGCTCCTGCGCCCGGAAGCTCGGGTCCAGCGAGCTGATGAACTCGGTGACCAGGTCGCCGTCCTCGCCAGGGGTCTGCTGCCGTACGGGCAAGGCACCGGTCTGCGCCTGCTCCATCGCGGTCAGCGCGTCGGCGAGCGCCGTCATCGCCGCGCGCAGGTCGGTCGGATCACCGGCCATCACGTCGAGCAGCTCGGCACCTCGTTCGAGCGTCGCCGCCGCCGAGAGCTTGACCGCGCACGCCTCGCGGTGCGCGGCCATCGGACCAGGCTGCAGGCCGGCCTGGAGGACGATGGTGTTGAGCCAGCCCAGCTGGTCGACCAGCCGGACCACCGTACGGGTCACAGTGCTCAGCCCGGTCGGCCGGTAGGGCGTGGCTAGGAATCCCTTGTGCAGCGCCTGCACTGCTGCGTCCGAGGCCTGCACCGCGTGCTCGAGGTCAGGGCGGAACGCGGGGTCGGAGTCGCTGAGCCGGTAGGCCACCTCGGCACGAAGCCTTGCTGCCAAGGCTCTGCAGGCGGCGCTTGCCGCCGCGCGCAGTGGCTCCCTGGTCGGCGCCGGCCACAGCAGCCCGATCGCGACGAACGCGACCACCGCCGCCAAGGCCCAGCCCTCGACGCGTTGCGGGATGCTCGACGCCGGTGCAGGCAACGACACCGGCAGGATGAACGCCAGCAGCATCGACGTGGTGGCCCCGGCGAGCACCGAGCTGACGACACCGGCGAAGATCACAGCGAAGGCGACGACGACCATCGCGACGACGGAGACCGCTTCGTTCTGCGAGGCCAACGTGCCCAGGACCACGAGCCCACACCCGGCCACCCCGAGCGCCGCCTGGGCCTGCAGCCGCTGCCGCATCGGGCCGGTGAAGTCGACCAGCAGCAACATCGCGAACGACCCGAACGCGGCGTACGTGGCCAGGTCCGGCTTGTGCCACACCTTGGCGCCGAGCGCGAACATCGCCGGCATGATGATCGCCGTACGGGCAGCCCGCCTCAGCGCCGCGTAGTCCCGGTCGTGCTGGGCCAGCCACTGGACAGGATGCATGCCATCCGCCTTCCACCGTGCCTCGGCCCATCCTTTCCCACCGAGGTCGACGGGGGCAATGCGATCGCGAGCGGCTGTCAGCCGGAGCGGGCGTCGGAGCCGTGCTGCACGTGGGCATGGGCGACCTGTGAGGCGAGCTCGGGGTCGCCGCTCTCGATCGCGTCGACGATCCGGCTGTGCTCCTCCCACGAGTCGCTCTGCGGCCGCCGGACCGCCGAGGCATAGACCCAGTCGACCTTGTAGCGGATCTGCACCATCACCGCCGCGAGGCTCTCGTTGCCGGCTGCCCGGGCCAGCACGGAGTGGAAGCGCCCATGCAGGGCACCGACCGTGGCCTTGTCCCCACCGGCGGCGCGCCGGCCCTGCTCGACGATGGCCCGCAGCTCGACCACGTCGGCTGCCGTGTGCCTGCGGGCGGCCAGCCCGGCGGCCATGGCCTCCAGCCCGCCCTGCACCTCGAGCAGGTCCGAGGCCAGCTGCGGTGTGATGGTGGCGACGAAGGTGCCGAAGTACGGGCGCATCACGATGAATCCCTCGGCGTTGAGCACCCGCAAGGCCTCGCGTACGGACATCCGGGACGCGGTGAAGTCGGCTGCGATCTGCTCCTCGGTCAGCCGCTCGCCGGCTGCGTAGTGCCCGACGATGATCCGCTGACGTACGGCCGCGCAGATCGTGTCCGCGGCAGGCAGACCCTCGGCGGCGGTTGCCGCTGCGGTCTCTCGTGGCGTCATCGCGGCATCACCGGCCGAGCATATCCGCCAGGTGGCAGCAAGGTCAGCACACGCCGCTGTGCCCGGTCCCGGCATCTGCCGGAAACCTGGGCAGCGTCATGAATTGACGGCCACGAAATGTGACGGAAATAGTTGAGGACAACCATGAAGGCATGTCGAATCGCTTGCGTTCCCGTGCCGTTCCTGCTCTCCTGGCGACCTCTGCTCTCGTCGTGACCGGCTGCACCTCCGGCTCGAGCAAGAGCGCCACGCCGGTCGCGAACACCGGTGCCGCCGGGTCGCACGCGACCTCGACGGCCACGGTGCTGCACATCCCGTTCGTCGACGACATGGGAGTCCCCGACCCGGACGTCTTCTACGGTGCCGAGGGCCTGATGGTCACCAACGGGGTCTACGACAGCCTGCTGCAGTACGCCGAGAACTCCACCAAGGTGATCGGCGATGTCGCCGACCTGCCCAAGGTCTCCGCCGACGGGCTGACCTACACTTTCACGCTACACCAAGGGATCACGTTCCACGACGGGACGCCGCTCGACTCCGCCGCCGTCGCGGCGAGCTTCGCCCGGCGTACGGCGGTCAACCAGGGTCCGTCGTACATGCTGGCCCAGGTCAAGTCGGTGGACACGCCCGACGCGACCACCCTGATCGTCCACCTGAAGAGCCCGGTCAGCGCCTTCCTCGACTACCTCGCCTCGCCGTGGAGTCCCAAGATCCTCAGCCCCACCGCGATCAAGGCGCACACCGTCAACGGCGACGAGGCGCAGAAGTGGCTGTCCACCCATGACGCGGGCAGCGGCCCGTACGAGATCACGTCGTTCGTGACCAGCCAGAAGTACGTGCTGACCCGGTATGACAAATACTGGGGCACCAAGGCCAACTTCCCCGAGGTCGATATCTCCATCGTCGCCAGCGTCGCGACCCAGGAGCTCGAGCTGGAAAAGGGCGAGCTCGACATGATCACCCACGGCTTGCCGACGCAGGCCGTCGCCGACCTGGCCGGCAAGGCGGGGATCACGGTGCACACCTACCCGACGACGCTGAAGAACCTGCTGTTCGTCAACCCCAGCAAGGGCGCGTTCACCTCTCCGGCCGCCCGCGACGCTCTCGAGCAGGCGCTGGACAAGGCGGCCCTTGCCAAGGATGTCTTCGCCTCCGCGGCCACGGCGTCGACCCAGCTCTACCCGCCGAACGAGCTGCCGCTGTCCGCCACGACCTCGGTGGTGAAGTACGACCCGTCCGTGCTCAAGGGCATGGTGGGCAGCCTGCCGACCAAGAAGGTCGACATCGGCTACGACTCCAGCGACCCGCGCAACCAGGAGATGGCCAACTTCCTCCAGGTCACCCTGCAGCAGGTCGGCCTGGACGCGACGGCGCGGGCGATCCCGATCGCCGAGGTCTTCGCGATCTCGACCCACCTCGACAAGGCGCCGACCATCCTGATCCAGACGACTCCCCCGGACGCGGCGCACCCCGACACGTGGGCCCGGGTCTACATGAGCTCGACCGGCGGCGCAAACTACATGCTGTGCAAGGATCCCGCCGCGGACAAGGAGCTTGATGCCGGCCTCGCCGCAACGACGCCCGCTGACGTCGCCACCCACTACGGGGCCGCCGGCAACCTGCTGGTCAAGAACGGCTGCTTCATCGACATCGCCGACGTTCAGGACACGATCGTCACACGCAACAGCCTTAGCGGCCTGTTCCACGTCCCGGCCATGCCGTGGAGCCTCAACCTGGCCAAGATCAAGAATGGCTGACCGGGGCGGCGCGGCATGACGGGCGTCCGCCGCGTCGTACCGATCACGTTCGGCTGGGAGGACCTGCCGGAGACCATCTCGATCCACGGCGGCGACCGCACTGTCCGCTACCGCGAGCCGGTGCCCGGAGTGCTCGTCCAGCTCGACGGCGGGTGGCTGCTGCTCGACACCGGGTTCAACGTCCCTCTCGTACGGGATCCCCACCTCCGCAGGCGTTTCCATGGTGGCGACATCTCGGCGGAGCTGCTCGACGACCCGCGCGACTCGCTCGAGGTGGCCTTCGAGACCGTCGGCATCAGCCCTGACGACGTCACGGTCGTGGCGCTGAGCCACCTGCACAACGACCACGCGGGCGGCCTCCGCTGGTTCACGGGGCGGTGCCCCGTTCACCTGCAGCGGGCCGAGCTCGCCTACGGGCTGTCCGGGCCCACACCAGAGGGGGACAGCCCGGAGAAGCACGGCTTCTTCCGGGTCGACTACGACGACCCGCACATCGACTGGCAGCTCGCCGACGACGATGTCGAGCTCGCGCCGGGGGTCACGGCGGTCATGACCCCCGGCCACACGCCGGGGCACCAGAGCTTTGTCATCGACCTGGACGCCACGGCCGCCGAGGCCTATGGCGCGACGGGGTTCATCCTGGCCTTCGATGCTGCGGACCTGCAGCGCAACATCGACGAGGAGCTCTCGCCTGGGGGCATGGTCGACCCGAATCCGGCACGGGGCATCGAGTCGATCCGGCGGCTCAAGGCAATCTCTGCCGAACGGGGCTACCAGCTGGTGCCTGGCCACGATCCCCTTGCCTGGCCGGCATTCACCAAGCAACTGGGTGTCACCGGCCCATGACCGAAGGCCGTCGGGTCATCATCATCGGCAACCTCACCATCGACGACGTCGTACGCGCGGACGGCGGTACGACGATGGGTCAGCCCGGCGGCAACGCCATCTACGCGGCGCTCGGCGCCCGCCTGTGGCACCCGACCGTCGGCGTGGTCACCAGAGCCGGCGCCGATCTGCCGCCGGACATCCTCGGCACCCTGACCCGGCTCGGCATCGAGCTCGACGGCGTGGTCCGGACGACGTCGGCGACCAGCAGGGCGTGGTTGCTCTACGAGGCGGACGGCAGCCGCCGCTTCGTCGACCGCTCGACCCCGGACGAGGACAGCCGCTGGGTTCGGCCGGCCGACATCCCGCTGGGCTGGCTGACGGCCGAGCCGGCTCCGGTCGTCCACGTCGCGCCGATGCCCTTCGCGGTGACGCTCGCCCTGGTCGAGCACATCCGGCATATCTCTCCCGCGGCCATGATCCTGGTTGACCCGCACGAGTCGTGGGAGGTCGAGCTCGGCGAGCTGGCCCGCTGGGTCGACGTCTTCGCACCGAGCCGAGACGAGCTGGGAGCCGGCGGGATCGAGGCGGGCGCCGAAGCGCTACTGGCCCAGGGTTTCCCGACAGTCGTGGTCAAGCTCGGGGATGAGGGGGCGCTCATCGCCGACACCGACGGCGTGCGCCTGATGGCGCCCGCGCCGGCGGCAGCGGTCGACGTGACCGGCGCTGGCGACACGTTCTGCGGCGCTGTCGCCGGGGCCCTCGGCGCAGGCCACGCTCTGACCCAGGCCGTCGCCCGCGCCACTCACACCGCCGGATGGTCGATCGAGCACTACGGCTCACTCGGGCTGGCGTCGATGACGGCGGCTGAGGCGCAGGACCGCCTCGACGGCGTGAGTCCGGCAGTACCAAGGACAGTTGCCGTCCTCGGCTCAGCCCGGCTCGGGCCGGACGACCCGCGATGGCACGAGGCTCGGGCGCTCGGCGCTGCCCTCGGGGCAGGCGGCTGGACGGTGATGACCGGCGGCTACGGCGGCCTGATGGCGGCCACGGCGCAGGGAGCCGCCGAGTCCGGTGCGGTGGTCGTCGGACTGCCGATGACGAGCTGGGTGGGTCTGGAGCCGAGCGCCTACGTGTCCGAGCTGCGCTGGAGTGCCGACTACGCCGAGAGACTGACGCACATCCTCGGTGCCGACGTGGTCATCGCGCTGCCCGGCGGCATCGGCACCCTGGCGGAGGCGACGGTCGTCTGGTCGGCGCTGCAGACCGAGCCGGGGGCTGCCCGCCTGGTCCTGTACGGGGCCGAGTGGCACCGCCTTGTGCAGGACTTCGGCAACGAGCTGGTCGTCGGCATCGAGGATCTCGGGCTGGCCCGGGTGGCCCTCGACGTCGACCAGGCCGTCGCGATGACCGAGGCTGCCTACCTCGACACCACGGCCACCGCCGGCCCGCGCGGCTGAGCGGCAGGAGGCAGCTCACGCCACCGCCGCCCCACCCGTGACGGGTCGGACGGCGGTGGCGCAGCGGCCTACTTCGATGCCGGGACTTCCTCAGCCGGCGGCTTCGCGGGTGCAGGCCGGTCGAGGCGCTGCTGCCGGGTCGACTCACCGTCGGTGCTGAGGCCCTGGCCCTGGTGGTCGGTCTCGACGACGTTGACCCGGAACGGCTCGGACGGGATGCCGTTGGCGACGACCTCCAGCACCGACCGGCCCAGCTCGAGATCCGCCGGCACGTGCACCGTCGTGGTGACCGACAGCGGCCCGGTGGCCACACCCATGCTGGTGTGGTCCGAGGTGCGGCAGTACCTCACCGTGCCGGTGCGCCCGTTGCGGATCCGGACCAGCGGGTAGTTGGTCGCCGCGGAGTAGTCATCGCCGTATCCCTGGGCCTGGGACAGACCGTTGAGCTGACGACCGGTCAGGCTGATCGTGGCACCGGGTGCGATCACCCGCGGACACTTGTCGATGACCGGTCGCCAGGCATCCTGTGGTGCCGTGGGGTTGGTGTAGGCATAGATCTCGTCCTTGTCCTCCCGCGCCCAGAGCACCTCGCCGTTCGGCAACGGCAGCAGCCGGCCGACGTACGGCGGACCGTGGGGGTTGGGCGGGTCGGTCACCCGGCTGATCGCGGTGCCGTCGAACTCGAAGAACCGGGTGGGCGACAGGAAGTTGCCGGACGAGCCGTCGACTGGGGCGGCTCCGAACAGGACCGAGCCTCCGGGCATCAACGCGCCCGGACCATCCTTGGTGCCCAAGGGGTTGCTGTCCCGTGGCTGGCCAGGGATGGTCGGCCCGCTGGCCCACGACCCAGCGGCCGTCGAGCTTGCGCCGGTGGTGTAGAGCGACGTCAGCGACGCGTTGGCACCGACGTAGAAGGTCCGTCCGTCGGGCATCAGGATGCCGGGGCCGATCTCCGCGGAGGCGTCCTCCACGATGTCCGCCGGCAAGGTGCCGGCGGAGACCCAGGTGCTGCTGGCCACGTCGTACTTCTCGGCCAGGCCGCTGCCATCGGTCCGCACGGTGACGACCGTCGCGTCCGGTGTGAGCACCCACGACTCCTCGGAGGCGCGAGTGCCCTTGGCGGCCGTGGTGGTCCACGTGTCCGGGCCGGGGGTGAAGATGAAGACGCTGGTGTTGTTGATCGCGCCCAGCAGCAACCGTCCGTCCGGCAGCACGCAGATCGGGGCGTCGCCCACCTGGGTGGCCCCGGGCGGCGAGGGCAGCACGGTCCACGTGTCGGCGACCGGGTCGTAGATCTCGGCTGAGACCGACTCGTCCTGCGTCTGGCTGCCGGAGCTGTCGGTGTACTCACCGCCACAGACGAACAGCCGGCCGTCGGCGAGCACCGCGGAGCCGAAGTACTTGCGCGCGACGTTGCTGCTCGCCACCTGGGTCCAGGCGCCGGAGTAGTTGCCACTGGCGTCGGCGGTGAGCTTCCACCAGCGCCGGGTCCCGAACCCGTCGGCGTTCTCGTTCAGCAGGATCGAGCCGTCGGTCAGCAGGAACACCGGACCGGCGTTGCCGGAGCAGAAGATGTGCGTGACCCACTGCCAGGCCAGGCAGACCCACTTGGCGACCCAGTAGGCCGAGACGCAGACCCACTTGGCGACCCAGTACCACGCCTGGCAGACCCAGTTGGCCACCCAGTACCACGCCTGGCAGACCCAGTCGGCGACCCAGTACCAGCCTTGGCACACCCAGTTGGCGACCCAGTAGAAGGCGTCGCAGAACCACGAGCAGGGCCACCAGTCGCAGCACTCGTTGTGGCCCTTGTCGGCCCAGGAGCTGCACTCGCTGCGGCCCTTGTCCGCCCACGAGGAGCAGGCGTTGTGGCCCTTGTCGGCCCAGGAGGAGCAAGCGGCACTGCCTTGGTCCGCCCAGGTCTTGCACACACTCATGCCCTTGTCGGCCCAGTCGCTGCAGACCGCGTACGCGACCGTGCGCTTCGACGAGCAGATGGAGGCGATCGACGACCAGGTGCCAGGCATCGGGTCACGCTCCGATCGGGTCAGAAGTGCGTGCCTGCAGCAGCTTCTCGATCTCTCGGCGGAACTGTCGCCGGGACCGGGCGAGCCCGTACGCCTTGCCGGAGCCGGCCCCCACGACGGCACCCGCGACGCTCAGCGGGCTCAGCAGGAGCAGCTTGACCGAGGGTCCGGTCAGCGCCGCCAGTCCGGCCAGTGTGATCGCCGCGCCGGCCACCATTGCCCGGGCGCCGGTGTCACACCCGCACTCGTCCAGCAGGCCGGTCAGCTTGGTCGCGGTGGCGGCCGACTCGCCGGCGTCGAACCCTGGCAGGTCGAGGACCACCTTGTGGTGACGCAGTCCCGCCTGCCTGTCGCGAGCCGCGACGAGGTCCTCCACCGTGCTCAGTCGGAGTGTCTTCGGTGGCCCGGCAAACGACTGGGCCAATGCTTGTGCAGCCATGGTCTCCCCCTCGAAAGGAACGAATGCCTCACAGAGGGCGTTGCCCCGAAGGTTGATACAGGGCTCGATGTCCAGGATGTCAAGGAGCGACCGGTGGCCGACTACCCCCAGCTGATCGTCGAGGCCAACCACGTCGAGCCCGTACCCCGGCGGGTCAGGGCGATGCTCGGCGGCCGGGTGGTGCTGGACACGACCCGCGCGCTCTACGTGTGGGAGACGCCCACCTATCCGCACTACTACATCCCCGTCGCGGACGTCGATCCGACGCTGCTGGTCGACGAGGGCCACGAGCAGAAGCTGCGCAGGGGCACCACCCGCCGGGTCGGCCTCAAGGCCGGGGACGTTCACCGCCCTTCCGCCGCGAGCGTCTACGGCGACGACGCGCTGGCCGGCCTCGCGCAGACGGTCCGCTTCGACTGGGAGGCGCTGGCCGCGTGGTTCGAGGAGGACGAGCAGGTGTTCGTCCACCCGCGCAGCCCCTACGTCCGGGTCGATGCGTTGCGCTCCACCCGCACCGTACGGGTGGAGCTCGACGGCGTCGTGCTCGCGGAGTCGTCGTCCCCGGTGATGGTCTTCGAGACCGGGCTGCCGACCCGCTACTACCTCAACCGCACCGACATCGACTTCACCCGCCTGGTGCCGAGCGACACGCGGACCTCCTGCCCGTACAAGGGCAACACCAGCGGCTACTGGTCGGTGGTGACCGGGAACGCCACGTACGAGGACCTGGCGTGGGCCTATGACTTCCCGACCCGTCAGCTGCTGCCGATCGCCGGGCTGATCGCCTTCTACAACGAGAAGGTCGACCTGTTCCTCGACGGCGCGCCGCTCGAGCGCCCGGTGACGCACTTCTTCAAGACGTGACACCGGCTCGTCGGCAACGCTGAGCCGGTAAGTGGTCAGGCGCCGGTCAGCGCGGGGCGGCGCACGCGGATGGCCAGCACGGCGCCGACCGCAAGGGCGGTCAGGGCAGGGACGACGCCGCACACGACCATGCCGGTACGCGGACCGAAGGCAGCCGTCAGCGCCCCGATGATCGGCGCGCCGAGCGGGGTGCCACCGACGAAGACCAGCATGTAGAACGCCATGACCCGGGAGCGGTGCGCGGGATCGGCGTCCAGCTGGACGAACGAGTTGGCCATCGCCTGGAAGGCCAGGTTGGTCAGGCCCATCACGATGAGCAGGACCAGGAACATCCCGCGATCGGGAGCAAGGCCGGCGGCCGCCTGCGCCACGCCGAAGGCCACCGCGAGCACCGTGATCTGGCGCAGCCGCACCTGCCTCCGCGCACCCGCCGTGAGCGCTCCGGAGATCGACCCGACGGCGAGCATGATGTTGAAAAGCCCATACAGGGCAGCGGTGCCGTGGAAGGGGCCACGCGCCATGCCGGTCAGCACGATCGGGAAGTTGAGCCCGAACGTGCCGACGACTCCGACCAGCAGGATCGTCCAAGCGAGGTGCGGTCGGCTCCAGACATAGCGCAAGGTCTCGCGGATCTGGCCCGGCTCCCGCTCGACCCGGGGTGCGGGCAGCAGCTCGGACCGGCGGACCCGCAACAGGATCGCGATCGGTGCGAGAAAGCTGAACGCGTTGGCGGCGAAGGCCCACCCGGTGCCGACCGTGCTGATCAGTACGCCGGCGAAGGCGGGGCCGACCAGCCGCGTGGCCTGGAAGACCGCAGCGTTGAGGGCGATGGCGTTACGGACGTAGGCCGTCGGGACGAGCTCGTTGACGAAGACCTGGCGGGTGGGGCTGTCCACGACGAAGACGAACCCGCCGGCCAGCGTCAGCGCGTACACCTGCCAGGGCCGCACCGCACCGGTGATGGTCAGGACCGCCAGCAAGGCGGTGAGGGCCCCGTTGACGGTCTGGGTGGCAACCAGCAGCGACCGCTTGTCGAAGCGGTCGGCCAGGGTGCCGCCGTAGACGCCGAGCAGCAGCATGGGCAGGAACTGCAGGGCCATGGTGAGCCCCACGGCGGCCGCGCTGCCGGTCAGCTCCAGCACCAGCCAGTCCTGGGCGATGCTCTGCATCCAGGTGCCGGTGTTGGTGATGCTCTGGCCGGCGGTGTAGAGCCGGAAGTTGCGGACCCGCATCGCGGAGAACATGCCGGTCAGTGGCGTCGGAGGAGGCGTGGCCTGCGGCGTAGGGCGACTCACCACGCCCGTCGTCACGACCATGCCTCCTGTTCGCCGAAGTCCCGACTTCCATCCTCGGTCGCCGACGACATATCGTGAAGGCCGATCGACCGACTTACCGTCATAACGAAACGAGATGACCATGCCCTACGACCCGGTCCAGCTCGAGACGTTCCTGGCCGTGGCGCAGACCCGGAGCTTCACGCAGGCCGCCGTACGACTGGGCGTCCGTCAGCCGACCGTCAGCCAGCACATCCGCAAGCTGGAGCAGGCCACGGGACGGCTACTTGTGCTGCGGGACACGCATTCTGTGTCCCTCAGCCCGGACGGCGAGGCAATGATCGGCTTCGCCCGCAACATCCTCGCCTCGTACGGGCAGGCAGAGCGGTTCTTCTCCGGGGCCCAGCCGCGCGGCCGGCTGCGGCTGGGCATGTCCGACGACCTGGCGCTGACGCGGCTGCCGCAGATCCTGCGGGACTTCCGCCGGGACAACCCGCTGGTCGACCTCGACCTGACCGTCGACCAGAGCGGCACCCTGGAGCGCCGGCTCGAGAAGGACCGGCTGGACCTGTTCCTGGGCAAGCGCCCGACCGGGGACGACCGCGGCCGGCTGGTGCAGCGCGAGCGACTGGTGTGGGTCGGCACGGACAAGACCAAGCTGGCACCGGACCGGCCGGTCCCGCTGGTGGTCTACCCGGCCCCCAGCATCAGCCGCACGCACATGCAGGACGCGCTGGACGCGACAGGCACCCCGTACCGCAGCGTCTGCCTGTGCCGGGGCGTCAACGGCCTGATCGCCGCGGTCGTCGCCGGCATCGGCGTCTCCGCTATGGCACGGAGTCTCGTACCGGCCGACCTGACCGTCCTGGGCCCACGGCACCAGCTGCCTGAGCTCGGCCAGATCGACCTGGTGCTGCTCAACAACCCCCGTACGGCGGAGCGCCCTGCGGTCAAGGCGCTGTCCGCGACGATCCTGGCGAGCGGCGCCCAGTCGCTGTCGCGCTAGCGCTTGCCGCCGGCGATGTGGCGGCTCCGCTGCTGGACGCCCATCGGTCCGTACGGGTAGTCGCGGGCGCCCGGGTCACTCGCCTTGTCCAGCAGGGCAATCTCGTCGCTGTCGAGGTGCAGGTCGGCGGCGACCAGGTTGTCCTCGAGCTGCTCCATCGTCCGCGCCCCGAGGATCGTGGAGGTCACCGACGGCCGGTCGGTCACCCAGGCCAGCGCCACCTGCGCCATCGAGATGCCGCGCTTGTCGGCCACCGACTGCACCGCCTCGATGACGTCCCAGGTGTGGGCCTGCGCATTGCGCTTGTCGTACGCCTCCATCCCGCGGTTGGGGTCCTCACCCAGCCGGGTTGCCCCGGCCGGGCGCTGGTCCCTCTTGTACTTGCCCGAGAGCCAGCCGCCGCCGAGGGGCGACCAGGGCAGCAGCCCGATGCCTGCGTCCAGGGCAGCAGGGACGATCTCGAACTCCGTCTCCCGTACGAGCAGGTTGTACTGCGGCTGCAGCGTCACGGGCGCCGCGACGTTGAGCTGCTTGGCGAGGAGCACGGCCTTGGTGAGCTGCCAGCCGGTGAAGTTGGACAGGCCGTAGTAGCTGATCTTGCCGGCCTGGATGAAGCCGTCGAAGGTACGCAGCGTCTCCTCGAGCGGGGTCAGCGGGTCGAACGCGTGCGCCTGGTAGAGGTCGACGTGGTCGACGGCCAGCCGGAGCAGGGAGGCGTCCAGCGCGCGGGTGAGGTGTCGGGTCGAGAGCCCCTCGCCGTTGGGCGGGTTGTCGCCAACGGGGAATCGGCCTTTGGTGGCGAGCACCACGAGGTCGGTGACCTCGCGCGGCCGGTCGGCCAGCCAGCGGCCGATGATCTCCTCCGACTCACCGCCGGCGTAGACGTCTGCGGTGTCGACGAGCGTGCCGCCGGCCTCGATGAACCGGTCGAGCTGCGCGTACGCGCCCTTCTCGTCGGTCTCCCTGCCGAAGGTCATGGTGCCGAGCGCCAGTGTCGAGACCGCGCAACCGCTGTTGCCAAGAGTCCTGTAGTCCATGCCCTCCAGCCTGCCCCGTCCGGGTGAGAGAACCAAAAGCCCCGCGGAATCCGCCGTTTGGTCGCCAAAAGTCAACGGATATCGTTGCCGCTTTCGCATATCGCTCTGCGTAATCCGGCGCTAGGGTGCCGATACCGCGGCGATGAGGCCGACTGCTGAGCCTTCACCTCTCGAGGAGTCCCCATGAGCCGCACCCCGCTCGCCCGCCGCGTCAGCGCCGCCTTCGGCGCTGCCGGCCCGGCTCAGCCCGACCCGGGGCTGGACCGGCGCCAGTTCCTGACCCGGTCAGGCATCGTGGCCGCGGGGGCGGTCGCCGCCACGTCGGGATGGATGCCGGCGGCCAACGCCGCAACCGCGCCTCGGATCACCGTGGTCGGTGCCGGTCTCGCCGGGCTGTCAGCGGCCTACCAGTTGAAGAAGGCAGGCTTCACCGCGAGCGTCTACGAGGCCTCTAGCCGACTCGGCGGGCGCTGCTGGTCCTACAACCACGGGGAGTTCGCCGCGGGACAGGTCTCCGAGCACGGCGGGGAGCTCATCGACCAGAACCACACCGAGATCCGCCAGCTGGCTCAGGAGCTCGGGCTCAACCTGGACAACCTGTTGGCGGCCGAGGCGGCCGGCACGGAGACCCTCGGCTACTTCTTCGGCAGGCCCTACACCTACACCCAGATGACCAACGACCTCAAAGCGATTTGGCAGCAGATCCACTCCGATGTCTCGGCGGCTTCCTACCCGACGGTCTACAACAGCTACACGCAGCGCGGCTGGGACCTCGACCACCTGAGCCTGTACGACTACATCGAGGCCATCGTCCCGGGCGGCCACACCTCCCCACTCGGCCAGCTGCTCGACGTCGCGTACAACATCGAGTACGGAGCCGAGACCAAGCAGCAGTCGTCGCTGAACATGCTCTACCTGCTGGCCTACTCGGGGCAGGGACAGATGCGGATCTTCGGCCCGTCCAACGAGAAGCTCCACGTGACCGGCGGCAACGACCGCATCGTGACGGGTCTGGCTGCGGCACTCGCAGGCCAGATCACCACCGGTGTGGCGCTGACCGCCATCGCCAAGAACGCCGACGGCACCTACAAGCTGAGCTGGAGCAGCGGCAAGTCCACGACCGCCGACCAGGTCGTCCTGGCCCTGCCGTTCAGCCTGCTCCGCAAGGTCGACTACTCCAAGGCCGGCTTCAACGCGATCAAGCTCAAGTCGATCGCCTCCTCGACGATGGGGACGAACAGCAAGCTGCACCTGCAGTTCAGTCGGCGGTTGTGGGTCGACCAGGGTTGCACCGGCGAGACGTACGCCGACACCGGCTACCAGAACAGCTGGGACGTGACCCGCGCCCAGGCCGGCACCCAGGGCATCCTGGTCGACTACACCGGCGGGACGATCGGAGCGTCCTTCGCCCCGGCCAACGGCACTCCCGCCCAGCGGGCGACCACCTTCCTCAAGCAGCTCGAACCGGTCCTCCCGGGCATCACGCCGCTGTGGAACGGCAAGGCCTACATCGACTACTGGACCGGCAATCCGTGGTCGCTCGGCTCCTACTCCTACTGGGGAGTCGGCGCCTACACCGGCTTCTCGGGGGCGGAGGCCGAGGCCAGCGGCGGCTGCCACTTCGCCGGCGAGCACACCTCCATCGACTTCCAGGGCTATCTCAACGGGGCCGTCGAGACCGGCTACCGGGCGGCCTCGGAGATCCAGGCAATCTACAAATAGCCTCCCGGCGGTGATCGACCGCTGCAGGTTGACGCAACCGGGGAGTTGCTATAGGTTTATCGCAACCGAACAGTTGCGATAGGAGCCCCGACCATGCCGATCCCGAACACGATCACCCGCACCCTCGACCTCGCGCACCCACAGGAGAAGGTCTGGGCCGCCCTCACCACGCTCGACGGCATCTCGAGCTGGTTCGGCAGCCACGCGGACGGGGAGATCACTCCAGGCCACGACGTGCTCATGCGCTGGGAGCAGTACGGCAACGCGGAGAACACCCTCGCTATCAAGGTGGTGGACCCGATGTCGGTGTTCGCCTACACCTGGGGGATCAACGGGGCGCCTGAGGGAGACCCGAGGCGGACCTACGTCGAGTTCGCCCTCGAGCCGACCGCATCCGGCACCCGGCTCACCGTCACCGAGACCGGCTTCGCCCAGCTCCCCGATGAGTGGCTGGAGCCGACCTACCAGGGCAACATCCAGGGGTGGCGCGCGGAGCTCGACGAGCTCGTGGCTTACCTCGATGCCGCCTGATCCCGAGGAGCTGTCGGCCGCCGTCTTTGCGGCGCTGGCCGACCCTAACCGGCGGGCGATCCTCGCCTCGCTTGCCGAGCACGGACCGAGCACCGCGACCGATCTGTCCGGTCGGTTGTCCATCACCCGGCAGGGCATCGCCAAGCACCTCGCACTGCTCGCCGAGGCGGGCCTGGTGACCAGCGACGCCGGCGGGGGGCGACGGGTGCTCTACCGGCACCGGTCGGGGCCGATCAAGGTCGCGCAGTCCTACCTGGCCGCGCTCGCCGCGGACTGGGACGGCTCGCTCGCCCGGTTGTCGGCCTTCCTGGCCGACCCGCCCGGCTGACGGGTGGTCGGCTGAGGCGCTGACAGCCAACGCCTCGTCAGCCCAGGCGGGCCGCGATGTCGGCAGGCCGGGCCTTGGTCGTGCGTGAACCTCGGCGACGTCGTCACCTGGCCGCAGTGGGTCTGCTGGCTGATCGGACGGCAGGCAGTCACGTCGAAGCCGGACTGGCCCTCGCCACTCACGACCCCGCGTTCGCTGTCGCCGGCGGGTCGGTCTCAAATCCCGCCCGCTACGGGCTTCCGCCGTCCGCGGACGGTTCTAACTATGAGGAGGACGCATGACAATCGCCGACAGAACAGTCCTGGTTACTGGGGCCAATCGGGGCATCGGGCAAGCGCTCGTCGAGGAAGCCTTGAGGAGAGGCGCGAAGCGGGTGTACGCCGGCACCCGCCAGCCCTTGGCCCACGCCGATGGGCGCGTCACACCCGTGATCCTCGACGTGACCAACGCTGCGCAGACCCAGGCGGCCGCGGAGAGGGTCGAGTCTCTCGATATCCTCATCAACAACGCCGGCCTGGCGCTTTTCGATGACCTCAGCGATCGCGCCGCACTCGAGCAGCACCTCGCCGTCAACCTCTACGGCACCTACGGGGTGACCCAGGCCTTCCTCCCGTTGCTGACTCGTTCTCAGGGAGCCATCGTCAACGTTCTGTCGGTGACGGCCTTTGCCGCCTTGCCGGTCATTCCGGCCTACTCGATCTCGAAGGCGGCCGCGTTCTCCCTTTCACAATCCTGGCGGGCTCTGTTGGCCGGACGGGGAGTAAGCGTCCACGCGGTCATGGCCGGCCCCGTGGACACCGACATGAACCGTGGCTTCGACATACCGAAGTCCTCTCCGGAGGCCGTCGCGCGCGCGATCTTCGACGGAGTGGAGAAAGGGGAGGAGGACATCTTCCCCGATCCCATGTCGGCGTCCATGGCGGAGAGCTGGCGCAACGGTGCCGGCAAGGCGCTCGAGCGCCAGAACGCGACGTTCGTCCAAGCAGAGCCCGCAGCGTCCTGAGGAGAATCATGAATGATGCAAGCTTCACTACGACCTTTACCGTGGACCAAACGCCGGAAGAAGTCTTCGACGCCATCAATAATGTTCGAGGGTGGTGGACCGGGGACATTGAAGGGAACACCGAGGGACTCGACGACGAGTTCACCTATCGGTACGAGGACCTTCATCGCAGCACGCAGAAGATCACAGAGTCGATCCCGGGCAAGAAGGTGGTCTGGCATGTGGTAGACGCCCAACTCAAATTTACCCAGGACAAGACGGAGTGGAAGGGCACAGACATTACCTTTGAGATCTCACAGAAGGGTGACAAAGCAGAGGTCCGCTTCACTCACCTAGGGTTGGTCCCCGGATATGAGTGCTTCAATGACTGCTCAAGTGCCTGGGGCTCCTATATCAACGGCAGTTTACGTCGTCTGATTACTACGGGCATGGCGCAGGCCGACCAGCAGGAACAAGGGGATGAGCAAGTTGGACAATGAACTGCTCCCCCGCCAGTCGCCCTCAGTCGCGATGACCACACCCAGGACAGCCGCTCCGGCGGCCGCGCTGACCGCGACGCTCGGGCTCGCCGCCGCATCCTGGGTCGTCGCCATCCGGCAGATGAACGGCATGGACATGGGCGTTGCGACCCGGCTCGGTTCGTTCCCGTTCTTTGTCGCCCTGTGGGTGTCGATGATGGCGGCGATGATGCTGCCGGGCGCGGTTCCGGCAGTCTGGAGACGCGCTCATGCCGACGGTGGTGTGCTCGCCGTACCGCTATTCGTCGGCTCCTATCTTGCCGTCTGGACCCTCGTGGGCGTCGCTGTCTATGCGTTGTACCGGCCGCACGGGTCGGTCGTCGCCGGTGCGATTGCGATCGCGGCAGGTGTCTACGAGTTCATGCCACTCAAGCAGCACTGCCGTCGGCGCTGCGCGGAGAGCGTCCGCTCCGGATTGCAGTTCGGGCTTTACTGCGTCGGTTCGACCATCGGACTGATGCTGATCCTGGTGGCGCTGAGCGTCATGAGCGTCGCCTGGATGTCCGTGATCGCTGTCCTCGTCCTCGCCCAGAAGCTCCTGCCGCCGAAGACCACCGTCGATATGCCGCTGGCGCTGGCGATAGTCGGGCTTGGCATCTTGATCATCACCGCACCCTCGTCGGTTCCGGGACTCACCCCACCCATGTGAGACGTCCTCAGTGAGGCCGGACCGCGCCCACGCTGTTGTCACGACAAGAAGGAGAGAAACGAAATGAGCGATCACAAGACCGGCACCCGTGAAGAGTGGCTTGCAGCGCGGCTGGAGCTGCTCGAGGCCGAGAAGGCACATACCCGACGTGGCGACGAAATCGCGCGGTGGCGGCAGGAACTGCCCTGGGTTCCCATCGACAAGGACTACCGCTTCGACACCGACGAGGGCACAGCGTCCCTCGCCGATATCTTCAGCGGGCGCTCGCAGCTCCTCATCTACCACTTCATGTTCGGGCCTGACTACCAGGCAGGATGTCCGTCCTGCTCCGCAATCGCCGACGGCTTCAACGGCTCCGTCGTCCATCTCGCCAATCACGACGTCACGCTCTGCGCGGTTTCGCAGGGTCCGCTCGCGAAGCTGCAGGCGTACAAGCAGCGGATGGGCTGGAGCTTCCCCTGGGCGTCCTCGGCCGAGAGCGACTTCAACTACGACTTCCGGGTGACGCACAGCAAGGAGGAGTGGCAGTCGGGATCCGTTGAGTACAACTTCCGCTCGATGGACGTGCGGCCGTCGGACACCGGCGAGGAGATTCCCTTCCTCACCCAGATCGCGTCGAGCGTCGGAACGGACTGGCCGACCTACCGGCAACAGGGGCCCGGCCTGAGCGCGTTCGTGCTCGAGGATGGCGTCGTCTATCACACCTACTCGTCGTACGAGCGCGGGTTGGACGGCGTCTGGGGCATGTACGCGTGGCTGGACCGCGCGCCGCTCGGTCGCAACGAGACTGGCCTCTGGTGGCGCCGCCACGACGAGTACGACAGCGAGTGAAACCCTGTGCCTGCAATGGACGAGGACGACAATGAGCGACTTGTCGGGGAGAACCACTGTCGTCATCGGCGCTAGCCGGGGCTTGGGGCGTGGGATCGCCCGCGCGTTCGCCGAGGCTGGTGCTGTTGGTGGCTCACCCGTCGGATTCAAAGCGGGTCCCTAGGTTGCTGCCAGCCTCGGCATAGGCGACGAATGCACCGTCGTGGAGCCGGCAAGTTCTTGCCGCCAGCTCTCAGGTCTGGAGAAACGCAATGGACATCAGTCCACGACTAACCAAGATCTCCCTCGGCGCCGGAGGCCTCGTCGCCGGCGCCGTACTCGCCACCACCATTGGAGCCCAGGCGGCAACCTCGACCCCCTCCCCCAGCACTCCTTCCGGCAGCTCCAGCAGCTCGACCGCCGTGGACCCCCACCCCGGGGACAACGGCGCGGACGGCGTCCCCGAGGCCCAAGAACACCACGGCGGCGGCAGGGGCGGCGCCCTGAGCCTGTCCGGCACGGTCAGCGCCGTCGGGACGACCAGCGTCACGATCAAGACCTCGACGGCGACCACCGCGTACACCGTCACCAGCAGCAGTGACATCGACAAGAACGGCGAGGCGACGCTATCGGCACTGGCCGTAGGCGACGCGGTCACCTTCAGCGTCGACAGCTCGAACAGCAAGCAGATCGACAAGCTACACGCCGGCGACGAGACCAAGAACCTGCCGCAGGGCAACAACAGGAGGTCATCGGTCCCCGGCACGACGACCTCCAGCGGCGCCTAGAGCGACGTCAGTTGGGTTCGGCCGCAAGAGCTCTCAGTTGGGCGAACGACTCCCGGAGGACGTCGGAGAGGCCCTGGTTGCCGGCCTGGGCAACCCAGCGCTCGAAAGCCACCCTGAAGACGGCGACGCCGGCTTCGGCTGCGAGCCGGGCTTCAGCGTCAGCGATGTCGCGCTGCAGCAGGCCGTGGGCCAGTGCTTCTGACAGCGACGCCATCTTGATCAGTTCCCGTTCGCGCAACTCAGCGTTCGCTGCGATCACGGACTGACGTTGGGCTGACCAATGGCGGTCCGTGAGCACCTCCGCAGCGGAATCCAACGCCACGGCGATGGCCTCCATCGGCGACGCTGTCCCCGGTGCGTCAGCCAGTGCTTCCACCAGGTGGTTTTCCAGAGCGGTCGCGCCACCGAACAGCACCTCGCGCTTGTCGGCGAAGTAGCGGAAGAACGTGCGCGAGGTAAGGCCCGCTGCTCGGGCGATGTCGGCGACCGTCGTTTGTTCGAACCCCTGTTGGACGAACAGCTCCATCGCCGCTTGGCGAAGTCGGGCGCTGGCGTCCGGCTCCCATCGACCCATGCCGCCATCCTAGGCGATGGCACGGTGTGACATCAGTCTGGTACGGTGATGTCATTGAGTGACATCACCTCGCTGGAGGACCCATGCGCGTTTTCGTTACCGGAGCCTCAGGCTGGATCGGCTCGGCAACCGTCGAAGAGCTCCTTGCGGCCGGGCACCAGGTGGTCGGCCTGGCCCGCTCGGACGCCGCTGCCTCTGCGGTCGCAGCTCTAGGTGCCGACGTGTCCCGCGGAAGTATCGACGACCTCGACAGCCTGCTGTCCGGCGCCAGCAGCTGTGACGGCGTGGTCCATCTCGCCTACAACCACGACTTCTCGCAGATGGAGCAGGCGGCCAAGACCGACCTGCAGGCCATCGAGGCACTGGGTGCGGCTCTTGAGCGCACCCGGGGGTTCCTTTTCATCGCCTCGGGCACGCTCGGCCTGGCCCCCGGCCGAGTCGGTACCGAGCAGGATCACCCTGATCCGAGCATCCACCCGAGGGTCGTCAGCGCACAGCGTGCCCTCGCCCTCGCCGACAGGGGCGTGCGGTCAGGCGTCGTGCGCTTCGCACCAACCGTGCACGGTGACGGCGACCACGGGTTCGTGGCGACCCTCGTCGGTATCGCCCGCGACAAGGGCGTGTCGGCCTACATCGGTGACGGCGAGAACCGCTGGCCCGCAGTGCACCGTCTCGACGCCGCTCGGCTCATCCGCCTCGCCGTCGACGTCGCCCCTGCCGGCTCGGTTCTGCACGCCGTCGCAGAAGACGGTCTGCCCACCCGTCAGATCGCCGAGGCGATCGGTCGCGGGCTCGGCCTACGCGTGGCCCCGATGGACCCCGAGCAGGCAGGAAAGCACTTCGGATGGATGGCGCCGTTCTTCGGTGCCGACGCGCCCGCCTCCCACGAACTGACGAGCCAACTGCTCGGTTGGCAGCCCGTGCACCAGGGTCTGCTTGAGGATCTTGAGGAAGGCCACTACTTCCAGGCCCCGTCCTGCTGAGCCCTACACGGCACGCCCCTGCAAGCGTCAACAACGCCTGCGTGCAGCGCTGACGTGATGCCGGCGAAGTCCGTCAGACCGCACTCCACAACTCGACACCGGCCGCAGCGGCGGCACCGCACACTTCCGGCGACGGTAGACCTTTCGCCTCCGCCACCCGGACGGCTACGCGCGCCCAGGACGGGACATCCAATCCGACCCCCTCCAACAGCCCCGTCGCCAAAGGCGCGTAGGCGGCACCAAGTCCAGCCTCGAGAACAAGCAGCGAAGGCTGAAAGACCAGGTGAATGTTGGCCAGGCGGCGACCTAGCGCTTTCCCATACCGTCTGAGCGCCTCCAAGGTTGGCGGATCGTCGGCTGCGGTGGCTTCAAGCAGCTCCGCCATGGAGCTCGACTGAGCCCCCCACTCGTGCAGCTGCGCCCAGAGTGCCCTGGGCGTTCCTCCACCACTGCAGCTCGGGGCACCACACACGCAGGCCACGCCGCCATCAACCTGAACGTGCTCGGTCTCGCCCGCAGTCACATGACCACCGGTGAGTAGTTGACCGCGGCGGACGACGCCGACACCGATGCCGCTGAGGCACTTGATGTACGCAAGGTCGGCCACCCCCACACCGGCTCCCCGCGTCGCTTCGCCCAGGGCGGCCAGATCTGCATCATTGCCCAGTCTCGCCGGCACACCGAACGCTCGGGTCATCGCGTCCTGTGGGCGTGACCCGAGGAGGTGCGCCATGCCGGCGATAACCTGGTTCTGCGGGCCTACGGGCTCTGGGCGCGCAGCGTGGGACAGTTCGAGCGGTAGTGGTACGCCCAGCACGGCACTGCTCACAGGGCTCTCGCTCAGTCCCTCCTTCGCGAGCATCCTCTGTAGCTCCTTGATGCCACGCTGGACTGGTCGGCTGCCGCACGCGAGTACGTGGAAGGAAGCGACTGCGCGCGCAGGGGTGATCACCGCGCACTGAACGGGTCCTTGACTTACGCCCTCGCCGTGGCTCAAAAGCAGGGCCAGGGTAAGGCCATCCTCGTCACGCAGTTCTACAACCATGGCGGGGCGGCCGCGGTTGCCAGAAAGGGCCGGAGGCCTTACCACCACCTCGTTGCGCCGGATGAGGAAATGCACGTGCTCGTTGACCGTCGACTTGGACAAGTCGGCCAGGCTGGCTATCTCCGCCCTGGTGCTGGGACCGTGAGCACGAAGGGCGGCGAGGATGAGCCGATCCGCCGGACTGTTAGCGGTGGTAGCGCTGCGCTTCCCTGGTGCCGTCGTCATGTCGCATCGAACCCTTGCCTGACCGCTGCCGCCGTCGAGCGTGCTGGCTGTCTGCACCCCCTACCCGAAAGCGCCGCTGTCATCCGTGTCCGGAGCCGCCCAAGGAGCCGCTGCAGGCAGTAAGCGCATCGTTGCGGAGCGGGACCAATAGACCGAAATCCGTCCTTTTCACCCCCTTGTAGGGGCCAGTCGGTCGTGACTTGCTGAGACATCCCACAACAGGAAGGAGCGGGCGATGTTCGTACGACGGCGTAGAGCATCCACACGCTTCACGGCAGGGTTGGCCGTCCTCAGCCTGGCAGCCCTGACGGCGCCGGCAGCGGCAACGGTCCATGCCTCGTTACCGGCGGCTCAGGCCCGGGCTTGGCTCGACGCAGGCCTCTCACCGGAGGCTCGGGCGCAGCTGGTCTTCGAGCAGATGACCCTGGCCGAGAAGGTCGACCTGATGACGGGCAACCAGGGTGAGGCGCCGTACGCGTACTACAACGCGCCCATCGTCCGGCTGGGGATTCCGGCCCTGAAGATGGCCGACGCCAGCGCCGGCGTCGCCCCGCGCGGCTGGTCCCTGGTCGGCACGGGCGAGCACGCGACCGCGATGCCCTCGCCGCAGGCGCTCGCGGCCACCTGGTCGCTGCTGGCGACGCGGGCGTACGCCGGCGTGGTCGCTGACGAGACGCGGGAGACCGGGCAGAACGTCCTGCTCGGCCCGGACGCCGACATCCAGCGGTTGCCGTGGTGGGGCAGGATCGACGAGACGGAGAGCGAAGACCCGATCCTCAACGCGGACATCACCAGCGCGTACACGCAGGTGGTGCAGTCGAAGAACGTGATCGCCGACCTCAAGCACTACGCCGCCTACAACCAGGAGACCAACCGCGGCAACGGCCAGAACGACATCGTCGACGAGCGCACCCTGCGTGAGGTCTACACCCTCGCCTTCGAGGCTGTCGTCAAGCAGGCGAACGTTGGCTCGGTGATGTGCTCGTTCAACAAGATCAACGGCGAGTACTCCTGCGATAACGCATTCACCTTGCGCAACGTGCTGAAGGGCAGGATCGGCTTCACCGGGTTCGTCCTGACAGACTTCGGAGCCATCCACGACACGTTGAAGGGCCTTGCCGCCGGAACCGACATGGAGACCGGCACGACCACGGTGTACGACGGCGCGTTGCTGGCCGCGGTCCAGAACGGGACGGCACCGATCTCCCAAGTGAACGAGTCCGTGCTGCGCATCCTCACCACGATGTTTCGGATCGGGCTCTTCGACAACGCGTACACGCCGTCGCCGATCCCGGTCGAGGCCCACAACGCCGTCGCGCTGGCCACGGAGGAGAAAGCCATCACGTTGCTCAAGAACGGCAGCAAGACCCTCCCGCTCACCGGCGCCACCAAGTCGATCACCCTGATCGGCGCCGACGCGAACATCCTCGCCTCGCCCAGCGGGGCCCCGTGGGTCAGCCCGACCCAGACCACCTCCGTGCTCCAGGGCATCACCGAGGCGGCGAAGCCCTATGCGTCGGTCAACTGGGTGCCCGGCAACGACCCGGTCAACGCGGCCAACATGCTCGAGCGTCCGGACATGACCGCGGTGCCTTCCTCTGTGCTGTCGCCGACGAGCGGCTCCGGCCACGGTCTGCAGGCCTACTACTGGCACAACACGACGTTCCAGGGTGCCCCTGCGGTCCAGCGGGTCGAGAACCAGGTCACCTACGACGCCGGCTTCCTCAGCACGTTCGGCTCCTGGGCGGGGCAGACGTCGCAGGTCCCGACACCTCCGGTCAACGGCCCCGCGGAGCAGCAGTCGGTGGTCTACGACGGAGCCCTCACGGCTCCGGCCACCGGCGACTACACGTTCAACCTGAGCGGCTTCGGTGACGCCACCATGTCCCTCGCCGGGCAGTCGCTCATCACGATGACCGGCGCGGACGCGAGGTTGGCCAGCGGCACCTCGGCCGCCGTCGACCTCGTCGCCGGCAGCCGGTACGCCGTCCACATCACCTACCAGGCCAACCACCCCTTCGACAGCCTCGAGCCGGGAACCCTGCTGCTGCAGTGGAAGGCCCCTACCGGGGCACTCTCACCCGCAATCAAGGCAGCCGCCGCCGCTGCGGCCAAGACAGACGTCGCGATCGTCTACGCGCGCACGTACGAGGGAGAGCAGCGGGACCGGGTCTCGCTCAAGCTGCCGCAGAGCCAGGACCAGCTGATCGCGGCGGTGCGCGCGGCCAACCCGCGCACCATCGTGGTGCTGGCCAACTCCGGACCCGTCACCATGCCGTGGCTCTCCTCCGTGCCCTCAGTCGTCGAGAGCTACTTCGGCGGCCAGGCAGTGGGAACAGCAGTGGCCGAGGTCCTGTGGGGCAGGGTCAACCCGACCGGCAAGCTGCCGATCACCTACCCCCGCAGCGAGACCGCAACGCCCCCAGGCATCACTAGCCCGTGGGCAGGCTCGACCAACCTCGACGTCAACTACAGCGAGGGCCTCAAGGTCGGCTACAAGGGTTACCAGAGCGCCGGCATCACGCCGCTGTTCCCCTTCGGCTACGGGCTGTCGTACACGACCTATGCCTACTCGGGACTCCACGTGAGCCAGACCGCGAACGGCAAGATCACCGTGACGTTCAACGTGACGAACACCGGTGCCGTACGCGGCTCAGAAGTGGCTCAGGTCTACCTCGGTCTCCCGTACAGCACAGGTGAGCCGCGCCGGCTGGTCGGCTTCACGCGAGTGACCCTCACGCCGGGGCAGACCAAGCAGGCCACCGTCACGATCGACCCGACGGACGGGACCCACCCGCTCGGCTGGTTCGACCCCGCAAGCCAGACCTGGAAGACGTCACCAGGGCAGTACCACGTCCACGTCGGTGCCTCCTCCGCCGACATCCGCATGGGCGCGTCGTTCACGCGTTAGGACGATGATCAGCAGAACCCCGGTGGGTGGGTGCAGACCTACACCTGCACCGGCGGCAGCAACCAGAAGTGACGAGTCGACGTCACCCGCGCCCGCCGTCCACGCTCTCGCCCAACCACCGCATCGATCGGAATGCCCAATGAGAGGAGCAGTTCTGCACGCCCCCGGCGATGTCCAATTCGACGAGCGGGACTACCCGAAGATCATCGACCCGACCGACGCGATCATCCGCATGTCGGCGACCTGTGTGTGCGGGTCGGACCTGTGCGACTACCGCGGCATCAACCCTGCGGCCGGCGGCCCGACCCCGATGGGCCATGAGTACTGCGGCATCGTCGAGGAAGTCGGCGCCGACGGCACCTGCCCGCACTGCCTCGCCGGATGGCAAACCTCGTGCCAGCGCGGCGAGTTCGTCGGTGCCAACGGCGCGCAGGCCGACGCCCTGCGCGGCGGTCCCGCTCCGGTCCGCCATTTTCTGCGGCACGGCCATGGACGAGCGGCGCGCCATCAAAACGTTGCTCCGACCGTAGGACACTGCCGAGGGGTACGACGCTGATCAACGTTCCTCAATTGACTGGAGAGACTTCGATGGAGTACGTACGACTGGGCGGGAGCGGACTCAAGATCAGCCGTCTTGCGCTGGGGTGCATGAGTTACGGCGATCCTGACTCCCCAGGCGCGCACACCTGGGCGCTGAACGAAGACGCCGCCCAGCCGTTCTTCCGGCAGGCCGTCGAGCTGGGCATCACCTTTTGGGACACGGCGAACACCTACCAGAACGGCACATCCGAGCAACTCGTCGGCAAGGCAATCAGGGACTACTCACGGCGAGAGGACATCGTCCTCGCCACGAAGGTGCACGGCAGGATGCACGATGGCCCCGGCGGTCAGGGCCTGTCCCGCAAGGCGATCTTGGAGCAGGTCGACGCCTCCCTTGCCCGGCTTGGTACCGACTACATCGACCTTTACCAGATCCACCGCTTCGATCCCCACGCCCCCGTCGAGGAGACCATGGAGGCCCTCCACGACATCGTCAAGGCCGGGAAGGTCCGCTACATCGGCGCCTCGTCCATGTACGCCTGGCAGTTCGCCAAGCTCCAACTTGTCGCCGACCTGCACGGCTGGACCGCTTTCGTCTCCATGCAGAACCAGTACAACCTGCTCCGAAGGCAAGACGAGCCGGAGCTGATGGCCATGTGCGCCGACATGGGCGTCGGTGTCGTGCCGTACTCGCCCCAGGGCAAAGGACGCCTCGCCCGTCCCTGGGGAGAACAGTCTCACCGGTCCAACGTGGACCACGTCGTCCAGGCGTTCGACTCACCGCTCGACGAACCGGTGGTCAACGCCGTACAACGCGTCGCCGCAGCCCACGGCTCCACCATGGCGCAGGTGGCGTTGGCCTGGGTGCTGAACAATCCCATCGTCTCCGCGCCGATCGTCGGGGCGACCAGGTCCCACCACCTCCCGGAGGCAATCGCCGCACTGGACCTGCGCCTCGCCGACGACGAAATCCAGTTGCTGGAGCAGCCCTACACACGTCACGGACCCTCTTGGTTCTGACGGAGCAGGCCGACCACAAGGGCCTGACAACGAGAAAGCAACGCGTACCCGATCCGAAGCCGAGCGCACCCCAAGGGCTGGAGTCTCCGGACTTGCCGGTTGGTTGAAGATCGGCGGGGACCTGGGGAGCGGTGGATCAACTTCGGGCCTGATCCTGCTGGTGCGCGCCGCGCTCGTCCGTCAGGCCGCGACGATCACCTGCACCCGGTCGGTGTAGAAGGCCACGCGGCCGGCGATGGCGTCCACTGCCGGGTAGGGAGCCAGGTAGGTCCAGGCGGCGCCCAGGAGCTCCGTCTTGTCGGGCAGCACGACGTCGTAGTAGGAGGCGTCGCCCTTATAGGGGCAGTAGCTGTGAGAGGTGCTGGGGCGCAGCCTGCCCGGGACGACGTCGCCGAGCCGGAGGTAGTGCACGGGCGGGTAGCCGGCCTCGCGCAGGGTCAGCGCGTCGCTCGAGTCTGCGATGACGGTGTCTCCGACGCGGGCGACAACTCGGACCGTATCGGCATCGATGGTGATCGGGTGCCGTGCGTTGGGGAACTTGATCTGTTTGGTCACGGGATTCCCGTCTGAGTCATTCGGTCGTGAATGGCGCTACCCGGCGATGAGGTCGAATTCGTTTCCTTCGGGATCGGCGAACGTGGTCCACCTGGCACTCGCGCGCTCGAGTTCGCTGATCTTGGTCGCGCCGAGGGTGAGCAGGCGTTCGGTGGCGCCCTCGTAGTCGGTGGTGATCAGGTCCGGATGGAACCGGTTCTTTATGCGCTTGCCTTCGGGGACCTGGTGGAAGGCCAGCCGTGGTCCGCCGCTTGGGTCGCCGGCCTCTACGACGGCGTCGTGTTCGGTGGCCCCTTCGGCCACGTTGCGGCCCAGGACCGTGGCCCAGAACCCTGCGGCGCGTGCCGCGTCGGTGGCGTCGAAGGCCACGCCGAAGAACGCAACGGTGATGTTCGAGTCATTCATGATGCCCCATCTGCTCTCTGATTAGACAGGTCTGTCTGGCGACAACAACCTAGCCACCGTCTCCTATCTCGTCAACTCCGAGTCCGGCGCAGTAATGGGGTCCCGCTTGGACTTGACGGAACGGGATCGACCAGCCTAGGCTCTTCCTCGACCTAGACAGACCGGTCTATCTAATTGGGTGGGCGACACTATGGCAGAGACACGCGCAGCGTTGGTAACAGGTGCCACGTCCGGTATCGGCCGGGCCGCGGCAGTCAAGCTGGCTCAGGACGGGTTCAGCGTGCTGGTTCACGGCCGCGACGCCGAGCGCGGAGCCGCGGTGGTCAAGGAGATCGAGAACGCAGGCGGCAGCGCCGAGTTCTTGGCGGCTGACCTCACCGACGTCGCCGCCATGAAACAACTGGCGGCAGCGGCCGGGGACGTCGACGTCCTGGTCAACAACGCCGGGTTCTCCTGGTTCGGCCCTACCGCGGACCTGGAGTCGGACACGTTTGACGCCCTGTTCGCGGCCAACGTGCGCTCGGCCTACTTTTTGACGGCCGCTATTGCGCCGAGGATGGCCCAGCGCGGCCAGGGAACCGTCATCAACATCGGCAGCATGGCCGGGCAGATTGGCCTGGCTGGTGGCGCCGCCTACAGCGCCACCAAGGCCGCACTCGCTGCTATGACCCGCGCCTGGGCTGCCGAGTACAGCCCGGCCGGCGTACGGGTCAACACCATCGCCCCCGGCCCCGTCCACACCGGCGGCTCGTCGAGGGAACGCCTGACGGCACTGGGCAAGACCACCCTTCTGTCCCGTACCGCGGAGGCAGATGAAATCGGGAACGTCATCGCGTTCCTGGCCTCACCGGCCGCCGGCTACATCACCGGCGCCGTCATCCCCGTCGACGGCGGCCGTACCGCCGTCTGACCGCCCCGCATCTCATGACTCATAGGAGCAAGAACATGGACCAGCCCGTCATTCTGATCACCGGGGCGCTCACCGGCATCGGCCGCGCCGCCGCCGTCGCCTTCGCCAAGAAGGGCGCGAACGTGGTCGTCACCGGCCGGCGCGACCAGGCCGGCAATGCACTTGTCGAGGAACTGCGCGCCTTCGGCTCGCGGGCCGAGTTCATCAACGCCGACGTACGCAAGGACGACGACGTTCGGGCCATGGTCGATGAGACCGTCGCCCGGTTCGGCCGTCTCGACGTCGCAGTCAACAACGCTGGCACCGAAGGCCGGCCCGGCCCGATCACCGACCAGACCGCGGAGACCTACAGCGCGACGTTCGACACGAACGTCCTGGGCGTCGTCCTCAGCATGAAGCACCAAGTGCGCGTCATGCAGGCGCAGGGCAGCGGCAGCATCGTGAACATCTCCTCGACCTACGGGCACGAGGGCGCGGCGGGGGCCTCCGTCCACGTCGGCAGCAAGCACGCCGTCGAAGGGATCACCAAGTCGGTGGCGCTGGAGGTCGCCAAGTCGGGAATCCGGGTGAACGGCGTAGCTCCCGGACCCACGGACACCGGCATGCTGACGCGGTTCACCGGCACGCCGGAGAACAAGGCGGCCCTGGTGACGCAGGTCCCGCTGGATCGCCTCGGCCTGTCAGAAGAACTCGCCGACGCGATCGTGTTCATCGCATCGGATGAGGCCTCGTTCATCACCGGCCACATCCTCAATGTCGACGGCGGCATGACGACCAACTAATCGACGCAGGACCGCCGGCTGGCCAACCCACGCAAACAAGCAATGATTCAAGGAGAAGCGCCACCGTGAACGACTACACCCACGACACCGCCCCGACCCAGTTCGTCGGGGCCGGCGGCATCCGTTTCGCATACCGCCGCTTCGGCAACCCGGCCGCCGGCCGGACCCCGATCGTGTTCTTCCAGCACTTCATCGGCAACCTCGACGACCACGACCCGGCGATCAGCGACGGATTCGCCACCGACCGCGAAGTCATCCTGTTCAACAACACCGGAGTCGCCTCCACCAGCGGCGAAGTCCCGGACACCATCGAGCAAATGGCCACCGACGCCGCGACGTTCATCGACGCCCTCGGCCTGACCACCGTGGACCTGGTCGGCCACTCGATGGGCGGCCTGGTCGCCCAGGAGGTCGCCATCCAGCGGCCGGACCTGACCCGCAAGCTGGTCCTGGTCGGCACCGGCCCGCGCGGCGGCGTCGGCATCGGTGAAACGCCGCCGGAGGTCGGCGCGCTGTTCGGCGTCAAGCTCCCCCGGCAGGAAGACATGTGGCTGCCGATCCTGTTCGCCCCGACCGAGACCAGCCAGAAGCTGGGCCGCGAGTACGTCGAGCGGATCGTGGCCCGCAAGGACCGCGACGCCTCCCCGTTCGGCGAGCAGGTCTACGCCGGCCAGGGCACCGCGATCCACACCTATGGCACCACGAAGGACCCCGCGTACTCGATCTTGAAGAACATCAAGAACCCGGTCCTGGTGGTCAACGGCACTGACGACACGATCATCGCCACCATCAACTCGTACATCCTCCAGCAGTTCCTGCCGAACGCCGAGCTGATCATCTACCCGGACGCCAACCACGGGTCCCACTTCCAGTACCCCGACCGGTTCCTCACCCACACCAAGCTCTTCCTCGACCGCTAGCGGCCCGACAGTTAGCGAGGCATGCAGCGTCGAGGCGGTCTGTTGACTGGGAAGACAGGTCTGTCTAGTTTCGTTGTGCCGAGGCGGGAGCCGAGTGGCGTCCCGGGGGGAGCACTAGGCTGTACCGACAGTCTGAAAGAAGGAAACCCATGCCCAGCAAGGTCATCGCCTCGAAGCCGTCCGCGCGGGAACGTCTGCTGGCCGCAGCAGACGACCTGTTCTACAGCGAGGGCGTGCAGACCGTGGGCATCGACCGCATCGTGGCGCAGGCCGGCGTTGCCAAGGCATCCCTCTACAACCTGTTCGGCAGCAAGGAGGAGCTGGTGCAGGCCTACCTTGACGCCCGCCATGCCAACACGCGTGACCAGGTTGAGCGCGCCCTGACCCGGTTCCGGACGCCACGTGAGCGCCTGTTGGGGGTTTTCGACGCGCAGGGCCAGCTGTTCACCGAGCCCGACTTCAACGGCTGTGCGCATATGACTGCCAGTGCGGAGGCTCGGCACGGCAGTGCGGTCGAGGGCGCAACGGACCGCTACCGGCTGTGGGTGAGGACCCTGTTCACGGATCTGGCGCGGGAAGCCAGGGTCGCCGACGCTGAGGGGCTGGCGAGGCAGCTGCACCTGCTGTACGACGGGGCAGGGGTCTCGGCGCGCATGGACAGGGATCCCTCGGCGGCGACGACCGCCCGTGCTGCGGCTGCGGCACTGTTCGACGCGGCGGTCAAGGACGCCGGCTGAGGCGATTCCTCGCCTGAGCGACCTGGCCCAGACCGGCTCCAGGCCCAACCGCCTCGCCGCCGCAACCAGCCCATACCTGCCGCAGCACAAATACAACCCGGTCGACTGGTTGCCCTGCAGCAGGGATTCCGGTGATCCCGGTGGAGCGGGTGAAGGCATCACGCAGCCCACGCGCCGTCACCCAGGCCAGGGCCGAGGAAGCCCGCGACGACTGCGCCCGCACCGGCCAACCGCTGACCACCGCGCTCCTCGCCGAACGGCTCAGCATCTCCCCCGGATATGCCCGCCGCCTCGTGCGCGACCTCAACGACCAGGCCGCTGAGGTCAACCCTGGAGCTGCGGAATCCGGCCTGCGGGCGGTGAACCAGTGACGGAACCGTCAACCGAGGCCTCCGGTTCTTTCGTAGCCGACGGAGGTCGGCCTGCGCGGCACCGGCTTCACCAACGCCCCGCCCGCCGGCGGACCATCCTGATCCGCCTCGACGACCAGGAGTATGCAAAGGTCGTCGAAGGCGCCCACCGGGCCGGGCTGACCCCGGCCGGGTTCGCCGCCACCGCCGTCGTGCGCACCGCCCAAGGCATCGACTTCGCCGGTGACATCACCTGGCGAGAAGCCCTCCGCGAACTCATCCAAGCCCGCACCCAGATCCGCCGCTACGCCGTCAACGTCAACCAGATCGTCGCCGCCCTCAACGCCGGCGTCGGCGCACCCCCGTGGACACAGCACGCCATCCTCACCGCCACCGCCGCAGTCCAACGCCTCGACACCGCCACCGCGGCGCTGATGCGCCGCCGCGCCTGACCCGAAGGAGGCACCATGACCACCGCCACTGAAACGAGCCTGGCTGCTGCTACGGCCCAGCGGATACCGCTGACGAGCCGGACCGCTCGAGCGGCTACGACGAGCGGGTCGCCGCGCTCACCGCCGCCTACCACCGCACCGTCAACTACATCATGACCAACCGATACGGGCCCTCCTGGGCCACCCGCGGCGACCTCCCCGACGAGGCCTGCACCACCGAGACGACATTCCACCAGTGGCTCAACGACCTCCTCGACCACATCGACAACGCCGCCACCAAGACGACGACCGCCGGCGGGAGCTAACAGCCCGGGCCGATCTGTAGAGCCGTCAGATCAACCCGTTCAGCGCCTCAGTCGACCTCGACATCAAAGGGGTCCAGGTCGGGCTGGCCCAGACGGTGGGTGATGGCGGCGAACCCATGCGCGATGTGCTTCTCGACGCACGCGGCCGCAACGTCAGCATCACCGGCCTCGACAGCGGCGAGCAGCTCGCGGTGCTCCGCGCTGGACTGGGTTGACCGCTCCGGCGAAGACAGTGCCAGGTCCCAAGGGAACGCTGCCCATAGCTGCGCGATCTGAGCGGACAGAGCCGGGATCCCGCACCGGTCGTAGAAGAAGAAGTGAAACCGGCGGTTGGCGTCACGAGCCAGCTCGCCATTGCCGGTGGCGGTGGCGGACTCTATCTCATCCACGATTGCGCGGACCAGGCGCAGATCCCGCGCTGAGATCCGCGTGACAGCTCTTCGCAAGGCATAGCCCTCGACGAGCCGGCGAACGAGATAGATTGCCTTGACCCGCTCGAAGTCCAAGGCCGCCACCCGGGTGCCTCGGTGGGGAATGGACACGACCAGGCCCTCGGCCTCGAGCGCTCGCAGTGCTTCCCGCACCGGCGTGATGCTGCTGCAGAACCGGCTAGCCAACTCGTCCTGCGGCAGACGCGCTCCGCGTTCAAGCTCGCCGGAAAGGATGAGGCGACGAAGTTGGTCCACGATCGAGTCTCGCTTCGTGGCGGCGCTAAGTGCTGGCACTCCCGAGGCCTCTCGTGCGGTCTGAATCGTCCGAGCGCCCATCGTACCTACTCAGCCACATCGTGCATTGTTGCGCTCTCCGGCCGAGGCCCTCAGAAAAGGCCAGACCCACCCATGTCGGCGATCTCATCGTCGCTGTACCCAACCTCGCGCAGCAAGGTCTGAGTGTGCTCTCCGAGCGAAGGTATGGGGTCCATGCGGTGTCCGAACCCTCCGAGACTGATCGGCGGCAGGATCGCATCGAGCTCGCCGACCGGCGAGTCCACCGTTGTCCAACGCTCGCGAGCGGCGAGCTGGGGATGCTCGAGAACGTCGGCGACCTCGCGGCGCCGGGCATTCGCGATGCGCGCATCCTCGAGTCGAGCGGCAAAGGCGTCGCCCGTAACCAGGCTCAGCACGTCGGCAATGCAGGTGTCCAACGCCTCCCGGTTGGCCACACGTCGGCTTCCAGCGTCGAAACGCGGATCGCTAGCCAACTCCTCTCGTCGCAGCACGACGGTGCAGAACGCCTTCCACTCACGCTCATTCTGGATCGACAGAACAAACTGTTGACCATCGGAGGCGGCATAGGTGCCGTAGGGCGCGATTGCCGCATGACTCGTGCCTGTCCTGCCGGGCGCCTGTCCACCGTAACGGGTGTAGTACAGCGGATAACCCATCCACTCGATGAGTGAATCGAACAGACTGATGTCCACCTCGGTGCCGACACCAGTTCGTTCACGGTCGTACAGGGCAGCGAGGATGCCGGCGAAGGCGTACATGCCAGCGCCGATGTCCGCTGCCGGGATGCCGCTCTTGGCTGGCAGATCTTCGGTGCCGGTCACGGACACCAGTCCGGCCTCCGACTGGATCAAGAGGTCATAGGCCTTCGCGTCGCGATACGGCCCGCTGGTGCCGTAGCCGGTGATCGAGCATGTGATCAGTCGAGGGTCTCTCGCCCGAAGGGCGGCGGCCCCTAGACCGCAACGTTCGGCGGCCGACGGAGCAAAGTTCTGGACGAAGACGTCAGCCTTGTCGATGAGCCGGCGCATCACTGCCGCGGCAGACGGGTGCTTCAGGTCGAGAGCGATGCTTTCCTTCGAGCGGTTCAGCCACACGAAGTGGCTGGACATGCCCCGCACCGTCTCGTCATAGCCTCGTGCGAAGTCACCGGTGCCTGGCCGCTCGATCTTGATGACGCGAGCACCGAGATCGGCAAGGTGGCGAGTGGCCATGGGCGCGGCGACGGCTTGCTCGCACGACACGACCGTGATGCCGTCCAGCGGCCCCTTTGTCATCCGAACCCGATCACGACGGTCTTCGTCTGCGTGTAGCCGAGCATGCCTTCGAAGCCCTTCTCGCGCCCGTAGCCGCTACCGCGCCAGCCGCCAAAGGGGAGGTCCACCCCTCCTCCGGCGCCGTACGTGTTGACGAAGACCTGTCCTGCGATCACTTGCTCGGCGAGCCGGTGCGCTCGACCAAGATCGCGGGTCCACAGAGCGGCGACGAGGCCGTAGTCCGTCCCGTTGGCCAGCGCGACGGCCTCCGATTCGGTGTCAAAAGAACTGACAGACAGCACAGGCCCAAAGACCTCCTCCTGACCGAGACGGGACTCCGGTGCGACGTCGTCCAGCAACGTGGGCGCGTAGTAGAACCCGTCACCGAGGTCAGCAGCTACGGGGATGCGACCGCCGGTGACGATTTTGGCTTCGGACCCGGCCGAGCCAACCATCTCAGCGATGCGGTCACGTTGCTTGCGGTTGATGATCGCGCCGATATCCGGATCGCTGATGCCGGGACCGATCCTCATGCTCTCGAACGCGCTCTTGATCCGTGCGACGAGCTCGGCGTGTACTGACTCATGGACGAGCAGCCGAGAGCCTGCGGAGCAGGTCTGCCCAGCGTTCTGAGTGATGGCAGTGACGATCTTGGGTGTCGCGAGATCGAGATCGGCGTCGGCGAACACCAGGTTGGGACTTTTCCCGCCGAGCTCGAGCACCACCGGTGTCACATTCTCAGCTGCCGCCTTCGCTATCGCCGTGCCGACCGGCCGCGAGCCCGTGAACGAGAGATGCCCGATCCCCGGATGGGAGGACAGGGCAGCCCCCGCCTCCGTGCCAAGGCCGTTGACAATGTTGATCATCCCTGGCAGCAGTCCAGCCTCGAGCGCGAGTCGGGCTATCTGTATGGCCGTGGAGGGCGTGTCCTCAGCAGGCTTCAGCACCGTGCAGTTGCCGGCGGCCAGCGACGGCGCCAGCGTCCGGGCCATCATCTGCAGGGGGTAGTTCCAGGGCGTGATGTGCCCGGTCACGCCGAACGGCTCCCGCCGCGTGAAGGCCAGCGTCCCGCCCGGCTGGGGCAGCGTGTCCCCGTGCAAGGCCTGTAGTACACCGCCGTAGAACTCGAAGTATCGCGCGGTGGCCTCGACATCAGCCCGCGCTTGGCGAAGCGGCTTGCCTACGTCGTGGCACTCGAGCACCGCCAGACGATCGCCGTCTCGGCGGATGAGCGCCGCGAGACGGATGAGCACCTGACTGCGCCAGGTTGGTCCGAGTTCGCGACTCTGCAGGAACGCCGCCTGGGCTGCCGCGACAGCAGCGTCGACCTCATCCGCACCGCCGCGGGACACCCTCGCCAACGGCTCTCCCGTGGATGGGTCGAGCTTGTCAAAGCTATCGGCCAGCTCGACGTCCTTGCCATCGATAAGGCAGGGGATGGTTTCCACGCTTCTCCTCTTGTCGTCCGGAGCTCGGTCTGATCGTCTCGAACTCAAATGCTGCGGCCGCCGTCGATCGGCAGCACGATACCGGTGATGAACCGCGCCTCATCGCTGGACAGAAACGCGATCGCATCGGCGACGTCCTGAGCTTCGGCCAGTCGTCCCAGGGGGATGCTGGCGACAAACCGCTCGCGCGCACCCTCCGGGTCGTCCAGGCCGAGGAACCTTGGCAACATGGGAGTTTCAGTCGCGACCGGCGCGACAGCGTTGACGCGGATCGCATCGACCGCCAGTTCGAGAGCCAAGGTGCGGGCAAGGTGGTTGGCCGCTGCCTTGCTGGGAGCGTAGGCGGAGAATCCGGGTCGCGTCCGTTCCCCCATCACCGACCCGGTGATGGTGATGGCGCCTCCCCCTGCTCGGCGTAGGGCGGGGACAACAGCGCGGGCACTGAGCCAGGCGCCTTTCACGTTGACGTCGAAGGTGCGCGCAAACGCCGCCTCGTCCAAGTCAAGGCACCCTTGCGGGCGATGGGTGTAGCCGGCGCTGCACGACACGATGTCGACGCGGCCGAACTGCTCCTCCGCCAACGCAGCCATCGCACCGACGCCGGCGGCGGACGTCACGTCTACTTCGACGGCGAGGGCGGTCCCTCCGGCGCCTGCGATTTCCTTGGCAACGACGGAGGCCAGGTCGCCATCAAGGTCAGCGACGACCACGGAAGCTCCGCAGCTGGCGAGGCGCATCGCGGTTGCTCGACCGATCCCGCTAGCACCACCGGTCACGATGGCCGCCTTACCCGACAGATCAATCATGCGCGCTGCCTCCAGTGGCGTCGGCTTTCCGCCGTCACGAGCGCTGACAGTCCTAAGTCAGCGCATCCTTGGCTGAGACGACGCCGCCGCGTGCCAGCCTGATGATAGGGCCATCATACCCGATGGCAACGGATAATGCCTGGTAGCGTCGGATCATGCATCGGTCGCGGGTCTGTGCCGTGCGCACGATGATGGTGGGTGACACCCAGACAGGAGCGACGATCATGGTCTTGCGCGGCAGCGACTGGTCGGCGGATGCCTACAACGACCCGGCGTACGTATATGCGCCGATGCTGGCGTACGGCGGCGACGTCTCTGAGATGGTCGAAGTGGACGCCCCGCTCCCCCGCCAGGTCGACGTCGACGGGCTCCCGTTGCTGCGGGTGCCAGGGCTCACGCTGTCCCGCCTGGCTGACGTCGCGATCGGCGACATCTCCCACTTTTTGAGAACGTCACACCTCGAACAGCTGCGGCGCATCCTGGACGATCCAGAGGCCAGCCGCAATGACCGCTACGTGGCCGAGGACCTGTTGCGCAACGCAGCCGTCTCGGCCGGTGGCGTGCTGCCAATGTGCCAGGACACCGGCACCGCAATCATCTTCGGCCGGCGTGGCCGGTTCGTGCTGACCGACGGCCGCGACAGCGACCACCTGTCTCGCGGTGTCTTTCGCGCCTATCAGCGACTGAACCTGCGGTATTCGCAACTGTCACCCCTGTCGATGTTCGAGGAGCACAACACCGGGTCCAACTTGCCGGCGCAGATCGAGATCACGGCCGAAGGAGATAACTCGTACGAGTTCCTGTTCATGGCGAAGGGTGGCGGCAGCGCGAACAAGAGTTTCCTGTACCAGGAGACGAAGGCACTCCTGAACGAACGACGACTGACCGAGTTCCTCACGGAGGAAATCGCCTCGATAGGTACGTCTGCTTGCCCCCCGTATCACTTGGCTGTCGTGATCGGCGGGACCTCGGCGGAGTTCGCGCTCAAGACGGCGAAACTGGCCACCGCACGCTACCTGGACACCATGCCGACCCACGGCGGCCCCAATGGGGCCGGTTACCGGGACACCGCCCTCGAGGCAAGCATCTGGGACATCACTCGTCAGCTCGGCATCGGTGCGCAGTTCGGCGGCAAGTATTTCTGTCACGATGTCCGCGCCATCCGGCTACCGCGCCACAACGGCTCCTGCCCTGTCGCCATCGCTGTGTCCTGTTCGGCCGACCGGCAGGCGGTAGCCCGCATCGATGCGAGCGGCGTGTTCCTGGAGAAGCTCGACCGCGATCCAGCTCGGTTCCTCCCGGACGTGCTCGAAGCGGGCCACGCTGAAGAGGCCGTACGCATCGACCTGACCGCTCCCATGGATGAGATACGAATCGAGCTGTCAAAACATCCAGTCGGCACCCGCCTGTCACTGAACGGCGACCTCGTCGTGGCCCGCGATCTGGCGCACGCCGAGATCGCCGCGCAGCTCGACAAGGGGCGCCCATTGCCCGACTACCTCAAGCGGCTCCCCGTTTACTACGCGGGACCGGCCAAGACTCCCGCCGGCAGGCCATCCGGCTCGTTCGGGCCGACGACCGCTGGACGCATGGACCCGTACGTCGAGCGCTTCCAAAAAGCAGGCGGGTCGTTGATCATGCTGGCCAAAGGCAACCGTTCTCGGGCGGTAACGCGCAGCTGTGCAAGGTATGGAGGGTTCTATCTCGGCTCCATCGGCGGCCCAGCCGCGCGCCTGGCACAGGACTGCATCACCAACGTCGAAGTCATCGACTATGAGAACCTGGGTATGGAGGCGGTCTGGAAGATAACGGTGACCGACTTCCCGGCGTTCGTCATCATCGACGACAAAGGCAACGACTTCTACGCCAGGCCCTCCTCGCCATTGCTTCAGATTGCTGGGCCGCCCGGCCCCCGGGCGTGACCAACAGCTCTGCCGGGCGCGAGCAGCCCGCCCCTCGTACCTGGCTCTTCGTCCCGGGTGACCGACCGGAGCGATTCAGGAAGGCGTCAGCCAGCATCGCCCACGAGGTGATCTGCGACCTCGAGGACGCGGTGGGGCCGGCGCACAAGGTCGACGCACGCAATGCCGTCGTGCAGTGGCTGAGCACCGGCGGATCGGCCTGGGTCCGGGTCAACGCAACGGATACTGAGTGGCATCGGTCCGATGTCAGCGCGATGGTCGCGTCGCCGGGCCTGCGCGGACTGATCATCCCGAAGGCCGAGAATCCCGCAGTGATCGAGCAGCTGGCCGGGGGGTTGAGGGCAGGGGGCAGGCAACGAGGAGTAATCGCGCTCGTAGAGTCTGCTCGCGGGATTCTCCGAGCGCACGACTTGGCATCGAGCGCCGCCATCGACCAGCTTGCGTTCGGCTCGATCGACTACGCGTACGACGTCAACTCGGACCACACGCCTGACGCGTTGCTGCTGGCGCGAACCACCCTCGTGCTGGCGAGCCGTGCCGCCAGGAAGCCGGCTCCGATTGACGGCGTGACGACTGCCTACCTTGACCTCGACGCCGTGGTCGCCGACGCGCGCTATGCCCGTGCGCTCGGGTTCGGTGCGAAGCTCTGCATCCATCCGGCTCAGCTCGCTGCGGTCGAGCAGGCCTTCCGTCCCACCGACGAGGAGTTGGCGTGGGCCCGAGAGGTCCTAAGTGCCCCAGGTGCTAGCGAGAGCGCGGCCTCGGGCGTCGGTGGGCACATGATCGACGCACCCGTGCTCGACCGGGCCGCGCGCGTCCTCGCATCGTCAGAGGGCGTCGCGCATCCCGACAGCATGAGATGACGCGAACATCTCGGTCATTTGGGTACGAAGCGACAACGAGGCCAGGTCAGCGTGACCCGGCCAATCGCCGACGGCGCGTCGGGACCGTCACCGAAGGACTCACGCTGCGTTGGCCGGCTTGTGAGGTCCGGAGGCGCAACCGGTCCAGCTGGGCCTGCGGCCGAGACGCCCACCTATCTACGGGTCGGCGACCGGCTCACTCGCGAACAACGCCAATGCCTCATCCCACGTGCCACGTCTCGATATCAGCCGTCGATACTTCATGATCTTCCGCTGTTCATTGAGCGTTGCCGCGCCGACCAACCGGTCACCGTTACGGTACAGCGCCACGAATCTGTCGTCGTCGGGACCGCCCGAAACAAAGGCCACACTTTCGGCGATCGCCGTTCCCACAAGTTGAATCCGACTCCCGTACCAGTCGCTCCAGAAGTACGGAACAGTCTCGTGGGGAACCGCCCGATCCGGAAAGAGCGCATTGACCGCAGCCTGTACGCCCTGTTCGGCTGCGCTGGTCCAATTCTCCAAGCGCATCTCGGAGTCCATCAAGAGGTTGGACCAGTGCGCGACATCGCCGGCCGCGTAAACGTCCGGAAGCGACGTGCGCAGGAAGCGGTCACACACGACGCCCCCGTCTGCAGGATTGAGCGCTATGCCCGAAGACTCGAGCCAGGCCGTGGCGGGCGCAGCGCCGATTCCGACGACGATCACATCGATTTCGAGAAGCTCCCCCGTGCTCAGGCGAACCGCCTCAACATGATCCGCGCCCAGAACCTTCTCCACCTGCACATCACACAGCAACCGCGTCCCGTTTCTTTCGTGCAGACCGGAGATTGCGCGCCCGACAACCTCCCCGACCGCCCGCACAAGCGGAACGGATGCGGCCTCCACCATCGTGACCGAGGCGCCCATCGAGCGTGCCGAGGACGCAATTTCGGAGCCTATGAAGCCCGCGCCCACCACCAGCACACGACTCGTGCCATCCATCGCGTCGCGAATCGCTGCGGCTTGTTCGAGGGTGCGCAGGGCGAATATCCCGGGCAATACCGGGAGGTGAGCGAGAAGTCGAGGCGCCGCGCCGGTAGCGATCAGCAACTTGGCGTACTCAATTCGGCGTGTGCCGACGGTCACCGTATGGTTCGCCTGGTCCAGCTCGGTTGCTGGAGATCCCAGCTGGAGATCGACGTCCAGATCGTCGCGGATCTGCTGCTCGGTCAGGTAGTACTGCGGCTCCGCCTTGTCCGCCAGGAAGGCCTTGGACAGTGGGGGGCGGTCGTAGGGGAGGTGACTCTCCTGACCAACCAGGAGTATGGAGCCCGTATACCCTCCGCGTCGGGCGGCTTCAACCGCTCGAAGTCCTGCTAGGGAGGCGCCGACGACCACGAATCCAGGCGATTCGGCTCCAGTTGCAGGCGACTCGCCACCATAGAGGGTCACCTATTCGTCAACCACCTGGAGAGAGAGGGCGAGTGCCGGACAGGAACGGACCGCAAGCTCCACCTCTTCTCGGTCGCCGTCAGGGACGTCGTCTCGCAGGAGGAGCATGCCCCCGTCGTCCCCGACCTCGAAGCGAGTCTCCGAGATCGATTCGCATATCCCGATGCCTGTGCATCGGTCGCGATCAACAATGATCTTCATGTTTGTCATGTCCCGATTACCTATCTGGTCCACGCGTGGAGTGCTTGCATCTCATCTCTACTACACGCGCACTGGGAGTCGTTTGACTCCGTTGATAAACTCGCTGTTGAGGTTCTCCGGCTCGCCAACCTCGATGTGCGCCAGCTTGGTCAGGATCTCGTTGAACAGAGCGCGCAGCTGGGCCTTGGCGACCCCGTTGCCGAGACAGAAGTGGATGCCTCCTCCCCCGAAACCGACGTGCGGCGTCCGGGGCCGAGAAAGGTCGAACTTGCCGGAATCGGGGAAGATCGACTCGTCCCTATTGCCTGAGCAATAGAACATGGCGACCTTGTCGCCTTCGGAGATTGGCACGCCTCGGAGTTCGGTGTCGTGCGTGGCCGTACGCGCGAATTCAATGACCGGGCAAGCGTGCCGGATGAACTCTTCGATTGACGCCCCGATTCGACTGTCAAAGTCTTCGGTGAGCCACGCTCGTTGGTCGCGGTTCCTGTCGAGTGCGACGACGGTTCGAGTCGTCGTCTGCTTGGTGGTGTCGTTGCCTGCAACACTGAGCAGCAACATCATCGCACCGATGTCATCGTCGCTGAGCCTTCTGCCGTTGAGCTCGGCCTGAGCGAGCGCAGTCGCGAGGTCATCTGCGGGATGGGCTCGTCGAAGATTAACTGTCTCGACCCCGATCTGCTGAATGGCTGCCAGCTGTTGCATCGCGAATTCCTCCACCGACACACCAGGCGTCCTGACTTCAGCATCGCCGATGCTGATCCAGTTGTCACCGGCCTCTGCGAAAGCGTGTATTAGGCTTTCCGGGACACCGACCATGTCGGCAATCGTCAGCATCGGCAGTTTTGCGGATACCTCGCGCACGAAGTCGATGTCCCCGGCGCCAACGACGCGACCGACGATCTCCCCGGCGCGCTCGACAATCTGCGAGTTCAGCCTTGCGACGCCCTTCGGGGTGAACGCTGCGCTGATGATCCGGCGATAGGCGGTGTGGCGGGGCGGGTCCATGATCAAGAACGTCGGAGCTTGATCTCTTTGAAATTGGTAGAGCGGTCGCAGCGTGACATCGCCGCGCTCTGAACTGAAGTCCTCGTGATTTTGACTTACGCGCGTGATGTCCTCGGCCAGGGTGATGGCCCAGAAGCCTTTCTCGCCGTGCACCTCGGGAGGGAGATCCTCGGTCTCGAGCGGCGGATGCCAGCTGACCGGCTCGTTTTCACGAAGCCAGCGAAAGGTCTTCTCCCGCTCCTCGAAGGTCTGCTCCCAGAATCGAGCACTCGAAAGGTCCTTGTCAGTGGTGATGGGATGCTCGGTTGTGAAGTTCAGCGTCATGAGCTCTCCTCCTTTCGGTTGATCGGTTACACTACAGAGAAGTCAAAGACCGGCTTTATTGCCGCTCCGGATCGCGTGTCAATGATCGCCTGTGAGAAGTTCTGGGCGTCATATCGCGTGACGAGGCGCTCAAAGGGCAGCCGCCCGGACATGTGGTAGTCGATGAGTTCTGGAACGAACTGTTGTGGATCGGCGTCGCCCTCGATAATGCCCCTCAACGTTCGGCCTAGGAGCATTGCATTGTGGTCGAGCACCAGCTCAGTCCCTGGCGGAGATCCGCCGATCAGACCCACCACGCCGCGCGTATGGGTGGCGGCCGCGAGAGTGCGAACTAGGGCCATCACGCCCGTTGTGTCGATGACAAAGTCGATTCCGTTCCGACTCTCCGACCGGAGTTTATCGACGAGATCCGGATCGTCTCCACGGAGCACTCCGGTTGCGCCGAGCTCGGATGCAAGCATCAGCCGATCGTCGTTGAGATCTACCACCGTGACCGATTCGAGATCGACGAGCATCGCCCCAAGAAGGACGCTCAGCCCAACGCCGCCGGCACCTGCGATCGCGATCCGCGAACCCGCGGGCGGGCGTAGCGCGTTGATAACGGCGCCGACGCCTGTCTGAACGGCGCACCCCAGTGGCCCCATGATCCGGAAGCTCTCATCGGGAACCATGTCGGGCACGCGGACAACTTGCCTCGCGTTGGCGAGCATGTAGCTTCCAAACGAGGACTGGCCAAAGAAGCTGGCGAGTAGGGGCCGGCCATCCGGCGAGGTCGAGGTCGAGGTTCCATCGGCGCGGTGCCCGAAGAAGTTCAACTCCTCAAACCGTTCACAGTAGCTGGGTAGGCGGCTCGTGCATCTGGTGCACGTGCCGCACGATGCGAACGAGATCAGTACCCGGTCACCGGGTTGTAAGGCGGTGACCGCCGCGCCGACCCTCTCGACGACGCCGGCCCCCTCATGCCCGAGCAGCGCCGGCCCAGTTAGCCGGGCCGCGTAGGAAAGGTCGGTATGGCACAGGCCGGAGGAGACCGTCCTGATGAGGACTTCGTCAACGCGGGGATCCTCGAGCACGAAATCTGACCAAATGAAGTCTCGACCGTCTGTGATGATGCCCGCCGCCCGAGTGGGGCTCACTGCGTGGCCTGCTTCGAGTTCAACCGGCTCCTGTTCATTTTCTCGCTCCGCTCTTCTTTGAGTTTGGGAATCGCTCAGAGGGTCTCGTCACCGCAGACCGCTATTCGATGGCGTAGGTCTTGATGTTCGCGTACTGGTCCATGCCGCTTCGGCCCAGCTCTCGGCCGAGTCCGGATCGCTTGGTACCGCCGAACGGAATCTGGATCGGCGCGCCAAGAAAGCCGTTGATGCCAACGCCGCCCGTGTCGAGAAGTGCCGCGACCTCACGTGCCTCATCCTCGGCGCCAAAGACGGTTGCACCGAGCCCGTACTGGGATGCATTTGCAAGTTCTACCGCGGCCCGAGCGTCAGCCACGCGATAAACCATTCCGAGCGGCCCGAAAGCCTCTTCGCTGAAGATTCGCATCTCCGGAGAGATGTCAGTGAGCACTGCGGGCTGGAAGAACGCTCCCGGTCCCGCGATCCGGCCGCCCGGCGTCAAGGGCGTGGCGCCCTTGTCGAGAGCGTCCTGGTACTGGGCTTGGAGCCCGTCAGCAGCCTCGACACTCGACAGTGGACCGACGGTGGTGGTTGGGTCGAAGGGGTCGCCAACCTTCTGCCGGGCAAAGGTCTCGACGTAGTTGGCAATGAACTCGTCAGCGATAGCGTCGGTCACGATGACCCGTTTGGGCGAGACACAGATTTGGCCGCCCCAGTTGAGGCGTCGCGACGATGCGACATCGGCCGCCTTCTTTACGTCGGCAGAGTCCAGGACGATGAACGCATCCGAGCCGCCCAACTCGAGCACTACGGGTTTGACGTTGCGGCCCGCCTGCTCCCCGATCGCCGACCCCGCGCGGTCCGAGCCCGTCAGCGTGACCGCGCGCACCCGAGGATCGTCGATGTAGTCGGAGATCTGCGCGACCGACACCAGCGCGGTCTGGAAAACATCGGCCGGAAAACCTGCCTCGACGAACAGGTGATCGAAGAACATCGTCGACGCCGCGCAAATCTCTGCCGGCTTGAGGAGCACTGTGTTGCCGAGCATGACGTTGGGAGCAGCCACGCGCATCGCCATGTACATGGGGCCATTCCACGGCTCGATGCCCACAACGACGCCCATCGGCTCGCGGCGGGTGACCGAGCGCGAGAACCCGGGCACTTCGACTGTTTCGTCGGCCAGCAGGTCCTCGCCAAGCGCCGCGTAGTAGCGGAACATCCCGGCCGCGGCGTGCGCTTCGTCCATTGCCTCCGCGAGAGGCTTTCCCATTTCGGTAGTCACCAACGCAGCCAATTGGCGCGCGTTCGCTTCGACGAGATCAGCGAAGTTTGCAAGAAGTTTCGCGCGCTCTGCAGCAGTCGTCGCGCGCCATGATCCATAGGCAGCGTGAGCCCGCGCGAGAAGGCCCTCCGCCTCTGCGTCTGTGAGGGGCGCGAACTCGCGCACAACCTCCCCGGTCGACGGGTTTACTGTCCGGTAGACCTGCGACGCGGGGTTGGGCGGCACTTGCCCTGACATCTGGACTCCCACGATAGAAGGGCAGTGTTCATGTATGTGAACGAGAGACGCTCTTCTGAACACTGGACTATATGGTTCCACGTGACCGAGCCGAGCGCAACCGTGTCGGGCAGCTCCTGTGCGGGGCCATGACTCGATCAATTGCTAGGCGGCCCACCGGCGCACCGACGACGTCTAAGTGCAGCTCGAGTACCCGACCCGCCCACGGCTGGTCTCTAAGCTCGCCTGCGGCGAGACCGTGCCGTGCGGTCGTCACGAACATGCGGCCGTCGTCGGAGAACGCGCAGCTTGTGGGCCGGCTCACGGGGAGTCGAATAGTGCGCAGTAGGTCGCCTGTCGGCGAGTATTGGCGCAGTTCTCCGCCGTCCCACATGGCGAGCCACAGACAGCCTGCAGAGTCGACCGAGAGCCCGTCTGGCTTGGCACCTCCCATCTTGATCAGGGCCTGGAGACGGCCGATATTGCCACCGGGGCCAGTCTCCGCCACAAACACCGTGGATACGGCGGTGTCGACAAGGTAAAGATGTGAACCGTCCGGACTCCAACCGATCCCATTTGGCTGGGTGAGGCCACGAGCGGCCAGGCGCGGAGGTCCAATCGCATCCCACACGTGCAGGGCGCCGCGCTCCGCTGCACCGTCGAGCGCAGTGCTGCCTACCCAGAGGCGCCCTTCGGCGTCGCACGCCGCGTCGTTGAGCCTCAACGACGGGTCATCGAGGATCGTGGTGAGCGTGCTGCGCTTTCTCCCCTGAACGAGGACGACGCTGTCCACCGTCACCACGGCGAAAGCGTCGCTCAAGCCAGTGCCGACGACAGCCCCGACGTAGGGGGCTATGACGGTGGTGGAGGGGGCGCCTCCTCGAGAAGCGGCCATGACGGCTCCCGAGATCATGTCTACCCAGACAAGGGTCTCGGTCTCGCCGATCCAGACTGGGCTTTCGCCCAGGACATCGGCATCGGCGGTGAAGGGCCTGGCCACGCTTCCCATAGCGGCTAAACCTTCTCCAGGAACGTCACCGTTGAGCCACCACCCACGGCAAGGGACGTCAAGGCGCCATTAAAGTCGGCGCAGTGCACGCTGGCGATGTGCTGAGCGAACGCGGCCTCGTCGGCGTACTCCTCGTAGACGGCAAACTCACCCTTGTGCTCGGCGAGCCGATGCGCGATGAACGCAACATTTCCGGCCTCCTGACGCACGTTCCTGCCCAGCAGCACGAGCAGGTCCTGCACGTGCTGCTCCTCGCCGGGCAGCGCGGTGAACTCCGCGTACAGCACGACTGGGGATCCGCTCACGGCTCTCTCCCTTCCAAGGATTGTCCTACCTACCTACATCAAGGACCGCGGTCGCACAGCCGCGAGGGCGTCGCGCACGGCGCCGTCGGGGTCGCGTTCTACTCTTGGTAAGTCGTCGAAGATCATCACGCTACGTGACTCACGGTCGTACGGGACCCACTTCGCGCCGCCCTCTGCCGCCGGGGAGCCCGTGCGCATGAAGGCTTCCAACGAGGTGCGCATCGTCGTAGCCAGAGCACGCGCACGCTCGTTGCCTCGGGTGAAGTCGACCCTCTCGGTGTTGTCGAAGAAGAAGGAGACGCTGGTGCTGTGGCACGCGCCGAGGGGGGCAATGAACGGGCTGGCCCAGTCGAGGCGATAGAGGAACGTCTGCTTGCCGTGGTCGCTGCGCATCTCGGCAAAGCGCACCGTCGGGTAGCCGAAGATCACGTCTCCCATGAGCGCCTCGGCCGCTTCCTCATCGGTGCACCCGGGGTGCTGCTCGCGCCAGACCTTGATCACCGTCAGCAACTCGACACCGGCGAATTCGGCAACCCGGTCCAGGGACCGGGCTGCCACGGGGGAACGCTGCCCAACCCCGACCCCGTGGCGATAGGCATCGGGAATGTCGACGTCCAGGTCGAGGTCGATGTGGCCGAATACGGTCACCTCGTTGGCTGCCGTGCCGGCCAGCACGGGCAGGTCTGGACCGTAACCCAGGCCCCACGTGTCAACCGGCGTCCTCGGCAGATCACTGCCGTTCGCCACCGGGCCAGGAGACGGCAGCTCTGGGTGATGGAGGGCTACGGCTACTTGGGCCGTGAGCAGCTCGGCAGTGCTTGCATCGAACAGCGCACTAGCCTCGACGCCGCCGAGCTCCGCGATCAAGGCCTGGGCATAGGCGGTTGATGACTCCCGAGACGACGCATGCAGGGCGACGCCGCTCTCGCACACAGCGCGATGGATCAATCCTTCTGCAGCCGGCATCGTCAGCAGCGTGGAGACCTTGGCTCCCCCGCCGGACTCGCCTACAACGGTGACGCTTCCGGGATCGCCGCCGAAGGCAGCGATGTTGTCGCGTACCCACTCGAGCCCTGCGATCAGGTCCAGTAGCCCCAGGTTTCCCGACGAGGCGTATCTGGGTCCGGCAAGTGCGGCAATGTCGAGGAAGCCAAACGCGTTGAGGCGGTGGCTGATCGAGACGAAGACCACATCGGAGCGGACGGCCATGTTCTGGCCGTCACTCATGTGCGAGGCTGCGTGGCCGACGGCGAAGCCGCCCCCGTGAATCCAGACGAGGACGGGTCGTCGTCGGTCGTTGGAAGTCGACGGTGTCCACACGTTGAGGGTGAGGCAGTCTTCGCTGATCCCAGGCGCGTAGTAGGACCCCTGGATCGCAAACCACTGCCTTGGCGTCCGACCTATCGCCTCGTCTGGGTTCTGGGGCGCACGATTTGTCCAAGTTGTGGCTTCGCGCGGGCTGGCCCACGATTGGGGCGGCTGAGGCGGCAGGAAACGATTCGCGCCCGCCGTGGATGCCCCGTAAGGCACCTCGACGAACAACTCGACGTCATCAACGAGGAGCCCGCAGACCGGCCCGTTCGTCGTGCTGACAATAAGGCCGGCAGAGGTCATCTTTCGGCGTCCTCAAGATGTTCTGCCGCCGCCGTGAATGCGACGGCGGCTTCGTCCTTGCGGTGGCAGGCGGCCAGAGTGCCTGCGCTGCTCTTCGTCAGCGGAGGAACCGTGGTCTCACAAACGTCGATCGTCAGTGGACAACGATTGGCGAACGGGCAGGCATCGGTCGCAGCCTCAGGGCGCGCTGGGCGCGCAGCAAGGGCGATCAGCTCTCGCTGGCGTCGTTGCGCGCCGGGGTTGGGGATGGGCGAGGCAGAGAGGAGAGTCTGTGTGTACGGGTGGGCGGGGCGGTCCCTCACACCCGACGTGGCGCCGGTTTCCATCACCCTGCCTCGATAGAGGACGACGAGCCGCTCACACATGTGGTTGACCACAGAGAGATCGTGCGAGATGAACAGATAGCTTACCCCGAGGTCCTGTTGCAGGGACAGCAAGAGATTGAGCACCTGCGCCTGCACCGACAGGTCGAGAGCGCTGACCGCCTCGTCGCAGATCACCAGTTTGGGAGACAACATCAGCGCCCGCGCAATCGCGATGCGCTGGCGTTGGCCGCCGGAGAAGTGGTGGGGGTAGCGCGCCCCTGCCGACTTCGCCAGCCCAACCTTCTCCAGCATCGCGGCCACCTGGTCGGCGGACTCTTTACGCGTCAGCTTGCGGTGCACCAGAAGTGGCTCGACGAGCGTTTGGAAGACAGTGCGGGAGGGGTTGAGTGAGCTGTAGGGATCTTGGAAGACTACCTGGAGATCTGCGCTGACGGCGCGCCTTTGCTTGTGGCTGGCATGCGTGATGTCTTGGCCATCGAAGATGATCTGGCCGGCGGCGATCGGGGCGAGACCCAACGCCGCGTTGCCGACTGTGGTCTTTCCTGATCCGGATTCGCCTACGAGCCCGACGGTCTCACCAGGGTTGACCTGGACGCTGACATCGTCGACGGCTTTGAAAGGACGCCTGCCGACGCCGCGGTAGTGCACGCTGAGGTTCTTGATGTCGAGCAAGGGCTGCGTCGGCTGGCTCATGCGACGCCTACCTTCGCGGAGTTGGCGACCTGATCGGTGTGGATGCATCGAGCCCAGTGGTCGCGCTCGACCTGATCGAGCGCGATGGGGGCTGCCGAGCATTCCGAGGAGGCAAACTGGCAACGTGCCGCGAAGTGGCACCCAACCGGCCACTCCCCGACGGGCGGAACGGTGCCCGGCACGGCCGGCAGCGGCGTCCGCGGGGCCGTCGCGAACTGGGGATTCGACTCCATCAGACCGTAGCTGTAGGGGTGGCGATAGTGCTCGAACACGTTGGCGATGGCAGCCTCCTCGACCACCTGACCGGCGTACATGACGACGGCCGCGTCGCAAGAGTCCGCAATCACTCCCCAGTCATGCGACACCAAGATCATGGCGAGCCCCGTCTCACGCAGGCTGCGCAGCAGCTGGAGGATCTCGGCCTGGACCGTGACGTCCAGTGCGGTGGTCGGTTCGTCGGCGATCAGCACGGCGGGATTGCCGGCCAAGGCCGCCGCGATCGACACCCGCTGGGCCATCCCGCCGGACAGCTGGTGCGGGTAGCGCTTGGCCACGGTGTCCGCATTCGGGATGCGGACTTGCTCCAGCAACGTCATCGCTTCTGCCCTGGCGGATTGGCGGCTCATATCGGAGTGACGCCTCACCACCTCGGCGATCTGGTCCATCACTGTGAACGACGGATCGAGACTGGAGATCGGCTCCTGGGAGATCATGGCGATGCCCGATCCTCGAACGCGTCGGTACTGCTTCTCGTCCATGGCGCGAAGGTCCTCGCCGCGGAACGTGAGAGAGCCACCGGTAGCGCTGACACCGTCCGGCAGGAGACCGATGAGGCTCAGTGCGGTCATCGTCTTGCCGCATCCGGATTCACCAACGATGCCGAGGCATTGCCCTGGGCGTAGGTCGAAGCTGACGTTCTGGACGATCGACGCCCCGGAGGATTCGACCGCGACTGTCAGGTTACGAACGCTGAGCAGAACGCCGTCCCCGCGAGGAACGTCTGAGCGTGCGTCCCTCACCCCGTTGGCCTCGGCGCCGCGCACATGGGCCAGGGGCGTGCGAGGCTCCCGGGAGGCCTCAAGGCGGGCGGTATCAGAGACTTCCGCGAGGGTCTCGTCGCGATCCACGACCTCGGTCGCCTGGCTGGTGGTGGCGATTCGCGAAGCGGGCGTCCTGGTGGGCCCTTGGCCCTTCGCGGCGGACAGCACGTCCTGAGCCGCGTCACCGACCAGGCCAAACGCGACGATGGCGAGCACGATGACGATACCCGAGGGCATGACCATCCAGATGTCTCGGCCCATGAAGGTTGACGCCTCTGCAACCATGCCGCCCCAGGTGGGTGTGGGCGGCTGCGTTCCTAGCCCCAAGAAGTCCATGCCTGTCTGAAAGAGCAGAGCTGTGCCGGAGAACAAGGAAACCTGCACGATGACCGACCCAGTGATCTGGGGCATGATGTGGCGGACAAGAATCGGGACGGTCCGCAGTCCTGACACCCGGGCGGCCGAGATGTACAGCTCTTCGCGCACCGTTCGAGTGGCTCCGCGAGCGAATACGGCAAGTCCCGGGGCGCCCAAGATTCCGAGTGCCAGCATCGCTGCACCGCTGTTGTTCGCGAAGATTGCCAGGACGCTCAACACCACGATGATCTGAGGTAGCGCGAACGAGACGTCCGCCACCCAGACGACGACGGCCTCGAGCACGCCCCCCAAGTAGCCAGCAAGAACCCCAAACGTGAGACCCAGGACCAGGTAGACGGCGAGCGCCTCGGCAACCCCGAGCAGGCTGCCCCGCCCGCCGTACATGATCCGCGACAACAAGTCGCGACCAAGGTCGTCGGTGCCCAGCCAGTGCGCAGCACTGATGTGCCCGTAGGTGGCTTCAAGGTCGTTGGCATTGGGGCTGTACGGCGAAAGCAGAGGCGCGAAGATCGCAGCAACGAGGAGCACAACGAGCACCACCACGGCTATCCAAGCCACAGGGCTCAGGTGGCTCCGCCGACGCCGTGCCTCGGTTGGCGCAGCCGCCCTCGTCGCCATGGTCATCGTGTCCTCAGCTTCGGGTTCAGAGAAGCACGTAACACGTCGACGATGGCGAAGACGATGATCACGATGATGGTGAAAATGACGGCCACACCCTCCAGCACCGGTAGGTCGTGCTGACCAGTCGCCTGTACCGCGAGAGAACCTAGTCCTTGTATCGCAAAGACTGTCTCGACCAGTGTGGTACCGAGCAGCAACCCGACGACGTACAGACCGAGCAACGTCAAGACGTTGCCGAGTGAATTGCGCAGGCCATGCTTGTAGACGACGGAGACCTCGGAGAGGCCCCGCCCACGAAGGCTGCGGACGTAGTCCTTGCTCAGTGTCTCGATCATGCCCTGGCGTGTCTGGCGGGCAACAATTGCCGCCCCCGGGACACCCAGCGTCAGGATCGGCATGACGATGGATCTCAGCCATCCGGTGACCGACTGATGAGGAGGTATCCATCCTGAGGCCGGCAGGATGTTGAGCTCGTTTGCGAAGACCAAGGCAAACAGCAGGCCCAAGAAGAACGGGGGCACGGCGAAGCCCACGAGCGACACAGCGTCCACGACCTGGCCGTTGGACCTGGCCCTCCGGGCTGAGACAACTCCGAGCGGCACTCCCACCACGGTCGCGACGAGCACCGCGCCGGCGATCAAGGTGACCGTGATGGGAATGCTGCTCCAGAGCAGGGATGTCACGGATTGATTGGTGAACAGCGAGCTTCCAAGGTTCCCGTGCACCGCCTTCGTCAGCCAATCCCAGTACTGGACCAGGATCGGTTTGTTGAGTCCGAGACTTTTGTCCAACGCTGCAACTGATTCAGGCGTCGCCTGGTACCCGAGGATCGTGTAGGCCGGGTTTCCTGGCGTCAATGCGGTCAGCAGGAACGTCAGGATTGAGACGGCGAACAGGACGGGAATCGAGATGAGTAGACGTCTGATCAATGCATGCAGCATGCGACTAGCCTCCCAAACTCGTTACAGATAACTCAGTAGTGGAACCGAGTCGGGTCTGGCACGAACGACGTGGGCGACAGAGCGACGCCCTGGAGGTCCTTCGCGCTGTAGTCGATCGTCGCACCTGTGGCGATCGGGTCGTACCAAGCCAGATCCATGGCTCGATCGGTCACTGCCCGCCAGGCCGCCGGCAGAGTGGTCGCGTCCGTGTCGCTGTACGCTGCCGCGGCCGCTGCCGTGAGCTGCGGGTCCGACGTCTCGAACGGGTTGAACGTACCCGCCTTGGGATCGAGGGCCTGGCCGTACTCGATGAACATCGGCTGTGCGTCGTAGAAGCCCGCGATTCCGGGCAACTTCTTGCCGAGCCACGGAGTAAGCATGTCCGGGATCGTCGGATAGGCCTGAATCTTCGCCTTCACGCCGATCTTCGCCCACTGGTCGGCAACCGCCTGAGCCATCACGACGCCGTTGCCGTAGGCCAACGTGCCGCCGAGTGTCATGGAGAACCCGTTGGGGTAACCGGCGGCCGCCAGCAGGCTCTTCGCCTTCGCGACATCATAGGTGTAGTGGCTCTCGTAAGCTGGGTCGTACCCGTCCTTCTCGTATCCTGCGATCGAGATCTGGTCGTTGGGAACGCCATAGCTTCCGAACAGTGCCTTGGTAAGCCCCGGCCGGTCGAGTGCGTACTCGAGCGCCTGCCGGACCTGGATGTTCTTCAGCGCCGGCACGAGGGCGCCAGTACGGTCCCAGAGGAAGACGCCGTACCAGCTGGAGAGCGTGGAGTTGACGGTAAGGCCTTGGGACTTCGCCGTGTCGACGGTGGCGAACGACCCACCGGTGTAGGCGATCTGGCCCTGCTTGAGAGCATTCAGCGCCGTCTGCGGGTTCGCGATCACCTTGACGGTGAAAGTCTTGAAGTGGATCGCCGACTGGTCCCAGTAGTGCGGGTTCGGGACGTACGTGTAGTGGTCGTTGGCGACGGTGGACGACGGGTCAAGCATGTAGGGGCCGGCTCCATCTGTTGTGGTGCCGAGCTTGGTCGGGTTAGCCAGGCCCGTGGGGCCGACCATCTCGCCGATGAGGAATCGCTGCGTCAGCAGGAGGCCAATCTGCGGATCGGCACGCTTCAGGTGCAGCAGCACCGTGCTGGCGTCGACCGCGGTGGCCGACGGAATCTCGTTCACGTAGATGGCGACTGGGCCGTTGGCCTCGCGCTCGTGCTGCAGCGAGTTGACGACCGACTGCGCCGTCACGGCAGTCCCATCACTGAACTTCGCGTCCGGGCGCAGGTGCAGCTCAAACCCGGTCAGCGTCTGGTCTGTGTAGTTCCACGAGGTGGCCAGGCCCGGACCCAGTGTCCCGTCAGCGTTGAGGCTGATCAGTGGGGCGTAGGCCAAGTCGAACATGAGCTGCCCGTCGGGTGTGTTGCTTCCCTTGGCCGGGTCGAACGTCGTCGGCGCCGTAGCAACGGCAACCGCGATGGTACTCTTCCCCGCCACGATGCCTGAAGCGGCGCTGGTCGTCGTATGCGCCGAGCCGTTGGTTGCCGACGACGAACCGCCGACCGCGCCGCTCGAGGACGACGCCGAACCACTCGCAGCGTCGCTGGTCGCTGAGGAGCTGTTCGACGCGGTGGAATGCGAGCTGCTGCTGCATGCTGCCAAGACCAAGGCTGCAGCGGCCGTGCCTGCTACCGCAGCGATGCGCGTGCGATGAGCGCTTCTGAACCTCAACTGGTTGTCCACTGTGACTCCCTGACTGGTGTGGAGGGCCGCTTCGGCATCCGGTGGGCCGTGGGTAACTTCAAGCTGTGTGGTCTGTTCATGTAGGCGAACGTCTTACCTCTACGTGAACGAACTGATATGAAGTTGACACCGTCGTAGCCTGTTTGGCAAGCATCAATGTGATAACGTTCACGGATATGAACGATGTGCGGCCGGGCCGCGGTCGCCAGCTGGCGGGCCCGTCGAGGTGCAACCGTCCAGGAGGGCGAGCATGAGCCAGTCCGTTGGGGCCGATGCCGACCCGAGCGCTCGGGGCGCGATGGTCAAGTCGGCAGTTCGCACGCTTGAGATCCTCGAGTGTCTGGGCACTTCGCCGGAAAGGCGGAGCGTGGCGACCCTCTCCCGGGAGCTGTCCATCCCCAAAAGCAGCCTCCACGGGATCCTGCGCACCATGACGGCTTCCGGATGGCTCGAGACAGACGCAACGGGCACCCTGTACGGACTGGGCCTGCGCGCCCTGCTGACCGGCGCCGCTTACGTGGAGACCGACGACATCGTCTCTCTGACGCAGCGGACTCTGGACTCCTTGTCCGACCTGATCGGCGAGACCGTTCACCTCGGCCGCCTCGACGGACCTAATGTCATCTACCTGGCGAAGCGGGAGTCCGTTCACGCGCTGCGCTTGTATTCGGCGGTGGGCCGACGTTTGCCTGCGCATGCGACAGCACTGGGTAAGTCGTTGCTGGCCCAGCTTCCAGCTGGCGAGGTCGACCGGCGGCTGACCTGGCCACTCAAGTCGCTGACGCCGCAGACGATCGTCGAGCCGGCTGCGCTGCACCATGAGCTCGAACTGATACGCCAACAGGGCTATGCCCTTGATCACGGAGAGAACGCGGAGGGGATCCGGTGTATGGCCGTGGCGCTCCGACCGACCGCGTCGTCCTACAACGCCATCAGTTGTTCTGTCCCCGAGGGTCGCATGAGTGACGCCCGACAGACGGACATCACAGCAGCGCTTCGCGACGCGGTGACGATGGTGAACACACTCATCGGCCGCTCCAGAGCGTAACGCGTCGGCGGGCACTGCTACCAGTTCCAGATCGAGCCGTCCTCCTTGCGCGACAGTGGAAGATACGCCCGCTCGTACGGGAAACGGTTTGCAGCCTTCTCGTCGATGTCCACGCCAAGACCAGGGGAATCGCTGGGGCTGAGCAAGCCATCAGTGACTGAGTAGCCGGTGGAAAAGACCTCGTGCGCCTGCTCGGGGAAGCCCATGAACTCCTGCACGGCGGCGTTGTGCGTGGACACGCTGTAGTGCGCGGCCGCTGACATAGTCACCGGCGAGAGGTCCGAGGCCCCGTGACAACCCGTCCGCACGAGGAATGGCTCGGCGTACGAGGCAATCTTCCGCAGCCCGGTTATTCCTCCGGCATGCACCACCGTGGAGCGGATGTAGTCGATCAGCTGCTCCCGAATCAGCTGGTCGGAGTCGTACAGCGAGTTGAGCATCTCCCCGACGGCAAGAGGAGTCGTGGTTGCCGCTCGGATCTGCCGGTAGGAGCTTTGCAAATCGACGGAGACCGCGTCCTCGAGCCACAACAACTGGATGTCCTCCAGCCGCTTGCCCAGCCAGCCGGCCTGACTGGGAACGAGACGGTGATGGGCATCGTGGAGCAACGCGATGTCGAAGCCCACGCCTTCTCGGACCTGCCGGAACATCTCGGGCACGAACCGCAGGTACTTCTCGGTCGACCAGCTCGTCTCCGTAAACGGCAGCGCCGCCTGATTCTTAGCTCGTGAATCGTACTGTCCAGGCACTCCATACATCTCAGGGATGCCGGGGACCGCTACCTGCACGCGCGTCGCGCGGAATCCTTCCTCGATCTTGCCTTTCACGAGGTCGACCGCATCACTCACGCTACGCGCAGCGACGTGGCTGTAGACCATGATCCCATCCCGGACTCGGCCCCCGAGGAGATTCCACACCGGGGTGTTGAGCGCCTTCCCCTTGATGTCCCACAGTGCGACATCGATGGCAGCGATGGCCGTCATCGTGACGGGACCGCGCCGCCAGTAAGCCCCTCGATAGAAGGTCTGCCACAGGTCCTCGATGGAAGAGGGATCACGGCCGATCAACATCGGCACAAGGTGGTCGCTCAGGTATGACGCGACGGCAAGTTCTCGCCCGTTCAGGGTCGCGTCACCAATGCCGTAGATACCCTCATCCGTCTCGATCTTGAGGGTCACGTAGTTCCGTCCAGGACTGCAGACGATGACACGAGCGTCTGAAATCTTCACCAGCTCAGTTCCCTTCCATCGGTGTCTGTCTGACGGCTGCCGTGGAGGGCGCCCATCCTAGGATTGCCTCGGTCCGCGACGTGTCGAAGAATCCGCGATGGCCGAGAAACTCGGACCGCAAGGGGACGTCCGGAAAATACTGTGCGGCCAGAGGAGCGGACGCCTCGACCATGAATGTCTCAGGCTCCACGACCAGCAGGGCTTCGTGCCGTGCGACGGGTGCCCGGCAGGCAAGGTCGATCGCAGACAAAACCGACTCGTACGTGCAATACCCGAACAGCCCGTTGACCGCCCACGCGTCGCCGAGGCGAACTTGAACATCGCGAGCGGCCTGAGCGTCCGGCAAGACGGCGTGCAGGCGGAGGCTGACCACGGTCAGAGCATCATGACGCCGCGTCACAGAATCCGCTTGTAGTTCCTGAAATAGCTTGGACAGGCTGTACGGATCCTCGGTGCGCGAGCGATGGAGCGTATCCACTGGAAAGTAGTCGAACTCCGGCTTCCGGCTCCATGCGAGTCCGATGGCGTTCACGCTCGACGATTGGACGACTCGGCGTATGCCCAGCTCGGCGGCGGCGGAAAGCACGTTGTACGAAGCGGTGACGTTGTTGTTGTGGACTTTCCAGGGCGGGTCGAAGATGGGGGCGTTAATGCCAGCCAGATGAATCACTACGTCCGCTCCCGCAAGCGCGGATCGTGTCTCGGCGTAGGAAGTCAAGTCCGCGACGACCGCACGGTCGCCGTCTGCTTCGGCGCTCGTCGTTGCGACATCGATCGAGGTGATGGAGTTCCCTCGCACGCGTAGGTGCGACACCACGAGAGAGCCAACAATCCCTGCCGCTCCGGTCACGGCAATCCTCGTAGTCCCCGGCACCGCATCCACCCCTCTTCACGTCAGCGTTCGTGGATGTGAACGTCGTGTACCTACTGGAACGTAGCCACACCTCACCAGCGTGTCAACATGACACAACCTCGGCAAACCAACGTATCCAGGCCTGCGCTTGCGAATCGGTGAGGGCGGTGGCAGGATCGCTCTTGGCGTTCACATGTACGTCTGCCGTTCAAGTAAGTGAATGAGGCGGGATGGATGTCTTCACCGTTGGCGAAGCGTTGTCATGCTTCGCTCCCATCGATGGGCGGTTGGCCGACGCACGAGTGGTGGCGAAGTCGGTGGGCGGAGCCGAGTTCAACACCGCAGTCGGCCTGGCCCGGCTCGGCGACTCCGTCTGCTGGTGCTCGCGTCTAGGAGCCGACCCGTTCGGGGACGACATCCTGCAGCGCGCCCAGCGCGAAGGCATCGTCACGGACTACGTGTCCCGCCCCTCAGGGTCAGCGACAGGCCTGATGTTCAAGGACCGCAGCGATCCGCTCTTGGCCACCACGTACTATTATCGCAACAGTTCGGCCGCGGCCGGGTTGTCCCCGGAGGATTTGCCCGACAGGCTGGCCGGCGCTAGGCACCTGCACGTCACCGGTGTCGCCATGTGGATTGGCCCGGGGCCCCAGGCTCTTGTGTGGCGCGCACTCCAGACCGCCGTCGACCTGAACATGTCCGTGAGCTTCGACCCAAACTTCCGTCTCCAACTCGCAACCGTCGAGAGCATGCGCGAAGCATCGCTCCGAGCGCTCCCCTTCACCTCGACCTTCCTCTGTAACGAGTTCGAGGCCGCCTCCATCACCGGCCTGCAGGATCCTCGAGAGGCCGCCACATCGCTGAGCCGACTCGGGCCGAAGGCCGTCATCGTGAAGCGGGGCATCGACGGCGTCGTGGCGGTCATCGACGAGGTCACGTACGTCTTGCCTGCGTGGCCGGTCCCCATTCCCCTAGACCCCGTCGGCGCCGGCGATGCCTTCAACGCGGGATGGATTCATTCCCAGCTGCACAACCTTGACCCCGCCGTAGGGCTGGCACTGTCGGCTTTCGTCGCCGCCCAGGTCGTTTCTCACGAGACCGATCATGACGGATTCCCTCCACTCTCCGAAGTGAGCGCCTGGCTCGCCGACCAGTCGCCGGCCATTGGCACACCTGTCGAAGGGACGGTCGCAAGATGAGATCCAACGCGACGGAGGTAGCCGCCGCCTCTGCGGAGCGGGTCGCCGCTAGCCGCCGCCTGGCGGCGATCGTCTCCGCCGCCAGAATCCTGCCGGTGCTCAGGGCGAAAAGCCAGGAACAGCTCGAGAGCCAGACGGCCATGTGTCTCGAAGCCGGCATGACAGTTGTCGAGCTGACTACGACGTCACCGGGCTGGCAGCAAGTTCTCACGTCGCTCAAGGCGCAGCCCGACTCGGCAGACCGCACCATTGGCGTCGGAACCGTCACCTCGCCTTCACTCGCCCGATCGGCCCTAAAGGCTGGAGCCGACTTTCTCGTCACTCCCTACTGGGTCGACATGTTAGAAGTACCGGAGGAGATCCCGATCGTCAGAGGCGCGTTCAGCCCCTCAGAGCTAGCGGACGCCGCCCAGAATGGACAGATCGCCAAGCTGTTCCCCGCGTCTGCGCTTGGTCCGGCCTACCTTCGCTCGGTCTTGGAGGTGCTCGACGGAGCCACCGTCATCCCGACAGGAGGCATAGGGGTCGATACAGCCCGGTCCTGGCTTGATGCCGGAGCTATCGCGGTAGGCATGGGCAGCAAGTTGTTCGACGAAGGGCTTCCCGGACTACGCGCCCTGAGGGATCGGTTCCGTGGCTAGCCCGCACAACGGACCGGAGTTGGAATGACGCGCGAAGACATCGGCATCACCGGACCAGACCTCAAGGCCGTCCGGGACTCTGCGGAGAGTGCCCTAAACTTCTGGAGCAGATATGGCGCTGACTCCGACGGCGGATTCAACGCCAAGCTCAACGGCGACGGCACACCGTACGAGTCGGCGACGCGCAGCGTCGTCGCTGCAGCACGCTTCGTGACCAACTTCTCAGTGGGCTCGACCGTCTTCGGTTCTCCTGACTACCGGCAGAGCGCCGTTGCCGCCCTCCGTTACCTCGGCAGACAGTTCTACGACAGCGTGAACGGCGGCTACTACTGGACCATCCGAGATGGCCAGCCGGCAGATACTCGCAAGCTGGCGTACGGGCACGCCTTCGTGCTCCTCGCTCACGCCAACGCGGTCAAGGCGGGACTCGATGACGCGCCCGACCAACTGCGCGCCACTATCGATCTCGTCGAGCGACGGTTCTTCAGCGAATCAACTATGTGCTGGGACACGTCCGACGCGGACTGGACCAACATCGGCCTGCTCCGCTCGAACAACCCGAACATGCACTTCTGCGAGGCCCTTATAGCGACCTACGAGGCGTCGGGCGACGACAGGCATCTGGATCACGCCCTGGGGATTGCGCGGGTGATTGCACAGCAGGCTACCAAGGCGGGCAACCCCATTTGGGAGAACTACGACCTGAACTGGAATGCCTTAGCCGATGCGCCGGCCGGCGTCGACCGGAACTCCATGCAGTCACGCTTCGCTGCCCTGCCAGGTCATTTGGCTGAGTGGGCCAAGCTCTTGTCAGTGCTCCACACTCACTCGAACGAGCAGTGGCTGATTGACGCAGCTATTGCCCAGTACCACCTAGCCTGGCAACTGGGTTGGGATGCAGAGCAAGGCGGCTTCTACGGCGGTATCGACGCAAGCGGGAACGTTGCGTGGCCTGAAAAGCCGTACTGGGCACCCCCGGAGGCGCTCGGAGCCGCCGCTAACCTGTCGCGGATAACCGGCGACGCCTCATACGCTCAGGACATGCACGAGCTGTGGAACTACATGAGTCGGGCCATGGCCGATCCAGAACGCGGGGGGTGGTACAAGACTCCCGACCTCAGCGGGCACCGCTCACAATTCGCCAAGGGCGACGATCACGACCCCGACTACCACGCGCTCGGCGGATGCTGGGAAGTGCTCAACGTGGCACACGGATAACCGGCAGCACCGTTCCGCCGAACACGCAGAACGGTCCCGTGCCAGCGCCAACCGTTGTATCCCGAGGCTCTGATGGTCAAACCGCCTAAGACCGCCGCAGCCTGGCCATCGCGAGCCAGTGGCGCTTCCAAGGATGGGGCCGGTTCCTGCCCGAACACGGCGCCCGGTCAGCCTGCTCGACCGGCTCGTGCACCACAACAACGTCATCGCCACCGAGGGCGAGAGCTACCGGATGCGCGAAGCCCGAGCCAAGACAGGAGGCCGCCCCACGAAGCCCTAACCAGCACGCGAGGTGGGGGACTTTCGTTGGCCACCAGCGGGGCCGCCACTTGGCCATTGCCAGACGACAGCGGATTTCTTCTCCGCCGTCCGGCGTCCGGCCTCGTCCTGGGCGGTGTCAATGGAGCTTGGTTCGTGTTGCCCCGTCCGGCTCACGGAAGGGTGGACGGCGGCCTCGCCAACATCTCGTCAGCATCAACTACAGACCGTAAGAATTTAGGTCATTTCCCTCGCTGAGCGTCACATTGATCTATGCGGCCAAATTGTAGTGGCTGGTCAGGAGGGGTGGGCCGCCTGGGGATCGAACCCAGAACCCGCGGATTAAAAGTCCGCTGCTCTGCCAGTTGAGCTAACGGCCCGGCGTACGGGAACAACCCTGGGTCAAGCGTAGGGAGATCCCGAGGACAACCAGGTCAGAGTACCCGAAGGGGTGGTGGGTGTCGGCGACGGCTCGGCTGCCGTCATGCCATGGCGACGTCCGGCAGGGCCGCTGTCAGACGATGGCGACGAGCTGATCCTCGATGAAGATCATGTCCGGTCCCTGCGGGGTGTCACCAGTGAAGGGAGGCTCGTGCCGAGCGGTGTCATTGAGGTCACGCGGTGGACGCCGTGGTCGCTCCCTCGACGGAACTAGTCACGACATCGTTGCCCAGAAACCGCAGTGGTGGTCGGTACCGTACTGCGAGCCGTTGATGACGGCGGTCTTGCCGCCCGCGAGGAACGTGATGCGCAGCCGGTCCGGCGTGGTGTAGCGCGGCCACGTCGGCAGGTTGTGACGGTTCGGCGTGCCGAACTTCGCGAAGCGGGACCAGTAGCCCGTCATGAGCTTGGCCAGCCGGAGTTGTGTGCGCGTCAGAGGCGTGGCGGTGGTGCTCTGCCAGATGTACGGCACCTCGCCCGTGTGCATGGACCCGGTCGGGAACGACGGCGGGATCACCATGTACGGACGCAGCGGCGTCGTCTCGTCACGGAACTCGTAGGTGTACGTCCGCACCCACGATGACAGCGAGTCCTCGACGCCGATCGACGGGCACGCAAAGCCCGAGTCGGTCGAGACTGCGGCCGAAGCGAGACCGGCGGAGCCGTACGCGCTGACCGGGTACTCGGCGAGCACCTGGTCGGCCTTCGCCGCCCCGTACGTCGCCCGCGTCTGCGCTTCGTAGGTGGAGGCGGTGAGCGGCTGCCGCACCAGGTCGTTGCCCTCGTAGACGAAGGCGCGTGTCTCGTGCCTCGTGTTGCCCATGATCACTGGCACCTGGTTGAAGTGGCCGGTGGAGAACGCCTGGGTGAGTGGGATCGGCTGCGCGCTGCCGCCGACGACGGGCCGCCACGCGACATTGCTCGTCGCCTGCGCGTCGATGATCTCCGCGGGACTCTTGCTGCGCAGGCAGCTGATCACGGTCGCGGCGTCGGTGCAGCCGATCGCCGTCGCGAACGAGGTGCCGCGCTTCGCGGCTTCCTCGTGACTGATCTCGTTGCAGTCGCCGATGCTCTCGACGACCGCGCGATCGAACAGGTTGGCGGCAGTCGGGGAGGCCATCAGCCAGCAGACAGAGCCGGCGCCGGCCGACTGCCCGGCCACCGTGACCTTCCCGGCGTTGCCCCCGAACGCGGCGATGTTCTGCTGAACCCACCGCAACGCCTGGATCTTGTCGAGGTCGCCGTACTGTCCGCTCGACTTGCCATCGGCCGACTGCGCGTCCAGCCCGGGCAGCGAGAGGTAGCCCATCGCACCGAGCCGGTAGTTGATCGTCACGACGATGTTGCCGGCAGCGGTCAGCCGCGACGGCATCACGTCCGTGCCCGCGCCGTTCACCCAGCCGCCGCCGTGGAACCACACGAGCACGGGGAGCTTGCCGCGCGCATGCGCGGGCCTCCAGACGTTGAGGTAGAGGCAGTCCTCGTGCCAGCTCGCCGGTGAGCCGGGCCGCCAGAACACCGCCGACTGCACGCACTCGTTGCCCGGCTTGTTCGCGGCACGGACACCGGACCAACTCGCGGCCGGCTGTGGCGGCTGCCAGCGCAACGCCCCCACGGGGGGTGCGGCGTACGGGATCCCTTGGTACGTGCGCACGGCGCCCCGCGCGACACCTCGCACCTTGCCCTGCGCGGTCTGCACGACCAGTCCTGCCGACGCGTGCGCCGTGGACGCGGCCGTGCGGCCGCCCGCGGAGGAGACGGCGTCGGCCTGCGCAGCGAAGCCGAGCACCAGCCCCTGGACCGCTGCGGCTGTGACCAGGGTGCGCGCGAAGCGTCGGTACGGTCGTGGAGACATGTCGTTGCTCCTTCCCGGCGTGGTGTCACGCCGGTCGGTTCGCGGACGGAGCGCGACGCGAGGGGATCACTGCCGACCGAGAGACTTCGGTTCGCGAGTCGCTCTTCCTTGGCTGGAATGTGCAGGAGGCCGAGGCGGCGCGCGGCTCGACTGGCCCGCGAAATATGGCTTTGTCACCGGATATGACGGTCGACCCCGGCGTCTGAGGTGTCAAGGCATAGGACTGTGCCGCCTCCGCCAGATGCTGGTTGCGCTCGCCTGGCCCGGGGCTTAGCATCAACCCCTCTTCAGGAGGCGCAGCATGACTGGAATCACCCGAATGAGCCTCGACTCCCCCGAAGAAGTCCGCCCGTTCGAAGGCGGCACCGGCCGGCTCGAGTTGGTCAACGTCAAGGGCGGCGCCGTGGGGCGGGCCACGTTCCTCCCCGGCTGGCGTTGGTCCGAGCACATCAAGCCGATCGCCAAGACCGACAGCTGCGAAGCGGCCCACCTCGGCTACTTCATCTCGGGGAGGATGAAGGTCGTCATGAACGACGGCGAGGAGACCGAGTTCGGTCCGGGCGACTTCGGCATCATCCCTCCGGGGCATGACGCGTGGGTGCTCGGCTCAGAGCCCTGTGTCGTGATCGACTGGCAGGGGTACGCGGACTATGCACTTGACCCAACGGCGCCGCAGCGCTGAGGTTGAGGAGTGACGGCCTACACCCTGTTCGACACCGCGATCGGCCGCTGCGGCCTGGCCTGGGGTCCTGACGGCATCCTGGCCCTCCAGCTGCCCGAGGCGACCGAAGTGCTCACCCGGCAGCGGCTGACCAGGCACGTCGAGGACCCGCAGGAAACCCTGCCCCCGCCGGACATCCAGCACGTCATCGACGACGTCGTCGCGCTCACCGAGGGTGCCGACAGCGACCTGACCCGGGTGCCGCTCGACATGGCCGCCATCAGCCCGTACAACCGACGGCTGTACGAGGCGATCCGTGCGATCCCACCGGGAGCGACGAAGACCTACGGCGAGATCGCGGCCGACCTCGGCGAGCCGGGCGCCGCCCGAGCCGTCGGTCGTGCCATGGGCCACAACCCCTGGCCGATCATCGTGCCGTGCCACCGGGTGGTCGCTGCCGGCGGCAAGACCGGCGGGTTCTCCGCCCACGGCGGGGTCAGCACCAAGCTGCGGTTGCTGGCCATCGAGCAGGCGCACCGCAGCACCGAGGGCGCGCTCTTCTAGTGGTGAGCGAAGCCGACCTGACCTTGACCGACGGCCGCACGCTGCACTTCTACGACGCCCCGGTCGATGACGCCCGGCTCACCGTCTTCTGGCACCACGGCTCACCCAACGTCGGCGCCCCGCCCGAACCGTTGCTGCCGGCCTCCGCCGAGCGAGGCATCCGCTGGGTCTCGTACGACCGGCCGGGCTATGGCGGTTCGACCCCGCGTCCCGGCAGGGATGTTGCCTCAGCAGCCCGCGACGTGGCCGCGATCGCCGACGCACTGGGCATCGACCGCTTTGCCGTGATGGGCCACTCCGGTGGAGGGCCGCATGCGCTGGCCTGTGCCGCGCTGCTGCCGGACCGGGTCCTCGCCACCGGCTGCGGGTCCGGGATGGCGCCGTGGGGCGCCGAAGGCCTCGATTGGTTCGCCGGTTTCGCGCCGGGCGGAGCAGCGGAGCTGCGGGCCGCCCGCGAAGGACCAGCGGCACTGGAGCGCTACCTCGCCACCAGCGAGTTCGACCCGGAGACCTTCACGCCTGCCGACCACGCGGCGCTCAACGGTGAATGGTCCTGGCTGCTCACCGTGGTCAACGCGGCCATGGCCGGCGGCCCGGGCGGCTTCGTGGCCGACGACGTGGCCAACGTGGGCAGCTGGGGTTTCGACCCCACCGACATCGAGAGTCCCGTCCTCTACCTGCACGGTGCCGAGGACCGGATGGTGCCGAGCTTGCACAGCGAGTGGCTGGCCGGGCACACACCGAAGGCTGAGCTCTGGCTCCGCCCGGGCGAGGGGCACGTCTCCGTGCTCAGCTCCGCCGTGGCCGCCCTGGACTGGCTCCTCGCGCACGCGTGACCACCAGCCGGTCGCGCCGTTCATCTTCGTCAGGCACCATGTCGTGATGACCGACGTCCACACCGAGATCGAGCAGAAGTACGACGTCCCGCCGTCGTACGTGCTGCCAGCGCTCGACACCGCCATCGCGGGGGCGAACGAGGTCGAGACCGAGGTGCTCCAGCTGGAGGCCATCTACTTCGACACCGCCGACCTGCGCCTGGCCCACCGCAGGATCACCCTGCGCCGGCGTACCGGCGGCGGTGACCAGGGCTGGCACCTCAAGCTGCCCGTCGGCAAGGGCGAACGCACCGAGCTGCGCGAACCCTGGACCGACGAGCTCACCGTGCCGGAGCCCCTGAGCCGGCTGGTCGCCGCGACCACGCGCGCCGCCGATCTGGCGCCGGTTGCCCGCCTGACGACGTCCCGTACGGCGCTCCGGCTGCGCGGCGCCGACGGGCAGGTCCTAGTCGAGGTCGCCGACGACTCCGTGACCGGGGAGAAGCTGGGCGAGGTCCTCGAGGTCAGCACCTGGCGTGAGATCGAGGTCGAGCTCGTCGAGGGCGAGCGGGCCCACCTCGACCAGGTCGGCGAACTGCTGGTCGCGGCCGGCGCCCAGCCCTCCGGCTCGGGCTCCAAGCTGGCCCGGACGCTCGGGGTCAGCGGACGGCCGGACAAAGTCGACCTCACGGGCAAGAAGACGGCAGCCGGAGACCTGGTCCTGGCTTACCTGCGCAACCAGCAGAACGCCTTGCTGTCAACCGATCCGGCCGTACGACTGGACCGCCCGGACGCCGTGCACCGGATGCGGGTCTCCAGCCGGCGGCTGCGCAGCGCGCTCAAGACGTTCGACCCGTTGTTCACCGGGGACGCGCACGTCGCCCTCGAGGACGGACTCCGCCGGCTCGCCGAGGTCCTCGGCCACGAACGCGACGCCGAGGTCCTGCTCGCCCGGATGCGCTCGGCACTCGACGAGCTGCCGGTCGAGCTGGTCATGGGTGCGGTCCGACACGACGTCGAATCCTGGATGGGCGACACCTACTTCGCCACCAAGCGCGAGGCCCGCGACTATCTCGAGAGTGCCGACTACATCGAGCTTCTCGAACATCTCGACGCCTTCCTCGCCGATCCGCCCCTATCGGAGCGGGCCGCCGGCCGCGCGAGCAAGGAGGCCGCAGCGCTCGTCGACAAGGCGATCGTCAAGGTCCGGCGCAAGGGACAGGCAGCACTGGCAACCGAGGCCACCCCGAGGCGCGACCTGGCGTTGCACGACACTCGACGCGCTGCCAAGCGGGCCCGCTACGCCGCTGATGTCTATGCGCTGCACGACGCCAAGGACGCGGAGGCCGTGAGCCGGCAGATGGAGCAGCTGCAGGAGACCCTCGGCGACCGGCACGACGGTGCCGTGCTGGCAGTGCTGCTCAGGGACTTCGCTGCGCGTACGGGGGCCGCCGGCGGCAACGGGTTCACGTATGGCTACCTGCTGGCCCGGGAGGAGATGCGCGGCCTCGACGCCGAGCGCCTTTTCGCGGCGGCGCTGCGCAAGGTCAAGCGGCTCGGCCGCTGACGGTCAGCGTGCGTCGTGCTCGTAGGAGCGCTGAAAGCCTTGCCCTGCAACGGATGTGCGCACGGTCAGGGTCAGGGACCGCGCGTGTGACAGGACGAGCGTGCAGCGCAGCTTGGTGACCGCTGCCGGGTGCAGGGGCAGGGCATGACAGCCGCTGAGGTGACCGGCTGTCGTGGTCACCGACGCGACGGCCGCGTGACTACCCGCGGCCAGCCAGACGTCGAAAACTGCTTGGTACGTACCGGATGTCAGCGTCCGCGGCAGGCCATCGGACTGACCGAAGACCACGGACGGAATGCTGACTGCGACGTTGGAGTCAGCGCTCCGGGCGGAGAGCTTGCCTGAGACGGTGGAAGCCGGCTTGCCGCTTGCGACCGCCCAGGGGCCCGACGACAACAGGGCCAGGCCGACGGCGGCCGCCGCCATTGGCAGGCCCAACTTCCCGACCACGGCGAACCCTGGCACACGCGACACGACAGTCCCCGATCCACCCGCCCGGCGGGATCGCCGAGCGTACGAACAGTGGATCGGTGGAAGTGGATCAACGGTTGAGGCGTTGACCGGGCCGCTGGCCGGGGTCAGTTCGGACTATGACGCCCTGGCCACAAAGGAAAGTGGGGCCGGTCAGACGAGCAGCACGACCACCGCGGCGGCGACAGCGACCCCGGTGAGCACCCAGCCGACTGCTGCCGCGACCCGGCTCGGCGGGAGCGGCTCGCCTCGCCGGATGGCCCGGTCGACCGCCTTCCAGCGCGGCCGCGCCGAGGCGACCATCGCCGCACCGAGCAGGACGAGGACGAACCCCATGATGCGCCGCAGCACCTGGCCGCCGGCGTCGGGCAACGCCCCTGCCACCGCGACGCCGCCGGCCAGCAGGGCGAGCCCCGTACGCAGCTGGGCGAGGTAGGTCCGTTCAGCGGCGAGGCTCATCCGGGGGTCCGGTTCCTGAGGGTCCTCGGCGCTCACCGCAGGCTCGCCGGCCGGGTCACCGCGCGGCTACAGCGGAGGGAACGAGCGGTCGGCCCGCTCACCGGTCTCCAGCACGTAGGCAGCCGGGCCCACGATGGCCGGGTCGGGCTGGCCGACGATTTCGACGTCCTTGTCGGTGTAGTCCAGTCGTGACAGCACGTGCCGCATGGCCTCGATCCGGGCCCGCTTCTTGTCGTTGCTCTTGACCACGGTCCAGGGCGCGTGCGACGTGTCGGTGTAGAAGAACATCGCCTCCTTGGCCTCGGTGTAGTCGTCCCACTTGTCCAGCGAGGCCAGGTCGATCGGGCTCAGCTTCCACTGCCGCACCGGGTCGATGCGCCGGATGATGAACCGGGTCTGCTGTTCCGACCGCGACACCGAGAACCAGTACTTGACCAGCAGCAGGCCGTCCCGCACAAGCATCTGCTCGAACTGCGGCGCCTGGCGCATGAACTCGCGGTACTGGTCGGTGTCCGCGAAGCCCATCACGTGCTCGACCCCGGCCCGGTTGTACCAGGACCGGTCGAACAGCACGATCTCGCCGGCTGATGGCAGGTGCGCCGCGTAGCGCTGGAAGTACCACTGGGTGGCCTCGCGGGTGTTGGGCTTCTCGAGCGCCACGACCCGGGTGCCGCGCGGGTTGAGGTGCTCCATGAAGCGCTTGATCGTGCCGCCCTTGCCGGCCGCGTCGCGCCCCTCGAACAGGATGACGACCCGCTGGCCGGTCTCCTTGACCCACGACTGCATCTTGAGCAGCTCGATCTGCAGCAGCCGCTTGTGCCGCTCGTACTCCGGCCTGGCCATCCGCTCGTTGTACGGGTAACCCTCGCGCCAGGTGTCGAGGACCCGCCCGTCCGGGCCGACGAGCAGCGGGTCGTCGAGGTCCTCGGTGTCGGCCAGCAGCCGGTAGCCGCGCAGGTCCGGGTGCGAGGTGGACGCGGGCTCGGATCGGATCGGCAGCGGGTAGGCGGTCACGACCCGGGGCCTGCCCACTCCGGGGGGGACCACGCCCGTCGGCAGCGGCAACGAAACGACGGAGGACTCGGCCACGTCCGGCGCCTCCTCGACCGCATCGGACGTCCTCCGCCGGAGCCGGGCGCGCCAAGGCACGCCACCTGCCACGCTGGCCAGCACGACAGCGACGATCGCGACAATCACTGGCGTCACTCGGGAGGACTCCGATGTTTGGATTTCCCGGACGGATGGGCCGGGACGTGAACGAGCGCTCGATGTCAGACTACGACCGCCGAGCGTGCGGGTGAAGGACGGGACTGAGTCAGACCTGCTCGGTGGGCCGGATCAGGATCTCGTTGATCGCCATGTGCCGCGGTCGGGTGACCAGGAACGACACCGCCTCCGCGATGTCCTCCGCCTGCAGGCGGTCCAGATCGCCGAACCTGGCCCGAATGCCTTGCAGGATCTCGGGCTTGTTGTGACCGGCCAGCTCGGTGGAGACGGCGCCCGGCTCGACCAGCGACACCCGCACGTGACGCTGGGTGACCTCCTGCCGGAGCGCCTCGCTGAACCCGGTCACCCCGTGCTTGGTCGCGTTGTAGGCAGCGCTGCCGCTGCGCGGGAACCGGCCGGCGACCGAGCTGATGTTGACCAGGTCGGCGACCCGGCGCGGGTCCTGCTCGGCCGCGGCAAGCAGATGGGGCAGCGCTGCGTGCGAGCACCACATCAATGCCAGCAGGTTGATCTGCACCATCCGGGACCACTCGGCGGTGTCGGCACCCACCGCCGGGCCGAGCAGCATCAGGCCGGCGTTGTTGACCAGCGTGTCCAGCCGGCCGAGCTCGGCCACCGTCCGCTCGACGACGCCGACCGCCTGCTCCTGCTCGGTGATGTCGGCCTCCAGCACGAGGACCGTGCCGCCCTCGCCCCGGATCTTGTCGGCGAGGATGTCGAGCCGGTCCCGTCGGCGGGCGGCGATCGCAACGGATGCGCCCTCTGCCGCGAGGGCGACAGCCGTGGCCTCGCCGATTCCTGAGCTGGCGCCGGTGACCAGCGCGACCGTACCGTCCAGGCGTGAAGTCATGACTCGACGCTACCTCCGCGGCCTAATACGGGCATGTGGCCGTCACCCGTTTGCCCGCTCAACTTCATGATCATGTAGCCCGAACGTTCCCTGGTTGTTACCGCCCGGACACATCGCGTGCCGAAGTAGCGGTGACCTTCAGAAACGGGGACGGACCATGCTCTTCTCGCTGCGTGTGGCGGTGCCTGACCGACCGGGCATGCTGGCCACGATCACTGGTCTCATCGCCGCCCGCGGCATCGACGTCCGAGCGATCGACGTGCTGGGCGGCCGGCTGACCGAGGCGGTCGACCACCTGCTCCTCGACGGCGAGCCGGACCAGCTCGACGCGCTGCTGATCGCCCTCCGCGGCGTACCCGGCGTGGTCGTGCTCGGTCTGCGCCGCTCCGGCATGACCAAGGACAGCAGCCCGGAGCTCGACCTGATCTCCTCGCTCGCCCGCGAGCCCGGCCGGACCCTCGACGTGCTGACCGACGCCTGCCCGCGCATCCTCGCGGCCGACTGGGCGCTGGGCTTCGCAACGGACGACCCGGCAGCCCGGTCCCGTACGGCGTGGGCGCCGGACGTCACCTGGAGCGGCCGGCAGCCGATGCGATCGAGCCGGGTCGCCCGCTACGGCTCGTTCAACCTGCCAGAAGGCCTCAACGCCGAGCTCGCGGTGGCGGCGGTGACAGGGGTCGGCGTGGTGCTGGTCGGGCGGGCCGAGGGGCCCGCGTTCCACGACGCGGAGATCCTGCGGCTGGACAAGCTGATGAAGACCCTGGAGACCGTGCTGACCGCGATCCAGGGCCCGGCCAACCTGAGCCTGCCCGCGTTCACCGGCCACTGACGGCGGCGCGAACGACGACGGCGCCCCGCGGACCGAGGTCCACGAGGCGCCGCTCGAGGTCGTACGGGGAAGACGCCGTACGGGGTGGGGTCAGCCCATGCCGGGGACGCTCGACAGGTCGACGTCGTCCTTGCCCGCCTTGATGCCGCCGAAACTGACCAGCAGCGAGACGACGGCGAACAGCACCGCCACCGCGAAGCCGGCGCTGGCGCCCTTGGCGAGCACGGCTGAGGCCACTCCCTTGGGGCCGAGCGTTGCCGCCGCGCCGGTCTTGATCAGGTGCGTGCTCTCGTTGCGAGCGGCGGTGCCGTAGACCGTCACGAGGACGGATAGACCGAGCGACCCGCCGACCTGCTGCATCACGTTGAGCAGGCTGGACGCGGCACCGGAGTCCTCGTTGCTGACCTTGGACACGGCCAGCATCGTCAGCGGCACGAACAGGAAGCCCATGCCGAGGGCGAAGACGACCATCGGGCCGAAGATGCCGCCGAGGTAGTTGCTGTGAACGCTGATCCGGGACAGCCAGGCCAGACCGCCGGTGCACATGATCGAGCCGACCATCAGGAACGGCTTGGGACCGACCCTGGCGAGATACCTGGAGCAGATCTGCGCGGAGATGATGATGGCCACGCTGACCGGGAGGAACGCGACGCCGGCCTTGATCGGGCTGTAGTTGAGGACCTCCTGCACGAACTGGGTGAGGAAGAAGAACATCGAGAACAGTGCCGCAGCGAGGAACAGCATGATCACGTAGGTGCTGGCCCGGTTGCGGTCACCGAACAGGTGCAACGGCGTGATCGGCTCGGCCGTCCGGGTCTCGATGAGGAAGAACGCGACGAGCAGGACGCCGGCCGCGATGAACGAACCGACGGTCGTCGGCTTGCTCCACCCGTGCTGGGCGGCGTTGATGAAGCCGTAGACCAGCGCCGACATGCCCACTGTGGAGGTTGCCGCTCCGGGAAGGTCGAACTTCCCGGGCTGCCGGTCGGACTCGTTGACGAACAACGGCGTGATCCAGGCGAGGATGAGTCCGATCGGCACGTTGACGAACAGCACCCAGCGCCAGTTGGCCCACTGGGTGAGCATGCCGCCGGCCAGCAGGCCGATGGCAGCACCCGAGCCGGAGACCGCCGCAAAGACCCCGAAGGCCCGGTTGCGCTCCTCGCCCTCGGCGAAGTTGGTGGTGATCAGGGCCAGCGCCGTCGGCGAGGCCAAGGCGCCACCCACACCCTGGAGCGCCCGGAAGGCCAGCAGCGAACCGGAGTTCCAGGCGAAACCGCCGGCAAGTGAGGCGACGGAGAACAGCAGGATGCCGGCGATGAAGGTGCGGCGCCGGCCCATGATGTCGCCGATGCGACCACCGAGCAGCAGCAGGCCGCCGAAGGTCAGCGTGTAGGCGTTGAGCACCCAGGACAGCGAGGTCGGCGAGAAATTCAACGCTGTCTGGATGTGCGGCAGGGCGATGTTCACGATGGTCGCGTCGAGCACGATCATCAGCTGCACGCCTACGATGACCGCCAGCGCCAGTCCGGGGTGGTGGCCCCGCCTGGCGGCACCGGCCACCGGGGTCGTCTTGGTAGCCGCTGTAGTGGCCATGGGAACTTCTCCATCCGTCTAGGGAACGCTTCCGTTCACTAACCAGGAACGGTACACTCAAGGAGTTAAGAAACGCAACCGTTCACTAACACGTAACCCGAAGGACATGGTTCGGCATGACCAAAGCTCTGCGCGCCGCCGTACGGGGGATCAAGGGCAAGCACAACCCGCCCGGCAGCCCCCGCGTCGCCCCGTTGAGCGCGCCAGCGCCCGACGACGGTGCGCTGGTCAGCCACCGCCGTCGCGGCCAGGACCTCGAGACCGCGATCCTCGACGCGACGCTCGAGCTGGTGGGCGCCGTCGGCGTCGGCAGCCTGACCATGGAGGGCGTGGCGGCCGCGGCGCACACCGGCAAGGCCTCGGTATATCGCCGCTGGCCGTCCAAGGAGGACCTGCTGGTCGATGCGATGGACCACGCTCTGCCGCCGCTCCCCGACGCTCCTGACACCGGCTCGGTGCGCGATGACCTGCTCGTGCTGCTGAGGATCATGCGCGAGGCGATCAACTCGCCCAGCGGGTGCGCGATCCAGGCCTTCATGTTCGACAACTCGGTCGACCGGTCGCTGATCGCGGTGGTCAAGCACCGGGTCATGGAGCCGCGCCAGCAGATGCTCATCGACGCGTTGGCCAGGGGCCGCGACCGCGGCGAGGTGCGGGCGGACGCCGTCAATCCGCGTACGGCCGAGGTCGGCCCCGCGCTGATCGTGCACCAATACCTCATGCAAGGACCCCCGGTCCCCGACGCCTTCGTGGTGCAGCTGGTGGACGACGTTCTGATGCCGCTGCTGCGTCCCTGACACTTCCGGACGCTAGAGCGAGGTACCGACAAAAACCGGCTCCGGGCTCAGCATCACGCCGAACCGGTCGTCCACGCCAGCTCTTATCACCCGTGCCAAGTCCAGCAGCTCGGCGGTTGTTCCACCGCCGCGGTTGACCAGGGCCAGCGTGTGCCTGGTCGAGATGCCGACCTTGCCGTCTCCCCAGCCCTTGCCGAAGCCGGCCCGCTCGATCAGCCAGGCCGCCGGGACCTTGCGCCCGTCCGCCGCCTCGTACGAGGGCAGCTCGACACCGGCGAGAGCAGACGCCTTGGCGTGCTCCTCCGCCGTCAGCACCGGGTTGGTGAAGAAGGATCCGACGCTGCGGGAGTCGGGGTCCGCCGGGTCGATGAGCATGCTCTTCGAATGCCGGAGCTCGAGCACCGCGCGCCGAACGTCGCCCAGTGCGGCGCGTTCGCCGACCTCGACGCCGAGCGCGCGGGCCAGCTCCGCGTACCGGATCGGCTCGGACCTCCCGCCCTGGTCGCGCAGCCGGAAGGTCGCCGAGAGCACGACGTAGCGGGTCTGGTGCTTGAAGACACTGGTCCGGTAGGCCAGCCCGCACTCCGCTGCCGTGACCTCGCGCACCGCCCCGCTCATCCGGTCCATGACCGACACCGAGACGAGGGTGTCGGCGACCTCCTGGCCGTAGGCGCCGACGTTCTGGATCGGCGTTGCACCCGCGCTGCCTGGGATGCCGGACAGGGCCTCGAACCCGGACAGGCCGCGATCCACGGTCTCCGCCACGACGGCGTCCCAGCTCACGCCGGCATCAACCCGTACGACCGTGCCGTCGAGATCGAGACCGCTCGAGGCCACCTTGACGACCGTGCCCGGGAAGCCGGCGTCGGCAACGACGACGTTGCTGCCACCGCCCAGCAGCAGGACCTGCTCCCCTGACGTGTCGCACTGGCGCAGGGCCGCCACGAGCTCGTCGGTCGAACCGGCGCGCACCAGCCGCTTCGCGGGGCCGCCGAGGCCGAGCGTGGTCAGGGAGGACAGCAGCACCGTCACGTCGTCAGCCTAGAGGGCGTGGCGGCGCACCCACTCGTACATCGCCACCCCCGACGCCACACCCGCGTTGATCGACCGCGTGGAGCCGAACTGCTTGAGGTGCAGGACATCCCGTACGGCGATGCGGGCCCCGGCGGACAGCCCCGGTCCTTCCTGACCGAACAGCAGCAGGCACCGGCGCGGGAGCTCGTACTCGTCGATCGGCAGGGAACCCGGCAGGTTGTCGACGCCGAGCATCACGATCTCGTGCTCCTTTGCCCACGCAGCAAGGGTTTCCACGTCGGGGTGATAGACCACGTGCTGGTAGCGGTCGGTCACCATTGCGCCGCGCCGGTTCCACCTGCGCCGGCCCACGATGTGCACCGCCTCGGCAAGGAAAGCGTTGGCGTTGCGGACAACCGTGCCGATGTTGAGGTCGTGCTCCCAGTTCTCGATGGCCACGTGATAGGGGTGCCGACGCGCGTCGAGGTCGGCCACGATCGCCTCCTGCCGCCAGTAGCGGTAGCCGTCCACGACGTTGCGCCGGTCCCCCTCCGCCAGCAGCTCGGGGTCCAGCCGCTCGTCGTCGGGCCATTGACCCTCGTACGGGCCGACCCCCACCTCTGCAGACATGCCGCTCACCGTACGGGACCGGCGGGCCTGGGCGATGATGAACCCGTGACGACCTACGCCTCGACGTCTGCCAACCCCGCCTCGACGACGGTGATGAAGCAGGAGTGGCGGCGGCTGACCTTCCTGCACTGGCCGTACGACGCCGAGGTGGTGCAGCGACTGCTCCCGGACGGGCTCACGGTCGAGACGTACGAGGGCAAGGCATGGGTCGCCCTGGTCCCGTTCGAGATGATGGCCAAGGCGCCGAGAGGGCCGGAGCTGCCGTGGGCGTCGCACTTCTGGGAGACCAACGTCCGCACCTACGTCACGGGACCGGACGGCCGTACGGGGGTGTGGTTCCTCTCACTGGACGCCTCCCGGCTCGGAGCGGTGGCTGCTGCCAGGCTGGCCTACTCGCTGCCGTACTTCTGGTCGCGGATGCGGCTGGTGCAGGCCAGGGACCAGTTCCTGTACGTGACCGAGCGGCGCTGGCCCGAGCCGCACGCGCAGTCGCTGGTCCAGGTCCGGGTGGGAGCGGCGTTCGCGGCCGACGAGCTGACCGACCGGGACCACTACTTCACCGCTCGGTTCGCCCTGTGGGCCAGGACCAGGCGTGGCCTGCGCTGGACGCCGGCGGACCACGCGCCGTGGCCGCTGCACCGGGCCGAGCTGCTGCGCCTGGACGACAGCCTGGTCATGGCCACCGGCCTGCCGGCGCCGGAGGGTGACCCGGTGATCCATCACTCGCCGGGGGTGGCCGTCCGAATCGGCCGGGACCGGTTCCCCTTGCCGGACAAGGAAGGAACCGGCTGACGGGGACTTGGCACTCCACCCGTACGAGTGCTAAAACGAGGGTGTCGCGCGAAGGCGTGGTCTCCACCGCACCACAGCCGTACGCGCGGCCCGCCCGGCCAGCCGGCCCGGCGGACCCCGTCTTGGTGGAGGTGGTTGTGGTGGCTACTCGTTTCGACCCGTTCCGTGACCTCGACCGGCTGGCCGAGCGCCTGATCTCGCAGGCCGGTGACGCGCAGCAGGCCATGCGCACGCTCCCGGTGGATCTGTTCCGCGCCGGGGACCACTACGCACTGTTGTGCGACCTGCCAGGTGTGGACCCGGGGTCGGTCGAGGTCGGCATCGACGGACGGACGCTCACCATCCGCGCGCAGCGCACGCCACGCAGCGAGGACGTGGAGTGGCTGACCCAGGAGCGGCCGACCGGGACCTTCGTCCGCCAGCTCACGCTCGGCCCGGCGGTCGACCTGGAGCACATCGACGCGAGCTACAACGACGGCGTGCTCTCGCTGACCCTGCCGGTCGTCGAGGCGGCGAAGCCGCGCATGATCCCGGTCAGCACCGGAGCTCAGGACCGGGGACGCGACCAGGCCTCGATCACCCAGTGAGCGCAAGTGGCCGGGGCGGCGCCTCCGCCCCGGCCACCCCGTACGGGAGGGTTGGACCCATGAAGCTCGCCGCGGCGGAGATCGCGATCCTGCGCCGGGAGATCACGGAAGCGGTGGGCCTGCTCGACGCAGGTCGCGAGACGGCCGACCCGCTGGAGTCGCTGGTCCAGCTGACGTCCGCGCTGGACGTCCTGACGGCGACCCAGCACGAGCTGGTCAACGTGCTGCTGGACCGCGGTGCCACCTGGTCCCAGGTGGCGGACGCGCTGAACACGAGCAGTGCCGGCGCCCGGCGGCGGTTTCCCCGGCGCGACAGCCGCACGGTCGCTTCGACGGACTGACGGCACGCACTCGCGTAGGCTCGCCGGGTGCGTCTTGTCATCGCGAAGTGCAGCGTCGACTACGTCGGCCGGCTGACCGCGCACCTCCCCACGGCCACCCGGCTGCTGCTGGTCAAAGCCGACGGCAGCGTGTCCATCCACGCCGACGACCGTGCGTACAAGCCGCTCAACTGGATGAGCCCGCCATGCACGCTGCTGGTCGCCGAGGGCGTCTGGCAGGTGACCAACAAGGCCGGCGAGCAGCTGATCATCACCATCGACGAGGTGCTGCACGACACCGAGCACGAGCTGGGCATCGACCCGGGGCTGGTCAAGGACGGCGTCGAGGCGCACCTGCAGAAGCTGCTCGCCGAGCACATCACGACCCTCGGTGAGGGCTGGCGCTGCGTGACCCGCGAGTACATGACGGCGATCGGCCCGGTCGACATCCTCGCCCGCGACGCCTCCGGTCAGGCGGTCGCCATCGAGATCAAGCGGCGCGGCGACATCGACGGCGTGGAGCAGCTCACCCGCTACCTCATGCTGATGAACCGCGACCCGCTGCTGGCCCCCGTACGGGGCATCTTCGCCGCGCAGGAGATCAAGCCGCAGGCCCGCACTCTGGCGGTGGACCGCGGCATCGAGTGCCTGACCCTCGACTACGACGCCCTCCGCGGCCGTGACCCGGCCAATCCCACCTTGTTCTGAGCAATGGCAGCCGATCCCGAGACCCCGGACGCGACGACCGCCGCTCCCGACGTGGGCGCGACCGAGCAGTTCTGGTCCCCTCGGCGGGTGGGCCGGTCACCTCTGGTGCGGTTGCTGCGCCGGCGAGGTTTCCGGATGTCGGTGGCCGTCATGCTGGTCGCGTTGCTGGGGGCGGGCATCGGGCTGACCCTCGGCGGCGCCGTCCATCACCGGGTGGGTCCGGTCGAGGCGACGTTCCGGCTGCGGCTGGGCAGTGGCGGCGGCGGCACGCGGGTCTACGTGCCGCCGCTGGGCAACATCACGCTCCGCGACCACAGGGGGCCGCTGAAGCTGCGGATCTCGATCGACCAGGTCGACGTCCAGGACGTCCAGCGGCTGATCTCCAGCACCGAGAGCACCGACACGATCGGAAGCCACCTCGCCACCGACGTGCGGTCGGCCCTGATCCAGCTGGCGATCCGCAGCGTGCTGTCGACCGTCGGCGGCGCAGTTGTCCTGACCCTGCTGGTTTTCCGGCGCCCCAGACCGGTCGCCGTGTCAGCGGCGACGACGGTCGTCGCCATGGTGCTGTCGGGTGGCCTCGGTGCACTGACCTTCCGTACGGTGGCGTTGAGTGAGCCGCGGTTCTCGGGCCTGCTCGCCAGTGCGCCCGCGGCCATAGGTGACGTGCGCGACATCCAGGCGCGGTTCACCGCCTACCGGGCCGAGCTGGCCCGGCTGGTGACCAACGTCTCCAAGCTGTACGACGTCGCGTCGACGCTGCCGTCGACGTCGCTGCCGTCCAACGACACCACCGCGCTCCTCTGGGTCTCCGACATCCACGACAACCCCGAGGCGTTCTCGGTGATGGCCTCGCTGATCAGCCAGTTCAACGTGTCGGCGGTCGTCGACTCGGGTGACCTCAGCGACCACGGGCTGGCCGCCGAGGACGGCATCTACGAGCCGATTGCCCACCTCGGGGTCCCGTACGTCTACGTGAAGGGCAACCACGACTCCCAGGACCACACGGTGGCAACGGTGCGCAGGATGAAGAACGTGACCGTCCTCGACAACAACGAGGCGACCATCGCGGGGCTCCGCTTCGCCGGCATCGGCGACCCGCGCTTCACGCCCAACAAGACCGCGCAACCGAGCAGCAGCGACGAGGCCAAGCTGCTCAGCGCATTCGGTCAGCGGCTCGCCACCACGGTCACGGACACCAATGCCGACGTCGCGGTCATCCACGACCCGGTCATGGCCGGCCCGCTGTTCGGGCACGTACCGCTGGTCCTGGCCGGGCACCTGCACCAACGGGACGTCCAGGCCCTCAACGGGACCCTGATGCTGACGCAGGGCTCCACCGGGGGCGCCGGGTTGCGCGGTCTCGAGGGTGCCAACCCGTTGCCACTCGACGCCTCGGTGCTCTACTTCGACAAGACCACGCACAAGCTCATCGCGTACGACGACGTGACCGTCGGCGGGCTGGGGCTGACCTCGGTGCAGATCCAGCGCCACGCCGTCACCAGCGAGATCAAGGGCGGGACCAACCCGGTGCCGCCGTCGCCCGGTGCGTCCGGGAGTCCTTCCTCGGTGCCGTCCAGCGGGGTGTCCACGCCTGCGGGGTCGGGGGCTCCGTCGACCGGCCCGACCTCCGTCCGGGCTTCGGGCACCCCCTCGGTTCCCAGATAGTTTTGGCGGGGGCCAGGTTGTCCCCTATGCTGACCGTTGTCTCCGACGGCAGACGCCGGGGCTGGTGCGGGCCACCCGCCTCATCGCCCTCATCGTCTAGTGGCCCAGGACACCGCCCTTTCAAGGCGGCAGCACGGGTTCGAATCCCGTTGGGGGCACGGTTCCATCCCGCTTACCTGCGGGCAGCTAGGTCCTGTGGAGCAGCACGGAGTGCTCGCCGCCCTGTCAAGGCGGAGGTCGCGGGTTCAAATCCCGTCAGGACCGCTGGAAAACCTTCGGGGCCGATCCCCTCGAACGGTCAGCCCGGCCAGGTAGCTCAGTCGGTACGAGCGCCCGCCTGAAAAGCGGGAGGTCGGCGGTTCGACCCCGCCCCTGGCCACTCCTGTCGTGCTGAAGCCCATCGCCGCACCCCCCGGGCGATGGGCTTCTTGCCGTGTCCAGCCCGGTGATCGCCACGCGGATGATCACTGGGCCGCCAGGTGAAGGCGGACCATGAGCCACTCTCACCGGGTGACCCGGACAATGGAACGATGGCGGCGAGGAAGGGGCCCTGGTGGGCCGACAAGCGTCGCGCGCTGACCACGCTGCTGGCTGTGGCGGCTGTGTGCATAGCGCTGCTGGTCGCGGTCTACGTGATCTTCGTCCGCACCACCCGCGGGCAATGGGTCGACGACGCCTCGCTGCGGGGCACGGCGATCGGCCGCCAGCACATCATCGAGCAAGCGAACTCGATCCTCGACGTGATCTCGGTGTCCGCCCTGGTACTGGCCACGATCGCGGTCGGCGCGATCGGCTATCTGCGGCGCCGGCCGGTCTTGGCGCTGCTGACGATGGTGCTGGTCGTGGGCAGCAACGTCACCACGGAGGCGCTCAAGCACCTGGTCTTCAGCCGCCCGCACCTCGATCCAGCCGCCGCGATCGGGTTCAACACGCTGCCGAGCGGCCACACCACGGTCGCAGTGTCCCTGGGGGTGGGATTTGCCCTCGTCGCCCCGGCCCGCCTACGAATGCTCGTCGCCGCCGTGGGGGCGTCGTACGGCGCCGCAACCGGGGTGGCCACGATGTCCGCCGGCTGGCACCGGCCCAGCGATGCCGTCGCTGCCTGCCTGGTCGTGGGCGCCTGGACTGCGCTGGTCGGAGCCATCGCCACCACGCGGCGCCACGCGGCGGAGCAGCCGAGGCCCGATGCCGCGTACGCCGTCGGCCGTACGGCGTTCATCGTCCTGGCGCTGGCACTCCTCGCAGCCGGCAGCCTCGCCCTGGTCGTGACCGCGTTCAGCGTGCCCGCCCCGTCGACCCGCCCGCGGCTGTTCCTCGCCTACGCCGGCGGAGCCAGCTCCGTCGCCGGCGCCGCGCTCGCCGCGATGGCGGGGCTGCTCGTGGTCGCCCAACACGCCGGGACGGACCAGCTCGACGCCCCGGCGAGGCCTTGAGCAGACGGGTCCGCGAAACGTTCAACTTCCATGGGTTGCGGTGGCGGCCGCTCAGGTGTGGGCTGAGGCCATGAGCGATCCGGTGACCGTGACGTTCCTGCGCGACCGCAAGCATGGTGGGGACGCGTTCCAGGCCAAGGCCGTCGCCGACCAGCTGGCGGCCTTCGTCGAGGCCGCGACCAGCTCGGTCGACGTCGCGATCTACGACTTCCGACTGGCCGATCCCGGGCTGATCTCGACGGTGATCGGCGCTCTGACAGCGGCAGCGAACCGTGGTGTCACGGTCCGCATCGGCTACGACGCCGGCAAGCCCCCCGTGGCCACTGCCCAGACGTTCGCCGCGTTGCAGGCCGACCCTGCCCCACCCGGCACCGGTGCCTTCCTCCGTGGACAGCTCGGCGGGACCGCCGTGCTCCTTCAGCCGATCAAGGCCGGCGGCCAGCTGATGCACAGCAAGTACGTGGTCCGCGACGCGGCCAGCGCCAAGGCCGCGGTCTGGACCGGGTCGGCCAACTTCACCGACGACGCCTGGAACCGCCAGGAGAACAACGTGATCACGATCGCGAGCCACGCCGTCGCGACGGCGTACCGTACGGACTTCGACCAGATGTGGGCCACTGGCACGATCAGCGGGACGGGCAAGGGCGATGTCGGCCACACCCACGTGGGCGGCCACAACGTGGCGTGGGACTTCTGCCCGGGGGACGGTCCGGCGGTCAACAAGGCGCTGGCCGCTCGGGTGGCCAAGGCCAGGACCCGGCTCGTCGTGGCCTCGATGGTGCTGACGTCGCACGAGGTGCTCGCCGCGCTCGCGGGGGCCGTCGACCGAGGCGTACCGCTGTCCGGCATCTACGACTCCGGCCAGATGGACCCGATCGTCAGGGAGTGGCGGCAGAACCCCAAGGACACCGCCGTCGTCGCGGACTGGGAGAAGGTGTCGGCGCACCTCGGCCACAAGCGCTCGCAGCCGTACACCCCGACAGGGACGCACAACTTCATGCACCTCAAGGTGCTGCTCGCGGACGACGTGGTGACCACCGGCAGCTACAACTTCTCGGCCAATGCCGAGCACAACGCCGAGAACCAGCTGCACGTCAACGACCCGGCTACGGTGAGCGCGTACGCGGACTTCCTGGACACGGTCATCGCGGCCTACCCGCACCCTGTGATGTGACTGTGGGACGGCTGCCCGATGTGGGATTTGTCCGGGGCCAGGTTAGGGTCGATGAGCCGCACTTCTCTTCTTGGAAAGCCTGAGGTCGCCTCGTGCGCCGTTCTCCGCTCGTGCTCGCCAGCTCGCTCACACTCATGATGGCGCTCTCCGCCTGCGCTAACGGCAGCACGCACTCCAGCAGTGGGTCGGCTACGCCCACGACGGCCGCTTCGTCGACCCCCGCGGCATCGAGCTCGGCCTCCGCGCCGTCGGCAACCGCATCGGGCGCTGCGCCCAGCGCCTCCGCCGCCACAACCACGGGACCGGCCCTCCCGGCGGGCACCGAGCTGCCCACGGCCACCGGGAAGTACGGCGACAAGCCCACCCTGACCTTCCCGGCCAAGACCGGTGCGCCTACCAAGCTGAGCAGCAAGGTCCTCGTCCAAGGCACCGGTCCGGTGGTCGCCAAGAACGACCTGTTGATGGCCGACTACCTGGGGCAGATCTGGGGTGGCAAGGTCTTCGACAACTCTTATGACCGCAAGGCCCCGACTGGCTTCACCATCGGCGCCGGCAAGGTCATCCCCGGCTGGGACAAGGCGCTCGTCGGCCTCAAGGCGGGCACCCGGATCCTGCTCTCGATCCCGCCGGCTGACGGATACGGCACCGCGGGCCAGCCAAGCGCCGGCATCAAGGCCACGGACACGCTGGTGTTCGTGGTCGACGTCATCGCGTCCTACAACAAGTCGGTCAGCGCCGACCCCAAGGCGACGATGCAGACCCTGCCCGCCGCTGGTCCCCAGGTCAGTGGCCCGCTCACCGGTGCGCCGACGATCACGATCCCGGCCGGGGCTGCGCAGCCGACCAAGGCCGCGGCGACCGTGGTGGACAAGGGCACCGGCAAGCCGGTCGGCACGGGCACCATCGTCGTGCAGTACGTCGTGGTCTCCTGGACCGGTCAGGCCGTCGACTCGACCTGGACCACCGGCTCCCCCGCCGCGTTCCCGATCGGCGGCACCCAGGCGACGGTGTTCGACCAGCTCAAGGGCGATCCCATCGGCAGCAGGGTGCTGCTGGTGCTCCCCGCCAGCAGCACGCAGACCTCAGCCAGCGCCAGCCCGACCACACAGCCCGCGGTGGCGGTCGCCGTCGACATCGTGGCCGAGGTGCCGACCGCAAAGAACGCGCCCTAGTCCACCTCGCCGATGGTGAGGGTCACGCTCGGGTGAGCGGCCCGTGCCACACCGCAGGGCCCCTCGAGATGCACCCCGCTGGTCAGGCCGTCGCCGGGAGCACCCCGTCGGCGATGGCCTGGACCACGGCGGCGTGGTCCGCGGCATTTTGGGCGGCATAGCGGCGGGCGAACTCGGCGATGGCCCGGTCGAAGCCCTGGCCCTTGCCGAGATAGCCGCTGATGAGCCCTGCATCCCCCGTACGGGAGTGGGCTCGTGCCAGGACCCACGCGCACAGCCCGGCATAGCGGGTGAGTGTCGCGAGGTCCATCCGTGACGGGTCCGAGGATCCTTTGACGTCCCAGAGCTGGCGCACGTAGTAGTGACGGCCACTGACGGGTGCTGTGGCGTAGCCGAGGAAGATGTCGCCGGCCATCTGGATCATCCGCTGGCCGGCGACGACCCGCTGGCCGTGGTGACCGACGGCGGAGCGACCGAGGTAGGCCTCGAGCACTGACGGGCCGGCCTCCCTGACCTGCAAGAAGAGCGGGTCGCCGGCAGGGTGGTGCGGACCCTCGAGAAGGCCTACCCAGCAACGGGTTCCGGCGCTTCCGACCCTGCGGGCGACATCGAGCAGGGTGCACTTCTCGAACAGCACGCGATGCTCGTCGGACAGGGACAGCCGATAGCTGTCCAGCACGCCGCGGACCTCGTCCATCTCCTCGCCGGTGCCCCTCAGCGGTACGAGGATCGGCGGGTCCTCGATGAAGCGCCGATGCCCGTCCGTCATCGCAGTGAGCTTGTTCAGCGCACCGAGATGGTTCTTGCGCCGTCCCCTGTCGACATCGCGCAGCATCGAGGCCCGCGCCGACTTGGGCATCACGCCGACCAGGTCGGCGACGTCGATCCGCGCGTACCAGATGTCCAGGGCACGCCAACCGGCGAACTCGCTCACCTTGCGGCGATAGACGCCTACCACGTCGGCGACCACCTTGGCCCGCTGTTTCGCCGTGGTGCTCTTGGCCCGCAGCACGACCTCGACGCTGGCAGCGAGGCGTTTGAGATCCCACTCGTACGGCGCCGGCAGCGTCTCGTCGAAGTCATTGAGGTCGAAGACCACGTTGCGCTCAGGCGTGGCGAAGATGCCGAAGTTGCTGAGGTGCGCGTCGCCGCTGGCCTGGACACGCACGCCGATGTCCGGGGAGTGCGCGAGATCGGCGGCCATCATGCCCGCCGATCCCCGAAGATAGGCGTACGCGCTGGCCGCCATCAGCGTGCTGCGCAAAGGCAGCAGCTCGACCAGCCGCGAATCCTCGGCACTCAGCAGCAGCTTGATCGGATCAGGGCGGCCCGGCGGCGGCGTCCAGTCAGCGTGGGCCGACCGCGGCACTGCGTGGCGCAGGTCGTGCGCGCTCGGTCGATCCTGACTGGGGACCATGTCAAGACGCTACAGCCTCACGGAGGCAACGGTCAGGCCAACTATTCTCAGGTCATGACCGTCACCCCGGACCTGCTCTCACAGGTCGCTGCCGAGACGCAGCAGGCGCTCGAGCCCTACTCCGAAGCAGACTGGACGGTGCCTGCGCGGGACCTCGAGTGGACCTGCCGCCAGACCGCCGTACACCTCGCGGACGACTACTTCTCCTACGCCGCGCAGGTCGTCGCCCAACCGGTCGAAGGCTATCTGCCGATCGAGGCCACCGTGCCGCCCGACGCCGAGGTCGGGGGGCTGCTGGCGTCGATCGCCATGTGCGCCGGACTGCTGAGCACGGTGGCCACGGCTGCCGACCCGTCCTCGCGCGCCTGGCACCCGATGGGCACCTCAGACCCGTACGGGTGGGTCGCCATGGGCATGGTGGAGGGACTGGTCCACACCTACGACATCGCGGGCGGCCTCGGCAGCGACTGGCGTCCCCCCGCAGAGCTGTGCCGCCCCGTGATCGAGCGGCTGTTCCCCGAGGCGCCCGACGGCGACGCAAGTGACGTTCTGCTGTGGTGCACCGGCCGGGCCGCGCTGGGCGACCGACCACGACGCGCCCAATGGCGCTGGTCGTCGGCAGTTCGCGCCTGAGACCTCAGGCCGACCGCGAATGCCTGTCCCGTAGGGTGTTGCGGATGAGCGAGACCGAGGCCAGCCAGCGGACCCGCCGCTCGTTTGGGACGCCCGGCTCGGTCACCGCGGTGGTGTTCTTCGTCCTGCTCGTCCTGCGCAACGCCGATCGGCTGCGGCACCCCATCCGTGAGGCGGCAGACTTCGCCGCCAACTCCATGCTCATCGACAGAGCGGAACACCTGCAGCAGCTCACCGGCAACTATTCGCGAGTGCATTTCCACCATCCGGGTCCGGCCTTTTTCTATGTCGGCGCGCTGGGCCAAGGTCTGTTCCACCAGCTGCTGCACGTCGTACCCGCCGACTTCAACGGACAGCTGATCGCCTACTTCGCGCTGAACGCCTGGCTGGCCGGCCTGGTGGTCACCGTGCTGCGCCGGCACATCGCCTCTACCACGGCCTGTGTCGCTGCCATCTCCGTCGTGCTGCTCTGGCTCGGCCAGCACATCGCCATCAGCGTGCCGTGGCCGCCCTACCTGTACGCACTGCCGTTCCTGCTGCTCGCCGTGTCGGGACCGTCCGTCGTGGTCGGCGAGCTGCGCTCCCTGCCGGCGTTCACCATTGCCGCCGGTCTGCTGGTGCACGGCCACGCGTCGTTCCTGATGTTCGTAGGCGTGAGCACCGTCGCGGTCGTTGCCTGCTGGTGGTTCCTCCACCGCGGCCGGGTCCGGCAGGAGCTTGCCACCGCGAGGCGTCCCCTCGTGACGTCCGGCGTGATCGCCTTCGTCTTCCTGCTGCCGATGCTGCTCGACCTGATCCTGCACTGGCCCGGACAATGGGGGCTCTACTGGCGCTACTCGCGGCAAGCGTCGAGCCACCCGGTGGGCGATGTCCTCACCTTCACGGAACATTTCTGGACCGGCACCTGGTGGGGCTGGCTCGGCTTCGCTGCCGCCGTCGTGGTCTCGATTGCCTTGGCAGTCAAAGCTTCCCAGCCGGTGCGGCGCTATCTGCTCGGCCTGTTGGCCAGCATTGCGTTGCTGCTCGGCCTGGTGATGTTCTACGCCTACCGCGGCATCGACGACCTGACCCAGTACTACACCGGCGACTTCTCGACCGTACTCCCCGGTCTGGTCCTTGGTACGGCCACGCTGGTGATCGTCCAGCAGCTGCTGCTCCGCTGGACGCCGCCTCGACCAGTCCTGGCCGCTTCCTCAGCAATGGCAGGGCTTCTCGTGCTCATCGGTACGGGGATGGCGGCCAAGGAGGCTGTCTACCCCGGCGTCGATGCAGATCTCGTGAAGCTGCAGGCCATGGCCGCGCCGGGGCAGCCGATCATCCTCGTGCTGCCTCCTGCCGGCGCCACCTGGCCCAAAGCGTTCGCTGTTCTCGAGGAAGCGCACCGCCGAGATCTGCCGGTCTGCCTCGTACAACCGCAGTGGCAGTTCCTCGCCACCCCAGCCATCGCCTGCACCGCCGAGGAGGCGGCGACCGGCAAGCGCATCCTGGCCGAGTACGTCGGGCCGGTGGTCAAGCGGCTGACCACCGTCACCTGGTCCGGCGGTCACCTCGAGTACACCGCGGAGTGATCGTGGGTGCGTGGTGTGGTGCGGGGCCGGCAATTATCCCAGCCGGATCGGCAACGAGTTCTGCACCTGGGTCATCGTGCGCTGGCGCTGTGCACTGGCGCGGCAGGCCGTGTCGCAGACCTCGCCGCGGGCGTCGTCGAAGGTGACCCGTCCCGGATTGGTCAGCGCTGCGTGGATCCGACGAAGAATGGACATCGTCCTGTTCCTTTCGACGTGACTCGGGTGGTCGGGTTACTGGCAGCCGCACTGGCCGGTGGCCGTCCCGCTGTCGCCGCAGCAGTCGGCCTTGACCGCCGGTGCGCAGCAGGTCTGCTGGGTGGCGTGGGAGCAACAGATGGTCGCGGACGGCTTGGTGGCCCGTACGATCGCCCCGTGCATGCCGGGGGCAGCCTCGTGGGTGAAGGTGACCTCGGCGTCGGTGAACCCGACCGCGGCCAGGCCTTGCAGGTATTCGGTGCGGGACAGCGCGCCGGCAATGCAGCCGACGTACGAGCCGCGCTCGGCTCGGTCAGCCCCGCTGAGGTGGTCCTCGGCCACGACGTCGGAGATCCCGATCCGCCCGCCGGGGGTGAGCACCCGGAACATCTGGGCGAGCACCGCCGGCTTGTCGGTGGACAGGTTGATCACGCAGTTGGAGATCACCACGTCCACCGAGCCGTCCGGCAGCGGGATGTCCTCGATCGTGCCCTTGACGAACTCGACGTTGGTCGCACCGGCCTTGCTGGCGTTGGCCGTGGCCAGGTCGAGCATCTCGTCGGTCATGTCGACGCCGTAGGCGAACCCGGTCGGGCCGACCCGGCGTGCTGAGAGCAGCACGTCGATCCCGCCACCGGAGCCGAGGTCGAGCACCTTCTCGCCGGCCTTGAGGTCGGCGACCATCAGCGGGTTGCCGCAGCCGAGGCTGGCGGCGACCGCCTCGGCCGGCAACTCACCCTGCTCGTCGGCGCTGTAGAGCGCGGAGCCGAACGCGGCGTCGACCTCGGCACCGCCCCCGCAACAGTCCTCATTCGTGCCGGCCGGCGAGCAGCGCTGATCGGCATCGACGACGGCCAGCGCGTCGCGACCGGCGGTGGTCACCGCGATCGCGGCCGCCGCATAGCGGGCCCGTACCTGCTCGCGGACATCCTGGTCGGGCATGGCTGGTGCTCCTTCGGATTGACGAACGTCGATGCATTGACGATGACCGATGCATCGACGGATGTCAATGCGGGTGGCAGACTGGATTCATGACCATGACCGCGACCCTGCCGCTCGTCGAGGACTTTGCCGCCTGCTGCGCCCCGGTCACGGGTGGGGTCATCGAAGCCGCCACCGCGGAGCGGCTGGCTCGGGTTTTCAAGGCCCTCGGCGACCCGAGCAGGGTGCGGCTGGTGTCGCTGATCGCCGCGCAGGGCGACGACGGTGCGTGCGTGTGTGACCTGACCGCACCGCTCGAGCTGTCACAGCCGACGGTCTCCCACCACCTGAAGCAGCTGCTCGAGGCTGGGCTGGTCACCCGCGAGCAGCGCGGGAAGTGGGCCTACTACCGCGTCGTGGACACCGCATTGAACGCCCTGGCCGGCGCGCTGACCAGCGGGGTGCCGGCGGCCGCCCGCTGAATCAGCTCAGGCCGGTTGAAGGACCGCTCAGAGCGGGTTCGACTACTGGGCCGCACGCTGCGCGGCGGTGTCCTCGAGCAGCTCGATCAGCAGGGCCGTTACCCGGGTCTGGATCTCGTCGCGGATGGGGCGTACGGCCTCGATGCCCTTGCCTGCCGGGTCATCCAGCTGCCAGTCCCGGTACGAGGTGCCGGGGAACACCGGACAAGCGTCGCCGCAGCCCATCGTGATAACCATCGTGGATGCCTCGACCGCCTCAGTGGTGAGCTTCTTCGGGGTCTGCTCGGAGATGTCGATACCGAGCTCGGCCATCGCCTCCACCGCGGCGGGATTGACCGCGGCGCCGGGCTCTGACCCGGCGGAGCGGACCTCGATGGCGTCGCCACCGAGATGACTGGCGAACCCGGCGGCCATCTGCGAGCGGCCGGCGTTGTGGACGCAGACGAACAGCACAGCGGGTTTGCGCGACATCGAGTGGGCCTTTCAGGTTCCGACGGTGACAGGCGTCGCCGTCTTGGGTTCGCCGCTGGTGGGATCGGCGGCGATCTGCGCCGCCACGTCGTCAGCGTTCGGGTAGAGGACGCGGATCGCGCCGTAGCCCAGGGCGCCGCCGACCAACTGCATGAGGACGAACCCCGCCACCGACGCCGGGGCAATGCCGGCGAAGGAGTTGGAGAACATCCGGGCGATGGTGACCGCGGGGTTGGCGAAGGAGGTGGAGGAGGTGAACCAGTAGGCGGCGAGGATGTAGCCGGCGACGGCGTAGGCGACCTGGCCGCCTCGCCCGGACCGGGCGACGCCGAAGATGACCAGCAGCAGCCCGAACGTAGCGACGACCTCGCCGAGCCAGATCCCGCCGCCGCTGCGGTGATGCGTGGAGACGTTTACCGCGTCCAGCCCGAACATCAGGTTCGCCAGCACCGAGCCGGCGATCCCTCCAGCGATCTGCGCGCCGATGAGCACCGCGGCGTCACCTGTGGTCACGGCGCCCAGGGCACGCTCGACCAGGGTGACGACCGGGTTGAATGCTGCTGAGATCGGCTGCAGCGCGAGGATCAGGGCGACCAGCGCGCCTGCGGTGATGAGGCTGTTCTCCAACAGCTCCAGCCCCACATCGTCGGGGGACAGCCGGACTGCCGCGATGCCGGAGCCCACCACGGCCGCGACCAGCAGCATGGTGCCGAGGAGCTCCGCGAATGCCCGGCGTCCCAGGTCGGGGGTCAGCCGCATGGCCGGCGCATCTGGACAGCTTGGGTCGCCTGGGCCGCCAGGTGGCGGAACTGCTCACTGATCGCCGCCAGCACCTCCGGAACCAAGGCGTAGTAGGTGAACTGCCCGCAGGGCGATGCGGTGACGATCCCGCCGTCGCGAAGAACCCTGAGGTGGTTGGAGATGTTGGTCTGGGAGGCGTTGAGTTCCTCGACCAGGTGGCAGGTGCAGAGCTGTTCGACGGCGAGCAGCTGGACGATCGCCGCCCGGGTGGGCTCGGCCAGCAGCCGCAATGTGGCGCTGTCCATTGCTGGCGCGACCGGCCCGAAGGCCTCGGCCTTCGATGCCGCCTGCGCCACGGTGGCGGTTGCGGTGCGGGTCATCGACAACCTCCGGGATGCGCGGCTCCGCGACATCACCAAGCGATGACGTCAGTGAGCAATGATGCTCGGCAAGGGGCCAAGCGTCGAGCAAACATCAGGTGAACGAGCTGAGCACCCCGAATACTCAGACCCGCCGACTTGCCGACTCTCGGCAGTCACGTCAGCCGAACCGGCCGTTGACGTAGTCCTCCGTACGCGGGTCGTTCGGTGAGCTGAACAGGTCCGCCGTCAGCCCCGACTCGACGATCACTCCGGGGGTCTGGTCGTCGGCGAGGAAGAAAGCGCAACGGGTCGAGACCCGCTGCGCCTGCTGCATGTTATGGGTCACGATGACGATGGTGACCTCGCGGGCCAGCTCGCCGATGGTCTCCTCGATCCGCCGGGTAGAGGTCGGGTCGAGAGCGGAGCAGGGCTCGTCCATGAGCAGCACTCGCGGGCGTACGGCAAGAGAGCGGGCGATGCAGAGCCGCTGCTGCTGCCCCCCGGACAGCGCGCCGCCCGGCTGCCGGAGCCGGCCGCGGACCTCGTTCCACAGGCCTGCCCTGGTCAGCGAATCCTCCACCAGGGAGTCACGTTCACTGGACGTACTCTTCCTGCCTGTCAGGCGAAGTCCGGCCAGAACGTTGTCGTAGACGGACATCGCCGGGAACGGGTTGGGTCGCTGGAAGACCATGCCGACTTGCTTGCGTGCGTCGGACAAGGTGAGCCCCGGCGCGTAGATGTCGTGCCCGTCCAGCATCACCTCGCCAGCGAGACGCGCCGAGGGCACCAGCTCGTGCATCCGGTTGAGGATGCGCAGGAACGTCGACTTGCCGCAGCCGGACGGGCCGATCAACGCGGTGACCTGACCGGCCGGCATCGTCAGGGACACCTGTTCGAGCACCTTGTGGCTGCCGAACCACGCAGAGACGCCGGTCGCCGTCAGCTCGGCGACATCGTCGTCGTGCCAGCGGTTGTCCTGCAGCGGGATGAGCGTCGTCATGCATTCCTCACATCAGGTTGGGCAGCAGCTGGGCCACCCGGTCGGCGGTTGCGAGGCCCAACGCAGCCAGGAGCGGGACACCCACGATCCAGGTCTGCCAGAAACCCCACCTCAGCCGCGCCCAGGCAACGAGGCCGGCAGCGAGGAGCAGTGCCTGAGCCCACAACACCAGCACCATGAGCACGGACGGATCGCCCTGCAGCGGTTGCTCTGCCTTGGACAGCGGGGGGATGGCAATGTCCACGGCGGGCGTGCCCTGAACCGGCGTCACCAGGTCAGCGTCGACCCTGACGACGCCGCCGGGTTGGAAGGCCGGGCCGCCGGCAGTGACCAACTGCATCCGGCCTGCGCCGACGGCGACAGCTGCCGGCACCGGGTCGCCCGCCCTGCGGACATCGATGACCCGATAGGTGCTGACTCCCTGTCCGGTGGTCACCGTGAAGGTCTGCTGCGGCCGCAAGGAGGCGATGCGCCGGAACGGACCACCGAAGGCTGCCCGGCGGCCCATGATCACGCTGGTCCCGGCTTGGCCCGGGAAGACAGTGGACCTGGCGTGGGCCGCACCCATCGCGAGCACCCGCGAGGTCGTCCCCTCGAGGACTACCTCGTGCAGGCCAATCTCCGGGATGTCCAGCAAGGCAACTGGTGCGCCCATCGCGAGCGGCCGGTCGTGCTGGTCTGCCGGACCGATCGGTGCCTCGCCATGCGCCAGCTTGGCCCGAAAGTCGTCGTAGGCGAGGTGCTGGTCGCGATTGTGGTGCATTGCCCCGACGAAGGTCACGTCGGCACCGAATCCCAGCAGCAGCGCCCCCAGGATCGACACTGCGGCCCCAAGGACGGCGGTTGCCGGCGACAGCGGTGCCCGGCCTGCGGAGACCGGGACCGCACCGGCAGAAGGATCGGCGGCCGCGTCGTCCGTCTCCACGCTGAGATCGGCCGCGGACCCTGTGCGGTCCGGGGCGGCGCGCGGCTCGCTGACCGTCAGGCCGCCGCCGGCTTCGGGCAGGCTCTCGCCGCCCGGCGAGCTCAGGGAGCTCACCCAACCCTCACCGGGGCTGTCGTTGCGCTACCGCCCAGCCAGCCGGCACGGGTCACCGTCAGCCGTACGGACAGCTTGTGGTGCCGGTCGGCTGCACGCACGACGAAGGTTGCCTTGATGGCACCCTTGATGGCCTTCCCGTCCTTGAGCCACTGGTAGCTGACCTTGGTGAAGGCCGGCAGCCACTTACCGGTGACGACGGAAAGCTTCTTGCCGACCTTGGGGACACCGGCGACGAACGGCTTGACGTACGGGGCGAGCGCCGCGCCGGGACCGGCGTGGTACGCCGCCTCGATCGTCGCCGTACCCTGCGACACGGTGACCGTGCTGCTGCAGGTGAGCCGCCGGCCGATCTGGACGTCAGCGACAACCGTTGGAGCCGTCACCGTCGGCGACTGACCCACCAGGTACGCAGAACGGCAGCCGACCGCGGTACCGACCGGCACGGTGAGACCGTCGGCCACCGAGACGGCGAGGGGGGCAGGCGTCGTGAGTGCGCCGGGCAGCGCGCGGTGCTTGACCTTGGCCGAGAGCGTTCCCGTCACCGGCGCTGAGGTGGCCACCCCATTGGCGAAACCGGCCCGCTTGGCGGTCACGGTTGCCGAGATCCTGTGGCCCTTGTCTGTCGACTTGACCTTGTACGCCGTGCCGGTCTGCCCCTTGACCACCTTGCCGTCGCGCTTCCAGGCCACGGACTTCGACGTGAGGGCCGGCGTCCATAACCCCGGGCTGAGCACGAGCTTGCTGCCTACCTTGCCGGTGCCGACGAGCGACGGAGCTACCAGCTTCTTGAGCGGGGCGCCCTCCACGACATAGACGCCGGGGATCGAGGGTCCGCTGATCAGGTGACCCAGGTCCCCAGCAGTCAGCGTGTACGAGACCCCGTGAGCGACGGCCGAGCCGTCACGGGTCCAGTCAGCGGCGGGCGATGTCCGCAGCACGGTGCCGACCGGGATGGTGAGCTCGGTCGAGGCCGCGAGCACCTGGTAGGCAACCGGAGTCGACGTCGAGGGCAGCGCTCCGGCGGGACCGGTCGGTGTGAACACCGCGGTCAGCGCGTGGGTCCCGGCGGAGAGGCCGGGGACGGTGAGCGCGGCGCTCGAGCCGTTGAGGGTGGCCGCGCCCAGAGGCACCGCCGCGTCGAGGAACTGCACCGACCCGGTGACACCGGCAGGCGCGACGGCGGCCGACAGTGTGACCGGCGTTCCCGGGGTCACAACGACCGGGCTGGCCGTCAGCGTCGTTGTGGTCGCTGTCGGGACAACCGGCAGCCCGCTGCTGTAGTGCGTCGGGTTGCTGAACGTGATGGAGGTGATGTAGTCGCCGTAGTCGGTGAACCCGAATGCCTTCTTGCAGACCAGGGCGATCGTGTACGTCCCCGAGTAGGTGACCGGCGGCGTCACGAGCTGGGCCAGGGCCTTGAGGTTGTCCAGCATCGGGACGTCGTAACCGCCCGAAGGGTTGGTGGGCAGGATGGAGATCGGGTTGTTGGCGCTCACGTTGTAACCGTCAGCGGGAAGGCCCTGGCCGTACATGATCAGCTGGGCGTTCGTCGCGGTCGCGTCAGTGCACGGACCGGCAGTGGCGATCGTCAGTGTGTTCTCGTCGATGCCGGTGGCCGGGTTGACGGTCGCGGTGCCGATCTGTGGCCCCAATGTCCATGCCTGGGCGGCCGTCGCGCCGGACAGGGCGAACGTGCCCGCGAGCGCTGCTGTGGCCAGTCGCGCGGTGACCCGGCGCATTCCGCTCTTCATGAAATTGCCCTTCGATCGGTGGAGGTCGAGCTGGATGTTGGTGCGACCTTGCGCTGCTGTGCCCGGCTGAGTTCCCGGACGAAGTGGGTCACGTGGCACCTGGCCGCCTTCGGCGCCGCAGGACCAGGCCCAACGAGATGACCACGGCCAGGGAGGCAACGGCCAGGGAACCCACCAGGCCCGGTGACGGCCCCGAATGCCGCTGCAGCAGGCGATCTGCGGCGGTGCGGGCGACGAGTGCAGGTGCGCGAGCCGAGGTCGGGACCCCGTACGGGGTCGTCGGACCGGGAGTGGCGGATGCCGTCGAGGCAGCGCCGCGGGATGTTGCTGGGCCGGCTGTCGGCGACTTGGAAGGTGCCGACTTGTGCGGCTGGGGCATCTTCTGCGCCTGAGGCGTCCCATGGCCTGACACCGGCGCTGTAGTGACGGGCTGGGCCGGGCCGGTACTGCCGGAGACCGCGACAGGTGCGGGCAGGGTGGACGAGGCGGGCACGGCAGGTTTCGACGTGGCCGGCTTCGTGCTGACCTCGGGAATGCGCGTCAGGGCCCGGTAGTGCGTGGGAGAGCTGAACGTGAGCGACCCGGTGTAGGAGCCGTAGTCGCCCTTCCCCCAAGGCTTCTTGCAGATCAACGTGAAGTCATAGCGGCCGGAGAGGGTGGCCGGCGGGTTCTGCTGCGCGGCGAACGACCGTAGGGTGTCCTGAAGTGGGACGTCGTAGCCACCTGTCGTCGGGTCCACCGGGTAGACGGCCGCCTTCAGGTTGGGGGTGACGTTGATCCCTGCCGGAAAGCCGCGACCAGTTACCCGCAGCTGCAGGTTGGTCCCCCGCGGATCGGAGCAGAGCCCCGAGCTGACGGCGGTCAGGGAGAAGGAGTCGAGGCCCGAGGCCGGCAGGAAGCCGAGGCTGCCGGTCGGCTCCGTAACCGCACGTGCTCCGACGGCCATCAGCGACGGCACAGCGAGGGACGCCGTGATCACGGTGAGGCCGGTCACGGCGCGGGCAAGGCGGAACAGCTGCCGCCTCATCGCGCGGCCGTCTTGGTCCGGCCGCGCCTACCGCGCAGCAGCGTGCCTGTTCCGGCCGCCACGATGAGCGCACCGCCCCCGATCAGCCAAGGGGCCGCACCGCTCGAGGAGCTGCTGGGCCGGGTCGCCGCCGCCGGCTGCGCCTTGACGACAGCCGGGGACGGCGAAGGGCGGGAGGGAGCGCTTGCCGCGACCGACGGCAGGGCCGGGTCGGGCGTCGGCGCCAGGGTCTGCAGCGAGCCCTTGGGGACATCCGGCTGATGGGCGACGTAGCCATGGTGTCCGTCGAACACCAACGACCCGCTGAAGTCACCGAGGTCGGCGATCTTGGCCGGTCCGCGGCACTCGACACGCAGCCGGTAGGTGCCCTTGAGTGCCTGGGGGTCCGGCAGTTGGTTGACCAGCGCCCGGAGCGTGTTGTTGCTCGGCATGAAGTAGCCCCCGCCGGTGGTCCGCGGGAAGAGCTTTGCGGTGGTGTTGGGCACCACGTTGATGCCGTCTACAGGTAGGCCGGGGCCGAGGATGGTCCCGATGATGTTCGTGCCGCCTGACGGGCAAGCGGCCGAGGTGATCAAGGAGAACGCCACCAGGTCCGTGGCCTTGGCGGGGGACACCGAGAGGACGCCGAGCGAAGGCGCCTTCGTCGCGACGGCCGACGGGGACGCAGCCCCGGCCGGCGCCGCGGCGAGGGCGAGGACGGCGAAGGCCGAGCCGACGGCAGCGAGCCGGCCGATGACGCTCGCCACCCGGTGCAGGATCGGCATCACGGCTGCGCCCCGACGCTCTTGCGATCCTGGCCGCCGACGGGGGGTGCCACATCGGCGGGGCGCCGTCGGCGACGGATCGACCGCCACGTGATCGCGAGCAGCACCAGCACTAGCGCGATGCAGAACAGCAGAGCCCAGGGGATGACCCAGAGGTGCACGGCCATGACCAGCGTGGTCAACCGTCCATCGGTGTCACCCGGCAACGAGAACGGCGCAACGGTCACGACCGCCTTCTGGTGAAAGGCCGGCACAACGCCTCGTACGACGAACTTCTGAGCCTGCGAGTTGTCGGGCAGCAGCTCGGGGATGTCCGGGACCGACTGCGGGTGCGCGCTGCCGTACCAGCCCGAGACGACCAGCGACTGATGTGCGCCCAGCCGGACGTTGCCAGGGTTGCTCACCGTGTAGGACACCGTGACCCTCACGCTCGCGAAGGGGTTCCACCAGCTCCCGTGGTATTTCGCCTTGAGGTTCGAGATCGCCAGCCCGGGGTCGAGGGAACCCTGGACGCGCAGGTAGACACGGGCGCCGACCCGCTGGTCGATCGCGACCCGGTCACCCTTCTTGTCCACGCCGTAGGTGCGCAGCGAGGCCACGATGCCCCCAACGTGGTCCCCAGGTGGGACCTTGGCCGGCACCCTGACGATGAACGGGATGACGACGGAGGCGCCCGGCGCTAGGTCGACCACGTTGGTCTTCAAGGTGATCCAGGCGCCGACGTCGACCGGCTTCTTGCTGGCGGGAAGGAGGTCGAAACCGTCGGTAGCGGTGTTGAAGCCGTCAGAGGCGTAGACACTCAGCCGCACCGGCGTCTTCGCGTTGTTGCTGACGGCCACGTAGTCCGGCTGTACCGCCCCCGGCGTCGCCGTGTACGCGAATCGTGAGCGGGCGTCGATCGGCGCAGTCAGCGTCTCGTGCGACGGCTTGATACCGAAGGTGGCCCGGCCACCGGCGGATGCGGGGCTGGACGGTGATGGGGCCGGCAGCTTCGTCGCAGCATGGACCCAGTCACGCGACTCGGCACCGACGGTGACAGCAATCAGAAGCGCCGCGCCCACGGTGCCGGCGCGGAGCTTCGGACGAGAGAGACCAGCAAGGTGCAGAGCGATCATCGGAACAGTGGATCCGTTCGTCGGGAGGAGCGATGTCGCGGATGTCGTGCGCCCGGTGGCGGGGCAGGCCGGCTGGC
>JAWWOO010000037.1:0-32683 GCA_033851545.1 Frankiales bacterium | reverse complement strand
CATCGGCGCCACCGTGACCGGTGAAGGCGTGGAGACCCCGGCCGAGCTGGCCACCCTCCTCGACCTCGGCGTCGACGCCGCCCAGGGCTACCTGATCGCCCGACCCACCACCGACCCGACCGACTGGTACACCTGGCCAGACCGCAACTGGGGGGTATCCGACCGCAGCGAGCTGCCGCGACCGGCGCGCCAGCCCTAGACATCCGGTCACAGGTTCGGTCCGGGTCGGCTGCGCGGGATGTGAACTTCTGATTTCGCGCCTTGACCCGTCCCGGTCGGTCCCGAAGGCTGGCGTGATGACGCTGCAGACCGCCGAGATCCCGCTCGACACGCGGCCTTTCCTGGATACCGCCTCAGCAGAGTTCCGTCGCGACCCGTACGGGATCCTTGGCGAGCTGAGGTCCCGGCATTGGGCCGCGCTCAGCCCGTACGGGATCCACCTGCTGACCTACGACGCCTGCAATGCACTGCTGCGGGACAAGCGGTTCCACCAGGGCTCGGCGCTGATCGCCCGCAGCAGTGGCCTGGCGGCCGGCGACTTCTACGACTCGTGGACATCGTCGATGACCGCCCAGCAGGGCGTCGACCATGCGCGGCTCCGCCGTCTGGTGGCGCCCTACTTCCACCACCGCAGCATCCAGGCCCTGCAGGGGTACGTCCGAGAGCTGACCGGCCGGCTCGCCGACCAGGCCGGCGACCGGCCGGAATTCTTCTCGGCCGTCGCCAACGTCATCCCGGCGGCCTTCTTCTGCACCATGATTGGGGCCCCCGAGACCGACGCTGCCTCTGTCGCGCGACTGTCGGAGGACCTGCTGTCCGTGTTCAACATGGACCCGGTGAACGTGCCACGGATCGAGGCCGCGCACGGCGAGATCACCTCGTACGTCGAGGATCTGCTCGCCCAGCGTCGTCGCTACCCCGGCGGTTCCGACATGCTCTCGGCGCTGCTCGAGGCCGAGAGCGAGGGCAGCCGGCTGACCGGGTCCGAGGTGGTCAACCTCGTCATCACGACGCTCGAGGCCAGCACGGACAACACGAGCAACCAGCTGGCGCTGGCCGTGCTGCTCGGCTGCCGGCACCCCGACGCCTGGGCAGAGCTGTCGGCCGACCCGACCCTGGCCGACGCGTGGCTCGAGGAGACGATGCGGGTCGAGCCGCGGATCGTCAACGCGCAGCGCTCGGCCGACGTCGATGTCTCCTTCCGTGGAATCCCCGTGCCCGCGGACTCGCTGATCTTCGCGGCGGTCGCCTCAGCGCACCGCGACCCGGACGCCTACCCGGACCCGGACCGGTTCGACCTGCACCGCGCCGACCCTCGGCCCAGCCTCAACTTCGGCGCGGGCCCGCACTTCTGCATAGGGGCGCCGCTCGTACGGCTTCAGGTCACCGAGGCGCTGACCGTGCTGGCTGGTCGCTGGCCGTCGATGGCTCTCGCCGAGGAGCCGGTGATCCGGTACGGGCTCGGCGTCACCGACGTCGAGTCGCTGCGAATTGACGTGAGGCCGCGCTAGTCACGTTGTCGCCGTGCTGTGGACGATCGACTCCGCGGAGTCGAGTTGTCCACAATCTCGCCGCTGCGGGCGCGGCCTGGGACCCGCCAGCTGCCCGGCTCCGTAGGGTTGGCGGGTGACCTCGCCCGACATCGCTGCCACCTCCGCCGACACCCAGGTGTTCGACGCCTTCTGGGGGGCGGGGCTGTGGCCGGGAATGAGCCGCACCCGGGCCCGCCAGCTCGCCGGCATCGGCATCACCCGGCCGGAGGAGGTTACGGCAGGCGGGCTGACCAAGCTGCCCAAGGTGACCGCCAAGCAGGCGGACCGGCTTTCGCAGAACTTCACCGCGGCCGCGCCGGTCTACAGCGTCGTCGAGCTGCTCGTCCCTGCCGGCCTGCCGCCGCGGTGGGCACTCCCGGTCGTCGACGCCTACGGCCCGGCGGCCGTCGACGTCGTACGGGAGGACCCGTGGTCCGTCCTGCTCGTGCCGGAGGCTCTGCCGGCCCAGGCTGACGCCCTCGCCGTACGGGTCCTGGCGGCGCCGATGTCCCGGCTGGTCGACGACCCCCGTCGCGGTCGGGCGCTGTGCGTCCACCTGCTGCACCGGGCGGCGCGCGACGGCCACACCGTCGTACCCATCGACATCATGCACTCGAGCCTGGCCGGACTGGACGTCCCGGACCCGGACGGTGCTCTGGAGGCCGCTGACTCCGACGCGCTCATCGTGGTGGTGCCGGAGCCGGGGCACCAGCCGGGTGGCGACGACGCCCCGGAGCCGATGGTGGCGGCACTCCCCCGCTACGCGATTGCCGAGGAGGCGGTCGCGGAGGGCCTGGCCCGGTTGAGCGCGCTGGCCAAGCCGATCTGCCTCCCAGAGGGGGTCAAGCCCGTGGTCGCCGACCTCGACCCCGCCCAGGCGGCGGCCGTCACGGCGGTCTCGCAACACGGGGTCAGCGTGCTGACCGGTGGCCCGGGCACCGGCAAGAGCCGTACGGTCGCGGCCGTGGTGGCCCTGGCCAAGATCCGCAACCAGCGGATCGCCCTCGCCGCCCCCACCGGCCGGGCCGCCAAGCGGCTCGAGGAGCTGACCGGCGAGACCGCGGTGACCATCCACCGGCTGCTCGGCGCGCAGGGCACGACCGGGACCTTCGCCCGCGGCGAGGACTGGCCGCTGGACGCTGACATCGTGGTGGTCGACGAGGCATCGATGCTGGACGCCGAGCTCGCGGCAGCGCTGCTCGAGGCCGTGCCGGACGGGGCGCGGCTGATGTTCGTCGGCGACCCGGCGCAGCTGCCGTCCATCGGCGCGGGGCGGGTGCTGGGCGACATCCTCGACTCCGCCGTCGTGCCGGTCACGGAGCTCACGACTCTGCACCGCCAAGCCGAGGGCGGCACGATCGCGCGGCTGGCCATCGCCGTACGCGGCGGCGTCCTGCCCCCGGTCGACGACCCGACCCGCGAGGTCGTCGTGGTGCCGGCCAAGGGCTCGGAGGAGGCCGCTCACCGGACGGTGCAACTGGTCACCGACTCCATCCCGAGGGCGCTGGGCATCGCCGGCGACGACATCCAGGTGGTCACGCCGGTCCACCGCGGGCCAGCCGGCACGGCAGCCCTGAACACTGCGCTCAAGGCCAGACTCAACCCTGGTACGGGCACGGTCGGCGGCTTCGACGTCGGCGACCGCATCGTGGCCACCGCCAACCACCTCGACGAGGGCTTCGCCAACGGGGAGATCGGGGTGGTCACCGCGGTCACCGACGGGCAGCTCGTCGTGACCTTCACCGGGCAGGCGCCGGTCGCCATCCCCGGGAGCGTGCTGCCGGACCTGCGGCACGGCTGGGCGATCACCGTCCACCGGGCGCAGGGCTCCGAGTGGCCGGCGGTTGTGGTCGTCCTGCCGCCCGAAGGTGTCGGCATGCTGTCGAGACCACTGGTCTACACGGCGCTGACCAGGGCCGCGCGGCACCTCTCGGTCGTTCACGCCGCCGGTCCGGCGCTGAGCCGTGCGGTGGCTCAGGTGGGCGCCCGCCCCCGTCGGACGAGGCTGGCCGGGCTGCTGCGTGAACAACGCTGAGGGATCAGGCAAACTGGAGCCGTGGAGTTCGAGTACCAACGGGTGTTCATCCCGCGCGACACCTCGCGCGGCGCTGCGTTGCGCCTGCTCACCGACCACGCGGAGTACGGCCACTGGGAGCTCGACCGCACGCGGTTGTTCCCTGACGGCAGCCGCCGGGTGACGCTCCGACGCAAGATCATCCGCACCCGCAGCACGCTGTCGCCACAGCCGGTCTGACCTCGGCCCAGTAGGCCAACACCGCGTAGGCGACGCCGACCCTGCCCTGAGGCGTGGTCAGGTGCCGGTGACTGCGTAGCCGGTGAAGTTGCCGCCAGTGAGCTGGAGGACATGCGTCAGCGGGGGTAGCGGAACCGGACTGTTTCTCTGGGTCGTGGTGCCGTCCCCCACCTCCCCGTTGGCGTTGTAGCCCCAGCCGACTGCGGTGCCGTCAGCGAGCCGCGCGAAGCCGGTCTGCGAGCCGCCGAAAACCTCGACGGCGCCGGCGATGGGGACCTGGACAGGGGTCAGGCGGATGGTCGTGGTGCCGTCGCCGATCGCTCCACCGGCGTTGCGACCCCAAGCCCACACCGAGCCGTTCGACGTCATGGCGTAGCTGGTGGAACCGCCCGCCGACACCTCGGTGACGTGGCTGAGACCGCTGACCTGCACCGGCGTCATCCTGTTGGTGGTGGTGCCGTCGCCGACCTGGCCGCTGACGTTGTAACCCACTGCCCAGGCAGTGCCATCGCTGCGCAAGGCGAGCAGAGCCTGTCCCGAAGAGGAGATGTCGGTGACGCCGGTCAGACCTTGGACCTGCACCGGGGTCGAGCGGTCGGTGGTCGTCCCGTCGCCCAGCTGCCCGCTGGCGTTGTAGCCCCAGGCCCACACAGTGCCGTCAGCCTTCAACGCGTAGCCGGACAACGTGCCGGCGGTGATGGTGGTGACGCTGCTGAGGCCGAGAACCCGACCAGGGACGGGCTGGGCGGTGCCACTCGTCGTGCCATTACCAAGCTGGCCGGCGGTGTTGTCGCCCCAGGCCCAGACCGTGCCGTCGGCGCCGAGCGCGTAGACGTCCACGGCTCCTGCGGCGACGGCTGCCATGCCGCTGAGACCCGGAACCTGCACGGGCACCGCGCTCATCACGGTCGTCGTGCTCACGCCGAGCTGCCCGTAGACGTTGCTACCCCACGTCCAGACGTCCCCGTTGAACCGCAGCGCCGCCGCGCTGAACTGGGTGGCGGCGATGCCAGTCACGCCGGCTAGCCCGACGGTCGTCGGCTGCGGTATCTGCACCGTTTGGTTATTGCCCAGCTCTCCGCTGGTGCCGTTGCCCCAGCCATGGGCGAGATTGGCTGCATGCGGTGACGGGTGGGACTGCAGTCGCAGGACGCTGGAGGCGCCGACCAGCCGGGCATCGCTCACCGTAACGGTGATGGACAACGTCGCGACGGTCGTCACGACTCCGCTCAGGACGCCTGCGGAGGACACCGCCATGCCGGCCGGCAGTCCTGCAGCACTCCAGGTGTATGGGGGCATCCCGCCTGACGCGGACAGCTGGATCGCGTACGCCGACTCAACCACCGCGTCGGGTAGCGCCGTCGTGCCGACGGCGAGGGGCGGGAGGGAGACGGTTGTCGATGCCGCCTTGCTGAGACCCTGCGCGACCTTGGAGGTTGCTGACTTGCGAACGCGGATCGAGTGCGCGCCTAGGGGAAGCGTGCCGCCGACGGTGTAGGTCGACGTGCTGGTCAGCTTCGCCGAGGCGAAGGTGTACCAGCCCTGAGCACCGGTGGTCTGCAGCAGCACGGTTCCAGTCGCCTTCGGCGACACCCTGCCGGTGACGACCACAGGTGAGCCAGAGGTCACGGTCGCGGGGACCGAGGCGGTGACCGTGTACGCGGTCTTGACGACTCGGACCGCGAACGGCGCGCCGGTGACCGCCGTCGACGAGCCCGCCTTGGGGCGTACGACCCGTACCTTCCAGGTGGCCGGTTTGGAGGGGGCCTTCACCGACAGCGTGAAAGTGCCTGCTGCCACGGGCTTGCCGTGCGCGACAGCCACCCACTTCTTGCCTACAAGGAGTTGGAGGACCACGGTCGCGGTGGACTTCGGGGTGACCGTGCCGGCGACCTGCACTGGGCTGCCGACCTTGAAGCTCAACGACGCGGCGTGGGCGCTGAGGTGCGCAGACGCTGCGCCCGCGGGTGTGGCGCCGGTCAGCACCCCCGCGACGAGCGTGCAGGCGACCGCGATGCGCACGAACACTCTCTGGGGCAGCGACATGATCGGGACGCTAGCCGCACCGGCACGGTAGGTCCAGGATCGGAGATGCCGTTGTTCGGCCTCAGGCGTCGGAGAGGAACCGGTCGAGCACTCGGGCACCGAAACGCAGCGAGTCCAGCGGCACCCGCTCGTCGACGCCGTGGAACATGCCGGCGAAGTCCAGGTCGGCCGGGAGCCGGAGTGGCGAGAAGCCGTAACATTTCATGCCCAGCAAGGAAAAGGACTTGGCGTCGGTGCCACCGGAGAGGGTGTACGGGACCGGGCGGCCCTGCGGGTCCTCGGACTTGATTGCCGCACTCATCGCGTCGACAAGGGCGCCCTCCCACTCCGTCTCGACGGCGATGTCGTGGTGAATGAACTCGCGCTGGATGTCCGGGCCGAGGAGCTCGTCGAGCTGAGCGAAGAAGTCCTCCTCGAGGCCTGGCAGGAACCGACCGTCGATGCTGGCGGAGGCGACCCGCGGGATGACGTTGACCTTGTAGCCGGCGTCGAGCATCGTCGGGTTGGCGGTGTGCCGCAGCGTCGCTCCGATGATCCGGGCTATGGAGCCGAGCTTGGTCACGGTGTTCTCGATGTCGTCCGGGTCGAGCTCGACGTGGAGGCTGTCGGACAGCTCCTCGAGGAAGCGCTGCACGGTCGGGGTGATCTGGACCGGGAAGGTGTGCCGGCCGATCCGGGTGACGGCCTCGGTCAACGCTGTCACGGCGTTGTCGTCGTTGATAAAGCTGCCGTGACCGGCCCGGCCCCTGGCGGTCAGCTTCATCCAGGCCATGCCCTTCTCGGCGGTCTGGATCAGGTAGAGGCGCTGGTTCTCCGCAACCGTGACACTGAAGCCGCCGACCTCGCTGACGGCCGCCGTGCAGCCCTCGAACAGATCGGGCCGGTTGTCGACAAGCCAGTGCGCACCTTTGGCGCCGCCGGCCTCCTCGTCCGCCAGGAAGGCGAGGACCACGTCGCGCGGAGGCTTCTGCCCCGTACGCATCCGGTGCCGCACGATGGACAGGATCATCGCGTCCATGTCCTTCATGTCGACCGCCCCGCGGCCCCAGAGCATGTCGTCGACAATCTCGCCCCCGAACGGGTCGACCGACCACTCGCTCGCGTCGGCGGGCACCACGTCGAGGTGACCGTGGATGAGCAGCGCCTCCCGGCTGGGGTCGGCGCCCTCCATACGGGTGATCACGCTTGCCCGGCCGGGCGCCGACTCGATGATCTCCGGCACCAGGCCGACCTCGGCGAGCTTGCCCGCCACGTACTCGGCGGCCTTGCGCTCGTTGCTCGTCGGGTTGGACGAGTCGATGCGGATGAGGTCACGGCAGATCTCGACGACCTCGTCCTCGGCACTGGTCGGCGCTGCGGTCATGGGGCGCTCCTGGGCGTCGGTGGCGAGCTTGATCCGAGGCTATACCGCGGGGTGGACAGCCGGCTCCGTGACCGTCGGGAGCGCACCGCCGATGTTGTATCGTTGTCCAGCGCCGACGGGTTGACCCGTGCGGTGTGCCGCGTCCGAGTGGCGGAATGGCAGACGCGCTAGCTTGAGGTGCTAGTGCCCTTTAACGGGCGTGGGGGTTCAAGTCCCCCCTCGGACACAACGACAAAGAGCCTCTGACCTGGGGTTTCAGGTCAGGGGCTCTTCGCATTGCCAGGTCCTGCCCGCACCGCGCCGCACGGCTGGGCTGAAGTTCCTTCTTCGCGGTGCGAGGTCGAGTCCAGCTCCATCCGGGCCGCCCATCCTGGCACGGCTCGTGGTCCGCAACAGGACACAAGGAACCGTCCGGCCAAGATCAAGAAGCGCACCCCTACGGACGGGACCACCGGCTGCACCGTGGATTAGCGTCGGCTGCAGACCGACAGCCGTACGGAGACGGGCCCTCCCGCGACCCTCGCGCCGCTCCTTCCGTTGGTCCTGGACTACGTCCGCGGCCGGCACGACGTCACCACCTACACCCGCAGCCTGTACCGGCTGCTGGCCACCTTCTCCAGCCGCGTCACCGGCGAAGCCGCGCACCGCTGCCGTTAATGGCCAATTTTGTCTATGAGGTCTGTCTGGTCGGCTGAGGCGGAGGTCCCGGCTCTGCTTCTACGGTGACCAGGCTGCGACAGCAGCAGTTCGCCGACGAGGAGCGAGGCACCGGCATGCCCATCGACCCGGCCGACACTCCCCTGCCGCCCACTGCCTCCCCGGCCGAGCTCGGCTGCGGCACGCCCTCTCGGGCCGCCCTGCAGGGCAAGAGCATCAAGGCGGTGACGAGCCTGTTGGCCGGCCTGGTCGTGGCCGCTACCGCCTTCCTCGCTGGGACAGGCGTAGCGAGTGCTTCCACAGGCCCGCTGCACGCCCGGTGGCTCATCGCCGCACGAGTTACAACGCATACTTCGGAGTACCAGCGCTTCTGTGTCCAGCACCATGGCAACGACCACTACTGGCGCGAGGGCTTCTGTCATGGCGACCTCCAGAAATATCCGGACTACGGCAAGCTGTCGGCGCCTCCCGGCTACCACGTTTGCTACGTCCGCGACTCCGTAAGGGCTGGTAGCGCCGCAAGGATTGCACTGTCCCACGGCGTGCATCCCAAGCGGCACGTCCGTGGTTGCTGACCGATTGGCCGTCCGCCCTCTCATTGATCTGGGTGTGATACCCCGAAGCTGACCAGCAAGGCGCGCGACCTTCGGCGGCAACCGTGGCAACGTCCGGTTCTCCAGCCGGATCGCCGACATCTCAGGACGACCACCCCGCAGGGCAATCAAACTTGCCGCTCCGCGCGGGCCCGGACAGGTTGCGCGCCGGTTGCAGATGATTGGAAACTGATAAGGATTTGCGGGTTGACCGAGCGCAGGCCCCGGAGTATTCAGAGGAGAGGAGTTGTCTGGGCCTTGACTGACCGCCAGCCGTCCGGGGACGTCTAGGGCGCAGCCCGCGCTCACCACGGGCAGGCCCGGAGCCATCGACGCTAGTGGGTCTTCGCTCCGTCGCGGCACCCCGCCGGCGCCTGTGTGCCGCCGGCTCTGCCCCGACGGCATCGTCCTTCTCTGCCGGCACCGAATGGGTGCCCTTGAGCTAATCGAGCGCCCTTGACCCAACCTGTGCGGTAGTCACCTCGGCTGGCAGAGCGGCACTCGTCGGCGCAAGGCAGAGTCAGCAAGTTGGAGCGGGGGCGCGGCAACAGTGAGTAGGGGCTTCGCGGAGTCCCTCGTTCGAAGGGAGACCACCATGAACAGGCGGAACGGATCCTGGCGCGTCATGGCCACGTCTGCAGGCGTCGCGGCGATGCTGGGTGTGTCAGCTTCGGCGGCCGCTGCGGTTCCGCCTGGCTGGATGACTGCGCCGGGCGGCGCGAACTCGAACGGTGTTGGCTTCTGCCTTTCACAAGTGGCACAAGACCCGGAGGGCACGGCTGGCACGTCGTCCCTGGGAGAGCTTATCCGTGGCACTGCAACGTCGGGTCCCGGCGCAGTTCCGGGCGAACTTAGCAGTGTTCGTTACCCCCTATGCGGGGGTCCGGGGTCTGGGCCGTAAGTGTCACGGTCCTCGCGGCGGCGATGCGACACGGCCCAGGACCTCCGGCAGCAGAGCGCCACTCGTGGCGGGCCCCCTCGGGGAAGTGTCGGCATGCGTCGGCCGGGACAACGCGGGTAAGGGGCGGACCTACCACGCAGATCAAAGAGGGGGCCGTCACCCCAGTTGGGTCATTACCGATGGAAATTCATCGGCCTGACTATCACTACCAGGCCGGGCAGGCCGTTCCTTGGACTGGTTTGTGACCCGCGGGACACAATCCGGGAACGAAGACCCGTTCGGCTGTGTCCAATTCTTGCTGCGTGAATCTTCCACCGTCTTGGATCAAATGTTGCGCCATGCGGACGTCGTGAACGTAGTAAGAACAGGATCAATAGCCGGACGCGCAGCCTAGCCTGTAGTGGCGACTCGGTGTCCATGCCAGTACGCAAGCGAGTCGCTCGCCATCGGCCAAGGCGCTCGTCAGCCGTGCATACTCACGTGTGCGGGTCTACTTGTGGAATGCCGTGGCCAGTCGGTCAGCTCGCAGGAGCCACCGGTCGCCGGGGAGGCCTCGCCGTTGCCGTCGGGGGTACACCGTGCGGATCGTTGCCAGCGCCCAGTTCATCCGGGCCGGCGCCGTGTCGGGGTGGTCACCGAACTCGCGGGCCATGTGCGCAGCACAGCCGTTGACGCCGAGGCGCCGCATTGTCGTCGCGACGGCGCGACGCACCTGCTCCGGAGCGGGCGCCTGTGAGGGCTGAAGCGTCGACGCGAACAGCGCCTCGGCCCGGACCGCCTCAACCGTGCTGCCCATCTCGCACTCGCGGTGCGGGGACTGCACCACCTGAGCTTCCACCATGGCTCTCCCCTACTTCCTTCCGGTCTCCCAGCTCGTCCGAGCCCCGTGGTGTGTGGACTCCACGATCGCGCTTGAGGCTGCTTTCGTCGTCGTGGCCAGCGCCAAACTCGACTACCTGCCAGCAGGAGTACGGGCACACCAGACAGCCACCGTCGAGGCCCCGCCACCCAGCCTTGTCGGGCCGCCGAGCACCGGACTACGGTCAGCCTGTGAACGGGCCCGACACCAGCGCCGACGTGGAGCATCCCGCCGAGATTGCCTCGGACCATGATCCACTCGACCGGATCCGGTTGCGACAGCTTGCCGATGAGCAGGCGGCGCTGCGACGCGTGGCCACGCTGGTGGCGCGTGCCGGGCGGCCGGCCGAGGTGTTCAGCGCGATCGCGGAGGAAGTCCGCCGACTGTCCGGCGCGGACAGCGCCGGGGTAGGGCGCTTCGAGCCGGACGGGACCTCGGTCGAGGTCGTCGGCCGTGTCGGTGAAAACCCCGTCAACCCGCAGGTCGGCATGCGCGTGGAACTCCGCGACTACCTTGCCCCGGCCATGGTGTGGCGGACCAGCCGCTCCGCCCGGGCGGACGAGGAGATGTGGAGCGGGGTGTCGGACCCCGTCGCCGATGGCCTGCGCGAGCTGGGCATCCGGTCGATGGTGGCAAGCCCGATCATCGTTGAAGGCCGGCTTTGGGGAGTGATCACCGTCTTGACGAGGCGGGGACCGTTTCCAGCCGGCACAGCCCACCGCATGGCGGACTTCACGGAGCTCGCCGCCACCGCGATCGCCAACGCCCAGGCCCAACAGGAGCTGCGCGAGCTCGCGGACACCCAAGCGGCACTGCGGCGCCTGGCCGTGCTGATCGCGCAGGGTGAATCCCCGGAGCAGGTATTCGCTGCCGCGACCAGGGAGGCTCTCCAACATTTCGGGAGCGGCACCGCCAGGATGATCCGGTACGAGCTGGACGGCACGGCAACGCTCGTCGCCAACGAGGGGACGAGTGGCCCCCACGTGCGGATCGGTGAACTCTGGGAGGGCTATCCGCCGACGGGGCTGACAGCGAGCGTTCTGCGTACCGGCCAGGCCGGCCGCGTCGATGACTACCGCGACGTTCCGGGCGGGGAGATGTATCTGCGCGAGGGACTTCGTTCAGCGGTCGCCGTGCCGATCCACGTCAACGGCCGGCTGTGGGGACTGATCGCCGTCGGGTCCGGGCAGGGACCATTGCCACCCGACACCGAGCAGCGGATGGGCGCGTTCACGGACTTGGTCGCCACCGCGGTCGCGAACGCACAGAACCGCTCCGAGCTCATGACGTCCCGAGCGCGGATCGTGGCGGCATCCGATGAGGCCCGCCGGCGCATCGAGCGGGACCTGCACGACGGTGCGCAGCAACGCCTCCTCGCGCTGGCATTCAGGTTGCGGATGGTGGCGGCACCAGAGGAGAGCGAAGAGCTCCGCACCGAGATCACCGACGTGGCCGCGGAGGTCCTGGGCGTGATCGATGAGCTGCGCGAGATCTGCCGTGGCATTCATCCGGCGATCCTGTCCAGAGCGGGGCTGCGGGCGGCCCTGCGTGCACTCGGGCGGCGCTCAGCCGTCCGGGTTCACCTGGACGTCCGGATCGATGGCCGGCTTCCAGAGCCGGTCGAGGTGGGCGCCTACTACGTCGTCTCGGAGGTCCTCACCAACGCGGCGAAGCATGCACGCGCTTCGGTGGTCGAGGTGGACGCGGAGGCCTCCGGCGGCACGCTCCATTTGCGCGTCAGCGACGACGGTGTCGGCGGCGCCGACCCGCTACAGGGCTCAGGGCTGGTCGGGCTGAAGGACCGTATCGACGCGCTGGGCGGGACTTTCTCCATGCACAGCCCGGCAGGCGGTGGCACGACGGTGTCCTGTGAACTTCCGATCTTGGACGGCGCCGGGCGGTCCGATGCAGGCCCTGGCGAGTAACCGCGGGCAGCGGTGGCACGGCCGCTGTTCGCGCGCTGTTCAGGCCTCTGGCTGCTGGCCGAGGATCGTCGCAACGACCGCCGAGAAGTCAAGGTCGCCGGCACCCTGCTGCCCTGCATCGTCCAGCAACCGGCTGACGCTGGTGGCGGCCTCGAGAGTGACGCCCGCGCGGTCAGCGGCGTCGACGGCAAGGCGCATGTCCTTGGCGGCGAGGGAGAGCTTGAAGTTCGGGGGGTAGTGCCCTGCCTCCACATTCGCGCGCTTGGCCCGCACGGTCGGGCCGATCGGCGAATCCGCGAGGACGTCGAGCACCGGACCCTGAGCGAGACCGCACGCACGCCCCAGCGCGAGGGCCTCACCGAGGGCCACGATGGACGCCGTCAGGGTGGTGTTGACCACGAGCTTCATCGCGGCGCCGGAACCGAGGGCACCGACGTGGTGCACGTCGCCGAAGACCTCCAGGACCGGGCGTGCCCGCTCGAACTCCTCGTCGTCAGCCCCGACGTAAACGTGGAGGTGGCCCGCTGTTGCCTCCGGGATGCTGCCCCGCACCGGCGCGTCGATCGCCGCCACGCCGGTTGGGAGACGGGCGGCGGCTGACCGGAACGCATCGGGCCCCACCGTTGACATGTCAATCAGCGTCTGCCCGGATGAGAGTCCAACTGCGAGCCCACCGGTTCCGAACAGGACGTCGTCGAGAGCTTCGGGCGTGGCGACCATGGTGATCGCGAACTCGACACCGGCGGCCGCGGCGGCCGGGGTCGGGGCCACGCGGGCCCCCGCGTCGGCCAACCGTTCGGTACGCCGTGCGGTGCGGTTCCACACGGTGACGTCATGGCCGGCGTTGATCAGCCGGCTGGCCATCGGTGTTCCCATGTTCCCCAGGCCGAGGAAGGCGATCTTCGACATGCGGGTCACATCCCTTCGGGGGCGGGGCCGGTGACCGGCGCCGCATCGGCGAGGATCGCGTTGATGGTGTCGATGTCGTGTGCATCGAGCTCGACCTCGGCGGCGCGCGTGAGCGCGTCCAGCTGCGAGGCGCGGCGGGCGCCGACGACCGCGACGTCGACGGCGGGATTGCTGACCGTCCACGCCACCGCGAGCTGCGGGAGTGGGATGCCGCGCTCGGCGGCGAGAACGTCGAGCCGGGCGACCACGTCGAGGTTGCGACGGAATGCGTCACCGGCGAAGTCGCCGCTGTGACTGCGCCAGTCGTCCGGCGGAAAGGTGGTCTCGGATGTCATGCGCCCGGCCAGCAACCCGTGGGCGAGCGGGCCATAGGCAAGCACGCCGATGTCGTGAGCGGCCGCGTAGGGCAGGATCTCGGCTTCGATGTCGCGGCGGAACATGTGATAGGGCGGCTGGAGGGTCTCCACCCGGGTGTGCCGGTTCATGGCGTCGATCTGCTTGGCGTCGTAGTTGGACACGCCCACGTGGCGGATCATGCCCTCTGACACCAGCTGGTTGAGGGCCGCGGCGGTCTCCTCGTCCGGCGTGGCCGGATCCGGCCAGTGCACCTGATAGAGATCGATGTAGTCGGTTGCCAGGTTGCGCAGGCTCGCCTCGACGCCTGCCCGCAGCCATGAGGCGCTGGCGTCGCGCACCAGGGTGGCGCCGTCCATGCGAAGTCCGCCCTTCGTCGCGACGATGACCTCGTCGCGGCGAACTCGCTTCCGCAGGCTTTCGCCGAGCAACTGCTCGGCGGCGCCGAATCCATAGCCCTGAGCCGTATCGAAAAGCGTGATGCCGTTCTCCAGGGCGCTGTCGATCGCGCTGTCGGCGTCGGCCTTGTCGAAGGATCCCCAGTCCCCTCCGAAGGCCCAGGTGCCCAGGGCCAGGACCGAGACGGTCAGGTCCGTCTTGCCCAGTCGCGTATACCGCATAGCACTACCTCAATTCCAGAAAGCAGAAGAGCGAGCTAGGTCAGCGTGCTGGGGAGGTGCTGCCCCGCGCGCCCTCCCAAGACAGAGATCGACGATGACTGGCCACGGCCGAAGCCCGGCCGGAGCCGAGTATGGCGACGGCCATCAGGGCGATGATCGGGGCAGTGTTCGGATCGGTCGCTTGGCCGCTGAAGAGCGCGCCAAGGTCCTGCCCGATGACCCAGATCACCAGCGCAAGCACGAAACCGGCTGCGAGGGCAGGGCCCCGGGTCCTCCGGTGTAGTGCGGCCAGCCCGATCAGCGCCTCGGCAATGACCAGCCCGACAACGACCGCCGTACCGTGACGCGTAGTCCAACGCGAGCCGGCGGGATCGAGCCCGCCCAGCGCGCTCACCAGCTCCGGGCCGGTGTTCTGCCCGGGGAGCGCCTGGAACACCGCACCACCAACCCAGAGCACTGCCCAAGCGATGGGCAACCAGCGCGCCGGCGCTTCGTGCCAGGGATCGCGCAACGGCCAAGCCGCGAGTGCGAGCACCGCGTAGACCAACACGGATCCCGGCGCACCGGCCAGGAGACTCGCGTGCCCGCTGGCCAGCCCGGCCAGACCCTCGCCGAAGAACCACACTCCGAGCGCCCACGGAATCGAGACAGCCAAGGCGAGCCTTGCGGTGCGCGGGAACAGCAGCCCAAGGCCGATCAGCAGCTGAATCGCGGCGAACGGCAGATCCCAGGCGACCGGGTGCGCCGCAATCAGCCGCGCCCCCCACAGCACCGGGGCGGAGACCCAATGCGGCTGCCCGGACGCGGTCGGGGAGATGACCTGGTCCGCGAAGCCGGTTCCCAGCATGAACGGCTGAAGCTGCAGCGCGCCGTCGAGCAGCCACAGCAGGCCCAGTGCGATCTGCAGGTGCCGGCGGGTGAACCGAATGAACTGGGACAGGGAGACAGCGTTCACAACGGTTGGCCGCACCGGGTCGGTTGTGACGACTCGGCGCGCGCGATCGGTCAGACTCACCCGCGTATCCTCTCTTTCAACGACGAGTCGGTGTGGCACCGGCCCGACCACAAAATGGCTTCACCTCAGGGTTGCGCACGTAGCGCTTCATGTCGTCGGGGTCAGCACCACACTCGGCTGCCGGATCTCGGGTAACCCGGCTTTCCGGCTAGCCGCAATGCCTTTCGGTCATCCAGCACGTAGCTGCGGTGAGCCCGTCGAGCGCGAGGCGGATGCCCGCACCGGGTCGCTGGTGGCGACCCGGCGCGGGCGATCGTTGTGCTTCGCGTGATCTTTTTTACTGCGACGAGTCGCTGTAGCGGCCACCGGTGTTCTGGTTCCAGAGCCGCCGGTTGCCCATCTCGGAGATGTAGTCGACGTGTGCCTGCTGCGGCCAGCCGATCTGTGCCCAGCTACCGATGACGTACGTCATGTTGTACGGCCCGTCCGCCGGCGTCGTCAGGTAGGTCGGGGCGACCGAGCTGAGGTAGCCGTCGTCTGCCGACGGAAGCGTTGTCGGGCCGTCGGTGAACAGCAGCGGTGCGTGGAAGCCCAGGTGCGAAAGCGGAGCCGATGCGACCGCGGCCTGCCAGTCGTTGATGTTCACGAGCGTGAAGCCGTGACCGGGCCCGGTGATCTTCCAGCCCACCATGCCTGCCGGGTCCCACATCTTCGCGAAGGCGATCGCGGTGTCGATCGGGTTGTCCACCGGGTCGGCGTTGAAGGCGACAATGTCGTCATTGGTGACGCGGATCACCGACCCGTACTTCGACAGCTGCTTCGCGACCGCAGCCGAGATCTGCTGAGGGCCACCGAACAGGTAGATGCGCGCCTGCCCGTTGCGACGCTTGAGCGCGCTGATGGTCGCCGACGGCACCGAGTTCTTGTGCACCCACTGAAGGCCGGAGGCCATGTGCGCGACCCAGTGTGTTGCGGGCAGCAGGTACTGGTAGTCCTTGCCGTCCATGGAGCCGACCATGACGTTCTCCATGCCGTTGCTCATGTTGGCGACGCCGGTGTCGGGGTTCTCGATCGAGCCGTAGAGCTTGTCGACCTTGTTGGCGAGGTCGGGCACCGTCGGCGCCGTCACGTTGACGGAGATGATCCCGATCGCCTTCAGCTGGGCCTGGACGGCGGGGTTGGCGGCGGCGCCGACGAGGAAGACGTCGACGTTCTTGTAGCGCGAGATGCCGGTGTCCCCGAGCCGCTTGATCTCGTTCAGGGTCACCTGCGGGATGCCGGTCTTCGTCACGTAGAGGATCGGCGCGTCATCCGGGAAGTGGATCAACGGCACCGCAGTGATGTCCGTCAGCGGGTCGTCCGGCGTGAGCAGGGTCAGGGCCCACGGCCGGTCGGGGTCGTTGTCGTTCTCTGCCGGGTTGTTCAACGGCACTGCCGCCGGCCAGATGTGCTGGGTGACCGAAACCGCTTCCTGGAAGGGATCCGCGCCATAGAGGCGAGTCGTCGTCTTCGTAGTGATCGTGGGAATGAGCGTCGGCTCCTGCGGCGGGGCAGGCACCTTGAAGTCGCCGTTCCCGGTCGGAACGCCGAACGGGTACAGGTTCGGATCCGGCGCGGCGGCCTTCGCTGCCGCGGGTACGACCGCGCTGGTTCTGGTGGTCAAGCCTGGCTTGCCGGCCGCACCGGCATGGCCGTTGGGCACGAGCCAAACCGCAGTGGCCACTGCGATCGCTGTGCCGCCGGCAACCAGGTTGCGCGGGCGCACGTACGAATTGAGGTACATGTGGTGCCTCCCTGTCGGAGTTGGAATGGCACCGCCAACGATCTCGCCGCTCGCCTCCTGCGTCGCCACAGCCAGCATCCATCTGCGTTAGCCGTGGACACGACTTGGCAGTGGGGGTTAGCCCCCATAGGCCGCGTCATCCGGAGGGGGTGAGCGCATTCATTGGTGTCCCGCGGGACTGGTGGGGGTTTGGCGTCAGCCCACGAACACGACGAAGACCAGGTCGTCCCGTCGCGGGGCCGAACGCCCCGTCCCCGTACGGGAAGGGGCGGGTCTCGCCGGTGATCGCATAGCCCCGCCGGACGTACCAGTCGATGAGCTCGGTGCGTTGCGCGATCACCGTCATCTCGATCGAGGTCGCATGATCCGGCCAAGACCGGCCCACCCGCTCACCCGACCCGGCTGGCGTCACCGCGGTAGGCCCACTGCACCAGGGCGGCAACCGCTGCGACATCAGCAGACACGTCCGTACGGACGGCGACCTCGGCTGGCGACATTCGTCTTTCTTCGACGAACACCTGGCCGACGTTGAGCGCCCCGGGCTTGGTGGTCCCAGCACACCACCCAGGTCGAGCTTGGTCGGTGTGCTGGGGAGGTGCTTCCTGCTCCGCGCAGGCGCTTCATGCCGCGGAACGCGCGACGGCACATGGTAGTGACCCGCGCCGGGTCAGTTATGGCGACCCGGCGCGGGCAACCGTTGTGATTCGCTAGCCCTTACTTACTGCGACGTGCGACCTTTCTTACTGCGACGAGTCGGTGTAGCGACTCCCGGTGTTCTGGGTGGAGACCCGCCGGTTCGCCATCTCGGAGATGTAGTCAACACGTGCCTGCTGCAGCCAGCTGATCTGAGACCAGCTACCGATGACGTAGGTCATGTTGTACGGCCCGTCTGCCGGCGTCGTCAGGTAGGTAGGTGCCACCATGGTGAGGTAGCCCTCGGTTCCCGTCGGAAGCGTTGTCGGGCTTGTGGTGAACAGCAGCGGTGCGTGGAAGCCCAGGTGCGACAGCGGAGCAGACGCAACCGCGGCCTGCCAGTCGTTGATGTTCACGAGCGTGAAGCCGTGACCGGGCCCGGTGATCTTCCAGCCCACCATGCCTGTGGAGTCCCACATCTTCGCGAAAGCGATTGCCGTGGCCGTGGGGCTGTCCACCGCGGGTGCGTTGTAGGCGACGATGTCGTCGTTGCTGACGCGGACCACCGTGCCGTACTTTGCGAGCTGTTTCGCGACCGCCCCGGAGATCTGCGAGGGGCCGCCGAACAGGTAGATGCGCGCGTGCCCGTTACGACGCTGAAGCGCGTAGATCGTTGCGGCCGGCACCGAGTTCCTGTGCACCCACTGAAGGCCTGACGCCATGTGCGCGACCCAGTGTGTGGCCGGCAGTAGGTACTGGTAGTCGGTGCCGTCCATGGAGCCGATCATGACGTTCGTAGCGCCGTTGCTCATGTTGGGGACACCGGTGTCCGGGTTCTCGATCGACCCGTAGAGCTTGTCGACCTTGTTGGCGAGGTCGGGCACGGTCTTAGCGGTCACGTTGTAGGAAATGACCCCGATCGCCTTGAGTTGGGCCTGGACGGCCGGGTTGGCCGCGGCACCGACGAGGAAGGCGTCGACGTTGTTGAAGCGAGAAATGCCGGTGTCCCCGAGCCGCTTGATCTCGTTCAGGGTCACCTGCGGGATGCCGGTCTTCGTGACGTACAGGATCGGCGCGTCATTTGGGAAGTGGAGCAACGGCACGGCGGTGATGTCCGTCAGTGGGTCGTCGGGTGTCAGCAGGGTCAGCCCCCACGGCCGGTCGGGATCGTTGTTGTTCTCTGCCGGGTCGGCCAACGATATAACCGCTGGCCAGACGTGCTGAGTGACCGACACCGCTTCCTGGAACGGATCCGTGCCGTAGAGGCGCGTCGTCGTCTTCGTGGTGATGGTCGGGATGAGCGTGGGACTCTGCGGGGGCGGGGGCACCTTGAAGTCGCCGTTTCCGGTCGGCATCCCGAATGGGAAGAAGTTCGGATCCGGCGTGATGGCCTTGGCTGCGGCGGGTGCGGCCGCGCCGGCTGTGGTCGTCAAGCCGACCTTGTTGACCCCCCCGGCATGCCCGTCCGGCACGAGCCAGACTGCTGTGGCGACCGCGGCAGCTGTGCCGGCGGCAACCAAGTTTCGCGGGCGCACGTACGAGTTGCCATACATGTTGTGCCTCCCTCTGGGGGTTGTAGTGGCACCCCAATACGATCGACCCGCCCCGCCCCCTGCGTCTATAGCCAGCCTCCATAGGAATTCCGATCAGCCGCAATCCGGACTGGGTTAATCCGCTGTCCTGAGCGTGGTGAGACTTCTAGAGCTATTAAGCGCGCCTAGTCCGGCTTTGTTGCAGCATCACGTATTCGTGCGTGCATTGTTGGCTACTGTTCGTAAGCAAGCAAATGCGCTGAGGACTCAAATTGCGATGGTTTCGTGGTGACGGGCAGGCGAGGTGGCTAGCAGTGCCCGGCCAGCGACTTTGCGAGCACGACGAACACCAGGTCGTCCCGTCGCGGCAGGCCGAACGCCTCGTCCCCGTACGGGAAGGGGCGGGTCTCGCCGGTGATCGCATAGCCTCGCCGGACGTACCAGTCGATGAGTTCCGTGCGCTGCGCGATCACCGTCATCTCGATCGAGGTCACCGCCCACAACTCCCCCGCCCGCTGCTCGGCGGCCTCGAGCATGATCCGGCCAAGACCGGCCCCTTGCAGCGCCGGCTCGACGGCGAACATGCCGAAGTACGCGACCGGAGGGCGACTCTCGATCTCGCAACACGCCACCAGGCCGCTGTCGGCGTGGACCGCGACCAGGACCTCGCCGGTGGCACTGCCGATCTTGCCCGCCACCCCCTCGACGTCGATGCGCCGCCCGTCGAGCAGGTCGGCCTCCGTCGTCCACCCGACCCGGCTGGCGTCACCGCGGTAGGCCCGCTGCACCAGGGCGGCAACCGCTGCGGCATCAGAAGACACGGCCGTACGGACGGCGACCTCGGCTGGCGACATTCGTCTTTCTTAGCGCACTATCCGTGCCCGGGACGGGATGCCGCGCGCTTGAACGTCGGCCACGGCGCCCTGCCCAGCCGGTTGTCGAACTTCCAGACGAACACCTGGCCGACGTTGAGCGCCCCGGGCTTGGTGGTGCCGGCCACCACCCAGGTCACGTTGCCGACCTGCGCCACTGTCGGCGCGGCAGCGAAGCCACCGGCGTTGAACCCGTACGTGCCCAGCACCCGGATCCGGCGCAACGACGAGCCCACCTTGTCGTACACCCCGACGCTCACCTCGTTGCCGACCAGGATGTCCACCCGCCCGTCGTTGTTGACGTCGGCCAGCGCGACGTTCGGGCGGTAGCCGATCGGGCAGGTGTGCCAGGACCCGGCGAGACAGCTGCTCGCGGTGACCTTGCCGGCCCGGTTCGCCACCCGGAGCACGCCGTCGTTCGTCGTGTAGACGACGTCCTTCTTGCCGTCCCCATCCACGTCACCGATGGCCGGCGACGAGGAGATCTCGGCGGACTGTGGGGACGGGAAGCCCTTGACCGCGGCGCCGTGCGCGGTGAACGCGAGCAGCTTCTTGGCGCTCGAGGACGGCATCCCACCGGTCCCGACCACGATCTCCCGCTTACCGTTGCCGAAGAGGTCGACGACCGCCGGGGTCGACCAGACGACCTGCGGTACGAACCGGGGCCAGCCCGGCTCCCAGGCACCGTTGTGCCGCAGCACCCCGACGTAGCCGCCCCGGTGCGGGTAGCACGGCTGCCCCGGCACGCCGGCGCAGTCGAAGCCGAAGGCGATCTCGAGCCAGCCGTCCCCGTCGACGTCCGCCACCGCCGGCGAGGACCACGACGTGTCCTTGAGGAACACCGGGAAGCCGGGCAGCTCGTGGTGGTTGCCCTTGCCCGACCAGACATGGAGGTGGTGGTCCCAGCTGGTCTCGACGATGTCGAGCTTGCCGTCCCGGTTGATGTCCGCGACTGCAGGCGTGGCGAAGTTGCCGGGTGAGTGCACCCCGTCCCCGGTGTTCTTGTGGAAGATCACCTTGTTGTGCAGCGACGGCGTGAAGGCCCACACGTTGCCGGCCGTGTTGGCCGTCACGACGTCCAGGTGCCCGTCGCGGTTGAGGTCGACGACGACCGGAGACGCCTGCACGGCGCCGGCTCCCGTACGGAACGTCCACAGGTGCCTGCCTGACGTCGACCAGCCCTGGACCGTGCCGTCCGGGAACCCGTCGACGATCTCCACCTGGTGATGGGCACCCAGCTTGGCAATCGCCGGGGAGGAGGAGTGCGCGGCCGTGATCGTCTTCGAGTACCACGTCGGTGACCCGGCCGTCGTCAGCACCATCGAGGGGCCGACTACGGGCGTGCCACCAGCCGCCATGGAGGGGCTGGGCGTGAGGACCCCGGCCGTGACGGCGAGCACCGAGAACAGCACAGTCGCGGGACGCGGCGGGACGGCGATCAAACCGGGAACCTCCAGGGCAGTCGGGACCCCGGACAATCCAGGGCAGAACACATAGAACGCCCATCGGGTCCGGGCCGTTCCGCGTTACGCCCAGGCGTGGCGAAGGCCACGTTCAGCACTCGATGACGTTGACGGCCAGGCCGCCGCGCGAGGTCTCCTTGTACTTGTCCTTCATGTCGGCGCCGGTGTCGCGCATGGTCTTGATCACCTTGTCCAGGCTGACCACGTGCTGGCCGTCGCCGACGAGCGCGATCCGGGCGGCGTTGATGGCCTTGACCGCCGCCATCGCGTTGCGTTCGATGCACGGCACCTGGACCAGTCCGCCGATCGGGTCGCAGGTCAGCCCGAGATTGTGCTCCATGCCGATCTCCGCAGCGTTCTCGACCTGCATCGGGGTCCCGCCGAGCACCTCGCACAGCGCGCCGGCTGCCATGGAGCAGGCAGAGCCGACCTCCCCCTGGCAGCCCACCTCGGCCCCCGAGATCGACGCATTCTCCTTGTACAGCACGCCGATCGCGCCGGCGGTGAGCAGGAACCGGACGACCCCGTCGTCGCTGGCCCCGGGCACGAACTGCCGGTAGTACTGCAGGACAGCGGGGATGATCCCGGCTGCGCCGTTCGTGGGCGCCGTGACGACCCGCCCGCCGGCCGCGTTCTCCTCGTTGACCGCAAGTGCATAGAGGTTGACCCAGTCCATGACGCGCAGCGGGTCCTGGGACGCAGCCTCGGTCAGCATCCGGTGCAGGACCGGCGCCCGCCGCCGCACCTTGAGCCCACCCGGCAGCAGCCCGTCGTGCGCATAGCCTGCCTCGATGCACTCCTGCATCACCCGCCAGATGTCCAGCAGCCCCGCGCGGACCTCCTCGTCCGTGCGCCATACCGTCTCGTTGGCCAGCATCAGGTCGGAGATGGCCATCCCGTGGGTCTGGGCGTGGTCGCACAGCTCGACCGCGTTGCTGAACGGGTAGGGCAGCACGGTGTCGTCGGCCTTGATCCGGCCGGCTCCCGCGGCTGACTCGTCGACGACGAAACCGCCGCCCACCGAGTAGTACGTGCGTTCCCGTACGGGCTGATCGTGCTCGGCGAAGGCGGCGAACCGCATGCCGTTCGGGTGGAACGGCAACGTGGACCGGCGATGCAGGACCAGGTCTTCAGCGCCGAGCCGGGCGGAATGCTTGCCGAGCAGGCGTACGGCCCCTGCCTCCCGTACGGCGGCGAACCGCTCCCCGATCGTCGACGTATCGACTTTCTCTGGCGTCTCCCCCTCGAGGCCCAGGACGATGGCCTTGTCCGAGCCGTGCCCCCGCCCGGTGGCGCCGAGGGAGCCGAACAGCTCGATGCGCACCCGGCTCACCTGGTCCAGCAGGCCGTCGCGCTCCAGCCCGGTCGCGAACGTTCGAGCCGCCCGCATCGGCCCGACGGTGTGCGACGAGGACGGACCGACGCCGATCGAGAACAGATCGAAAACACTGATCGCCATGCTGCACCTGACTCTCCGCTTGAAGCCTTGCACACCCCGCCTCGAGCGGCACACCTTGCCGCCAAGTCACTTCGAGCGAAACCGACCAAGATTTCCGGGACCGCGCCGCCCTTCTATGCTGAGCCCATGGCGGCCAGCCGAGCAGCGGACGCAAGCGCCGATCGGCAGCTCCGCGAGATCGGGACGGCCCTGCTCGACCGAGTCGACGAGCTCGCGGAGGCCATGGCCGCTCGGATCCGCGAGGAGGTCGAGTTCTACCGGACCAGCGACACGGTGCCGCTGAGCGAGCTGCGCAAGTCGACCCGCGGCCACCTGCTCTTCGTCCTGGAGTCTCTCGGCGCGGGCGAGTGGCAGCTCGACACCACCCAGGCTGCGGCTACGGGCCGGCGACGCGCCGTGGACGGGGTGCCACTGGCGACGATCATGGAGGCCTACCGGGTCGGTTCCCGGATGATCTGGCTGAAGATCGCCGAGCACGCCGAGGCGCAGGGGACGATCTCGATGAGCAGCCTGCTCCGCGCAACCTCGGACATCTGGCTGGTCCAGGAGGAGTTCACCCAAGCCATGTCCGGGGCCTACCGCGAGGAGATGTCGGCACAGGTCCTGAACCGGGAGCATGAGCGATCCGCGCTGGTCGAGGCCCTGATCAGCGGGCGGATCACCGACACCACGGCGATGTGGGAGGCGGCCGACGTCCTGCGGGTCTCCCGCGAAGGCCCGTACGTCCTCGTCGCGGCGGAGCTGCTCGACGTGGGCCGGCCGACGTTCCCCGGGATCGAAGCGGTGCTCCGCAACACCGGCATCGAGTCGGCGTGGCGGCTCATGCCGGACCTGCAGGTGGGCATAGTGCCGATCCGTCGGCCGGACCAGCTGGGGCTGCTGGTCTCGGCCCTCCGGCGCTTTCCGGTTACCCGGGTCGGCATCAGCCCGGCGTTCAACGATCTGATCGGCACCCCCTTCGCCCTGCGCTGCTCACGCATCGCCCTGACCGGCGCCCGGCTGGACCGCGAGCCCATCACCGTCTTCGACGAGTCGCCGCTGGCAGTCGGCGCCGTCGCGTCGCCGGACATCATGCGCCGGGTGTCCGAGACAGTGCTGGCCGGGCTGTACGAGCTGCCAACGGAGGAGCGAGAACTCCTGCTGGACACGCTGGACGCCTGGCTCGACAAGGGCGGGTCAGCCAGCCGAGCCGCCGAGATCTTGTTCTGCCACCCGAACACCGTTCGGCACCGGCTGCGCCGGATCGAGCAGCGCACCGGCCGGTCGTTGACGGATCCTCGGCAGACCACCGAGCTGTGCGTTGCACTGGAAACGGCCCGACGGATCCCGCACAGCCCCTGAGGGTATGGAAACGGCAAAGCCGGAAACTCCTTGTTCCGCACCACATTTTCGGCCACCCAACGTTGGCCGGGCGTCCATTGACGTCCCCACGCGGATGAAGAAAACATGGATTTGCCCCGCCAAGCGGCTTCGGGCCGCCTGGCACTCAACCAAGGAGGCAGGACATGAAGAAGGTTTCCGAGCAGCTCAGCGAACTCTCCGACCGGGCCAAGAAGACCGAGGACTTTGTCGCGTCCGCACGGCAGAAGAACCTGGCCAAGGTCACGTCCGACAAGGCGGCACTCGAGGCGTCTGTTGACGCCGGTACGGCAAGGCTCGGCGACCGGGTCAGGGCCGGCGAGTCCAAGTGGAACGACGCTCGCGCCTCGCTCGACGCCCGGTTCGCCAACATGAAGGCCGATGCCCAGGAGCGCAAGTTCGAGCGGGACGTGAAGAAGGCCGAGCACCGCGCTGACGACGCGGAGGCCGACGCGGCCGACGCCGTCGACTTCGCCATCTACGTGCTCGACCAGGCGGAGTACGCCGTCGCCGATGCCGTGATCGCACGGGCTGATGCAGATGCCCTTGCCCTCAATGGCTGATCGTCCTTGAATAGGCGAGGGATTTCTCTTATCGGAGCGGAGCCCGTGATGAAGCAATTTGCCAATGCACTGACCTGGAAAGGATTCCTGTCTCTGGTGATCGGTGTCATTGCCGTCGTCTGGCCGGGCATCACCGTAGGAGCCTTCGTTCTCCTGTTCGCCGTCTACGCGTTCCTGATGGCTGGCATGGGGGCCGCCAGCCTGTTCGCGTCACGCTCCGCCGGCATGGCCGTGTGGAGCGTGCTGGTGGTCATCGTCGATCTCGCTGCCGGCGTCATCGCCCTCGCGTGGCCGGACATCACGGTCCTGGCGGCTGCGCTGCTCATCGCCGTCTGGGCGTTCGGTAGCGGACTGGCCGAGCTGGCTGCGGCTTTCATCCGCGGCGAGTCCTTCGCCGAGCGCAGCCTGCTCGGGCTCACCGGTCTGGTGTCCATCGGACTGGGCGTGGTGTTCGTCTCACGGCCGGACATCGGAGTGTTGACGGCTGCAGAGGTCTACGGGCTGTTCAGCATTCTTTCGGGCATCTCCGCGCTGGTGCTGGCCGCCAACCTTCGCCAGCTCGGCTCCTCAAAGCTGGCTGTCTGACGTCGTGCCGACCGGCGGCTGACCCAGGGCGTGCCGGTACAACGTACCGGCCGGGTCGATCGTCTCCCAGGGGTAGTGGACCCAGCCGTCGGTCTCGGCGACGTAGAAGTCCGGCACCGTGCCCGTGGTGTTGGGACCGGGCTTGTGATGGATCGCAGCAGTGCGCACCGATGCGGCGCCGAGGTCGAGCAGGATGTCCTTGGCCCGCTGCATCGTCTCGCCGGTGTCGTGCACCTCGTCGGCGAGCAGCACGACCTGGCCCTCGACGGCGTCCCGCTGGGGCAGTGAGCCGATCCGGAACGCGCCGGCCCGGGTGGGGTGCTCGCGGTCGTACTTCGACAGGCTCAGCGAGAGCACCTCGCTGCCGCTGAGGCCGAGCATCCGGGACAGCACGTTGACCATGTAGAGACCACCGCGCGGCACCACGGCGATCCGGGTGATCCGCTCAGCAGGGTCCTCCAGCGTCCGCCTGATGATCGCGTGCCCCAGCGTCGTGGTCTTGAGAAAGACGCTGTCCCACGTCTCCCAGATGGGTGCGTCGCTCACATCGGTCATGAAACAGACCCTACCGATGTCGTCCTCCCACGCTCGCTCGCGGCAGGACTCCCGGTCGGCCCGCACGGGTCACCCAGCAGGCACGCGGTCATGCCTCAGACGTTGAGGCCGAAGTCCTTGGCGATGCCGGCCAGCCCGCTCTGGTAGCCCTGGCCGACGGCACGGAACTTCCACTCGGCACCGTTGCGATAGAGCTCGCCGAAGAGCATCGCCGCCTCGGTGCTGGCGTCCTCCGAGAGGTCGTAACGCGCGAGCTCGGACCCGTCGGCGTCGTTGACGATCCGGATGTAGGCCTTGCGGACCTGGCCGAAGGACTGCCCGCGCTTGTCCGCCTCATAGATCGACGCCGAGAAGACGATCTTGTCCACGTCGGCTGCGACCCCGGCCAGGTTGACCTTGATCTGCTCGTCGTCGCCGGCGGTCTCGCCGGTCCGCTCGTCACCCTGGTGCACGACCGTGCCGTCGCCGGACGTGAGGTGCCCGTAGAACACGAAGTCCTCGTCCGTCCGGGCCTTGCCGGTGTCGTTGCACAGGATCGCGGAGGCGTCGAGGTCGAAGGCCTCACCGGTGGTCGTGCGGGCGTCCCACCCCAGCCCGACCGTCACCGCGGCGAGCCCGGACGGCCCGGCCTCCTTGGTGAGCGAGATGTTGCCACCCTTGGTCAGTGAGACGGCCATGCGATCTCCTTCGACGACGGCTGTTGCACGCGTGACCCCTGCCACGTGCAGCCGAGACTACCCGCGCGTGCGGGCGTGCCAAGGGGTCGTGCACAATCACCACAAGGGCCGACCCTGCATCGCCGTTGATGTGAGTGTTGCTCACCTGTCGACGACGAGAGGTCTGACGTGCATCGCCCCGCCCAGCCGCCCTTGACCCTGTGGGCGGCCCGCACCTTCGGCACCGCTGCGCATTCGCTGAAGTCACTGCGGCACAACCCCGACGGCGTCCCGATCCGGCTGCTCGTCTCGCACGTCCGCACCGACTCCCCCGCCCTCGGCACGGCCGACCAGGCGTTCCTCGAGCCTCCGCTGACCGGCCCCGCCTGGGTGGGCTGGGCGCTGGAGATCTGCGTGCGCGAGAGCGTGGACGTCCTCTGGGTGACCCGCGAGGCCGAGTCGGTCGCCGCCGCCCGTGAGGCTTTCGCTGCGGTCGGCACCCGGCTGCTCCTACCGTCGAGCGGTGCCCTGCTGCGCACCTCCGCCAAGAGCGCGGTCTACCGCCGGGCTGAGGCGCTCGGCCTCCCAACGCCGCCGTGGGAACGCGTGGTCGGCGCCGAGCAGGCCAAGGTCGCGCTCGGCCGGCTCGAGGAGCTCTCCCCGTACGGGGTCTGCGTCAAGCCGGACACCGGTCAAGGGGCCGTCGGCGTACACCGGCTGATCCCGGGTTGGGAGGACCTCCCGTCCGGCGTCGACCTGCCGCGGCGGATGTGGCTCGCGCACCTGCGCCGCAACCCCGACAGCGTATGGCTGGCGCTACCCTGGATGCCCGGCAAGGAGCACTCGGTCGACACCCTGCGCTGCCCCACCGGCAACCTCCTGGCGAGCGTCGTCCGGACCAAGCAGAGCGGCTCGTACGAGCAGGTCGCCTCGGCCGATCCCGAGCTGACCGCGATGTCGGCGGCGCTGCTCGAGGACCTCGACGTCGCACCGCTCGCCAACGTCCAATGGCGCGAGATCGACGGTGACCCGATGCTGCTCGAGGTCAACCCGCGCCCGTCCGGTGGCCTGTTCCGGGCCAGCGACGCCCTCGGGGTCGACCTGCTGTGGGCGGCCATTCGGCTCCTCACGCACGGCGATGCCGGCCTCCGGACGGTGCCGTTGGCGCCAGCCGCTCCGGTGCGGACGACCCTGCTGCCGTCGGCCGTACCCATGGCGGTGCTGAGCGCCGTGGCCCTCGCCGACGGCCCCGCAGCGCTGCCCGTGCAGCATGCGCCGCACCCCGCGGAGCAGCTCAGCCCGTGACGAAGTCCGCTCGATCGCCGAGGTAGCTGAGGATCTCCTCTGCCGCTCTGGCCCCGCGTGTCGGGCTGACGAACAGCCCGGGCCGGTCGTAACCAAGGGCGTGCAGCTCGCCGTGTGCCGGTCTCGCCGCCGCCGACGCCTCCTCGAGCAGGCTGCGATCGAGGAGGCTGTCACCGGCCGCCAGCAACCGCCCGCCCAGCAGCTCGGCAACCCGGACGGCTGCGGCCCCCTTGCTCAACATCAGGGGCACCACGTAGACCTTGCGCCCCTGCACCGAGACCGCCCAGCCCTGCGAACCGGCCCACGCCGTCAGCCCGTCCAGCCACGCTGCGGGAATCGCCCCTCGGTCTTGCGCGACCAGGTAGACGAACAGCTCCTCGACCTGACGCACGGTCCGCACCCAGTGCTGCCCCGCGACCTCCTCCACCCTTCCGGCAACCTCGCCCGCGGGGAGGACAGCAGTGAGGTCCGCAGCCACCCGGGCGTCCCAGGCGGCGTCGCGGATCCCTTGCTGCAGAAGGATTCCGCCGTTGGCGCAGATCGCGTACGGCTGCCGCCAAGGCAGCCTGACCCGGCCGAACTGCTCGGGTGTCCGCGTCGTCACCGGCACGACGTCGTGCCGTTCCGACAACGAGGCGAGCAGCTCGTGGGCCCGGACGGTCATCAGTGACAGCGGCTCGCCGAGGTAGTCCTCGACCCAGATCGTGTCCACCCCGTCGAGCGGCTCAGCACTGCGGGCGGAGTAGATCAGGGTCTGGTCGAGATCCAGCGCCAGCACGGCCGTCACCGTGACGCCGGCTTGATCAGGCCCACGCAGGTGTACGGGAGATCGGGGCGCTCGACGACCGGGACGCCACGAGCCTCGGCGAGCAGCAGCACATGGCGCAGGTCGGCCGCCCGGTCGGGCCGGATGAGGATCTGCCACGGGATCCGCCGCAGCAGCACGCGCGTCGTCTCGCCCACTCCCGGCTTGACCAGGTTGAGGTTGGCGATGCCGTGCTCCTCGGCAATCTCGGCCAGCGCCGCCCACCCCGCCCAGGTCGCCGTACGGTCGGCTGCGCGGTGCTGAGGCAACAACCTGTCGACGGCGTCGGCCACATCGGAGAACTGGTCGCTCACCGCGTCGACGAACACGCCGGAGACGTCCTGGTCGGCCAGCTCGGCGTAGAACTTCGCCCCATGGAACATGCCGGGACCGATCAGGTCGGCCCGCAGCACCGTGCGGGACACCAGCCCCGAGACCGTGCTGTTGAGACACGCCGAGGGTACGAGGAAGTCCTCGCGGGTGCCGTAGAGGCTCGTGCACCCACCGGGGTCGGCAAGCACCGCGAGCTCGTCGTCCAGCCCGGCCGCCGACGGGTGGGAGCTGATGTAGTCCGCGAGCGCCGCTGACAGCTCCTTGGCGATCGCGCCCTTGCCGGTCCAGCCGTCGACGAACCGCAGCTGCTCCGGTCGGTGCCGGGCCAGGATGTAGTCCAGGGCCACCTCGTCGATGCCGCCGCCACGGACGATGCTGATCGTGTAGTGCGGCACCGCCAACCCGTGCCTGGTCAGGAACCAACGGCGCATCAGCAGCCCCACGGGCGTTCCGGCCCTGGCCAGGCTGACGAGTACGGGTGCCGGGTTGCGCTCGAGCACCAGCTCACTCACCAGCCCGACGGCGACGGCCAGCCGCTCGGCACCTTCCTGCAGCGCCTCGCGGAACAACGCCGTGTAGGCCGGGTCCGGCTGGTACTCGACCGGCAACATCTCGAAGTAGTGCCGGCCGCCCTGGATCAGCTCCTCGCGGTCCTCGGTCGGCACCTCGAGCTGCACGTGCGACAGGTCGGTCAGCAGCCAGGTCACCTCGGCCGGGTCGTAGGAGCCGAACGGCTCCCGAGGTGGCGCTGCGGTCATGACGGCAGGGCCACGAGGTGCACGGAGCCGGTCGCCCACGGTCGCACGGCCGCCACAAGTGCTGAGCAGTCGGCAATCTCGTCCTCGACGACGACCACGACATCGCTGTAGCGTTCGTCCGCCGACCACGTCGGAGGCACCACGTTGTAGAGGAAGGAAAGGCGACCCGGATCGTCGGGGCTGGCGAACACCAGCCTGCGGCGGATCGCGTAGCCCGGCTCGTCCAGCGGGAGTACGGGGCTGCGGGTGGTGCTCTGCACCAGCACATCCGCCCCGCCCAGCGACAGCTCGTGCGCCAGCCGCACGGGGGCGTACATCAGCTCCTCGGTGCCGAGCACGAGCACCCGCCTCCCTGTCAACCGCAGGCTCGCCGCCACGGCTGAGACGGCAGCGGAGAACGGCTCCCGGTCAGCGGCCGAGAACCCGTGCCGCCCTCCGGTCGGGACTCCGCCGGGCCAGCTCCCTTGCGGGACCGGCGAAGACAGCCCCACGACCGCCTCGAGGTCATGGTCCAGCTGCGACTGCAGGACGGCTGACCGCTCCAGCAGGTCCTCCGGCAGCGTCAGCGTGCCGTCGAGCAGGGCAACGACCTCGACCCGTACGCCGAGCTCCCGCGCCCGGTCGCCGAAAGACGCCCTGGCCTCGTCCGAGCGCATGTCCAGCAACGTCGCCACGACGTAGAAATCCCGTGGCCGCAAGGCATGCAGCTCAGCGATGGTGTTGAGGGCCGTCGTCCCGGTGCTGATCTCGTCGTCCACCAGGACGACCGGCCGGTCGTGGTCGAGCACCCCGGTGGGTGCCTGCAGGTGGTGGGCCACGGCGTGCGAGTGCTCCTCGTCGAATCCCAGCAGAGTCGGCAAGACAGGATCCGGCCGACGAGTGGTGTGGACGTACCACGAGTCCGTGAAGGCGTCGGCGACCGTGTGCCCCAGCGCGGTCGCCGTCTCGCAGAAGCCGATCACTACCGGGGCACCCGGCATCGAGCCCACGGCCAGCCGGGCCACCTCGGAACTGCGGGCGGGGTCGGTCAGCAGCTCGGCGAAGAGCTCCGGCACGGCCCCGCCCAGCGCCCGCTGGACCAGCCCGGCAAGCAACAGACCGGCTGCGCGTACGGCCGCCGGCGGTGCCGCGATGTGCTTGGCCAGGACCGTGCTCACGATGAGCTGGGCCCGCTTGGGATTGCGCCGCAGAGCCAACCCGGCCAGTGCCTCCAGCCCGAGCTGGTACGGGTCGGCGCGCACCGTCCAGCCGACGCCCAGCCGCTCGGCGACCAGCCGGCCCAACGGCGGGCCCGTGACCTGGACGTTGGTCAACGGCCCGGAACCGCGGAGCCGGTGGTGATGGGCCGCGCCGGGTAGACGGTGTCCGCCAGGGTCCGGCCGCGCTGCAGCAGCTCGATGACCGAGTCCGGCCTCGACAGCACGCCGTAGACCTGGGCGCGCGCCACCACCTGCTCGGCCCACAACCCGTGCGGCCCCAGCTCGTTCATCTTGTTGCCGGCTGCCGAGGCGACCGCGCCGCCGCGGTCCCGCTGCGCCAGGACGGTCGTCGCGTCGTCGTACTCCTCGCGGTTCACCGCGTGCAGCGTGTTGACGATCGCGACGTGGGTGGGGTGGATGACGGTCTTGCCGTGGAAGCCGTTGGCCCGGTCGAGCAGCACCTCGCGGATCAGCTCGTCGACGTCCTCGCGGAGCAGCTGTTGACGCAGCCGCATCCGGCCACCCCGCTCGAACGGGGTGAACCGCAGCTGGGGCTTGAAGAGCCGGTCGGTGCCGCTGAAGTGCTCCCAGACCGGTGCGGACAGTGCGTAGTCACCGCGCCGGGCGAAGACGTTGAGGACGTCGCCGAGCGCATCGCGGACGACGGCCACGTCCCAGATCGTCGTGTCGCTGTCACGGCGCAACCCGAACAGCCCACACAGGTCGGTGCCGCCGACCCGGAGGCTGAGGATGTGCTGGCGATGCCGGTCGAAAAGGCTGCGCAGCCCGGCCAGGTGGGCCGTTCTGGTCTCCTGCCAGGCCAGGTCCTCGTGCTCGAGCACCGGCACGGCGTAGAGCGTTTTGCCGACCTGTGCCGACACGTCGACGACCGCCTGCAGGAACTGCTTTCCGCCCTGGTCGGGGCTCATCTTGGGCAGCACGAACCCGGTGAGGACGCACGCTGCTTTCCCGGCCCCGCCGACGATGTCGAGAATCTGCTGGTGGCTGCGGACCCGTACGAACAGCAGCGGCCAGGATTCACAGGACGAGTGCAGGCTCTGCAGCTGGTCGACGACGTTGTCCTGCGCGGCGGGAACGTCGGCGTGCGCGATCCCGTCCTCCAGGTCCCAGACCTGGCTGGTCGCCCCGATGGCTGCGGCTCGGCGGGCGTCCTCGGCCAGCGCCGGACGGGTGCCCGGACTGTAGAGCGTGGCCCCGAGGGCGATGCCGAGCAGGGCCGCGGGACTGTCCCGGTCGAAAGCGGCCGGAGCGACGGCAAACAGCTCCGCCGTCTCCTGTGCGGTCAGGAAGTCAAAGTGCCGCACTGTCCACCTCCGCTGATGGGGAGCTCAACCGGTCAACAGCTCTTGCCACCGGTGAGCCCGGCTGGTGGTCACTTGCGGCCGGCCTGCCAGTTCATGCCCCACCCGTAGGCGCGGTCGAGCGCGTCCTGGGCGCCGTTGATGTACTTGACCTCGCGGTTGATGGTGAGGTCGCCGTGCGAGTTGTCGATCAGCGCGATCGCACAGCTCCGGGCCCCGGCGGCGTTCTCGTCCAGGCGGACCTCGATCGGTTGACCGGCGGCGGGGAACAGGGTGACCACGCCGTCGGCCTGGTCCCAGGCGGGGACGCCCTCGTAGATGAAGGCGAACACGAGGATTCGACGGATGTCGCGGGCGTGGTCCAAGTTGACGAACAGGTTCTCGCCGCCGGCGCTGGATCCACTCCGGTCGTCGGCATCCAACTGGATATACGGCGGACGGTCCAGAGCGCCGAAGGCGTTCCCGAGGGCCTGCACGACGCCCTTGCGGCCGTCGGCCAGTTCGTACAGACACCCGAGGTCGAGGTCGATCGC
>JAWWOO010000109.1:0-123425 GCA_033851545.1 Frankiales bacterium | reverse complement strand
TGCCCAGCCAGTCGATAGCATTAGCGTTGCTGTTGCGGCCGATGACGGTGTTGATGAGGCCGTAGTTCTGGGAGTACATGAATTCCCAGATGATCCCGATCAGCGCCAGGGACAGCATGACCGGCAGGAAGAGCAGGCTCTGGTAGACCCGCGAGCCCCGGATGTTCCGGTCGAGGATGACCGCCAACAACATCCCCAATGGGGTCGCGATGAAGAAGAAGACCAACAACCAGATGACGTTGTGCCGAACGGCCGGCCAGAATGCCGGGTCGACGTTGAAGGCGTTGTGGTAGTTCTGCACGCCGTACACGCAGCCATTGCTGAGGATCGACGGCACGTTGGGGACGCAGTCCTTGGTGTGCAGCCCGCCGACGCCGTTCCAGCGGAAGAACGACAGCCCGACCGACGTCAGGGCGGGGCCCCAGATGAAGATGAGGTCGACCAGGATCGGGATGCCCAGCATCAGGCAGGCGACGAGCTTGTCCCGCCGGGTCAGGGTACGCAGACGTCGCCGGCGACGGGTCGGAGTCGTCGCCGGCGACGTCTGAACGTCGGAAGCTGCTGCCATCAGCTGTTGAAGATGGTCTTCGCCTGAGCCTCGGCGCTCTTCTGCAGGGTGGCGGTGGCGGCGGCGGTCGGGCTGCCGAGCCACGTCTGGATCAGCGCGATCATCGCGTTGGCCATGGCCGGGTCGCTGTCGCGGTCCATGAACTGGGAGACCGCCTTGCAGTCCGCGATCGCCTTGACCGCCTTGGTCTGGATGGCGTTGTACGTGGACGGCTCAGCGCCCGTTGCCAGTCCGACGTCCCACTTGTCGGTCTTGAGGAACGCCGCCTCGGCAGCGCCGGTGCCGATGTACTCGAGCACCTTCTTGGCGGCGGCCGGGTTCTTGGCCTTCTTGCTGAGCATGAAACCGTCGGTGGGTGCGTCCATGTAGTCCTGGCCCCACTTGGGGTCGATGGCCGGGAACGGGAAGAAGTCGAGGTCGGGCAGGTTGGCCGCGGAGTAGTTGGCCGCGACCTGGTTGGACCCCTGGAACATCATGCCCGCCTGCTTGGTCTCGAGCGCCTTCGCCGCGTCCTCCCAGATGCGCCCGGTGGCACCGGTCTGGCAGTAGGGCAGGATCTCGGCCCACTTGTTGAACACGGCGGTCACGCCGGGGTCGGTCCAGGGCACCTGGTGCTTCATCAGCTTGATGTGGTAGTCGTAACCGTTGACCCGCAGGTTGATGATGTCGAACGTGCCCAGCGCGGGCCAGCCGTCCTTGTCGGCGAAGGCGATCGGGATCATGCCGTCGGTCTTCATCTTCTTGGCCAGGGCGACGTATTCGGCCCACGTGGTCGGCACCGTGTAGCCCTTCGCCTTGAACACGCTCTTGTTGTAGAAGACTACCCACGGGTAGTTGTAGAGCGGTACGAAGTAGTACTTGCCGTCGAGGCCCTTGGACAACGACTTGGCCGCGTCGTTGAACGTGCCGCCGATCTTGGCCCAGACGTCGTCGATCGGCGCGGCGAGACCCTGGGCTGCGAAGAACTGCATGCGGTATCCCGCGAACCAGGTGAACAGGTCATCCGGAGTGCCGTTGAGGTAGGCGGAGATGTTCTGCTGGAACGTGTTGTGGTCTGTGGTGTTGACCGTGATCTTCACGCCGCTGGCCGCCGTCGCGAGGGAGGCCAGCGAGGCGAACGCCGCCTTGGGCGCGGCGTCGGAGTAGTTGGAGCCGAACGTGATCGAGCCGCCCGCGGCGGGCGCGCCTCCGGACGTCGCCGGCGCGCTTGCCGCGGACGTGGCGGCGCCACCACTCGTGGCACCAGCACTCGTGGCACCAGCACTCGACTGCGGCGAGGCGCCGCTCTTGCTCGAGCCGCCACAGCCGGCGATGGCAGCTGCCCCGGCAGTTCCGACAAGTCCGGTGAGCACGGAACGGCGGCTGACCGACGTGCCGGGAACGAGCGGGTGAGAGGGACCGGGGTCCGACATGACGCCTCCACAACGAAGGGTCCCGCGAGCCTGATGACGCGCAGGTTGGGCTGACGGGCAGAGCGCACCCGTCTCTGCCTGCACAAACGACGACTGGTCCGGGACGGTTGTCATCGACTGACGCGAGGCCAGTCACGATTGGATAACGGGCCAATGTGCCTGTGAGACAGGGCAATTTGTCTCCCCCGCGGCGCGGCAGCGAAACCGAGCGAAGGCAAAATGCACCTGCGCCCTCGACGGCTGCCCCCTGCGTCGGCCTCCGGCGGCGGCTGAGACAATCGACTGCCGCGGGCGCTCGAGCCTGCCCGGCCGGACAGGGAGGGATGGGCGGCATGCGGCTGATCCTGGTGCGCCACGGACAGAGCCCGAGCAACATCGACCGCTTGATCGATACCACGGTTCCCGGGCCGCCGCTGACCGACCTGGGTGTTGCGCAGGCTGAGGCCTTGCCGGCGACCCTGGCCGACGAACAGATCGAGGTGATCTACGCCTCGACCATGACCAGGGCGCAGATGACGGCCGAGCCGCTGGGGCGCGTACGGGGGCTGCCGGTCAACGTCCGTGACGGGCTACGCGAGCTGACCGCGGGCGACCTCGAGCTAAAGAACGACGACACCTCCATCCAGCTCTACCTCGCGACCGCCTTTGCTTGGCCCGCTGGTGATCTCGAGCTGCGCATGCCCGGGGGCGAGAGCGGCGCCGAGGCCTTCGCCCGCTACGACGCCGTGGTGGCGGAGGCCGCCGCTGCGACGTCCGGGACCGCGCTGCTCGTGTCCCACGGCGCCGCGATCCGGATGTGGGTGGCGGGGCGCACCGACAACGTCGACGCGGCGTTCGTCGCCACGAATCCCCTCGACAACACCGGGGTCATCGTTGTCGAGGGCGACCCGGCTCGCGGATGGCACGTCGTGTCCTGGACCGACCGGATCACGGCGGGGCAATTGACCGCGGGCAGCAACGGCCCCGGCGGCGAGCCGTTGCACGCCGGCGGCTGATCAGCCGTGAGCAGGGCGTCGACGAGCGGCTCCAGCCGGCGCGAGGGACCTTCGACACGCTGCTCGAGCGGCCGCAGCGGGAAGCCTTGGCAGCGCTGAGGAGAAGGACACTGTCGCTCGGCTGGGTGCAGCGGCAGAGGTTGCACACGGCGAGCGCCTCGCCCAGTCCACGCCGGCGACGGGCGGGACCGCCAACCCCGCTGCCCGCGGACGCACGGCCCGGATGCCCATCGATTTCAGGCGCGCTGTGTCAGGGTGGAGGGTGACCTCGACCCACGGCTCCCCTGCCCGCCGCCGCCTGGCCCTCGCGGCCACCGCCAGCGTGCTGGCGGTCGGCTGCGGCGCTAGCCACCAGGCGACGGTGGTGGCCGGCACAACAGCCGCTCCCTCCCCTAGCGCGGCCGCGGCCTCGGCCCCGCGCGCCAGGACGACGACGGCTGCACCGAGGACCTCGACCGCTGCTCCGCCTCCGTCGTCCGCGCCGGCTCCCCGTACTCCGAGCGGCACCCCGATCACGCTGGCCTTCGGCGGCGACGTGCACTTCATGGGCGTCGACGCGCTACGCCTCGCCGCCGACCCGGTCACCGCGATCGGCCCGATCGCCAAGGTGCTCACTGGAGCCGACCTCGCGATGGTCAACCTCGAGACGGCTGTCACGACCAGGGGCACCCGCGCGCTGAAACAATTCACGTTCCGCGCGCCGCCGGCCGCGTTCACCGCGCTCAAGGCCGCGGGGATCGACGTGGTGACGATGGCCAACAACCACGGCGAGGACTACGGCCAGGTGGGGCTCGCCGACACCCTCGCCGCCGCGGACGCCGCCGACTTCCCGGTGGTCGGCATCGGCGCTGACGAGGACGCGGCCTTCGCCCCGTACGGCGTCACGGTCAAGGGTGACAAGGTGGCGATCATCGGCGCCACCCAGGTCCTCGACAACAACCTTGCCGCGACCTGGACCGCCGGGCCGGACAAGCCCGGGCTGGCCAGCGCCAACAACGTGCCCCGGCTGCTCGACGCCGTACGGGCGGCACGGGCGACGGCGGACACCGTCGTCGTCTACCTGCACTGGGGCAAGGAGCTCGCCAGCTGCCCGACCAGCTCGCAGCGGACGCTCGCCCAACGGCTGGTCGACGCGGGCGCCGACATCGTCGTCGGCTCCCATGCCCACGTACAGCTCGGTGCCGGCCGGCTGGGCGGTGCCTTCGTCGACTACGGGCTCGGCAACTTCGTGTTCTATGCCCACGGAGTCTCGGCCACGACCCGGTCCGGGGTGCTGCTGCTCACCGTCGCCGGCCGGGCGGTGACCGCCGCCCGGTGGGTGCCCGCCCAGATCGAGGGCGGCGTCCCCCAGCCGTTGACCGGTGAGGCCGCCACGAGAGGGCTCGAGCAGTGGGACAGCCTGCGGCCGTGTACGGGGCTCGGTCCGATCGGCTGAAACGAAATCGGCTGGAGAAGTCGAGCTCCGAGGTCACGACCAGTCCAGGGTCAGCTGCCCGTCGTCCTGCTCGACCGGCCGGGGCGGCGGGCCAGGTGGAGGAGCCAGCGCGGTCGCCACGGAGACCGCGTCGAGGGCCGGTGGTGAGGGCAGCGCCGCCTCCGGCGTCTCGGCATCGTTGCTGAGCAGGGCGGCGATCTCGTCGGCACCGGCCAGCTCCGGCCGGACCAGGTCACCGGTGCGGACGTAGAGGAACACTGCCCCGACCGACTCGACCGGGACCCCGGCGATGCCGGCCCAGGCCAGTCGGTAGATGGCCAGCTGGAGGGCCGCCGCCTGCGGCTTGCCGGGCCGCAGACCGGTCTTGTAGTCGACCACGTCGAAGCCGGCCTCGGTGCGGTAGACCGCATCGATGCGGCCGCGCAGCAGTCGGCCCCCGATCACCAGCTCGAACGGCGCCTCGACCGCGTACGGCGTGAGATCGCCGTACGCGGTGCGGGCGAAGGCGGCCTGCAGCTCGGCCAGCTCCTCCTCCGGCGCCTGGACGTCGTCGGGCCACTCGTCGTCCGCGGCACCCTCGAGCTCATCGGTGTCGAAGAGCGGCTTGGCGTCGAAGAGGTGCTCGACCCAGGCGTGGAACGCGGTCCCCCGTCGGGCCGCCGTGCTGGGCCGACGGGGCATCGGCCTCGCCAGCGCGCGCGCGAACTCCTCAGGATCCTGGGCCAGCGCCACAACCTGGCTGGCCGACAACGTCCTGGGCAGCAGGACATCGCGTACGGGCGCGCGGCCGGCGGCGAGCTCGTCCAGCAGCTGGCCTACTTCCCGGTCCCACGCGGCAATCTCGGGCGCCCACAACGGATCGGCCGGCGACCCGGCGGCGGCACCGGAGCCGGCCTGAAGCACAAGCTCGGCAGCGGAGCGCCGACGCTCCAGCGGCCCGGGGCGGTAGGCCGGCGGCCACCCGACGTCGGGCACGCCGAAGGCGGTCAGCGGGTTCTCCTCGCCCGGCGCCTCGTCCCACGGGTCATCCCACAACGGGTCGGGCGGCACCGCAGCGCGGAGCTCGACGAGGAAGTCGGACCGCTTGCACGACTTCTTGCGAGTGTCGTTCCAGACGTAGCCGCTGGCCAGCAACAGGTCACGGGCCCGCGTGATGGCGACGTAGGCCAGTCGGCGCTCCTCCTCGTCGTCCTGCTCTGCGCAGGCTGCGTCGAACTCCTTGAGGCCCTGGCTGGTCCAGGCTTCGAAGGCAGGCAGGTCGTCGGCGTCGCCGCGGAGCTCGTACGGGAGCGCGTCGGCGCGGCGGGTCCAGCGGGAACGGCCCCGGTTGGACGGGAAGATCTCGTCCACCAGGCCGGGCAGGGCCACCACGCTCCACTCGAGGCCCTTGGCCTTGTGGACGGTCATCAGCTTGACCGTGTCGGCAGCGGACACGCCGCCGATGTCGAGGCCGCGCTCCTTGTCCCCTGCCGCGACGAGGTAGGCCAGGAAGGCCGCCAGGTCGGACTCGCCCTCGATGCCCTCGAACCGGGCGGCGTGGTCGAGGAAGGAGGAAAGGTTGGCCGCCCTGGCCGCTGCGAGCCCCGCAGGCGACGCCTCGATCTCGACGTCGAGCCCGATGGCGCCGACCACCCCGACGACCGCCTCGACGATCGGCTGGCTGAGCAGCGACCGGAACCTGGTCAGCTCGGCGCGCAGCTCGACCAGTCGCGCGTAGCCCTCGGCGGAGTAGGCCGTCGGATCACCCAGGCTGTCCAGCGCATCGGTGAGCGCGACGACATCGACGTCGTCGACGGATGCCGCCGCCTGGGCCAGCGCACGGTTGCCGTCGGGGTCGACGACGCTGCGGTCCGCAAGCGTGTCGCGGGCGAGGAACGCTGCCCGCCGCCCGAGCGCCTTGAGGTCGCGAGGGCCGATGCGGTAGCGCGGCCCGGTGAGGATGCGGACCAGCGCCGGGTTGGCGGTCGGCTCGGCCATCACCTCGAGGACGGCGACGACGTCGGCGACCTCCGGCATCTCGAGCAGACCGCCGAGCCCGACCACCTCGACCGGGATGCCGCGCTCGGCCAGCGACCGATGGATCAACGCAAAGTCGCTGCGGCGTCGGCAGAGTACGGCGATCTCGGCCGGAGCGGTGCCAGCCGCAATGCACTCCTCGAGCCGGTCGGCGAGCCACTCGACCTCGTCGACGACGGTGGTGTGCAGCGCGGTCCGCACCTGGCCGGGCACCGAGCGACCGGGCTCGAGCGGTGGCACCTCGACATAGGGGCGGCGTCCCCGCGTCTGCTCGGCACGCAGCGACTCGGAGACGGCGTTGGCCGCGTCGAGGATGTGGCTGCCGTTGCGAAAGCTGGTCAGCAGGTAGAGCGGGTCACTGCCGGCCGGGCTCGGGAAGTGCTCGGAGAACCGGAGCAGGTTGCCGATCGACGCACCCCGCCAGCCGTAGATCGACTGGCACGGGTCGCCCACCGCTGTCACCGGGTGGGCGCCGGAGAACAGGTGGGACAGGAGGATGCGCTGGGCCACGCCGGTGTCTTGGTACTCGTCCAGGAACACCAACGGGAACCGCTCGCGCTCGCTGGCGCCGACCTCGGGGCAGGACTGCGCGATCTCCGCCGCAAGCGCGACCTGGTCGCCGAAGTCGACCAGGTCGAGCTCGGCCTTGCGCGCACGGTAGCGGTCGACCAGGTCGAGCAGCTCGTCGCGGACCTTGCACTGCTCACCGATCTCGCGCAGCGCCTTGACCCCACCCGTGACGGCCGCGGCGCTCGCGATGGTGCGGGCGTCGAACGCCCGCACGTCGCCCGGCAACCGCAGGTGCTCTGCCATCTCACCGTCGAGGTCGAGCATCCGCTCGGCGACCGTGGGCGGCATCCAGCTCCAGGTCTCGTACGGACCCGGTGCTGCCCGTACGACCCGGAGCGCCAGCTGCCAGCGACCGGCCTCGGTCAGCAGCCGCGAGTCGGGCTCGCGGCCGATCCGCAGCGCGTGGTCCTTGATCAGGGAGGCGGCGTAGGCGTGGTAGGTCGACACCGTCGGCTGGTCGTCGGGCTCCGGCTGGTGCAGGCTGACCGGCATCAGCTCGCCGGCCGGGCCGAGCCGGGCCAGCCGGGCCAGCGCATCGCGTACGCGTTCGGCCAGCTCGGAGGCGGCCTTGTTGGTGAAGGTCAGGCCGAGGATGCCGTCGGGGCGCACGCCGTGCCAGGCGACGGCGTGCACGATGCGGGCGGCCATCACCGTCGTCTTGCCCGAACCCGCGCCGGCGATGACGAGCTGCGGCTGCAGGCCAGCGGTGACGATCTCGAGCTGCCGGTCGGTGAACGGCTTGTCCAGCAGCGCCCGCAGGTAGTGACCGTCCGCGGACGGCGTGAGCTGTTCAGCCATCAGGACACGACCGAGTCGCCGGCGTCCTGGGCCGGGCAGGCCCTGGCGAACGCGCACGTCTCACAGCGGTCGTTGACCCGGGCGACGAACAGCTCGGCACGGATGCCGCTCGCCGTCGACCGCACGAGATCGCCTGCCCAGTCGGGGTTGTCGGCCGCGATGTCCGCCGGCTCCAGGGGTGGCTGCCACTGGATCTTGGGCAGCCCGTCACCGCCGGAGCGGACACCCTGACCGGCCCGGAGCTGCACCAGCTCTGCCCCACCCACCTGGGGTTCCCCCTCGACCGTGCCCTCGAGAGCGCCTGCCAGCACGGCGATCTGGTAGACGCCGAGCTGCGGGTTGGCCGCGACCTTGTCGGCGCTCGGCGGGCTCTTGGAGGTCTTGAAGTCCACGACCACGATGCGGCCCTGGTCGTCGAGCTCGACCCGGTCGAAGGAACCGCCGAGTCGGGTGTCCTCGTACGGGACCGAGAACTCCCACTCCGAAGCGAGCCACTCGCGGTCACGATCGAGGGCGTGCCAGTTGAGGAACCGGGCGAGCGCCTTGCCGGCCTGGAGCCGCTCGCCCTCGCGCTGCCAGCGCGCGTCGAAGCCGAGCGAGCCCCACACCAGGTCGAGCCGCTCGAGGAGCACCGGCAGCTCGGCCGGGACCGCGCCGGTGGCCACCATGCTGGCCAGCGCATGCACGACCAGGCCGAAGCCGGCGGCTGCCGTCGAGGCCTGAACCGCCTTTGCCTCGCGCTCGAGGAACCACTTGAGCGGGCACTCCTGGAACCCGGCGACCGCTGAGGCGGAGAGCGAAAGCGGCTGGTCGACCGGGCGCACCGGCGCGGCCCCGGGACTGGGCTCGCGCATGCCCCACCAGTGCTCGGGATGGGCCGACGGTACGAGCGGCAACCCGTCCGGGCCGAGCGCCGCGAGCCGGGCAAGCGAAGCGGCGGCGGCGACCCGCAGCGGCTCGGACGACGTCTCGTCGACCAGCACCCCGCGCAGCCGGCCGGTCAGCGAGGACAGCGAGAGCAGCCTGGTCGGCCGCTCGATCCTGTCGGGCACCGGCAGGCCGAGCTCGGAGAGGAACCGTGACGGCAGCTCGCCCTCGTCGAGCGGTGAGCGCACCGCGGTGACCAGCAGTCGCTGCCGGGCCCTGGTCACGGCGACGTAGAACAGCCGGCGCTCGTCGACGACCAGCGAGGCCGCCGTGGGAGGCGGCAGCGAGGCATCGCGGTCGAGCCGGTCGCCGTCCAGCAACGAGGCGCGGCGACGCAGGTCGGGCCAGCCGCCGTCCTGCACGGATGCGACGACCACGAGCTCCCATTCGAGCCCCTTGGACCGGTGGGCGGTCAGCAGCCGCACAGCTCCCCCACCGGACAGGACACCCTCGTTGCGTGACTGCGACGGGATCTCCTGGGCCTGCAGCTCGTCGATGAGGGCATGCACGCCGGCCCGCGGGCGTCGCTCCTCGAACCGCGCGACAGCCTCGAAGAGGGCGACAACGGCGTCGAGGTCACGATCGGCAGCGCGCCCCTCCTGGCCACCGCGGGCGGAGGCACGGGACCAGCGGTAGGCCAGCCGGCTGGAGTCCCACAGCGCCCAGAGTGCCTGCTCGGCACCGGCAATCGCCCCGGCGTGCGGCCTCGCGGGGTCGAACGTCATCACCGCCCGCGCGGCCGCCAGCAGCTCGTGCAGCCGACGCAGGGACTTGCCGATGCGCTCGTCGAGCATGATCGCATCGCCCGGCGTGAGCACCGCCTCGCGGATCAGGGTGGCGCTCGCCCTGGGCAGCTGGAGCCGGTTGGCGGCCTCGCCCGTCTCCTCGTACCCCTCGAGGGTCGCCCGGTCGAGCTGACGCAGGGCTCGGCCGAGCCGCCTCAGGTCTGCCGGCGTGGCGCGCACCAGCGGCGACATCAGCAGCTCGCGGGCACCGTCCTCGGTCAGCGTCTCCGGACGGGAAGCGACCGAGAGTGCGGCGAGCAGCGGCGCAACCGCGGGGTCGCGGGCGACGGGCACTTCGTCGGCGGCCACAGCGACCGGCACGCCCGCGGCCACCAGCGACCGGCGCAGCACCGGGATCGTGCGGACCCCGGACCGGACGAGCACCGCCATCGACGACCAGGGCAGGCCGTCCTCGAGGTGTGCCCGGCGCAGGACGTCCGCGATCGCGATGGCCTCGTCCGAGACCGTCCCGAAGAGCCGGATCTCGGCGGTGCCCCCCGCCGCGGCCGGGGTCAGCGCGCGATGAGCCAGCAGCCGGTCGACCGCGAGCCCTGGCGCCGGGATCCGCTGCGCCAGCGCACGGGACACCGCCAGCAGCCCGGCGCCGGCCCGGCGGGAGACCCCCAAAGTGAGCGTTGGGGCCTCGGCGCCGGACGTCGTCCGGAACCGTTCGGGGAAACGCAGGATGCAGGACACGTCGGCGCCGCGGAAGGCGTAGATCGACTGGTCGGGGTCGCCCACGACGACCAGGTCTCCCCCGCCGCCGACCAGGAGGCGCAGCAGCTGCTCCTGGGCGGGGTCGGTGTCCTGGTATTCGTCGACGAACACCACGGAGTAGCGGGCCCGAACCTCCCCGAGGATCACCGGATCGGCCAGCAGCAGCAGGGCCCGCCGTACGAGATCGGCGTAGTCCATCTCGCCGCGAACCCCGAGCACGTCGACGTACTCCTCGAAGAACGAGGCAGCGGCCACCCAGTCGTCGCGTCCGTCCCGTTGGCCCGCGGCCGCCACGTCGGCTGGCTCGAGCCCGCGCTCGCGGGCCCGGTCGAGCAGGTCGGAGACCTCGCGGGCCATGCCTTGGGTGGGCAGAGCAGGGGCCAGCCGGGACGGCCAGCGGGTGGTCCCGACACCCTCGGCGGAGCCCGACAGCAGCTCACGGATGCGGACCAGCCGCTCGGGCCCCGACAGCAGCCGCGGCACCGCCCCGTCGCCGTAGGCCATGACCAGTGAGAGGCACCACGCGTGGAACGTCGAGGCTGAGGGCTCGCTCGCCGTGCGGGCGAGGCGGCCGGCGATGCGCTCACGCAGCTCGTCGGCGGCCTTGCGGCTGAACGTCAGCACCAGCACCTGGTCGGGCGTGGCACCGCGGCGCACCCGCTCGACGACCGCCTCGACCAGGGTGGTCGTCTTCCCGGTGCCGGGGCCGGCCAGGACCAGCAGCGGTCCGCTGACGTGGTCGACGACGGCCTGCTGGGACGGGTCGAGAAGGGGGACGGCGACGGCGGGCAGCGCCCCGCGGACCAACCGGTAGGGAGCGTTGCTCACCCAGTCCTCCTTCGCCGCGGCGCCCTCCACCAGCCGGCTGCCGTGGAACGAACGACAGCCATCAGACCACGAGCCGCCGACGAAATCCCAGGGAGTGTCCACAGGCTGCGGCGGTCTTCCGGACCGGGCCCGATCGGGCGTCAGTCGAGGACCCAGTCCACGCTGTCTGCCGGATCCGGCTGGTAGCTGCAGGTCAGGCCGGTGTGGATGCCGCTGCGCAGGTGGCGTGCCAGTGGTGCGTCGATGCTGGCGACGCGGTCGATGGCCGCACTGATGGCCTTCTTCACGGCGACGCGCGCGCGTTCCTCACTGGAGCCGGTCGTGCGGGCGCGTCCGCCGAGACCGGTCGCGCGGCCGAGCTCGCTCAGGAGTGCGTCGCGCTCCGTGCGGACGGCCTGCAGCCGGCCGGCGTCGGACCACCCTTCGGCCTCGGTGAGCTCGTCATCGAGGTCCCTGAGGCGTTGCCGGTAGGCCGCGAGGGCCCGCCTGTCGAGGACCTCGCCGAGGCCGGGCTGCACGGCGACCCCCGTACCTGCTCCGACGAGATCCAGCGCGCCGACCGGCTGGCCCGGGCGGCGTACGAGCTCTCGGAGATAACCGAAACCGCGCAAGGCTCTGAGCGGTACGGCTGCCTGGTCGGGGCCGACCAACCACAGGTCGCCCGGGGCCGGATGCAGGTGAACCCGCCGCCGCTCGCCGGACACGTCGTCGGGCGGCCGCGACGACGCCAGCCGGTCCCGCCACCACCGGGCACCGAGGCGCTCGTAGGTCGCAAGAGCCCGGGCGCGCAGCCGGTCCGCCTGGTCCGGATCGCCGAGGAGGGCAGCGGCGCGGGAAAGGGTGTCATCGGTCACCCCATGGAACATCACGGCACCCGCGTTGAAGACCGCCCTGCCGCTGTACGGCGTCAGCAGCCGGGCCGCGGCCTCGACCACCTCGACGTCCGCGACCGCGAGAGCCGCCTCGAGCACGCACTGCAGCGTCAGTAGCCAGTTCACGTCCCGGGGCAGCTCGTCCAGCACCCGGCCGTGGAAGGTGTGGACGAGGGATCGTGCGCGGTCCAGCCGTCCGGAGCACACCCACAGGAAAGCAGCCTCGGAGCACACGGCTGTGGCACCTTCGGCCAAGGCGAACGCCTCACAAGCGGCCGCCCCCGCAGCACAGGTGCCGGTGTCGCCGGACTGGACCGCGGCGTAGGCCTCCATCGCCTTGAGCACCATCCAGGCGTCCGCCAGCGAGGCCTGCTCAGCAGCTACGGCGGCCATGCTGGTCAGCTGCGCGCTCGTGTCGGTGCGGCCACGCAGCAGGTCGAGCATCATCCGCCGCGACGCCGCGAAGAACAGCGCGCGGGCCGACTCCTCACCCAGGAGCTCCAGGGCGCGCATCTGCCGGTGCATGGCCTGGAGGTCCAGTGCCTCGCAGGCGACCTGCAGCCCCCACAGGTGTGCCTGCAGCCGGGTGTCGGGATCGAGGACGTGGGCGGCGACATCGTCGAGCCGGGTGGCTAGCGACCGGCGCACGTCGAGCTCGTCAGGCCCCCAGTGCGCCGCCAGCGCGGCGTCCAGGCAGTCCGCCACCAGCTCTGGGGTGCCGATGCGCTGCGCCCGCTCGACGGCCTCGTCCGCGAACCGGACGCCCCGCGCGGGCTGACCGGCATAGGCCCAGCAGCGGGCCAGCGCGGCGGCGAGGCGCGCCCGTGCTGTGTCGTCGGTGGTGCGGGCGAGCACGTCGTACAGCTGGGCCGGCAGCTTGCCCGGCTCCGACCCAAACACGTAGACCGAGGCTGCACCGAGCACGGACTCGGTCCACCCCTCCAGGTCGTCCTCGCCGCGGCAGTGGGCCGCCGCCTCGTCGTACAGCCGGGCCGCGGTCCCTCCCCGACCGGCCGCGCGGGCGGCACCGGCGCGGTCGAGGAGATCGCGTACGGTCGACGAGTACGTCACCACGCCTCATCTTGGCAACGACCGGGCCTTGGCGCTACGGGCGAAGCAGCCGCACGGCCTCGGCATGTTCTCGCTGCTTGGCCTCGTCCCAGTCGCCGGTGCAGTAGATCGACAGCTCCACGATGCTGTCGCCCACCAGGTCGGCCCGGATCATCTCGCGGCAGTACCACTGCTGGCGCTCGTGGTGCCAGCGCTCCTCGAACTCGATCGTGAACCCGTGCTCGGTCTGCTCGACGCGCTCCACCCGTACCTGCCCAGGGAAGGGATGGCTCGCGGCACGGATCGCGACGATCTCCTCGGCGGTCGCAGCCTGGAGCCGCCACTGCGGCAGCGACAGGTCGGAGAACACGTCCGGGGCGAAAAGCCCGTCGGGCACGGATCCGGTCTCCAGGAAACGGATCAGCCGTGCCACCGCCGCGGTCGTGTCCGGCCGCGCTCCCACCGGCGCCGTGCTGACTAAGGCGCTCGTCTCCGTGCTCATGCCAGGGCCGCCGATCCGGTGAGGTTGGCCTGGACTACGGCCATGGTGGCGTCGAGGTCAGCGGTGGGGCTGAACTCCACGATGGTCGTGCCCGAGGTCAACAAGGGCAGATGCCCCGGCGGTGCGTAGTAGGCGTCCCCGGCGACATAGGTCTCTTCGTGATCCGACCAGCGGAAGGTCAGCTGACCCGTGGTAACGACGCCCCAGTGCGGGCACTGGCAGCGGTCGCCGGGGAGCCCCACGAAGTACGGCGCGGGATCGGCGTCCTGCCTGAAGGTCTCGAAACCGACGGTGTAACCGCCCAGTGGGGCGTAGCGGCCCTCGATCTCCGCCTCGTCCACCGCGACCGGAGTCGTCAGTCGGCTTGCACTCGGCATGGTGTCCTCCTTGATGAGTGTCTGGATCTGACACCCCTCAGGCGTGAGAACCGAGGGAACACCGTGACACCCGCCCTCACGTCTCCGGCGCCAACCGTTGTCGAAGCGGACGAACGCCCGCAACCGTGCCTCGCCGACGTCACGGATCTCGCGGTAGCCGAGCGACCGACGCCTTGATCCTGCGCCTGTCGGCTTTGCCTGCTGCGTAAGGATTCTCAAACTTTTTTCTAGTACGGGCCCTGGCGGACCCAAAATTGTCGGAGGTCCCCGATAGCGTTCTGGTCATGGAGCTGGCGGAGTTCGAGCGGTGGTACGGCGGGGTTCCGCCGTGGCTGGACGCTGTCGATGCCGGCGACGTCCTGACCGCCTCCGACCGTGCCGGGCAGTTCGACTGGGACGACCTCAAGGTCGCCGATGCAGCGCGGCCGCCGCTGCCGGCGGAGATCCTGTTGCAGGTGGCGGCGATGCGTCCAAGCGGCGAGGCGATCGGGCTGCTGGAGTCGCTGTCGGGCCGAGAGCTGACTGCGGATCAGCGGTTGACGGTGGTGCAGCTGTGGCAGCCGTTGCTGGCCTGGGCCGCTGGTGCGGAGACCTCGGCCTGGCTGGACTTCGCCGGCCGGGAGACGCCGGCCGACACCACCCCGGATCCGGGCACGCCGGACTACGCGTCCTTCACGTCGGCCGAGCTGGCCGCCGCTGAGCTGGGTCCGGCGTTGGGCTGCACGGTGGACTTCGCGAAGACCCGGATCGCCACCGCGCGCCAGCTGGGTGAGAATGGCCAGTTCGCCAGGGTGGGGCGCCTGCTCCGCGAGGGCGCGCTCTCCGAGTACAAGACCCGGTTGCTGCTGAGCGAGCTGGTCCTGTTCGAGCCGGCGATCGCCGAGCGGGTCCAGGACGTCGTCCTCGACCGGGCGGCCGCCCTCCCACCGACCACCCTGAAGCGCTTGGTCCGGCGCACGGGCAAGCGCCTGGTCGGCACCAGGGATCCCGAGCAGGTGCTGGAGTCCTTCGTCGCCGCGCAGCGGACCCGCCGGGTCGGGTTCAGCACTGACGTCGAGGACAACCTGGTGCTGATGTGGGCCTACCTGCCTCCGCTGCAGGCGCTGGCGATTCAGCAGCACCTGGCAAAAGCGGCCGGTGGCCGCGACAAGTTCGACGGGCGCAGCGTCGATGAGCGCAAGGCCGACTACCTGACCTCGTGCATCCTCGGCTCCGACCCTGACCAACCCAGGCTGCCCTTGGCGCCCAAGGTGCAGCTCAACGTGCTGGTCCCGCTGTCCACGTTGCTCGGCAAGGACGACCATCCCGGGGAGCTCGTCGGGTTCGGAGACCTGCCTCCCGCGATCGTGCGTTCGCTGGCCTCGGACGCAAAGTGGCAGCGGTGGCTGTTCGACGATGCCGATGGGCACCTGATCAACCTGGGCAAGTACGACTACACCCCGGACGCCGAGCTCGACGGCTACCTGAAGGCACGGGACCCGGTCTGCCGGTTCCCGCACTCCACGCGCAGCTCGGTCCACGCTGACCGCGAGCACATCGTGGCGTTCGACCGCACCGGCAACGGCCAAGGCGGTTCGACCTCGGCCGAGAACATGGCGATGTTGTCGAGGTTCCCGCACCGGCTGAAGACCCACGCCGGCCACAAGATCCAGGCCCTCGGCAAGGGGATCCTCGCCTGGACCACTCCATTGGGCCGGGTCTACCGGCTCCGACCGCACGACTACCGCCCCGACCAGGACGGCGACCCGCCACCGGAAGCCTCGGCAGCACCCTGATCACCCCTCCGCTGAGTACGACAGTTGCGCGAAGCGGGGGTACAAGCCTGGAAACTCCCTGTGGTGGTTCGTCCCGGTTGCGACCAGCGGCTCTGGCCTCGCTGTGCGTCCCTATGCAGTGGGGCGGCGCACTGGCCTTCGCAACACCGGCTGGCCGCGGATGCGACTCGGGCGAGAGGCTTGAGGCGGACGTCACCCTGGCCGATTGCCAAGGGGCGGATGCGCGTCACGCTCTGCGACCTGGGCAGTCGAGGAGGGGGTTATGGCAAAGCAGGCGTCACCGCGGCCCCTCGAACTCACCGACCTAGTGTGCAGCGTCGATCCGCACGACGGCAGCCGGCTTCCGGTGCGCCAGGACGCCGTCCTTGCGGCACTCCACGAGACCAAGCAGCGTCGCGCCGCACGGCTCGCAAGAGCCTTGCCGACGCGGGGCGAGTACCTCGATGAGGACGCGGTGGACGCGCTCCTGTTGAGGGTCCATGCCGAACTTCAGCGGCTGGGTGAGGAGCTCCAGCTCCCGCGCCGCCTCGCCGAGACGCTGCGAAGCTGGTCCGGACCGCTCCTGACCGCGCCGTCCGCCGGCCCGGTCCGGGTGGTCGACGTGGGCTGCGGGCTGGGCCATGTGGTCCGGTGGCTCGCCGCCCACGACTTCCTCGGGCCACGCGTGGAGCTCGTCGGTGTCGACCTCAACGCGACCCTGGTCGCCCACGCGGCGTCGCTTGCCGACCAAGAAGGGCTGCGCTGTAGGTTCGTCACCGGCAACGCGTTCACCCCGGGAGTCGCCGTCGAAGATCCCGAGCGGACCATCATCATCTCCAGCGGGTTGCTGCACCACATCGCGCCTGACGAGCTCCCCGGGTTCTTCGCCGCCCACGAGGTGCTCGGCGTGAGCGCGTTCGCGCACTTCGACGTCGACCCGAGCCGCTGGGCCACGGTCGGTGCTTGGGTCTTCCACCAAGCGCGGATGCGCGAGCCAATCTCCCGCCACGACGGCGTTCTGTCCGCACGTCGTGCCCACCCCGCCCAGCGGCTGCTCGCCGCAGCCGGAAGCAGCGCCCCTGGCTATGAGGTCAGGTGCCACGACGCGCCCCGCTGGCAACCGGCCCTGGCCGAGGTGCTGCGCCCCATTGCCGGCGCAAGGAGACGTGCGTGAGTTCGGCCCTCCTGGTCTTGGCTGCTCTGCTCGCGATCGCCGGTCTCGACGGCGCGTTCGCCGGCTTCCGGGCGTCGTGCGGACGCACCGGGTTGATCCGACACCGCACAGAGGACCGACGAGCAGCCCGCTCGGGGCTCGTGTTGCTGGCGGTGCTGCTCGTTCCCGCCGGCGTGCTGGTCGCCGTGGATGTGCTGCTGCACCCGAGCAGGCTGGAAACCTACCGACTCGCCGGATACGCGATGCTCGAGGTCTACCTGCCCTACGGTCTGCTCGTACTGCTCGCACTCGCTGGCTACCTGACCCTGAGCTGGCGGCGCCGGTTCCTCGCGAGCGCTCTGCTGCTCGGCCCGCTCACCCTGCTGCGCCCGCTCGTTGCGGCGGCAGGTGCCGCAGCTGCCTGCTGGACGACCCATGACGTCGCCGCCGGCCTCGTCGCGCTGGTAGCGATGGGCGCCGTGCTGCTCGTCGAGCCGCTTGTCGGGCGCACGTATGCCCGGCAGCAGGCGTCCCGGCTACAGCGCGGGCCCCAGCTGAGCGACAAGCGTCCGTGAGCGGGCGTGGGCCGCGTCGTCCGCGGGATTGCACCCGACGACGTCCCGCCCTTTCGCTGAGTCCGTCATCCGGTCGCGCCTGGCGGTGGTTCCCAGCGGGCGCGTGACATGTCCACCCGGCTGCGGTCCGCCGTGAGCCACACCCCTTCAGCCACCAGCAGCGCGAGCTGCTCGTCCGCGTGGTGGGGTGCCGGCGCGCCCGAGGCCATCACGACCCGGTGCCATGGCACTCCGCCGCCGTAGCGGAACATCACCTGCCCCACGAATCGCGCTGACCGGGTCCCGACCAGAGCGGCGACGTCGCCGTACGAGAGCACCTTGCCCGACGGGATGGACTCGACGGCGGCGAGTACGGCCTCGGCCAGCTCGCCCGGCTCAGCGGTCACGCCGGTTCACCCGGCCCGGCCGTCAGGGATGCCTCACCCGGCTCGAGCGTCATGGCAGCAGTCCCGCCGCCAGCGTGGTGCGCAACCAGGTCTCGTACTGCTCGGTGGTCCAGCCCCAGTCGACCCGCAGCATGTGGTTGACCTCCGGGCTGGTCAGCGTCCAGAGCACGGCTGCGGCTCCCTCGACACCGTCGCGCAGCGGACCTCGTGCCCCGAGCCAGCCGGCGATCGTTGTCATCGCGGCCCGCCGCTGCCTCAGGTGCAGGTCGTCGCGCAGCGCTGCCACCTCCGGGTCGACTGCGGCCGCGCTGCGCATGATGTCGTCGAACGGCCGCACCCGCTCCATCTGCGCGGTCATCCCCGCGGCGAAGATCGCGATCTGCCGCCGTTGGTCAAGCTCGTCCCGCAGCACCATCGGATCTGGCCGGTCGAGCAGGGGGACCTGCTCGTCGTCACCGCCGACCGTGAAGTCCGCCAGCTCCTTGAGCAGACCCCGCTTGTTCCGGAACGTCTTGTAGACCGTCTCGACGGAAACCCCTGCTGCTCCTGCGATCTCAACCAACGTCGTACGGGGATAGCCCTGTTCGCCGAACAGTCGGTGCGCCGCCGCCAGCACTTGCCGCCTGGTCTGCAGGGCAGCCTCGGCGCGTCCCGGCGAACGGTAGGCCCGCGGTTCGGTGCGGTTGACAGGCGGCGTCATGCGGGCCATGCTACCAACATTCACTACAGTCGGACTGTACCCAAAGGAGAGAGACATGGATGCACTGGAGCGCAACAAGAACATGACCCGCCGGGTGTTCCTCGAGGGATTCGGCCAGGGCCGGCTCGAGGTCGTCGACGAGTCCTTGCATGCTTCGGCGGTCGACCGGCATCCGTTCGGCCCGGACGAGCCCGACATGCGTGCACACCTCAAGGGTGCGATCACGATGCTCAGGGGCGCCATGCCCGACCTCACCGTCTCTGTCGAAGACCTGGTGGCCGAGGGCAACCAGGTCGCCGCCCGCGTCATCATGCGGGGCACGCATACGGGGAACCCCCTGTTCGGGCAGCCGGCCAAGGGGCGTCGGGTCGAGGTGGAGCAGTTCCACATCATCGGCTGCAACGACGAGGGAATGGGCCTCACCCACCAGGCGAACATCGGGCAGGCCGAGTTCATGGCTCAGGTGTCCTGACCGGTCTGACCCAGAACCCAGAAAACCCCCGCAAGCCTTGGCCTGCAGGGGTTTCCGTAAGGGACTTAGTAGATCGGCAGCGAGGGATCGACCTGCCGGACCCAGCCGACCACGCCACCTTGCACGTGTGTGGCGTCGCGGAAGCCGGCATTCTTGAGCACTGCCAGGGCCTCCGCAGACCGGACGCCGGTCTTGCAGTAGAGAATCACCGGCTTGTCCTGGGGCAGTTCGGCCAGCGCCGCGCCCGAGACGATGTCGCCCTTGGGGATGAGTACGGAGCCCGGGATCTTGACGATCTCGTACTCCGCAGGCTCCCGGACGTCGACCAGCAGGAACTCGTCACCTGCATCGATCTTGGCCTTGAGCTCAGCCGAGGTGATCGTGGAGCCCTGCGCCGCGATGACCGCCTCGTCCGACACGGTGCCACAGAAGGCCTCGTAGTCGATCAGCTCGGTGATGGTGGGGTTCTTGCCGCAGATCGGGCACTCCGGGTCCTTGCGGGCCTTGATCTTGCGGAACTCCATGTCCAGCGCGTCGTAGACCACGAGGGAACCGACCAGCGGCTCGCCGATGCCGGTCAGCACCTTGATCGCCTCGGTGGCCTGGATCGAGCCGATGGTCGCGCACAGCACACCCAGCACGCCGCCCTCGGCGCAGGAGGGGACCATGCCGGGCGGCGGCGGCTCGGGGTAGAGGCAGCGGTAGCAGGGGCCGTACTCGCTCCAGAACACCGAGGCCTGGCCGTCGAACCGGTAGATCGACCCCCAGACATAGGGCTTGTTGAGCAGCACGCAGGCGTCGTTGACCAGGTAGCGGGTGGCGAAGTTGTCCGTGCCGTCCACGATCAGGTCGTAGCCGGCGAAGATCTCCATCGCGTTCGACGAGTCGAGCCGCACCTCGTGCAGCACCACGTCGATCAGCGGGTTGATCTCCTTGATGGTGTCCCGGGCGGACTCGGCCTTGGGCCGGCCGATGTCGCTCTGGCCGTGGATGATCTGCCGCTGCAGGTTGGACTCGTCGACCACGTCGAACTCGATGATGCCGAGCGTGCCGACGCCGGCTGCGGCGAGGTACATCAGGACCGGCGACCCGAGGCCACCGGCACCGACGGCCAGCACCTTGGCGTTCTTCAGCCGTTTCTGCCCGGCCATCGCCACGTCGGGGATGATCAGGTGGCGGGAGTAGCGGTTGACCTCTTGGACGGTCAGTGAGTCCGCCGGCTCGACCAACGGGGGCAACGCGTCCGGCGTCACAGCGCTCCTCAGGCTCGACACAGTTCCTCCAGCAGAGCAAGACGTACGGGCTGGGCTCCAGCCTCGCACCTGCGCAACCACATCGGCAGCCGCCTGCATTCCACCGTCCGCAAGCTGAGACGCGCCCGGACGGTCGGGCGCCGCGGACCCGGCCTCACCCCGAGGAGAACTGCCGACTTTCGGGAGTTCTGGGTGAAATCGCCGGCAATGGGCATATCGCGTCCACAACGTCAATGAGGAGGTTGTGATGGGCACCGACGACAAGATCGCCAACAAGACCGAAGAGCTCGCCGGCAAGGCCAAGGAAGCCGTCGGCAAGGCGACCGACAACCGGGACCTCAGGGCCGAGGGCCGGGCCGACCAGGCCGAGGGCAACATGAAGCAGGCTGGCGAGAAGGTCAAGGACGCGGTCAAGGACGTCACCGACCGCTGACCCAGGACACCGACAGACCCCGGCCGCACCGTGCGTGCACCGGGGTCTGCCGGTGTCTGCGGCCGGCTGACTAGACCAGGGCCAGGAACTCCCGCGCCACCCGTACCGGGTGCTCCATCTGCGCGACGTGACCGCTGTCGTGCAGCACCACCAGCCGGGAGCCACGGAACGCCGACTGTGCGCGGGGCGCGATCGAGACGGACACCAGCTGGTCGTGCCCGCCCCAGATCAGCAGGGTGGGCGCGGTGACCGTGGCGGCCTCGGTCCACAGGCTCCGTGACCGGGGCACGCAGTAGCTCCGCGCCAGCCCTCGTAGCGACGCCATCAGCGCGGTGTCGAACCACGGCAGCCCGCGCCTGCGCTCGAGCTCCTCCACAGCCTCGGCGATCCGGTCGGAGGGTACGGGGGCCGGATCGGCGTAGCAGAGCTCGATCACCTCCTGGACCCGCTGCTGGGCCGACTGGTTGCGTGCCGCGCGCGTGACCATCCGGGAGACGCCCGGCAGCATCAGCAGGAGGAGCCGCGGATCGGTGCCCCTGCGGGGGCGCAGGACAGGCAAGGCCGGGGAGATCAGGGTGAGCGTCCGCACCAGGTCGGGACGGGTCGCCGCCAGGCGAGTCGAGACGGCACCGCCGAGGGAGTTGCCGAACAGGTGTACGGGGCCGCCGGCCTCGTCCACGACGTGCTCCAGCATCCGGACCACGGCACGGACATGGCTGTCCAGGCTGTAGTCGCCCGCCGGCGGCGGGTCGGAACGGCCGAAGCCGGGCAGGTCGGGCGCCCAGCAGTCGTAGCGGTCGCGGAGCAGGTACATCAGGTCGGTCCAGTTGGTCGACGCTCCGCCGAGGCCGTGGACGAACACCGCCGGCTCGGCGCCGGGATGGGCAGCCCGTCGTACGAACAGCGTCCGCCCGCCCAGCTCCACCAGCTCCCCCGGCCAGACCGGCACCGGCGCCTCCGGCAACGGCGGCAGCTCGCGGTCGTCGATCTCGGAGGTCACGGCTGCCAGCTCTCGCCGACCGGCACCACGCGCTTGACGCCGTCGTCGAACACCGTGGTCGGGCGGGTGCCAACAGCCGTGAACTTCCCGTCGGTGATGATGACGCCCGAGCACTCGGGCAGCCCGAGGATCAAGCGCGGGCCCTCGCGCCCGGGCTCGATCCAGCGGAGTGCCCCGGCGAAGTGCGGGATCACCAGAGCGTCCGGCACGATGCCACAGCCCGGCACCAGCGGGTGGTCGGCGACATCGGGCAGGACGGTGGTCGCACAGAGGACCATCGCACCCGCGCTGGCGCCCGAGATGGCGGGTGCCGCAGCCACCGCGGCTCCCAGCACGGTCTGAACCAGCGCCTCGACCAGCCGGCCGGGTGAGCCGCCGGGCAGCACCACGAGGGCCGCCGTACGGATGGCCTGCACAGCGCCGAGCAGGTCCTCGCGCGGATCGGGGGCGACCGCGACATCGGCGCCGAGGCCGGTGTAGTAGGTCACGGCGTTGGCTCCGGCGGTCGCGTACTCCCGTCCCGGGGCAGCGGCGGACGGCAGCACGACGACGGGTCCGGGGCCGGTGAGGTCGAGTACGGCGCGGTCCATGTCGGCGCAGGCGGGCGAGAACTCGGCACCGCCCTGCAGGCACACGACGTCGGCCACGCGACGAGCCTACCCGCGGGTAACCGTCCTAGGAGTCGGCGAGCATCCGCTCGACCCGGCGGTTCACCGCGTCTAGGGTCGCCCGGATGACCGCCTGCCGGGCGTCCTCGCGGACCACGGCGGCACCGGTCAGCTTCTCGCCGCCGGCGGTGGAGAGCATGGTGATGGCGACCAGGGCCGTGCGGTCGCGGCCGGTCGGCGTGACCTCGACGTGCTCGAGCTCGAAGCGCACCTTGTTGTCGAGCAGACCTTCCACCGAGCGCAGGGTGGCGGTCGCGACAGCACGTTGGACGCCGCTTTGGGTGGCGGTTCCCGTGCACTCGCCGATGCAGCTTCGGTCGTGATGGCTCAGGGTGACGGTCGCGGTGATGTCGAGACCGCTCGAGACCAGGTGCATGCGCTGGATGGAGGGGCGGGGACTGCGCTCTTCCTCGCGCTGCGCCGGCACCTCCACGGGCGGCTCGCTGTCCTCGATGAGCTGGACCCGCTCGGCATCCACGCCGAGGCCGAAGCGCTCCCGCAGCAGCCGGCCGACCGACGTCGCCACGGCGACCTCGTCGACGCCAGGGAGCAGGCCGAGCCGGAGCGTACCCGGGCCCTTGCCCTCGCCGTCCGGTTCAAGATCGGCGTCGGCCACCCCCGGGACAGCACGCAGCGCCGCGACAATCTCGCGGTCGTCTCCGATGGTCACCGGGCCTCCTGGTCACTGACAGCGCACCGATCCCGCTGATGCGGCTCCTCCTGTGGATCGGCGCCGGCATCCGCCACCTTGAGGGCGACCGGCCACAGAGGTGCTGTCGTGCCACACCTATCCCAGGAGGTTCACCATCATGCCGTGCGGCGGGCAGCCTTCTTGGCGGGAGCCTTCTTCGCCGGTGCCTTGGCGGCGGTCTTGGTCGCCGTCTTCTTCGCGGCCGCCTTCTTGGCCGGTGCCTTGGCGGCGGCCCGCTCGGCCGCCGGCCCCTGCCCCCCGTCCGCGGCCGCCTCCGCGGAGCCCGTACGACCGGAGCGGGCAGCCTCGACGCTCGCCCGCAGCGCCGCCATCAGGTCCACGACGGTGCCGGACGTCGGCGCTGCTGCCGTCGGCGCGACCAGCTCGCGACCCTCCACCTTGGCGTCGATCAGCTTCTCGAGCGCCTCCCGGTAGACGTCGGTGTACTGCGACGGGTCGAACTCACCGGCCAGGGTCTCGATCAGCGACCCGGCCATGGCGAGCTCCTGGGGGCGCACCTCGATGTCCTCGTCGAGGAAGGAGAAGTCCGGCTCGCGGACCTCGTCCGGCCACAGCATCGTCTCGAGGACGAACACCCCGTTGCGTACGCGCAGGGTCGCCAGCGCCTCCCGCGAGCGGAGCGCGACCTTGACCAACGCGACCCGCCCGGACTCCTCCAGCGCGTCCCTGAGCAGCACGTAGGGCCGTACGCCGGTCTTCTCCGGCTCGAGGTAGTAGGACTTCTCGAAGTAGATCGGGTCGACCTCCGCGAGAGGTACGAACTCGAGGACGTCGATCGTCCGGCTGCTCGTCAGGGGCAGGTCGGTGAAGTCCTCGTCGGTGAGCACCACCGTCTGGCCGTCGGGCAGCTCGTAGCCCTTGGCGATGTCGGAGTAGGGAACCTCCTCGCCGTCGATGGAGCAGATCCGCTTGTACTTGATCCGGCCGCCGTCAGCAGCGTGGACCTGGTGGAAGGTCACGTCGCGCGCCTGTGTGGCGGAGTAGAGCTTGACCGGGATCGTGACCAGCCCGAAGGAGATCGCGCCCTTCCAGATGCTGCGCATCGCCGCCACGTGCACACCTCGCCTGTCTGCCAGCCGCCGGAAGCGCTACCTACCCGAGCAGCGTACGGTTATCCATGATCGGCGGCATGTCACGCCGCGCGCGACCAGCATGTTTGGCACCCGCCGCCACGTCCATCTCGTTACCTACAGGACACACTGCCGACATGTCCCCAAGCCACGGTGAACGGGTGGGCGACCTGTTCCGGAACTACCGCAGAGGTGAGCACCTCGACGAGGCGCTCGAGGCCGACCTCACGCCCCGGCCGTCGTACGCGCGGCTGGTCGAGGTCCTCGAAGCCCTGGGCATCGACGAGCTGGGCAACCGCGCGGAGCTCTGCGACAAGCTGCAACGCTCCCGCGGCGCGACCTTCACCGTCTATGCCGACGGGCGCCAGGAGGAACGGCCGCTGCCGCTCGACCTGATCCCGCGGCTGCTGGCGCCGGACGAGTGGGCGGTGATCGAGTCCGGGGTGCGCCAGCGGGTCAAGGCGCTCAACTGCTTCCTGGACGACGTCTACTCCCATCAGGCGATCATGCACGACCGGGTGGTCCCGGCCTGGGTCGTGCTCGGCAGTCCCGGCTTCCAGCGGGCCTGCTGGGGGGTGACCCCGCCGGGCTCCGTACGGGTGCACGTCTCCGGCCTCGACGTAATCCGCGACGACGACGGCGCTTGGAAGGTCCTCGAGGACAACGTCCGGGTGCCCTCCGGCGTGAGTTACCTGATGGAGAACCGCGAGATCATGGCGCGGGTGCTGCCGGAGCTCTTCGACGCGGTCGCGATCCAGCCGGTGGACCACTACGCGACCCTGCTGCTGGACGCGCTGCGCTACGCCGCTCCGCCGCAGGCCGGTCACACCCCCAACGTCGTCCTGCTCACACCGGGGTCGGCCAACTCCGCCTACTTCGAGCACGCCCTGCTCGCCCGGCAGATGGGCATCGAGCTGGTCGAGGGCGGCGACCTCGTGGTGGAGGCCGACGGCGTCTACGTCCGTACGACGGCAGGGCCGCGGCGGGTCGACGTGATCTATCGCCGGGTCGACGAGGACTACCTGGACCCGCTGGCGTTCCGCAGCGACTCGCTGCTCGGCTGCTCGGGTCTGGTCAACGCCGCCAGGTCCGGGCTGGTGGCGATCGCCAACGCCCTCGGCAACGGGGTCGCGGACGACAAGGCCGTCTACACCTACGTGCCGCAGATGATCCGCTACTACCTCGGCGAGGAGCCGGTGCTCGGCAACGTCGACACCTACCTGTGCGGCGACGACAGCCACCGCGAGATCGTGCTGGCCCGGCTCGACCAGCTGGTGGTCAAGCCGGTCGACGGCTCCGGCGGCTACGGCATGGTGTTCGGCCCGCAGGCCTCCGACCTCGAGCTCGAGGAGCTGCGGGTCGCGATCGAGGCCAGGCCATCCGCCTACATCGCTCAGGAGATCGTCTCGCTGTCCCAGCACCCGACCCGGGTCGAGGACGGGCTGGCCCCACGCCGGGTCGACCTGCGCCCGTTCGCGGTCTACGGCGACGATGTCCGGGTGCTGCCCGGCGGTCTGACCCGGGTCGCGCTGCCCGAGGGCAGCCTCGTGGTCAACTCGTCCCAGGGCGGCGGTTCGAAGGACACCTGGGTGGTCCGCGGCGCAGCATCCGTACGGGAGTCGTGGGTCGGCGTGGGCGAGTCCCGGTCGACCTCGGTCGCTCCGCCCATGCTGGCGGGGCCCGGGTTGGCCGAGGACTACTCCGGGCAGCCTCAGCAGCAGCACCAGTCGGGTCCGCCCGGAGGAGAAGCACCGTGCTGAGCCGGATCGCCGAGAACGTCTACTGGATCGGCCGCTACATGGAGCGGGCCGACGACACCGCCCGGCTGCTCTCCACCCATCTGTACGGGCTGCTGCAGGCCGGCTCGCCCAACGACCGGCTGTTGCCCGAAGAGGTCCTCGCCGTCCTCGGCCGCGACCAGTCCTCGCTGTCCAGCGCGCCGATCAACCTGCAGACGGTCGCCTGGCACTACATCGCCGACCCGGCGACCGACTCCTCGGTCATCAACTGCCTGCACCAGGCCCGCGAGAACGCCCGGCGCAGCCAGCAGCAGCTCGCCGTCGAGGCCTGGGAGTCGCTCAACACGGCGGCCGGCACGATGGAGCCGCTGATCGACCAGGCCGGCTCGGTCGGCGAGCTGCTGCGGGTGGTGCCCCAGCTCACCCAGTCCTTCTTCGGAGTGGTCCACACCGCGCTGCAGCGCGACGAGACCTGGACGTTCCTGCAGCTCGGGATGCTGCTGGAGCGGGCCGACATGACGCTGCGGGTGCTGCTGCTCGGCTCCAAGGCGGTCGCGGGCCGCGAGCCCAACGACCCGCTCGCCGTCCACATGAGGGCGATCTCGATGCGGGCCTGCGCGGCCCCCGACGTGCTGAGGTCCTCGGGCACCCACCAGCTCACCGACCAGGGCGTACGCGACGTGCTCCTGCGCGAGCCCTCCTGCCCGCGCTCGGTGTGGTTCTGCCTCGACAGCGTCTCGCGGCTGACCGGCGGCGAGCCCGCTGCAGCCGCCATGGTGCTGCGCGACGAGGTGGCGCTGCCCGAGGAGGACGACGACGCCGACTGGCCGTCCCGCTACCGCGACCTGCTGGCCCGCTGCCGCACCCTGCACAGTGCCATCGTGGCGGCCTACATGAGGCCGGTGCGGGTCGCATGACCGAGCCGTCCGCCGGCCCGCTCAGCCATGTGGCCAACGGCATCATCGAGGTCGTCCACACGACGCGCTACGACTACCCCGCCGCCGTGCGCCTCAGCATCAACGAGGCCCGGCTGCACCCGGTCACCGACGCCTGGCAGACCTGTCTCGACGCCGAGCTGGTGGTCGACCCGCCGGCGCGGTTCCACGCCCCCTACCGTGACTACTTCGGCACCCTGACCGAGCCGTTCGACGTCGAGACCCCGCACACCTCGATCGAGATCACCGGCCGGTCAACGGTTTCCTGCATCGCCCGGCCCACTGCCGAGGAGGCGCTCGACTCGCCCCGCCAGAACAAGATGGACCCGTACGACCCCTGCATCGAGTTCACCCTGCCCTCGCCGATGGTGACGTGGGACGACGAGATCGAGGCGCTGGCCCGATCGCTGGCCCAGGACACCGTGGTGGCGACGGCGCTGGCGGTCAACGACTGGCTGACCCACCACCTCACCTACTCCACCGGCTCCACCATCGTCGGCACCAGCGTCAACGATGTGCTCGCCCAGGGGCAGGGTGTCTGCCAGGACTTCGCCCACGTCGCCTGCGCCTTGCTGCGGTGCAACGGGGTTGCGGCGCGCTACGTCTCCGGCTACTTCTCCTCCGTGGCGCTCGAGCCGGGAATCGCGTTCCGCGGCGAGGGTCACGCTTGGGTCGAGGTGCTCGTACGGCCCGGTGAGTGGTGGGCGTTCGACCCGACCAACGACCAGCCGGCCGGCGACCGGCACGTCAAGGTCGGCCACGGCCGCGACTACAGCGACGTGGTCCCGCTGCGCGGCGTCTACCAGGGCGGCGCGTTCGGCAGCCTGCGGGTCGACGTCACGATGCGCCGACTCGAGGCCGCCCGGCTCGCCGACTGACAGCCTCGCCGACTGACAGCTCGCCCCACGCGGCCCGCCGATAGCGGCGCTACCGGCGTCCAGGGCCCGGTTTCGCGACGACAGCGGCGCTACCGGCGGCCGCCTTTGTCCTCGATCTCCCAGGCGTGGTCGGTGACGTGCCAGGCGATCCGGGTCAGCCCGTAGCGCGCCGGCCACTTCGTGCCGTCTTGCGGAGCCCGCAGGACCTCGGCGATGGCGGCCCGTTGCTCGGGCCACGGGGTCCGCGGAGGCACCCTGACCCCGAGCTTGCGGCCGTACGCGCGCTCGGCCTCGCGGACGTGGTCGACGATCGCGTCACGATCGCGTCCGCCACCGCGGGGACCCTTGGCCAGCGCCTTGGGCGCCTTGGCGACCACCGCATCGAAGGCCTGCCAGCAGTTCTCGAGCAGACCGGTCATCCGATCGGCCTCCTTGGCGGTCAAGGGCTCGGCGTCCCACGGCCCCGGCACGCCCGGGGCCCCGAAGTCGGCATGCATGTCCGACCCGACCCGGCCGACCACCTCGAGCTCCCCCGGCCTGAACGCCGGCCCCACGACGGCGCGGTAGCGGTCCGCGTACTCGCTCAATACTTCGAGCGCCGCCTCCTCGCCCTTGCCGCGACGGCACCAGCCCGGGTAGTCCAGCGCGATGGCGAAAACCCACGTCTTGCCGGTTTCGAGAGACACTCTGGTGTGCTTGGCCATGAGGATCATCCTGCCGCACCAGGGGTAGGGACGCCGACGTGACCGAGCCGCTGGACAGCTACGACGCCAAGCGCGACTTCGCGCGCACCCCCGAACCCAAGGGCAAGGCCCGCCGGCCCCGTACGAAGGGTCTGCCGTCGTTCGTCGTCCAGGAGCACCACGCCAGCTCGCTGCACTGGGACTTCCGGCTGGAGCGCGACGGGGTCGGGCCCTCCTGGGCCGTGCCCAAGGGCATCCCGCTCGACCCGAAGACCAACCACCTCGCGGTCAAGGTGGAGGACCACCCGCTCGACTACTTCTCGTTCGAGGGCCGGATCGGGGAGGGGCAGTACGGCGGCGGCAGGGTGACGATCTGGGACTCCGGCACCTACGAGCCGGAGGAGTGGGAGGACGGCAAGGTCAAGGTGGTCCTGCACGGCAAGCGGCTGCAGGGCAGGTACGTCCTCTTCCGGACGCAGGGCAAGAACTGGATGATCCACCGTATGGATGCGCCCACCCAGCCGGACTTCCAGCCGGTCCCGCAGCTGATCCGGCCGATGCTGGCCGTCACCGGGCCGCTGCCCGAGGGCGCCGCCTGGTCGTACGAGATGAAGTGGGACGGCCTGCGAGCGATCGTCTACGTCGACGGCGGCCGGGCCCGGGTGATGACCCGCAACGACCGCGAGGTGCTGGGGCAGTACCCCGAGCTGCGGGCGATGGCTGAGTCGATGGGCTCCACGCAGGCGGTGCTCGACGGCGAGATCGTGGCTTTCGACGCCGAGGGCAGGCCGAGCTTCGGCCGGTTGCAACAGCGGATGCACGTGACGAAGGCCTCGGCCCTGGACCGGCTCCGCGTCGACGTGCCGATCCACTACGTCCTGTTCGACCTGTTGCACCTCGACGGCCGGTCATTGCTGGACCAGCCGCTGTCCGAACGCCGCCGGCTGCTCGACTCGCTCGGCCTGGCCGGCGACTGCTGGTCGACGCCGGAAGCGTTCACCGACGTCAACGGCGAGGACATCCTGGCCGCGTCGCTGGCGCAGGGCCTCGAGGGCGTCGTGGCCAAGCGGCTCGACTCTCCTTACCTACCAGGCAGACGCAGCGACTACTGGACCAAGGTGAAGAACTTCCGTACGCAGGAGGTGGTCATCGGGGGCTGGCGCCCGGGCGAGGGCCGGCGGGCCGGGACCATCGGGGCGCTGCTGATGGGGGTCTACGACGACGACGGCAACCTGGTCTACGCGGGCAAGGTGGGCACCGGGTTCACCGACCGGACCCTGGACGAGCTGCACGCGATGCTGGGGCGGCTCGAGCGGAAGACATCACCGTTCGCGACCGAGGTCCCTCGGCCGGACAGCAAGGACGCGCACTGGGTGACGCCGAGCGTCGTGGCCGAGGTGCGGTTCAGCGAGTGGACCGGTGACGGCCGGCTCCGGCATCCCTCGTACCGTGGCCTGCGTCCGGACAAGTCTGCCGCGGAGGTTCGGAGGGAAGATGACCAGTGAGCCCTGAGTCGACAAAGGTCGCCGTAGCCGTCGACGGTCGCGAGCTCGTACTGTCCAATCTCAGCAAGGTCCTCTACCCCGAGGTCGGCTTCACCAAGGGCGAGGTCATCGACTACTACTCGCGGATCGCACCGGTGCTGCTGCCGCATCTGGCCGACCGGCCGCTGACCCTCAAGCGCTATCCCGACGGCGTGGACGGCAAGTCGTTCTTCGAGAAGAACTCGCCGTCGCACCGGCCGGACTGGGTGCGGGTCGTCGAGCTGCCGTCGCCCGGGTCGACCAAGAACCGCGAGACCATCCGCTACACGGTGATCGACGGGCTCCCCTCGCTCGTGTGGGCGGCGAACCTGGCCACCCTCGAGCTGCACACGCCAATGTGGCGGGTGGGCCCGCGGGGGGCGGTGCGCAACCCCGACCTGCTCGTGTTCGACCTCGACCCCGGCGCCCCGGCGACGGTGGTCGAGTGCTGCCAGGTGGCTCTCCTCGTACGGGACCGGTTGGCCGCGGACGGACTGTCGAGCTACCCGAAAACCAGTGGCAGCAAGGGACTTCAGCTCTACGTACCCCTCGACGCCAAGCGGCCGTGGGAGGACGTCCACGCCTACTCCCGTACGGTGGCTGACGCCTTGGCCGGCGCACACGACGGCCTGGTCGTCAGCAACATGAAGCGCGACCTGCGCGGCGGCAAAGTTCTCGTCGACTGGTCGCAGAACAACGGGGCCAAGACCACGGTGTCCGTCTACTCGCTGCGGGCGCGACCGCACCCCACGGTGTCCACCCCGGTGACCTGGGACGAGGCGGAGGCGACTGCGGCAGACGGCGCTCCGCTCGTCTTCACCGCAGGGGACGTTCTGGAACGGGTGGACCGGCACGGAGATCTCTTCGCGCCGTTGCTCGGGCCTGGCCAGAAGCTGCCCTAGTGGATCACGGCGGCACGTATCAGCTGCTCGGAGTGGTCGCTGTGCGCCCCCGCGGCCTGGCGTGGACCTCGGGTCAACGGTGACGAACGGGCCTACGCAGGAGACAGGGCTCAGCATCCGCCTGCTCGGCACCCTCGAGGTCCGCCGGGGCCTCCAGACCCTCGCGGTGGGCGGGACGAAGCAACGCACTCTGCTGGCCTTGCTCGCCCTCGACCCCGGCCGGGTCGTCAGCACCGACCGCCTGGTCAGCGCCCTCTGGGGCGAGCGCGAGCCACCGACCGCGCTCAACGCGTTGCAGGTCTATGCGAGCAACCTGCGCAGGGCGCTGGGCGAGATTGACGGCCGGCCGATCCTGCGCTGGCAGAAACCCGGCTACGTCCTGGACGTCGCGGTCGAGGCCGTCGACGTCGGCCGCTTCGAGGGTTTCGTTGCCGCCGCTCGGGCCCGTCATCGGGCAGGGGACCTGCCCGATGCAAGCCGGCTGTTCGGTCTGGCACTCGGGCAGTGGCGGGGCGCTGCGCTGGCCGACGTCGCGGACGAGCCGTTTGCGGCAAGCGCGATCGCCCGGCTGGAGTCGGGGCGGCTGGCAGCTCTCGAGGAGCATTTCCAGGTCGACCTGGCCCTGGGCCGGCATGCCGACCTGGTCGGTCCGCTGCAGCAGCTCGTCGCCGAGCACCCGCTGCGCGAGAGCGCCCGCGGCCTGCTGATGCTGGCGCTCTACCGTTCCGGGCGCCAGGCAGAGGCGCTCGAGACCTACCGTGAGGCCCGCGTACAACTGGCGGCTCAGCTCGGTCTCGATCCTGGACCCGAGCTGCGCGACCTCGAGGGCGCCATCCTCGCGCAGTCCCCGACGCTGGAGCACAAGTCGGCGGCTTCCGCTGTCGGGCGCTGGGACCCGACCATCAGTGCCGGCCCGGGCGAGGAGGCGGTCACCGCCTGGCTGGTGTCACCGGAGGGCGAACGCCTGCCGCTGGACAAGACGAGGGTCCTGGTCGGCCGGGCAGACGACTGTCACGTGGTGATCGCCGACCCACTCTCGTCCCGGCGGCACGCGATGATCAGACTGACCGGCGGCGTCCACGAGATCATCGACCTGGACTCGACCAACGGCACCCGGGTCAATGACCTGGAGCTGGGACCCAACCAGGCCTACGCCCTGACCGAGCACGACGACATCCTCATCGGGCGGACCCGGCTCCGCTACCTGCGTGGCGTGGGAAAGCCGGCAGCGGATCCCGGGCCCCACTAGGCCTCCGCCTTCGGGCGCTCAGCAGCAGCCGCCCAGCAGCACGACATCGCCACCTTTGTCCCTTCAGCGGAGGTTCGGCGGACCTTCAGCGGTCGCGGTCATCGTCGGTCTCGCCAGCAGAAGCCGTCCGGCAGCAGAAGTCACCGGACCCACGAGCGAAGGAGACCACGATGAACGTATCGAAGCGGGCTGCGATCGCCGTAGCCACAACCGGACTCACCCTGGCGATGGGGATGACCCCGGCCTCGGCCTCGGTGGGCAGCGGCGGCGGACAACTCGGTTTCACCACCACGATCTGCCAGGAGTCGATCTACCACTACCACGGCTTCGAGGCGACCGCGCGGGTTCGCCAGGAGTTCGAGGGCCAGTGGGTCGCCGTGCGGTTCTGGACCTACGACGCACGCGGATGGCGGCCGGCGGGCGACTGGTCGATGACCAACAACCCCGGCTGGAGCTACGACGGCGTGGCGTTCCACGGCATCTTCGACGGCCTTCAGCCGGTCAGCGGTTCCGCAGCGTGGCTGTACGTCCAGTACGCCTGGTACGACAACAACGGGTGGCGGGTCGGCGGCGAGCTGCTCGACGACTACGCCACCGAGGTCGGCACCCACGCCTCGTACTGCATCATCTGAGCCTTTCCCCGCCTCGACTTTCCCTTCTCTTCAAGGAGTTTTCGATGACCGGAATCAAGAGCCCCCGCCCCCTGACGTTCGTGGCCGCGGCTGCGCTGGCGTCGGTCACCGTCGCCGGCCTGCCGTTCGCCGCCGGCACGGCGCTGGCGGCGAACGGCACGACCGTCTCCCTCGAGGCGCCCTCGTCGATCACCTACAGCGAGGCCGCAGTGCTGACCGGCCGGCTCGTCAAGCGGGGCGTCGGCCTCGGCAGGCGCACCGTGCTGGTCCAGGGACGGCCCCGCGGTACGGCCGGCTGGAAGGCGGTCGCCTCGGTCCGCACCACCGCCAACGGCGCCTTCCGGGTCGCGGTGCACCCCGCCCGCAACATGGAGTACCGCACGTACCTCCCCGCAACGGCCACCTCCGGCCGGGCCGTCTCCGCCGTCCGTCCGGTCGGCGTGCATGCCCTCGTACGGGCGACGCTCGACACCTCGAGCGTGCAGCAGAACGGCGTGTTCCACCTGCGCATCACCGTGTCACCGGCCCAGCCGGGCAGGGCGGTCAGCTGGCAGCAGGTTGCCGAGGCCGGCTGGGTCCATGGGGGCAGCGCGACCCTGGACGCCCAGAGCAGCGCGGTCTTCAACCTCACCAGCTCCGGCACCGGCAGCATCCAGCTGCGCGGGGTCGACCCCGCGTCGGGCCGCCAGCTCGCCGGCGCATCCTCCGCGGTCACCATCACCATCACCTCGGCGACGCGTACGGCTCCGCCCGCTCCCCCGGCGTCCCCTTCGCTCCCGGGCGGGCCGCCCTCCCTGCCCGGCGGCAGCTCCGGGCACTGACGCCCGGCCCCGCGCTGGCCGGGTGCCCCGATCGGGGCCAGACTCGTGCCGAGCGGCTGTCGATTTCGCCAGACCCCGTTCGACGTCACTGTGCCGGGCCCGCCGAGAGGGCCCCAAGACGAAGGAGCCCGCGATGTCGCAGTACCTGGTTCTGATCTACGAGAGCGAAGCCGCCTACGCCACCGGTGGGGAGCAGGTCGGCAAGGAGGTCATGGTCGCCCACCAGGAGTTCGGCACCAAGCACGCTGCCGCGATCAAGGGTGGCGAAGCGCTCCAGGGGTCCGCCACGGCGACCTCGATCCGTGGCGGCGCCGACGGACCGGTCGTCACCGATGGCCCCTTCGCCGAGACCAAGGAGCTGCTCGGGGGCTACTACCTCATCGAGGCGGCAGACCTGGACGAGGCGCTGGCGATCGCCAAGGACGTCCCTGCCCGGTTCGGCGGGGTCGAGGTCCGGCCGATCATGACCTTCGAGTAGGTGACCACTGCTGTCGCTGCCGCAGTCGCGGAGGCGCACCGTCGCGAGTGGGCCTCGGTGCTCTCCGCGACGGTGCGCGTCACCCGCGACCTCGACCTCGCAGAGGAATGCGTCCAGGAGGCCTACGCCCAGGCCCTGACGCAGTGGCAGACCGACGGCCTCCCGGCCAAGCCGGGAGCCTGGCTGACCACCGTCGCCCGCAGGCGCGGACTCGACGTCGTGCGACGGGAGGCCACCGGCCGGCGGCTGCTGCCGCTGCTTCAGGTGGAGCTGGAAGGCGAGTCGGACTACGAGACGTTCCCCGACGACCGGCTCCGGCTGATGTTCATCTGCTGCCACCCGGCGCTGACCCCGGATGCCCAGATCGCCTTGACGTTGCGGCTGGTCTGCGGCCTGCGTACACCGGAGGTCGCCCGCGCTTTCCTGGTCGGTGAGGCCACGATGGCCGCCCGGATCACCCGGGCGAAGAAGAAGATCGCCCAGGCCCGGATCCCGTTCAAGCTGCCCGAGCGCGACCAGCTGCCGCAGCGGCTGGCCGCGGTGCTCGACGTCGTGCACCTGGTGTTCACGGCGGGCCACACGGCAGCCGAGGGCAGCGACCTGGTCCGCCGCGACCTGGTGGAGCGCTCGCTGGACCTGAGCCGGCTGCTGCGCGAGATGCTGCCCGGGGACGCCGACGTCGCCGGGCTGCTCGCGCTGATCCTGCTGACCGACGCCCGACGGGAAACCAGGGTCGCCGGTGGCAAGCTCGTGCTGCTCGAGAACCAGGACCGCTCGCGCTGGGACCGGGAGGCGATCGCCGAGGGGGTCACCCTCGTACGGGAGGCGTTGCGTCGGCGTCCGCCGGCCAGATATGCGCTGCAGGCGGCTATCGCTGCCGTCCACGCCGAGGCCACGCGGTTCGAGGACACCGACTGGCGCGAGGTCGCCGCGCTGTACGGGATCCTCGCCACCGTCTGGCCCTCCCCCGTGGTCACCCTCAACCGGGCGGTGGCCCTGGGCATGGCGCACGGTGCCGACAAGGGCCTGGTCGAGCTCGACGCCCTGGCGGGAGACCCACAGCTCGCCGGCTATGCCTACCTGCCGGCCGCCCGGGCCGAGTTCCTCCGCCGGCTGGGCCGCTTCGACGACGCCCGGGTCGCGTACGGCGAAGCAGCACAGCTCACCGGCAACGACGTCGAGCGGGCCCATCTCGAGCGGAGGCTCGCAGAGCTCGGCTGAACAGCGACCGCCTCCCCTGGCGCGATGCGTCGCCTCCGTGCCGAACGGGTAAGGCGGACCCATCACCCTCGCAGAGGAGCGCGCCGTGACGGAGTTCGACGTGGTGGTGCTCGGCGGAGGGTCGGCCGGTGAGGCGGTGGCGACCGGGCTGGCCGGCGCTGGCCGCTCGGTCCTGGTGGTCGAGGCGCACCTCGTCGGCGGCGAGTGCCCCTACCTCGCCTGCATCCCGAGCAAGGCGATGCTGCAGGCTGCGCGCGACCAGGCACCGTGGGAGGACGCCATCCGGCGCCGCGACGAGCTGGCCAGGCATCGAGACGACAGCAAGGCCGCCAAGGCCCTCCAGGACAAGGGAGCGACCCTCGTACGCGGCCGCGGGACGCTCAACGACAGCCGGGTCGAGGTCGCCGGGACGTCGTACGGCTGGGGTGAGCTGGTCATCGCCACCGGGAGCAGACCGCAGCGACCCGAGATCGCCGGCCTGGCAAGCGTCCCCACCTGGACCAGCGACGAGGCGCTGTCGTCGGACGAGCTGCCCCAGCGGCTGGTCGTCCTCGGAGGTGGGGCTGTCGGCTGCGAGCTGGCCCAGGCCTACGCGAGGTTCGGTTCAGCCGTCACCATCGTCGACAGCGCGGATCGCCTGCTGGCCAAGGAAACCAGGTTCGTCGGCGAAGCCATGGCCGGCGCACTTGGGCATGACGGCGTCCACCTCCGGCTCGGTGTGGAGGTGCAGCTCGCCGGAGTGTCGGACGAGGGGCCCTTCCTCCGGCTGGCCGGGGGCGACTCGCTGCGTGCCGACCGGGTCCTGCTCGCCACCGGCCGTGAGCCCAACCTGCCCGGGTTGGACAAGATCACCGTGGACGACCACTGCCGGGTGAGCGAACACGTGTGGGCGGCAGGCGACGTGACCGGCATCGCGGAGCACACCCACACCGCCAACTACCAGGCAGGCATCGTGGTGGACAACCTCACCGGAAAGCCCCGGACGGCCGACTATCGGGCTGTCCCGCGGGTCGTCTACACCGACCCGGCCACCTACTGCGTGGGGGCACTTCCCGAGGACGACCACCTGCTGCTGACCGCGGGTGGTGACGTCGGGGGCACCGCGCGGGCCGCGATCACCGGCGCCACAGGCAGAGTCGAGCTGTACGCGGACCGCGAACGCGGCGTCCTCGTCGGCGCAGCGGCCATCGGCACCCACGCCGACGAGTGGATGGGCGAGATCAGCCTCGCCATCAAGGCCGGCGTCCGACTGGACGTCCTGGCCGACCTCGTGCATGCGTTCCCGACCCTGTCCGAGGTGCTCGAGCCCCTCCTCAAGGACCTGTCGGCCCGAGCCCGCGCCTGACCATGACCAGCACGGCAATCGCGAGCAGCGCGGGCCCGACCGGGTGAGCTTCCGCAACTGCGCCTCTCATAGCCAGGCGAACTGCGCATCTGCGGTTTCTGTCGCGACAACGAGCCGCACCTGCGGATAAGGTGCAGCCATGCCCGTCTTCACCGTGCGCGAGGCCGCCGAGCTGCTCGGCGTCAGCGACGACACCGTGCGCCGCTGGGCCGACGCCGGCCGGTTCGCCTCGGTCGAGGGCGCCGGTGGGCACCGGGGGGTGGACGGCCGCGTGCTGGCCACGTTCGCCGCGTCCCATGCCGCAGAGCTGGCGGCCCCTGGATCCGGCCGGGTCTCCGCCCGCAACCGCCTCGTCGGCATCGTCACCGAGGTGACCAGGGACACGGTCATGGCCCAGGTCGAGCTGCAGTGCGGGCCGCACCGGATCGTCTCGCTGATGAGCCGCGAGGCCGCCGACGAGCTCGGACTCGAGCCGGGTGTTCGGGCGCTCGCCTCCATCAAGTCCACCAACGTCGTCGTCGAGATCCCCGACGACCGGCGCTAGAAGCCCTGCGTACCAGGAGATCCCGTGATGCGCCGCCGCCTCCTCCTAGCTCTGTCAGTGGCCTGCACCGTGACCACGACGGCCTGCGGCAGCTCATCCTCGAGCAGGTCGAGCAGTGCAGGCGCCACCGGCCCTGTCGTCGTGTCCGCGGCCGCCTCGCTCAAGGAGTCCTTCACTGCGCTGGCCGGCCGGTTCGAGGCGACCCACCCCGGGGTGAAGGTCACCCTGAACTTCGGCGGCTCCGACTCGCTCGCCGCCCAGATCACCGGCGGCGCGGCCGTGGACGTCTTCGCAGCGGCGAGCAGCAAGACGATGGCAACCGTGACCGATGCCAAGGACGGCCTCGGAGCACCGGTCACGTTCGTGCGGAACGAGCTCGAGATCGCGGTCCCGCCAAGCAACCCGGCGCACGTGGCGACGCTCGCCGACACGACCAGGGCGGGCGTCAAGCTGGTGATCTGTGCGCCGACCGTGCCGTGCGGTGCTGCCGCCACCAGCGCCTATGGCGCGGCCAACCTGACCGCCAAGCCGGTCAGCCTCGAGCAGGACGTCAAGTCCGTCCTCACCAAGGTGGAGCTGAACGAGGCCGACGCCGGGCTCGTCTACCAGACCGACGTCAAGGCAGCGGGTGACAAGGTCACCGGCATCGCGTTTCCCGAGGCTGCGCAGGCGATCGCGACCTACCCCATCGTGGCGGTCAAGTCCGGCAAGAACCCGGCCGCGGCCGCAGCGTTCATCGGCTACGTGCTGTCCTCGACCGGCGCTGCCGTGCTCTCAGCGGCCGGCTTCCTCAAGCCGTGACCTCTCGACAGCTTCACCCGCGACGAGGCGGGCGACTGCCGGCTGGGCTCCTCGTCCCGGCAGGCATCGGTGTCGCGTTCCTGCTGCTTCCCTTGCTGGCGCTGCTGATCCGGGCGCCGTGGCGGCATCTGTTCGGGCTGCTCTCCGGCCACGACGTCCTCACCCCGCTGCGCCTCTCCCTCGAGACCGCGAGCATGGCGACCGTCGCGTCGCTGATCCTGGGTGTCCCCATGGCCTGGGTGCTCGCGCGTCTCGAGTTCCCGGGCCGGGGCCTGCTCCGGGCCCTGGTCACTGTTCCCCTGGTCCTGCCACCGGTCGTCGGCGGCGTCGCGCTGCTGCTGGGGTTCGGCCGCAGCGGGGTGATCGGACGGTGGCTGTACGACGCCTTCGGGCTGTCGCTGCCGTTCACCACGACGGCCGTCGTCATCGCCGAGACGTTCGTGGCCCTGCCGTTCCTCGTCATCTCCGTCGAGGGTTCACTGCGGGCGCTCGACCCACGCTTCGACGAGGCGGCTGCGACCCTCGGCGCTTCGCGCTGGTACGCCTTCACCCGGGTGACGCTGCCGATGCTCGCGCCCGGCATCGGCGCCGGGGCGGTGCTGTGCTGGGCCAGGGCACTCGGTGAGTTCGGCGCGACGATCACCTTCGCCGGCAACTTCCCCGGCACGACGCAGACGATGCCGCTCACCGTTTACCTTGCGCTGCAGGACAACCCGGACGGCGCGATCGCGTTGAGCCTGGTGCTGCTGGCTGTGTCGATCGCGATCCTGGCCCTGCTGCGCGAGCGTTGGTTACGGGCATGAGCCTCGACGCTCATGTCGTCGTCGACCGCGGCAGCTTCGCCGTCGACGTGCCGCTGCGGGTCCCGTCCGGAGGGGTCCTGGCCCTGCTGGGGCCCAACGGCGCCGGCAAGACCACGACCCTGCGGGCACTCGCCGGTCTGCTGCCGATGACCAGGGGTCACGTCGTCCTCGACGGCACGACGCTCGCGGACGACCGGATCCATGTGCCGGCCGAGAGCCGGCCGGTCGGCGTCGTGTTCCAGGACTACCTGCTGTTCCCGACGATGTCCGCCAGGGACAACGTCGCGTTCGGGCTGCGGGCAAGCGGCACTGACCGCGCCGCCGCACTGGCGAGGGCTGACCAGCTGCTCGACCGCTTCGAGCTCGGCGGGCATGCGGACGTACGGCCGGCGAAGCTGTCCGGAGGTCAGGCCCAGCGGGTGGCTCTGGCGAGGGCGCTCGCGGTGTCGCCGAGGCTGCTGCTGCTCGACGAGCCGCTCGCGGCACTCGACGCCGGCACCCGGATGACCGTACGGGCCGACCTGCGAACACACCTCGACGCGTTCGACGGCGCCACCGTACTCGTCACCCACGACCCGCTGGACGCCCTGGTCCTCGCCGACCAGCTCGTCGTGATCGAGGGCGGCCGAGTGGTGCAGTCCGGTACGCCGGCCGAGGTCGCCCGGGCACCCCGTACCGACTACGTCGCCCGGCTGGTCGGGCTCAACCTGCTGCTCGGGCTGGCGGACGGGAGTCGGGTCGCGCTGGCGGACCAGGTGTCCCTCACCGTCGCCGGGCAGCACCACGGGCCGGTCTACCTCGCCCTGCGCCCGTCAGCGATCTCGTTGTTCGCCGAGCAGCCGCACGGCAGCCCGCGCAACAGCTGGCCTGGCCGCGTACGCAGCCTCGAGAGCCGCGGGGACACCATCCGGGCCGCGGTCGACGGGCCGCCGAACGTGCTGGTCGACCTCACCGCCGCGGCCGTGGCCGAGCTGCGGCTGGTGCCCGGCGCGCCCGTGTGGTGTGCGGTCAAGGCGACCGAGGTCGACGTCTACCCGGTGTGATTCACCGCGTGGTTACTCACCGGTAGACTGTCGCCGGGCCAAGGTTGGAAGGGAGTGCCGGTGAGCTCGCCAACCCACAGGCCACCGACTCCGGAGCCACCGGAACTGTCACCGAGCCGGCAGCGCAGCGCCCGGTTGCCGCGGTCGGCCCGGCGTAAGCAGCTCCTCAGGGCGGCCCAGGAGGTCTTCGTCGCACAGGGCTACCACGCGGCAGCCATGGACGACATCGCAGAGCGCGCCGGGGTGAGCAAACCCGTGCTGTACCAGCACTTTCCGGGCAAGCTCGACCTCTACCTCGCCCTGCTCGACCAGCACGCCGACGGGCTCGTGAGCCGCGTACGGGAGGCCTTGAGCTCGACCACAGACAACAAGGCCAGGGTCGACGGCTGCGTGGCGGCCTACTTCGACTTCGTCACCGCGGAGAGCACCGACACGGCCGGTGCGTTCCGGCTGGTGTTCGAGTCCGACTTGCGCAACGACCCGATGGTCGCGGCCAGGGTCGAGCGGATGCACAGCGACTGCGCGGAGGCCGTCGCCGAGACGATCGCCAAGGACACCGGCTCCGGGCCGGCAGAGGCGCACCTGCTCTCGATCGGCATGATCGGGCTGGCCGAGGTGGCCGCCCGCTGGTGGCTCCAGTCGCCGGGCCTGATCGACAGAGAGCACGCGATCCGGCTGCTGGGCAACCTGACCTGGCGGGGGATCTCAGGCTTCCCCCGTACGGAGGACGGACCGGTTTCGCCGACGGCGTAGGTCGTCCCCCGTCCTCCGCGGTCATGGTCGACTAGCCTGGCTGAGCAGGCAGTCCCCGCAGCGACCGAGAGATCAGGAGGCCCCGGTGGAGGTCAAGATCGGCGTGCAGTACGCGCCCCGCGAGATCGTGCTCGAGACCAGCGCGTCCTCCGACGACGTCGAGAAGCTGCTCCACGAGGCCTTGAAAGCCGATTTCGGGCTGTTCGTCCTGGTCGACGAGAAGGGCCGCAAGGTCTACGTGCCTGCTGAGAAGATCGCCTACATCGAGCTGGGCGAGCCCGAGGGGCGCCGGGTCGGCTTCGGCTCCTAGCCCGGGACACCTGGCCCGCTGACGGTCAGGGCCGCAGACCGAGCTGGGCCATCCGCTTGGTGTGCGCCTCGGTGAGCCGGGCGAGCATCTTGCCCAGCTCCACCAGGCCGCCCGATGCGGTCGCCCCTCCGACGATCAGATCGGTCAGCGCCTCACGGTCCACGGCCACCCGCTGCGCCTGGACCAGGGCCTCGCCCACCAGCCGCCGGCCCCACAGGGCGAGGCGCCCGGCCACGCTCGGGTCGGCCTCGATGGCGGCGCGTACCTTTTCGACCGCAAAGGCAGCGTGCCCGCTGTCGGAGAGCACCTCGATGACCAGCGCCTCCGGCTCGGCGTCGAGGAACGTCGCCACCTCCCGGTAGAAGTCGGTGGCGATGCCGTCGCCGACGAAGGCCTTGACCAGCCCCTCGAGCCAGTCGCTGGGCGCGGTCAGGTCGTGGAAGGCGTCGAGCGGTGCGACGAACGGCTCCATCGCGGCAACCGGGTCGACGCCGATCGTGCGCAGGTATTTCGCGATCCGCTCGTAGTGCTGGTACTCCGCGACGGCCATCCCGCCCAACGCGGCCTTGTCCAGCAGGGTCGGCGCCAGCCGGGCGTCGTCGGCCAGGTGCTCGAACGCGATGAGCTGCCCGTACGCGAGGACGCCGAGCAGGTCGACGACCGCGGGGTTCGGGGCGGCGTCCGGGCCAACCTTGTCGTCGGCGGCGGGCCGCTCGTCGGCTGGCGTCTCGGACATGACTGCTCCCTCGGCTGGCAAATGTTCCTGGCGGTTCGTCGCGGTTCCCCGCGCTTGCGGGTGCGACCCGCGTGTTGCGCTCCCGACCCTATCCGGCGGGGCAGGTAGACTGACCGCGTAACCGAGGCTTCCGGACACCCTGGCGCCTCGTTCGACCGCAGCGGTGCGGTCGCCAGGTCGCTGCTCCCGCGCCTGCCGCCTGAATTTCGCGCGGCGCGAGCGGAGCCCGATTTCGCGTCGACCTCCCGCCCATTGAGAGGCGTTTGCCCTGAGCACGTTCCGCGATCTCGGTGTACGACAGGAAACCTGCGACGCCCTCGAGGCTGTCGGCATTGTCGAGCCGTTCGCCATCCAGGCTCTGACCATCCCGCTGACCCTGGCCGGCCACGACATCATCGGCCAGGCCCGCACCGGCACCGGCAAGACGCTCGCCTTCGCCGTCCCCATCCTCGAGCGGGTGGACGCCCCCGGCGACGGCCGCCCGCAGGCCCTGGTCGTGGTCCCCACCCGTGAGCTCGCCATCCAGGTGGCCAGCGACATCGAGATCGCCGGCAAGACCCGCGGTGTCCGGGTCCTGACGATCTACGGTGGCCGCTCGTACGAGCCCCAGGTCGCGTCGCTCAAGGCCGGCGTCGAGGTCGTCGTCGGGACCCCCGGCCGGCTGCTCGACCTGTCCCGGCAGGGCACGCTCAACCTGACCGGCGTTCGCGTGCTGGTCCTCGACGAGGCCGACGAGATGCTTGACCTGGGCTTCCTGCCCGACGTCGAGAAGATCGTCGCCCAGCTGCCGACCAACCGGCAGACCATGCTGTTCTCGGCCACGATGCCCTCGGCGGTGCTGACCCTGTCCCGGCGCTACATGCGCCAGGCGACCACCGTCCGCGCCGAGGAGCCCGAGGAGAACCGCACGGTCCCCACGACCGCCCAGCACATCTTCCGCGCCCACCCGCTGGACAAGCCGGAGATGCTCGCCCGCATCCTGCAGGCCAACGGCCGGGGCCTGACCATCATCTTCACCCGCACCAAGCGGGCCGCCGACAAGCTGTCCCTCGACCTCACCGAGCGTGGCTTCGCGGCCGCCGCCGTCCACGGCGACCTCGGCCAGGGCCAGCGCGAGCAGGCCCTGCGGGCGTTCCGCGCCGGCAAGGTCGACGTGCTCGTCGCCACCGACGTCGCTGCCCGTGGCATCGACGTCAAGGACGTCACCCACGTCGTCAACTACACCTGTCCCGAGGACGAGAAGACCTACCTGCACCGCATCGGCCGCACCGGCCGGGCCGGCGAGAACGGCGTCGCGATCACCTTCGTCGACTGGGACGACCTCGCCCGCTGGAACGGCATCAACCAGGTCCTCCAGCTGCCGTTCCCCGATCCGCCGGAGACCTACTCCACGTCGGACTCGCTGTACGAGGCCCTTGACATCCCCCGTACCGCGACCGGCACCCTGCCGCGAGCCGACCGGCACCGGGCCGGCCTCGACGCCGAGACCCTCGAGGACCTCGGCGAGACCGGGCGTTCGCGCAAGGCCCCGACGGCCAAGGCCGGGGGCGGCGCCTCGCGGTCACGGTCCAAGGACGCACCGGCTGCCGACGGCGACAAGGCCGAGCGGGCGCCGCGCAGCCCGCGCCCCCGGTCCCGCACCCGCACCCGCGGCGGCCAGCCGGCCGGCGGCGAAGCCGTGGAATCCACCGCAGGCGAGGCGCCCGAGTCGGTGGCCACCCCCGGCGGTACGGGTGACGCTCCCGCCCGCCGGCGGCGTCGCCGCGGCGGTCGTGGCGGCGGTTCGGGCACTGCGGCCGCAGAGTCCGCCACCGACTGATCGCCTGGCAACGTGTTTGTGGGCCATCGTCCGCGCGGGAGCGCCAAGGATGTTCCACAAATCCTTCCCGGGGGCAGGTGAGCGTCAGCGGACGATCCGTCTGATCGCGTACTACGTCCTGTTCGCGGTGTTATCCCTATCGCTGCGCTCGCTTCTGGGTTTCTGGGGCGCTGTCGCCGTGGCAGCCTCCGTCGCCGTCGCCCTCACCCTGCTGGTGCCCTGGGCGTGGCGCCGGCGCGGCGGCAGGGGCAGCGAGCCGCAACGGAGACCCCGCCACTCATCGACTGATCGCTTCGTGGGCGCTGAGCGACGTGCTCGCAATAGCGGGCAAGAGGCTCAGCGCTAGCCGGACGGCCGGGCCGCGTGCCCGTACCGTACGGAATTGCCTTGCTGCATCCTCGTTGTCCGCTTCCGGCTGGGCCGTCTGCCGGAATCCGTCGGTCAATCGCGTAAAGATCGGCGCCCGGCCGGTCGACGTGGTTGTGGGCCAAGGAGGACGCACATGGTGTTGCAAACGGTGGCGGGACACCGGATCGGCGAGGACGCCGAGGATCTGAAGGCGTGGATGTCCGGTCTCGGCGGTTGTCCCGCGGTGACCCACACCCTGCAGACCGCGTGTAGCAGCGACAAGCACGGTGAGACGCCGGCGACCTGGTTCTACGTCGAGGGCGACCCGCACAACGGCATCGCCCGCCGGCGCTGCCTGTCCTGCGGCGAGGTCTCGCACCTGCTCGACTCTGCCGAGCACTGGAACTACCCGGCGATGTGGTGCTGCAAGGGTTGCCAGCAGTCGATCGCCGAGGTTGCCATCGGGGTGCACGCCGAACCGACGGACGACGGTCCCAAGGTCAGCTGGCTCGCCGTGGGTGTCCGGTGCGTCGAGTGTGGCCGCTTTGACGGCGTGACCGACATGCTGGTGGACAACCTCACGCTGGACGACGTCGCGAACGGCGTCTGACCCAGACAGCTTCCGACAGGCGCGTACCGGCAGAATGCTGGTATGCGCCTGTTGCTGTTGGCGGACACCCACGTGCCGGTGAGGGCCAGGGACCTGCCACCTGAGGTCTGGGACGCCGTCGACGAGGCGAACGTCGTCATCCACGCCGGCGACTGGGTCGATGTGGCGCTGCTCGACCGGCTGGCAGCGCGCGCGGCGACCGTGGTCGGCGTCCACGGCAACAACGACGGACCGGAGCTGCGTGCCCGAGTGCCCGAGGTCGCCCGGTTCACACTGTCGGGGGTACGGGTCGCGGTGGTGCACGAGACCGGACCCCGTACCGGCCGCGAGCAACGGGCCGACGCCGACTACCCGGACACCGACCTGCTGGTCTTCGGCCACAGCCACATCCCTTGGGACAGCGTGACTCCGGGCGGGATGCGGCTACTCAACCCGGGCTCCCCGACCGACCGCCGGAGCCAGCCGGCCTGCACCTACCTGACGGCGACGGTCGACGACGGCGGCCTGCGCGACGTCGTGCTGCACTCCCTGCCGCGTACGCTCGCCCGATGAGCACGCCGCGGTCGCTGCAGATCCCGCCGTGCGCTCGCGCCATTGACCTCGGCCGCCTCGCCGCCGTGGAGACGACGCCGGTCGAGCGGACCCGCGCCACCGTCGTCCTGGTGCCCGGATACACCGGGAGCAAGGAGGACTTCCTCAGCATCCTCGAGCAGCTCACCGACGCCGGACATCGGGTCATCGCGTACGACCAGCGTGGGCAGTACGAGTCGGTCGGTGACGACGACCCGCTCTCGTACGGGATCGCGGCGTTGGCCCGCGACCTGCTCGGCCTGCTTCACCTGCTCGGGGACGAGCCGGTCCACGTCGTCGGCCATTCCTTCGGTGGGCTGGTCGGGCGGCACGCGGCGATCGAGGACCCGGCGGCGTTCCGGTCGCTGACCCTGCTCGACTCCGGCCCCGCCGCCATCCCCGGCGAACGGGCAGAGCGGATCGTCGCCCTGCGGCCGGTCCTGCTCGAGCGCGGCAAGGCCGGTGTCTGGGAGTACATGGAAGGCGCGGAGGACCTGCCGGCTGAGATCGAGGCGTTCCGGCACCGGCGGTTCCACGCCAGCTCGGCGACCGGGCTGCTGGTCATGGGCGACGCCCTGCTCGCCGAACCGGACCGTACCGATGAGCTGCGGGGTACGGACGTCCCGCTGCTGGTCGCGTACGGGAACGAGGACGACGCCTGGCCGCCCGCGGTGCAGGCCGACGCGGCCGAGCGACTCCGGGCCAGGCACGCCGTGATCTCCGGTGCGGTGCACTCCCCCGCCGTCGAGCAGCCGAACGCCACTGCCCGCGTACTACTGGACTTCTGGGCCTCACTCGAGGACGCGGCGGCCCGGGAGGCGCGCGCCGCAACCTCGTGACACGCTTGGTGGATGACCCCTGAGCCCGGGCTGTTCACTCCTGACGACGTCACCTGGCGGCTGCACGCCGACCCGGTGATGGGCCTCGCCGGCCTGCGCGCGCTCTACCTGCAGGCGTTGCACCCGCTCGCGATGGCCGGAGTGGCGGACCACTCGGACTTCCGGCGCGACCCGTGGGGTCGGCTGATGCGCACGGCCGGCTGGATCGGGCTGACGACGTACGGCACCCTGGCGGAGATCGAGCCGGCCGCCGCGCGGCTGCGCAGGATCCACAGCTACGTGCGCGGCACGGACAGCGTGACCGGCCTGCACTACACAGCCGATGACCCTCAGCTGCTGCTCTGGGTGCACTGCTGCCTCGTCGACTCGGTCCTCAGCACCTACCGGCGGTGCGGCGGCCCGCTGGCTAACGGCGATGCTGACACCTACGTCGCCGAGCAGGTGCGGCTGGCGCCGCTCGTCGGACTCGACATGGCCCTGGTCCCGGCCTCCGAGTCGGCGCTGGCCTCGTATTTCGAGCAGGTGCGCCCCCAGCTCCGGGTCACCGGCGAGGCGCGCCGGGCTGCCGCGTTCGTCCTCGCCCCGCCGATGCCGCTCTGGGCCCGGCTGGCCACCCCTGCCAGGCCGGCCTGGGCGGGGCTCGCCTCGCTCGGGTTCGCCTTGCTCCCGCGGTGGGCCAAGTCGATGTACGGCCCCGGTCTGGGCGGCTTGGCGGCGCTGCCGGGGGCGGACCTGGCCACGACCGGCGCCGCCCGCGCGCTGCGTACGACCCTGCTGGCGTTGCCGGCGGACCGCCTCGAGGGCCCGCACCTGAAGGCCGCCCGGGCGCGTCTGGGCTCCGCAGCGTGACCTCTGTACCGTTTCAACGGCCGATTTCGCGGCCTGCGCACGATAACGATCGCCACATGAGCGGCGTCGTCACCTATCCTCTGCGCTGAGAGACGACAGAATGGCAAGGTGAGCGAACCGATGAGCGAGACCACCGAGAGCGCGCCCGAGCCCGAGACCTCGCCCGAGGTCGCGAGCACGCCCGAGGCCGTCCGCACCCCGGAGGTCGCGAGCACGCCCGAGGTCACCGCCACCCCCGAGGTCGCGAGCACGCCCCAAACTGCCGCCACACCGAAGCCGGTCAACACTCCCGAAGTCGTCCGCACGCCTGAGGTCGCCAAGGCGCCGGAGGTCGATCTGACCCGGTACGGCCGCGTGGCCGAGGACGGCACGGTCTACCTCACCACCGCCGAGGGCGAGCGGGCGATCGGGTCGTTCGTCGGCGATCCGGCCGCCGCGTTGGCGCACTTCGGCCGCCGGTACGACGAGCTGATGACCCGCGCGCGCCTGGTACGCGACCGGCTGGCCGCTGGGACCACCCCGCCGGAGCAGGCGGTCAAGGCTGCCGCCGAGATCCGCGAGTCGCTGCCCACTGCAGACGTGCTCGGCGATCTCGCAGCCGTCGACGCCGTTCTCGCCGAGGTCGACGGGGTGCTTGCCAAGCGCAAGGCGGAGCGGGCGCAGGCCCGGATGGCCGCGACCGCCGTACGGCGCAAGCTGGTGGAGGAGGCCGAGGGGCTGGTCACCTCGACCAGCTGGAACGCCACCGGCGACCGGTTCAAGGCCATCGTCGAGGAGTGGACCGCCGCCGGGCACGGTGACCGTCGGGACGAGGATGCGCTGTGGAAGCGGCTCTCCGCCGCCCGCGCCGCCTTCGGTGAGAAGCGCCGCGCGGCCTTCCTCGAGCGCGACCGCGAGCGGGAGGCGGCCAAGGAGCGCAAGGAGCAGCTGATCCGGGAGGCCGAGGCGCTGTCCAGCTCGAGCGAGTGGACGGACACCGCGCGCAAGTATCGCGACCTGATGGACCGTTGGAAGGCCGCCGGGCGGGCACCCAAGGCCGAGGACGACGCGCTGTGGAACAGATTCCGTACGGCGCAGGACGCGTTCTTCGCCCGCCGGGCCGAGACCTTCTCGGCCCGTGACGCGGAGTTCGCCGCGAACCAGAAGGCCAAGGAGTCGCTGCTCGAACGGGCGGAGCGGATCGACCCGCGCTCCGACCTGGCTGGTGCGCAGGCCTTGCTGCGGTCGATCCAGGCCGACTGGGAAGGCATCGGAAAGGTCCCGCGCGAGGTGATGGACTCGCTCGAAGCCCGGCTCGAGGCGGTCGAGGACCGGGTCCGCGAGGCGTCGGACGCCAAGTGGCAGCGGGCACCGGCCCAGGAGAGCGGCATGATCGGTCAGCTCCGCCGTACGGTGGCCGAGCTCGAGGACAAGGTCGAGCGGGCCAAGGGGCGCGGTGACGACAAGGCGGCCAAGGCGGCTGAGGCCGAGCTGGCCAGCAAGCGGATGTTCCTGCAGATGGCCGAGCAGGCTCGGTAGGGGCAAAGCCGAGCAGGCTCGGTAGCTAGCTCGCCGGTTCGAGGCAGGTGCCGGAGAGCCAGGCCTCGATCAGCACCGTCTGCCGTCCGTCATGGAACGCGTAGACGACCCGGCCCTGCCACACGCTCGGCGTGACCTTGCGCCACTCGAGCAGCAGGCCCGGCCAGCGCCCGGGGTGGTCGGGCAGCCCGCTCACCCAGCAGTGCCGTGCCGTCGTGGCCGGACCGGCTGGCCCTGGAACCTGGGACAGCTCCGACCGCTGGGCGAGGGTCAGCCGTTCCCGAGGCGCACGCATCCCGCCGGCCACCGTCAGCGCCGCCCGACCCTTGCGCCCATCGGCCCATCATGGCACGCGCTCGAACATACGTTCGAGACCAACGCAGCTCAGGCCGTGCCCTTGACCGTTTCGGTGAGGACCTCGTCCAGCGGGGTCGGCCTCAGGCCGAAGGCCTGCTCGGTCTGCGAGGAGTCCAGCAGCAACGGCTGCTGGAACAGGTACTGCATCTCGACGACCTCCGCCATGATCGAGTCGGCGGAGGCCATCCGGTCGAGCTCCTCTGCGGACATGCGCTTCAGCCTCGCCGCCGGACCGGCAGCCACGCCGGCCACGTCGGCCAGTCGCGTCGTCAGCTCGCGTGCGCCCAGCTCGGTGGTGGAGGGTACGTGCCACGGCCGCCCCCATGATCGGTCGTCCTGGCTGACTGCGATGAGCACTCGGGCGGCGTCACCGGCGTAGGTCCAGCTGTGCGGCGCATCGAGGTCGGCCGGATACGCGGCGGGCTCGCCGGCGAGCAGCAGCGGCAGGACCATCAACGTGTAGACCGATGCCGCTGCGGCGCCGAGGAAGTCGCTGGCGCGCACCTCGGCGACGCGTACCCGGCCGGCGTGGTGAGCGGCGACTGCCTCGTTCCACATCTTCGCCCGGACCCGTCCCTTGACCGTGGTCGGCGCCATCGGCAGGTCTTCGGTGAAAGGGCCGTCGATCGGCCCGTACCCGTAGACATTGCCCAGCATGAGGTAACCGGCTCCGGTGCGCTCGGCCGCGGTGAGCAGTGCCGCCGCCAAGGGCGGCCAATCGGTGGGCCAGCGGTCATAGGAGGGCATGGCGCAGTTGAACAGCGTGCTGGCGCCGCCCACCAGTCCCGTCAGGCGCTCGGCGTCGGTGGCGTCGGCCGTGACCCGCTCGATCCCCGGGTGCTCCGGCCCGCTGCCGCGCCTCGTGATCAGGCGCACCTGCTCGCCTGAGTCGGCCAGTTGGCGGGCGGTGGCGACGCCGGTCGCGCCGGCTCCCACGACAACGTGCAAAGACATTGGTTTCTCGTTTCTGATGCTCCGGTTGGCAGGCTCGGGGCGGTGACTTCCGACCCCTGATCCACTCTGCGGGCCAGTGCGGCGGCTAGGGTAGTGGCCTGAATGACAGATATCCAAAGGATCGGGCCAATGCATCGGATCGCCGTCATTGCCGTACCACCGGTCACCACTTTCGACCTGACCATCCCTGAGCTCGTGTTCGGTTCGGTCTTCGTGAACGACGCTCCCGGCTACGAGGTTCTCCTATGCTCCGCCAACCCGGGGGTGGTTGCCAGCACCGGCAGCCTCGAGGTCGTGATCCAGCACGGGCTTGAGCTCATCGACAGCGCCGACACCGTGATGGTCACCGGCACGGGCGCGCGAGAAGACACCGATGCCCGGGTGCTGGCCGTGCTACGGCGTACGGCCGAGGCCGGCAAGCGGGTCGCCTCCATCTGCACCGGCGCGTTCGTGCTTGCCCAAGCCGGCCTGCTGGACGGGCGCAACGCCACCACGTACTGGGCATATTCGGCGGAGCTGAGCCGACGTTTCCCGGCCGTCAACGTGCACCCGGACGTCCTCTACGTCCAGGACGGCAACGTCCTGACCTCCGCCGGACTCGCCGCCGGCATCGACCTGTGCCTGCACATCGTCCGCACCGACTACGGCGCCGCCGTGGCCAACACGGTCGCCCGCCATGTCGTCGCCGCCCCGGTGCGTCCTGGGGGGCAGGCCCAGTTCATCGAGTCGTCGCTGCCGCCCGAGCGCGGCATCTCGCTGGCCGGCACCCGAGAGTGGGCCGTTCAGCGCCTCCACGAGCCACTGACCCTCACCGACTTCGCCGCCCACGCCAACACCAGCGTCAGAAGCCTGACCCGTCGATTCCAAGCCGAGACCGGGCTCAGCCCCCTGCAGTGGCTGCTGCACCAACGCCTCGACCGCGCCCGGGAGCTGCTGGAAGCCACGACCTTGCCGATGGACCAGGTGGCCAGGCACAGCGGCATCGGCACGACCGAATCGCTGCGCCAGCACCTGCGGAAGCGGGTAGGGCTCACCCCAAGCGCCTACCGGGCCACTTTCACGCGATCACCGGGCTGAACACCGGCCGGTCAGGACCTCAGTCCTGCAGGACCGAGAGGATGTTGCCGGCGGGGTCGGTGAACCAGGCGATCAGGGGGCCGCCGCTGCGGTTGATGCCGCGCTCGTCCACCCAGTCGTAGTGCTCGAACTTCACGCCGCGGCCGACCAGCTCATCGACCGAGGCCTCGATGTCCGGGACCGGGAAGTTGAGGATCGTGTAGGTCGCCGGCACGTGGTCTGGCTTCGGATAGACCAGGACGTCCCGGCCACCGGCCAGGTGCAGCATGAGCATGCCGTTCGGCTCGCTCACCCGCAGCCCCAGCGTCCCCTCGTAGAACGCCTTGGCCGCGGCCAGGTCGGGCGCCGCGAACCCGCTGAATGCCAAGCTGTCGGTCAACATGTGGTGCCTCCCTGGCAGTAGGACTACCCGGCCCGGTCGGACTCATCGGGCGGTGCCGAATTGGTCCCCCCTGACCGGGACGCCGGCGTCACTGGCCCGGGTCGTCGACAGCCGCCCATGACTGCTGGGGCGCGGCGGCCGCGCGGCCGGCGGGGCAGTGCCGCGAGAAGTCGCACCAGCCGCACAACGCGGACGGCCGTGCCGGGAAGGCCTCGTCGACGGCCGGGTGTGCGGTCTCCGGTGCCTGTCCGGCCAGGTGCTCCGAGAGCCCGCCACGCCACGCCTCCCCCGCGGCCGAGGCGTCACGGGCGATCGAGGCGGCCCGGTCGAGGTGGCGGGTCAGTGACTCGGGACTGTGCTCGTGGACGTGCACCTCGCCGGTCGGCAGGTGGTGCAGCTCGACCCGCCGCGACCGGGTCCGCAGGGTCCGCGCCGCGGCGACGGCATAGAGGGCGAGCGCGAGCGAGGAGCGGGCGTCATCGGCGCTCAGCGGGCGGCGGCCGGTCTTGTAGTCGACGATCACCAGCTCGTCACCCGAGCCGTCCGCCGAGGCGCGGCGGTCGATGCGGTCGACCCGCCCGGACACGGCCAGGGTCTCCGTACGGGTGCCCACGGTGCGCTCGCAGCCGACCGGCTCGTCGTCGGGATCGAGCGTGGCGACGTAGCCCTCCACCTGGTCGCGGGCCCGCGGGCGGGCCCGGTCGGACTGGGCATCGTCCCGGAAGCCGTCGCCGATCCAGCCGGTCTCGACCAGCCGACCGGCCTTCGCGGGGGTCCGGTCGGCGAGAGGCAGCGACCACCAGCGGGCCAGCGCATTGTGCACGCTCGCGCCCACGGAATTGTGGGCCCACGGCGGCCCCTTGCCGGGCTGGGGCCGGTCGAGATAGGTCATCCGGTAGCGACGGGGGCAGTCCAGCCACGTGGTCAGCCGCGACGGCGTGCACGCATAGAGGCGCGCGGGCATCCCCTCGAGGGTCTGCTGCGCGGGCTGCCGGGCTGACATGACCGCCATCCTGCCGTACGGGACCGACGAAATCGGGGCCAGCGTGACGGCCTGTGGACGGCGTCGAGGGAGCCGCCTCACAACTTCCCTCAAGTGCCAGGCTTGATTGGGCCATCCGGAGTGCCGAGTGATGAGCGTGGACATTTCCCGGCCCCGCGGGCTCACCCTGCTCCTCAGCGGTGTCGTCGCGGCTGGGCTCGGGCTGTTCGTCCTCGTCCTCGCGACGATCTCCAGCCACCAGATGCACGCATCGATCACCGCCGTCGCCGTCATCGCGGCGCTGCAGATCTTCGGCGAGCTGCGGCCGATCCGGCTGACCCGAGAGCAGACGGCAAGCGAGGAGCTGTCGATCTCGACCGCCTTCGGCCTGGTCCTGATGCTGGTCAGCTCGATCGGCATCGCCATCGGGGCCCAGGTCATCGCCGTGTTGCTCGACGGCGTCCTCCGCCGCCGCTCGGTCGGTGCGCTGGCGCTCTCCGTGGCCCGCTACACGGTCGCCTTCCTCGGTGCCCAGGTCGTGTACGCGGCCCTGCGCGGCGAGGCGCTGCTCGACAACAACACGGCGTTCTCCGCCCAGGACGTGTTGCCCGCGCTGGCGGCCGCCGCCACCCTGCTGGTCCTCAACATGACCCTGATCAGCATCGCGGTCGCGGTCGGCTCAGGGGACTCCGTGCGGGAGCACCTGCGGGAGAACCTGCACTTCATGATCAGCGGGAGCGTGCTGGCCACACTGGCGCCGGTCGTCGCCGCCGTCATGACCTTCAGCGTCTGGCTGGTCCCGCTGCTGCTGCTGCCGATCCTGGCCGTCCAGCGCACTGCCGGGCTGTTCCTGGAGCGCGAGCGGCAGGCGATGCACGACGCCCTGACCGGGCTGCCGAACCGGGCCCACCTGCGCAGCCGGGTCGAGGCGATGTGCACCAATCCCAGGGCCGACGCCAAGGCCGCGGTCATGATCGTCGACCTGGACCATTTCAAGGAGATCAACGACACCCTCGGCCACCACATCGGCGACTCGCTGATCAAGGCGGTCGGCGAGCGGCTGTCCACCCTGGTCCGCGAGGCTGACACGGTGGCCCGCCTCGGCGGCGACGAGTTCGCCCTGGTCGCCAACGGCGCGGACGAGAGCGCCGCCCGCGAGCTCGCCAACCGGATCGCCCGGGCGCTGCGCGATCCGTTCCTGGTGTCCGGTGTCTCCCTCGACATCCAGGCCAGCATCGGCATCGCACTGGCCCCGGTGCACGGAGAGGACAGCGAGACCCTGCTGCGCCGCGCCGACGTCGCGCTCTACACGGCCAAGGAGTCCCGCGGCTGCTTCGCGATCTACAGCGCCGACGAGGACCTGCACACCCCGCAGCGGCTGGCTCTGCTGGGCGACCTGCGCCGGGGCATCGACAACGACGAGCTCACCCTGCACTACCAGCCCCAGTGCGACGTCCGGACCGGGCAGGTCGTCGGCGTCGAGGCGCTGGTCCGCTGGCAGCACCCGCAGCTGGGGCTGCTCATGCCCGAGCAGTTCATCTCCACCGCCGAGAACACCGGGCTGATCGAACCGCTCACCATGAAGGTGCTCGAGATCGCCATCACCCAGCTCGCGCGCTGGCTCAAGGACGGCTTCGCCCTGCGGATGGCGGTGAACCTGTCGGTACGGCACCTGACCAACCTCGAGCTCCCCGCCCAGGTCGCCGAGATCCTGCGCCGGCACGGGGTGCCGCCCACCGCGCTCACCCTGGAGGTCACCGAGAGCACCATCATGGCCGACCCGTCGCGGGCGATCGCCGTGCTGGGACGGCTGCGCGAGTTCGGCGTACGGCTGGCGATCGACGACTTCGGTACGGGGTACTCGTCGCTGTCCTACCTGCGCCGCCTGGACGTCGACGAGCTGAAGATCGACCGCTCGTTCGTCTCCAAGATGGGCGGCGCCAGCGGTGACACGGTCATCGTGCGCTCGACGATCGAGCTGGGCCACAACCTCGGCCTTCGGGTGGTGGCCGAGGGCGTGGAGAGCGCCGAGGTCTGGCGCCAGCTGCTGCCGCTGGGCTGTGACCTCGTCCAAGGCTTCTACCTCGGGGCCGCGATGACGGGGGCGCAGTTCGAGCAGTGGACCCGGATGCTGCCGGCACACATCCTGCCCCCGCCGCGTACGACGAACGTCGACTCCCCCAGCTGGGACGTCGCCTGAGGCTCACGCCTCGAAGCTGAGCTCCTCCGTGCGGTGCGGCATGAGCAACAGGAAGCCGACGGTCAGCACGGCCAGGACGGCGAGTCCGACGAACACGTCGTGGGACGCCGCGCCCAGTGCGTGCCGGACGAACTCGCCGGCAGGGGAGGTGCGGGACGGGCCGTGGCCGCCGATCGCGATGCTCGCGGCGTCGGCTCCCCGCGGCAGCTTGCCGGCCAGCGATGCCGGTGGGTGCGCGAACCGGTGGTTGAGAGAGGCGTTGGCGATCGCTCCGAAGATGGCTGCCCCGAGGGCACTTCCGATCGACCGGCAGAACATGTTGGCGCCGGTGACGACGCCCCGCCGGTCCCAGCCGACGACGGACTGCACGGCGACCAGGGTCGGGCTGGCCACCAGTCCCATGCCGACGCCGATGACGAAGCAGACGGCTGCGACCTGCCACAGCGAGCTGTTGACGCCGAGCAGCAGGCACAGCAGGGTGCCGGCGATGGCGCCGACGGCGCCGATGAAGGACGTGCTGCGAAAGCCGATCCGCAGGTAGAGCCGGCCGGCGAGCGCTGCCGAAAGCGGCCAGCCGATCGTCAAGGCCGCCAGGGCGAATCCGGCCACGACGGCGCTGGCACCCAGGACGCCCTGGGCGTAGGTCGGCACGTACGAGGTCAGTCCGATCACCAGCGCTCCGACGGCGAGCGAGACCAGGTTGCCGCCGACGAGGACCCGTCGGCCGAAGACCCAGAGCGGGAGCACGGGCTCCGTGGCAACACGCTCGACGGCGACGAAGCCGAGCAGCGACATGCCGGCCACGGCGAGGATCACGATGCTGGTGGCCGAACCCCAGGCCCAAGCGACGCCGCCCTCGAGCAGGCCGAGGATGGCCAGCGAGCACCCGGTCGTGAGCAGGGCGGCCCCCGTCCAGTCGATCGTGTGCTCGCGGTGGGCGACACTTTCCTTGAAGCGCCGGGAAAGGGTCACCCAGGCCACCGCGCCCAGCGGGAGGTTGACGAAGAAGATCCAGCGCCAGGAAAGGTAGTCGGAGAAGAAGCCGCCCAGGGTCGGCCCGACGACCGCGGCGATGCCCCAGACGCTCGCGAGGTAGCCCTGGACCCGGGCCCGCTCCTCGACGCTGTAGAGGTCACCCACGATCGTCATGCTCATGGGCTGGACCGCGCCAGCCCCGATCCCTTGCACAGCACGGAAAGCGATCAGCGACGGCATCGACCAGGCCAGGCCGCAGAGCACCGAGCCGACCAGGAACATCGCAATGCCGAAGAACATCAACGGCCTGCGGCCGACCACGTCGGCGAACTTCCCGTACAGCGGGACCGTGACGGCCTGGCTCAGCAGGTAGATCGAGAACAGCCAGGGGAACTGGCTGAAACCGCCGAGGTCCTTGACCACCGAGGGCACAGCGGTCGCGATGATCGTGCTGTCCAGGGCGACCAGGCCGGTGCTCAGCATCAGGGCTGCCAGCACTGGGCCGCGTTCGGATCGGAAGCCCACCGCCGATGGTTGGCTGGTCGTCGCGGTCACGCGGTCGGGCTCCTCAGGAAGCGGCGTTGGCAGAACACTCCCAGGGACAACGCGGTCACCGCCACCGCATTCCTACGCCCGTACGAACGACCCGTCCGAGCACGGTCTTGTGCTCAGTTCGGCGGGCACATCAGGACCGGTGCCGGAGCCGGTCGCGGATGGCCCGCCCGTCCGGGTCGTAGACCAGCCGGGACACCGGCACCGCCCACACCTTGTCCCTGCGACGGACCCGTTCCGGTACGTGCTTGCGCAGCCTGCCCGGCGGGCGCTCGCCGCGGCAACCCCCGTCGTACCAGACGTCGAGGGCCTCGGCGCAGGCCTTGGCAGCGGCGAACGCCGAAGCGGCCTCCAGCAGGTCGCCGTCCTCGCTGCCGTCCTCGGCGCGGTCGAGGTGCTCGCGCAAGAGGGTGAGGCGCAGGTCGCGGGCGAACACCCGGGCGCCGTCACCGAGTCCAGCCGGGTCTTGCGGCTCCCTCGGGTCGAGGGTCTCGTCGAGCACCGCGCAGGACAGCTCGCTGTCATGGGTCCAGGAGCGGCGGTTGAGATTGTCCGACCCCACCATGGCCCATACGTCGTCGACCACGACGACCTTGGCGTGCACGTACACCGGAGTGCCGGCGTGGTTCTCGACGTCGTAGATGGCAAACCGCTCCCCACCAGCGGCCCGGCAGACGTCGATCGCCTGCTCACGCCCGAGCAGGCTGGGCAGCGCCTGCCTGCCCTCCTTGTCGGACCACCGCGGCACCACGGCGACCAGGTGCAGGGCGGGATCCGCGGCGAGCGCCCTGGCGAGCAGCCGGGCGATCCCCGGCGCCCAGAGGTACTGGTCCTCGATGTAGATCAGCCGGTGGGCGCGACGCAGCACCTTGCGGTAGGCGGCGGCGATGCTCCGCTCTCCCAGTGGCGCGAACGGGTAGCGGCGCCACCGCGCCGGGTAGGTCCGCAGCACCTGGACCGCGTGCGGGCCGGCCTTCGGTGGGTCGGGGAGCGGCTCCGGCAGGTCACCGCCGGTCAGCGCACCCGCATGGTAGGTCCGGTCCCACAGCATCCGCAGCGGGCTGGGCAGATCCAGAGCGGTGCTGCCATCCCACCGCTCGCGAAAGGTCAGCTCCAGGTCGGTCACTGCGGGCCCCCCGATCTCGACCTGTACATCGTGCCAGGGCGGCCGCTTTCCATACGCAGCAGGGAAAGTCATCCCCTGCGGGTCACCTGCGTGGTCGGCGTCGTCGTTGCGGCTCCTGGCGAGGTCGATGCCGCCGAGGAAGGCCACGTCCGCGGCCGGGTCGGCTGGATGCCGTGCCACGACGAGCTTCTGGTGGTGGGAGCCGCCTCGGCGGGTGCGCGGGTCGAGCAACAGGTCACCCCCTGCCTCCTGCACGTCCCTCACGAAGGCGGCATTCTCCGGTTCGCTCTGCTCGACCTTGTTGGGCTGCGAGCGCCAGACCAGGCCACGCACATCGACACCGCGGCGTACGGCGGCGCAGAACACCTCCGACACCGCGGTGTCCTCGCCCGCGAGCAGCTCGTCGCCGTCGACGCGGAACGCCGCCAGCCAGAGCCGGTCCTCCGGCCCCAGTGCGGCGACAACCTCGTACAGGCGGGCGAAGTACGAGCGCCCGTGGACGTGGGCGCGGACCAGGTTGCCCGTCGTGAAGCCACGCAGCGCCGACGAGCGGTTCCGGCGCTCTCGGTCGGTCACGAACCAGCTGCTCGGGTCGACGGCCATCCGGAAAGTCTGCACCACAGCGCGGCTATCCGGCAGCGATGAAGGCCCGGACCGCATTCGCGACGAGCTGTACGGCGATCGCCGACAGCAGCAGGCCGAAGATGCGGGTCAGCAGCACGATGCCGCTCTCCCCGACCAATCGGATGATATTGACCGAGAACCTCAGCACCACGAGCAGCACCAGATGGACCAGCAGCACACCGACCGCGATGGCGAGGTAGTCGGCCAGCGGGTGCGGACCACGTTGGGCATCACGGACGAACACGATCGTCGCCACGATCGCGCCCGGACCGGCGAGCAGCGGTGTCCCCAGCGGCACCAGGGCGACGTTGACGTCGCTGACCTCGTCGGGCTCCTGCCCTCGTCCGGTCAGCAGCTCCAAGGCGACCAGGATCAGCAGCAGACCACCCGCCGCCTGCAGGGCCGGGACGGTGATGCCGAGGTAGACCAGGATCTGCCGGCCCAGCACGGCGAACAGCGAGATGACGAGGAAGGCGACCCCGACCGCCTGGCTGGCCAGCCGCCTGCGCACTTTCGGCGTGCGGCCGGTGGTCAGTCCGAGGAAGACGGGGATGGTGCCGAGCGGGTCCATGATGACGATGAGGGTGGCGAAGACCTCACCGAGCAGCTTGCCGTCGAAGCTCATCGCCGCGCCCTGTCCACGAGCTCCTCGTAGGCGCCGGCAGCAGTGGTCTCGCAGCCCAGCCGGTCACCGGTGAACGTACCGTGGTCGTCGCTGGATCCGGTGACCAGCAGGCCCAGTGACGAGGCGACGGACCGCAGCCGCGCGCGGGTCCCGGCGTCGTGGTCGGGGTGGTCGACCTCGAGGCCGTCCAGGCCGGCGGCAGCCATCGAGGCGATGACGTCGTCGCCGACGACAGGGCCCCGCGTTGCGGCGCCGGGGTGGGCGAAAACCGTGACGCCACCGGCATTTCGTACGAGGGCGATCGCCTCGCCAGGGTCGAGGGCGTGCTTGGCGACCCACGCCCGGCCACCGTCACCGATCCACTCCGGGGTGAAGGCGGCAGCCGCGTGTGGCACGACCCCGGCCTCGACCAGCGCCTGCGCGATGTGCGGGCGGCCGAGAGCTCCGTCGCCGGCCAATGCTGCCACCACCGAGTGCTCGACCGGGGCGCCAAGGGCACGCAGCCGCTCGACCATCTCGGTGGCCCGGCGCCTACGGTCCTCACGCAGTGCCAGCAGCTGCCTGGCCAGAGCAGGCTCGGCGGGGTCGAACAAGTAGCCCAGCAGGTGCAGCCCGATGAGCTCACCGGAGGACGGATCCTCGACAGCGCAGGAGATCTCGGCGCCCGGCACGAGGGTCAGCCCCGCTGGCAGCGTGCTCGACGCCTCGGCCCAGCCGGCCGTCGTGTCGTGGTCGGTCAACGCGACGACGTCGAGACCTGCGGCGGCGGCGCGCGCCATGACCTCAGCCGGCGGACGCGTACCGTCCGAAGCCGTCGAGTGAACGTGCAGGTCGATACGCATGAGGACCCCAGGCTATCTAGACTGCCCGGATGAGCACATTGCTGGCCGAGCTGGCCGATCGGGCGCTGGACGAGGTCCGCCGGCTCAAGGTCGGTTATGCCGACGTCCGGGCCGTACGGGAGGACGCCGAGTCGGTCGACGTGCGCGACGACCGGGTCGAGTCGGTGTCCCGCGGGAGCAGTAGCGGTGTCGGCATCCGGGTGCTGGTCGACGGGGCCTGGGGATTCGCCGCAACGTCCGACCCGCAGGCGATCCGCAGGACCGCGACCCTCGCCGTCGACATCGCCAAGGCCAGCGGCCATCTGCGGGGCGGGGCCAGGGTCCGGCTCGACGACACGCCACCGGCGAACGGGACCTACACCACGCCCCACTTGCGCGACCCGCTCGACGTACCCCTCGCCGACCGGATCGCCCATCTGCTCGAGGCCACCGCCGCGGCCGGGGAGGCCGAAGGCATTGCGTACGTCGAGGCGAGCACGGACGCCTGGCGCAAGCGCACGGTCCTGCGATCCACCGAGGGCGCCCGGATCGAGCAGACGGTGCTCCAGGTCGGAGCCGGCCTGACCGCCTGGGCCATCGGCGGGGGCGACGTGCAGACGAGGTCCTACCCGAACAGCTATCGCGGCCAGTACGTCACCGGCGGCTGGGAGGCCGTCCTCGCCCTCGACCTCGCGGGCCACGCACTGGCCACCGCCCGCGAGGCCGTCGCACTGCTCACGGCTCCCGAGCTGCCCTACCGCGAGGACGCGACGATCGTCCTCGACTCCAGCCAGCTCTCCCTGCAGGTGCACGAGTCCGTCGGCCACCCGCTCGAGCTCGACCGCATCTTCGGCATGGAGCGGGCCTTCGCCGGCACCAGCTTCGTCGAGCCGGACGACCGGGGCCGGCTGCAGTACGCGGCCCCGATCGTGTCCATCACGGCGGACGCCACAACGCCGGGTGCCATGGGCACCTTCGGCTTCGACGACGAGGGGGTGCCCGCCGGCAGCAACGACCTGATCCGGGACGGGCTGCTCGTCGGCTTCCTCACCAACCGGGAGACGGCTGCCGAGATCGGGCTGCGCTCCAACGGGACCGCCCGCGCCGACTCGTGGGGCACCATCCCGCTGATCCGGATGAACAACGTCTCCCTCGAGCCGCGCGAGGGCGACCAGGCCTCGATCGTCGCCGACACCACCGACGGAGTCCTGTTGGTCACCAACCGCTCGTGGTCGATCGACGACCGCAGGGACAACTTCCAGTTCGGCGTCGAGGCCTCGTACGAGATCCACAACGGACGCCTCGGCCGGCTCTACCGCAACGGCAGCTACGCCGGGCGGTGCGTGGACTTCTGGCGGTCCTGTGACGCCCTCGGCGGACCCGAGGACTGGCAGACCTGGGGCGTGCCCAACTGCGGCAAGGGCCAGCCGGGCCAGGTCGCCCGGGTCGGCCACGGCGCGTCGACCGGCCGGTTCCGGGCCACCGTCGGTGTCCGGTGAGTGCCTACGGAGCCGACCGGCTGGTCGGCCTCGGCGAGGCCGCGCTGCGTACCGAGGGCGTCGACGAGGTCGAGGTCTACCTGCAGCGGGCTGACACGGCGCTGACCAGGTTCGCCGACTCGCGGATCCATCAGAACGTCGCCCGCTCCGACGGCCAGGCCCGCGTACGTGTCGTCGTCGACGGCGCCCGGGTGGCGGTGGTCGCGACCAACGACCTCACCGCCGAGGGGGTACGCGCCGCGGCGGTGCAGGCCCGCGAGATCGCCGTCCTCTCTATGCCGGACCCCCGGTGGCCCGGTCTCGCCGACCCGCAGCCGTACGGCAAGGCCTCTCCAGCGGATGCCGCGACCTCCGGAGCCGACCCGGCGTGGCGGGCTGACCTGGTCGCGCGCATGCTCGCCGAGCTGCCACGCAACGTCTACGGCGCGGGCACGGCCGAGACCGACCACAGCGAGCAGTCCGTGGTCAACTCACGCGGAGTGCGTGCGTACGCCGCGACCACGAGGGCCGCCGCGAGCATCCTCGCCAGCGGTGCCGACTCCACCGGCTGGGCGCAGGCGAGCTCTCCCGCCGTCGACGCGCTAGACCCGGCCTCCCTCGGGCGGACGGCCGCCGACAAGGTCCTGCTCGGCGCCCATCCGCGGGAGGTCGACCCGGGCCACTGGGCGGTCGTCCTCGAACCCGGTGCCACCCACGCCTTTGCGCAGTGGCTCGGCTGGTCCGCCTTCGGTGGCAAGACAGTCTTCGAGGACCGCTCGCCGCTGTCCGGACGCATGGGGACCCAGGTCTGCTCACCCCTGATCACGGTGGTCGACGACGCCATTTCTCCTTTGCTACCAGGGGTTCCGTTCGATCCCGAGGGCACGCCGACCCGACGCCATCCGCTCATCGAGCGTGGCGTCGCGGTGGGTGTCACCCATGACCGGGCCAGCGCCGCGCTTGCCGGGACCAGCTCGACCGGGCACGCACTGCCCGCCCCCAACCACAACGGCGGCTCGGCGACCCACCTGCTGATCGAGCCGGGCGCCGACAGCCTCGACCGGCTCGTGGCCGGGCTCGAACGAGGCCTCCTCGTCACCCGCTTCCACTACACCAACCTCGTGCATGCCATGACCTCGACCATCACCGGCATGACCAGGGACGGCACCTTCCTCGTCGAGGACGGCCGGATCGTCGGCTCCGTAAGAAACCTGCGCTTCACGCAGTCGATCCTCGAGGCGCTGAGCAATGTCGAGGCCGTGGGTTCCGACTGCGAGGTCTCCACCGACACCTTCGACGGCGCGAGCGCCTCTCCGGCCATGCGCATCTCGCGGTTCCACTTCACCTCGACCAGCGGGCACTGATCGTGCCGACACCTCAGGCGTTCGACCTCACCGGGCGCGTGGCCATGGTGACCGGGGCCGGCAGTGCCACGGGCATCGGCCACGCCACCGCTCTGCTGCTTGCCCAGCTGGGCGCAGCGGTGCTGGTCACGGGCGCCAGCGAGCGGGTCGAGCAGCGGGCGGCCGAGCTCCAGGCGGCCGGCCATGACGCCGTGGCTGTTCTGGCCGACCTGACCGATCCCGACCAGGTCGCCCTGCTGACCGGCGTCGCCGAGACCCGCTGGGGCCGGTTGGACATCCTGGTCAACAACGCCGGCATGGTCGCGGTGAACGACCACGTGGCCGAGGAGACCTCACCGGAGGCCGTGACGACCGAGCAATGGCACACCGGGCTCCGGCGCAACCTCGACACCGCGTTCCTGACGACGCGGGCGGCCTTGCCGCTGATGACGGCGGGCGATGGTCGCATCGTGATGGTGTCCAGCCTGACCGGACCCGTGATGGCCACCCGCGCCGACCTTGTCTACGCCACCGCCAAGGCCGGCATGGTCGGGCTGACCCGGGCGCTCGCCCTCGACCTGGCCGGCCGGGGCATCACGGTCAACGCCGTGGCGCCGGGCTGGATCGCCACCGGTTCTCAGACCCCCGCGGAGTACGCGCAGGGGCTGCGCACCCCGTTCGCCCGCAGCGCCGCGCCCGCCGAGGTCGCCGCGGCGATCGCCTTCCTCGCCAGCCCCGGAGCGTCGTACGTCACCGGACAGGTCCTCGTCGTGGACGGCGGTAACTCGATCGCCGAGGCCCGGGCCTGACCGGCCAGCCTCGGCGCACCGGCACAGACTGCCGCCCCGGTATCAGCGACCCGGGGTTTCAGGTCTGGCCGCGGAACCTCAGGCGTAGAGCGGGATCTGCATCCCCGGCGTCGCCCCTGGATAGGTGTCCACGATCTTGTTGAGCTGCACCTGCATGTAGAGCGAGTTCAGGCCGAAGACGATCGCCAGCAACCAGCACAGCACCGGCGAGCAGGTCGGGACCAAGCCAGCTGCGCGCTGGGCGTTCTGGATCCGCTTGCCCGTGTTATGGAAAGAGATGATGGGCGCGATCACCGTCCAGCCCAGGAAGATGATGACCAGCAGTGGTCCTGACGGCGAGATCGCCCTGCGCCGGTCGAGTTCGGCCATCTCCTTGTTGATCTTGTAGTACCAGACGTAGCTGTAGACGCCCAACGTGATCAGCGGCAGGCCGATCCAGACCGCCGCGGGGTTGCGGCGCTTCATGGCAAGACCGGACGCGACAGGAGCAACGCTGCGGTCGTACGGGACGGCGGGAGCTGCCGACGGGAGGATGACCCCCGGGGCGTAGGCAGGCGGGGGCGGGAACGGTTCGGACATCGCAGGTCCTCTACATAGCAGGGCGCCGACGCATCATCAGGGCGCCCGACTGCGGACATGCTGACACAGGCGCCGGGGTTCTGCGGCCGAACGCCTCATGCGAGAAACCAGCCCGCAGTCAGTCGGAGATGCCAGCCAGCCGGGGGGCGGTCATCCGCGGCGACTCGGCGCCGTAGCCGAGCATCTCGTACGCGGCCGGCCCCGCGCTGCGTACGTCGGCCAGTGACAGGTTGTCCAGCAGGATGAGGCCGGCACTCGACGGCCAGAGGATGGCCCAGAGCCAGATCCCCGAAGCCTCGCCGACGAAGGACACCCGGTCCTGATGGGCGCTGCCCTCGACCTGCCAGAGCGGGGTCGGGTGCCCGTCGGTGGCCAGCTTGCCGGCGGCCGGGCCAGTGAGCTCGCCCGGATCGGTGCTCTCGATGCCGGCGAACCGCGCCCCGAGCCCGATCGTGGGCTCCTCGGCGATGAGCACCAGGTCGGCCGGCCCCCCGAGTGGCCCGGGGCCCGAGCAGCAGATCACGGTGGCGCCGGCGCCCGTACGGTCGTCCCCGCACGAACCGATCCCCGTCACCACCCAGCCGGTCATCATCGGGTGGGGCACCCAGACCGGCACCGCGGCCCTGCTGGCGACCATGGCCATCCCCTCAGGGCTGATCTGACCGGCCGGGACGTAGGGCCGCACCTCGCCGTGACGCTCGCACTGCCAGTCGTTGGACCACAGCCCGGGCTCTCGCACGGTACGGCCGCAGCGGGGACAACTCGGGGGCACCTTGGTCATGTCTGGACCTGGGTCATAACCGCACGTTCGCTGCTCGATCGCGCTGAGTCAACCCTTTGAGGTGGGGCAAATGTCCGGAACGGACCCTCTCCAGGCGTCGAAACGTGGAAATCGTCCGCTCAGTCCGGCGAGGCTTCCTCAGCCCGGACTCCCTGCACGGCAACCACCGCGATGCCGGCGAGGAGCAGCAGCGCGCCCGGCAGCACGGACAGCCGAGGCACCTGCCCGAGCCACACCCAGGCCAGCAACGCCGCGCCTGGCACCTCGAGCAGGATGGTCAGGGAGACGACGGTCGGGCTGGTCGTCCGCAGCACCAGGCTGAACACCGCGTGCCCCAGCAGCTGCGCGCCGACCGTGATCGCCACCAGCTTGGACCACGACACTGCAGACCAGCCGCCGAGCCGGACCCCGCCGGCGAGGCAGATCGCGAGCAGCACCAGGGCGGCCAGGGCATAGCAGACCGTCGTGTACGTGAGCGAGCTGACCGTACGGCGGACCTCTCCACCCGCGGCGATGTAGACGGCGGCGAAGACAGCCGCAGCCGCCGCAAGGCCATCGCCCTCGAGGCTGCGGCTGGAGACGGAGAAGTCCGCGCCCGATAGCCACCCGGCGCCGACCACGGCGAGGCCGATGCCGAGCCACACCTGCCGGCTCACGTGGTCGCCCTGCAGCCGGGCGATGACGGCCTGCCAGACCGGCTGGGTCGCCACCAGCGCCGTCGCCGACGCGACCGAGGTCATGCTCAGGCTGGGCACCCACGTCGCGAAGTGCAGCGCGAGGAAAACCCCTGCGACACCGGCGAACCGGAGCTCGCGCGCGCCCAGGCCGCGTACCTCCGTGCGCCGGCGGAGCAGCGTCGCCGGGCCGAGCACGACCAGGGAGAGGGCATTGCGCCACATCGCGATCGCGAGCACCGGTACGGTCACCGCAGCTGACGCCATCAGGGGGCCGGAGGTGGACACCGCGGCCACCGCGACGGCGAGCAGCGGCAGGTCGGCGGCGGGGGGGCGCGTGACGGCCGAGGTGCGCCCGGTCACCATGGGGTCGGTCGTGAGACGCTGGCAGGCGTGACCTCCACCGAGCTGACCTCGCTGCTGATCGACGAGGCCACCAAGAAGTCCGGCCTGGTCTGGGTCAGGACCGCGGCCGCGACGACTCCGGTCTGGCTGGTCTGGCACGACGGCTCGGCGTACGTGCTCACCGGCCCGGGTGAGCAGCCTGGGGACGGGCTCGTCGACGGCGGGACCGCGACCGTCACCGTGCGCAGCAAGGACAAAGGCAGCCGGCTGGTGTCCTGGGACGCGACCGTGACAGCGGTGTCGCCGGCAGGCGACGAATGGGCCGGCGTCGTGCCGCTGCTGCTCGGCAAGCGGCTCAACCTGGTCGACGGCGAGGCTGCGGCGGTGCGCTGGGCCCGCGACAACGCCGTGCACCGGCTCACCCCGACCGGGCGGCTGAGCGAGGCACCGGATGCGATGCCGGACGGCTCGCTGGCGACGGCCCCGCCGCCGACCCCGGCGGCGACCGACGTCCCGATGCCGTTCACGGTCGGCGGCTCGACCCGCAAGCTGCCGCGCCGCAAGCGCTGAGGCTGCGTCACCTGCGCACCGGCGGCCGGCGGATCTCCCCGGTGGCGACGGCGACCACCGATCCACTGACCCGGCACTCGACGGCCCCGCCCTGCCTGGCGACCACGGTGCACTCGAGCCTCGACGGGCGGCCGATCTCCGCGCCCTCGCGCACCGTGTAGTGCGACTCGCCGTCGGCCGCGAGCAGCCCGTTCGCGACCAGGTAGGCCCCGAGGCCGAGCGCTGCGGAGCCGGTGGCCGGGCTCTCCCCCGAGTGCACGTCCGCGGTGAGCAGCCGGCAGTGCGCCGTGCGGGACTCCGCGTCCCAGAAGAACAGGTCCAGCCCCTTGGCGCCGAACTTCGACCCGAACTGACGAAGGGCACCGGTGTCGGGCGCCGCCCGTACGACGTCCCGGTCCTCGGCCAGCTGCAGGTAGACGAAGTCGACCCCCGAACCGGCAACCCGGGCCACCCGCGAGGACAACGGGGCGCCGGGCGGCAGCGACGCCGCCTGCAGCACCGGCACCGGCTCCACCTCCTGCCCGATCGTGGGCAGCCCCCCGGTCAGCTCGACCGGGCCTCCGGCTGCGGAGACCAGCAGCGGCAGGACGTCGGCGCCGCAGGCCTGCCGTACCGTGCCCGCCTGGATCCGGCCCAGCGACGCCAGCACCCACGCGGCGCCGATCGAAGGGTGGCCGGCGAAAGGCAGCTCGGCCACCGGGGAGAAGACGCGCAGCCGGTAGTCCGCGCCCGCCGACCGATCGTCCTGCGACGGCAGCATCGGGAAGGCCGTCCCGGCCAGGTTGAACTGCCGGGCGATCTTCTGCAGGTCCGCCTGGTCGAGGTCGTCCGCGTCGAGCACGACGGCGAGCGGGTTGCCGGCGAAGGGCCGATCGGTGAAGACGTCGACGACGCGGTAGTGCAGGGTCGGCATGCCACCGACGTTACTGAGTTGCCCTGCCCGGCACCGCCTGGGGCGTGTTTGACGCTGCGCCGCGGATCGTCCGCCCTCCGGCGGTAACCTCAACGCCGTGAGCAGCGCGCCGAGCCGGATCTACGTCGCGCGCCTCGCCGGTGTGGCCGTCTTCGATCCTCAGGGCGACCAGGTCGGCCGGGTGCGTGATGCCGTCGTGGCCCTGCGGATCGGCCGGGACAGCCCGCGCGTGCTCGGCCTGGTCGTCGAGATCCAGCACCGGCGGGCCATCTTCGTCCCGATCGGCCGGGTGACTTCCGTCGACGGCGAGGCGATCGTGCTGGGCACGGGGACCGTCAGCCTGCGCCGTTTCGAGACCCGACCGGGCGAGACGCTCGTCCTGGCAGAGCTGCTCGACCGCAAGGTCACCGTCCTCGACACCGGCGAGTCGGCCACGGTCATCGATGCCGCGATGGAGCAGGGCCGCACCCGCGACTGGCACCTCACCCGGGTCGCGGTCCAGACCACGGGCAAGGGCATCCGCCGCCGCGGTCCGGTACGCCAGCTCAAGTGGGACGAGGTCGAGGGGCTCTCGCTGCCCGAGGAGAGCCAGGGCGCCGCGAACATGCTGGCCGTGTTCGAGAAGCTGCGCCCGGCCGACCTCGCCAACGTCATGCACGACCTGTCGTCCAAGCGGCGCAACGAGGTTGCGGCCGCCCTCGACGACGAGCGGCTGGCCGACGTGCTCGAGGAGCTGCCCGAGGACGACCAGGTGTCCATCCTGGCCGGCCTCGAGGAGGATCGGGCCGCCGACGTCCTCGAGGCGATGGGCCCCGACGATGCCGCCGACCTGCTGGCCGAGCTGCCGATCGCCGACGCCGAGCGGTTGCTCGAGCTGATGGAGCCCGACGAGGCCGCGCCCGTACGACGGCTGCTCGAGTACGCCGAGGACACCGCCGGCGGCCTGATGACCAGCGAGCCGGTGATCCTGCCGCCCAACGCGACGATCGCCGAGGCGCTGGCCCGGGTCCGCACGAGCGACATCACGCCGGCCCTGGCCAGCCAGGTCTACATCTGCCGGCCGCCCACCGAGACGCCGACCGGTCGCTACCTCGGCGTCGCGCACATCCAGCGGCTGCTCCGCGAGCCGCCGTCGTCGCTCATCGGCGGCGTCGCCGACACGGACATCGACCCGCTCTCACCGGACACCCCGCTGCTGGCGCTGACGTCCTACCTCGCGACCTACAACCTCGTGGCAGCAGCGGTTGTGGACGAGAACGACCGGCTGGTCGGCGCGGTCAGTGTCGACGACGTCCTCGACCACCTGCTGCCCAAGGACTGGCGTGAGCGCAGCGAACGCCACGAGTCGCACGACCTGCAAGCCCGGACAGCCGAATGACCGAGGACTCCCGCCGGCTGCGCGCGAGCCGGCGGGAGAGCCGCACTCGCGTGGACCAGCCCCGTTCTCCCCGCCGCGGTCCAGCCCTGCCCGAGTACGACCCGGAGTCGTTCGGCAAGCTCTCGGAGCGGTTCGCCCGGTTCCTCGGCACGTTCCGCTTCATCTTCTACATGAGCGTGTTCATCCTGCTGTGGGTGGCGTGGAACACCTGGGCGCCTCCCTCGCAGCAGTTCGACCCGAGCAAAGGCAAGTACATCGGCCTGACCCTGCTCCTGTCCCTGCAGGCCTCGTACGCTGCCCCGCTGATCCTGCTCGCGCAGAACCGGCAGGCGGACCGCGACCGGGTTGCCCTGGAGGAAGACCGGGCGCGCGACAACCGGTCGATCGCCGACACCGAGTACCTCGCCCGCGAGGTCGCCTCGCTGCGGATCGCGATGGGCGAGGTCGCGACCCGCGACTTCATCCGCGGGGAGCTGCAGCGGATGCTCGAGGAGCTGGACGAACGCCGCGTCGAGGACGCCGAGCCTGAGAACACCTGAGCCGTACGGCGCAGTGCCGGTCGCCGGACGGCCCTCCAACCGCGGAGCCGCTGGACCGACAAGGTCGAGGTGACCTCCCTTGGCGTGTCCGCAGACCCGGCCCGTCCGCATAGCAGGCGGCGACTCGGCGAGGTCCTGGTGAGCCAGGGTGTGCTGAGCGAGATCCAGCTGGCTGAGGCCCTCGCAGCCCAGGCCGACGTCCCGCCGGGTGAGCCACGACTCCGCCTGGGCCCGCTGGTCGTGGAGCGCGGGCTGGTCGCAGAACGGGACATCACCCACGCGCTCGCCGAGGCCCTCGACCTCGAGCTGGTCGACCTCCGCCGGATCACCATCGACCCGGAGATCCCCAGGCTGCTGCCCCGTGCCGTCGCGGAGCGGCACGGGATCCTGCTGCTGTCGCGTACCCCGCGGGGCGGCTTCCGCGCCGCGATGGGCGACCCGACCGACGTGGTGGCACTGGACGACGTCAAGCTCTACACCGGTGCCTCGGAGATCATCGTCTGCGTCGCCGCCGACAGCCAGGTCCGCGACCACCTGCGCCGGGCCTGGGCACTGTCCGAGGACCCGAACGACACGAAGAACCTCGCGGCCATGATGTCCGGGCTCGGCAGCTTCGACGAGGCCCCCACCACGGAGCGGGCCGACATCGGGGACGCGCCCGTCGTGCGCCTGGTCAACGAGATGTTCGCCGAGGCCGTGCGGCTGGGGGCGAGCGACATCCATGTCGAGCCGCAGCGCGAGGACCTGCGGATCCGCTACCGCGTGGACGGTCTGCTGCGCGAGGTGATGACGGTGCCCAAACGGGTCAGCGCCGCCGTCAGCAGCCGGATCAAGGTGATGTCCGGCCTCGACATCGCCGAGCGGCGCAAGCCCCAGGACGGCAGGGCCCGACTCATCGTCGACGACCTGGTGATCGACGCGCGGATCAGCACTCTGCCTACGGTGCACGGGGAAAAGGTGGTCATCCGGCTGCTCAGCCGCGGCGACAACGTGCCGGCTCTGGGGCAGGTCGGCTTCGAGAACCGGCAGCTCGAGACGCTGCTGGCGGGGCTGATCGCACCCCAGGGGCTGGTGCTCATCACCGGGCCGACCGGCTCCGGCAAGACCAACACGCTCTACTCGGCGATCCAGCAGATCCGCAGCGCCGCCCGCAACATCGTCACCCTCGAGGACCCGGTCGAGATCTCGCTGGCCGGCATCAACCAGGTGCAGGTCAACGAGCGCACCGGCATGACGTTCGCCCGCGGGCTGCGTGCCGTGCTGCGCCAGGACCCCGACATCGTCCTCGTCGGCGAGGTGCGTGACCTCGAGACCGCGGACCTGGCACTGCAGGCCTCGCTGACCGGGCACCTGGTGCTCACGACGCTGCACACCAACGACGCGGTCAGCGCCATCACTCGGCTGGTCGACATGGGCTCCGAGCCGTTCCTCGTCGCGTCGTCGTTGTCGATGGTGGTCGCGCAGCGGCTCGTACGGAAGCCGTGCCGCAGCTGCGTCGCCGGCTATCTCCCGGCGCCCCGGACGCTCGAGCTGCTGGGCCTCGGCACGGGCGATCTCACCGGCGCGACACCGATGCGGGGCACCGGCTGCAGCGACTGCGGGGAGACCGGCTACCGGGGGCGTACGGCCCTGTTCGAGGTCCTGCCCGTCTCGGCAGCCGTCCGCCGCGTACTGCTGTCCACGCCGACGGAGCAGGGTCTGCGGGCGGCCGCGCGCGCCGCAGGGATGCTGCCGCTGCGGGCCGCCGGACTGGCCAAGGCCGCCCGCGGCGAGACGACGTACGAGGAGGTCCTGCGGGTCACGCACGTCGACGCCGGGGACGGCCGTTCCTGCCGGCGCTGTGAACGTGCGGTGGCCGAGGACATGGTGGTCTGCCCCTGGTGCACGACGGCGATCGACCGGGGACACTGCGGGTCGTGCAGCCGGCCCCTGGACCCGGAATGGCGCGTGTGCCCCTGGTGCCGGACCGTCGCCGATCCGGTCAACGACGAAGCGGACACCGTCGCCGATCAGCCGACCCTCGTCGATCAGGACGAACCAGCGGAAATCCCCGGCCAACACGGTCACATCGAGTGAGCGGACCTGGGCAGATTCTCCTAAGATGAAGCCCGGGGAACGAGCACGGGGACCAGCCCATGACCGAAGCAGCGGCCTATGCCGCGGCCACAGACAAGCTGAGACCGGACGTCGTCGCACGCGCACCGACCGCTGAACAGCTCCTGGCCTGGCGGACGCTGCTGATCGCCCACGCCCAGCTCACCCGGCGGCTCGAGTCCGAGCTGGCCGCCGAGCACGACCTGCCGCTGGCCTCGTACGACGTGCTCGTGCAGCTCGCCGAGGCGGACGGGCGGCGGCTGCGGATGATCGAGCTGGCCGACCGGGTGCTGCTGTCCCGCAGTGGGCTGAGCCGGCTGGTCGACCGGCTGGTCCGCGAAGGGCTGGTGGAACGGGCACCGTGCCTCGAGGACGCCCGCGGCACGCTGGCCGTGCTCACCACAGCCGGGCTCAAGCGGCTGCGCGAGGCGTCGGTGACCCACCTGCGCGGTGTCCACGACCATGTGACCAGCCGGCTCGACGACGCTGAGCTGGCGGAGCTGGCCCGGCTGCTCACCAAGCTGACCCCTCCGGCTCAGCTGCCCGACCCGCCGTAACATGGCGGTGTGACCACCCACCCGCTCGAGCCCGCCGTCCTGGCCGCCCTGGCCACTGTCGACGACCCCGAGATCCACAAGCCGATCACCGATCTGGACATGGTCGAGTCGGTGTCCTTCGGCGACGACGGCTCGTGCACCGTACGGATCCTGCTGACCGTTGTCGGCTGCCCGCTACGCGACAAGATCACCCGCGACGTGACCGCCGCGGTGTCGGCGGTCGAGGGGATCTCCTCGGTACGGGTCGACCTCGGCGTGATGAGTGACGAGCAGCGCAAGGGGCTGTCCACGCGGTTGCGTGGCGGCACCCCCGAGAAGGAGGTGCCCTTCGCCCAGCCGGGCTCGCTCACCCGGGTCTATGCCATCGCCTCCGGCAAGGGCGGGGTCGGCAAGTCCTCCGTGACGGTCAACCTGGCCGTGGCGATGGCGGCGTCCGGGCTCAAGGTCGGCGTGGTCGACGCGGACATCTACGGCCACTCGATCCCCCGGATGCTAGGCGCGACCGGCAAGCCGACGCCGGTCGAGCAGATGATCATGCCCCCGTCGGCGCACGGCGTGAAGGTCATCTCGATCGGCATGTTCACGGCCGGCAACTCACCGGTCGTGTGGCGCGGGCCGATGTTGCACCGGGCGCTCCAGCAGTTCCTCGCGGACGTGTTCTGGGGCGATCTCGACGTGCTGCTGATGGACCTGCCGCCCGGCACCGGCGACATCGCGATCTCGGTCGCCCAGCTGGTCCCCACCGCCGAGCTGATCATCGTGACGACACCCCAGCTGGCGGCCCGCGAGGTGGCCGAGCGGGCCGGCGCGATCGCCATCCAGACCCGGCAGACCATCGCCGGCGTGGTCGAGAACATGGCCGGCCTGCCTTGCCCGCACTGCGGCGAGATGGTCGACGTGTTCGGCTCCGGCGGCGGCCAGGCCGTGGCCGAGGCGCTGTCCCGCGCGACCGGCACCAACGTGCCGCTGCTCGGCTCGATCCCGATCGACGTGCGCCTGCGCGAGGGCGGCGACACCGGCCGCCCGCTGGTCCTCGACGACCCGGATGCGCCGGCCGCCAAGGAGCTGCGGGCGATCTCGGAGCGGCTGTCGTCCCGGGCTCGCGGCCTGGTCGGCCGCTCGCTCGGTATCTCGCCGACCGGCGGCCACTAGGCCGGGCCGGACAAATCGGGCACTAGCCGGGCCGGACAAATCGGGTGACGAGCGTAGGGCCCCTCCTGGGGGGCCTCGCCCTCATCAGCCCGGACCGGGTCGGGCAACGAGCCCGCGGCTCAGGTGGTGTCGATGTCGTAGGGCGCCGGGTCGCCGAACACCAAGGGCGGCCCGCTGCCACGGCGTACCGGCTCCGGATCGGCGAGCACCGCGGCCTCAGCGGCGACCTCGTCGTCGGGGTCGTCCTCGAAGAGGTATTTCTGCATCATCCGCTTGGGATGCAGGTCGCGGAGGTCGTTGAGGTTGAGATCTGCCATCTCGGGGCCGAGCTCGGCGCGCAGGTCGACGGAGGCGTCCTGCGCCATCCGCCGGAGCTGGCGCAGCAGGCGCCCGGTCTCCTCGGCGTACTTGGGCAACCGCTCGGGCCCGACCACGATCAGGCCGATCGCCATGATGACGAACAGCTCGGGCCAACCGATGCCGAACACGGATGCCGTACCTCCTTGTCACAGAGTACGGGCAGCTCAGCCGAACGGGTTGAGCATGTTTCCGATCCGGCCCAGCCCCCGACCGACCCGCCCCAGCACCATGTCGTGCCGAGCCGGCGCCGCGCCGTAGGGAAGCGCGTCGATGACCCCCGTGACCGAACCCGGCGGCACGTCGGCGATCACCGCGACCACCAGGTCGCGCGCCTGCCACGCTGCCCGTACGGGGACGCCGTCAGCCTGGACCACGCGGCGCCCGTCGGGCATCGAGACGCTCCGCCAGCCGGATGGCAGCTGCCCGCCCGACGCCCCGGCGAGCCGGCCGCGCTGCTCGAAGACCGACACCGTGGAGATGCCGTCGGAGTAGGACAGGTGCAGGACCGTGCCACTGACGCCGGCGACCTCTCGGGCGTCGTACAGCGTCAGCGCTCCCGGCAGCTGCGGCTGGGCCCACCAGCCGCGGGCCCGCAGCTGGTCCAACCGGTCGGCATCTTCGACGCGGGCCGGCGGCTGCTGCGCGGTGCTGGTGACGGTCTGGAGGGTCGGGTCGGCGCTGTTGACCACGAGCGAGGTGTACTTGACCCGGCTGTACGGGTTGCCCTGGGCGTCGAAGGTGTCACGGCGCACCAGCAGCGAGGAGGTCTCGTCGACCCAGAACTTGGCCGCGACCCGGCCGCCCGGGGTGGCCGCCTCGATGACCGTCGAGGTGCGGCCGAGCATGATCTCGTTGCCGACGATGCTCAGCCGGTAGTGCTGCTTGAGCAGGGCGAGCGGGTCCTTGGACAGCGGGTTGGCCGACGAGGCGGCCGCCGTGGCGTCGTTGGTCTCGTACGCCTCGGTCGGGCCGCTGTCGGCGTAGAGATAGGTGTGACCGGGCAGGTGGCTGACCCCGACGTAGTGGGTCTGGTTGTCGATCATCACCAGCTGCACGCCGTGGTAGGTCCCCAGCTGCGATTCTTTGTAGGCCCGCTCGAGCATCGCCACCGCGTCGGCGCCGCCCTCCGGCGCGGGCACGAGGGCCGCCATCCCGACGGTCCCGACCGCGGAGGACGACCCGGCACCGAACGGTACGGCCAGGGCACCGCCGGCGACGCAGGCCGCGGCGAGGAGTGCCCGGCGCGGCCGGCGCGGGGCCAACCGGTGCCGGGCCGGGACGGTGGCCGGCTCCTGGGACAGCCGCAGGCTCACGGCCTGGCGCCGACGAGGACTGCGCGGAACGGGACGTTGGCCGGCACGGCGCCGAACGGGATCTCGCCGGTGGTCTGCGCGTGCTCGAAGGTGAAGCTGTCGACCGCGGGAACCACCGTCGGCGAGCTCTGGCCGCCGCCGAGGGCGAAGGCGCTGACCCCCAGAGCGAGTACGGACACGCCGCCGGTGATCGCGTAGCGGACGCCGCGGCGTCCGTGCGGCCGGACGTGGTCCAGCAGGTCTAGCCGGCCGGCTCCGCGCCGCGACCGTGAGGGCATGCTGACCCGGTGCCAGGCACCCGGCTGCCCGCCGTCGTGCCACTCGTCGGGGCCGAGACTGAGCTCTGGTGCACCCAGGGTGCCCATGGCCGAGAGCCGCTCGATCAGCCCGGCCGGCGGCATCGGTTCGGCGAGCTCGCCCAGGCGGGCCTTGAGCCGGCGCTGGCCGGCGACCTCGTCGCGGCAGCCGTCACAGTTGACCAGGTGGGCAAGCGCGGCGTCGCGCGCGCCGGGGCCCAGCTCACCGTCAGCGAGAGCGGCCGCCCGCTCGCCCAGGCAGCGGTCGTCCTTGGCCCAGTGCTGGCGCCTCATGACCCGGCCTCGCCGTTGCGCGGGGACTGGGGGGCCTGAGGAGCCCGGTGGGCGAGCGCGGCGCGCAGCTGGGTGCGCCCGCGGTGGATGCGACTGCGTACGGTGCCGAGCTTGATGTCCAGGACGTCGGCGATCTCCTCGTACGACAGTCCTTCGATGTCGCAGAGGACGACGGCTGCGCGGTACTCCGGCAGCAGCGCGTCGAGCGCGGTCTGGACGTCGTGGTCGAGGTGCGCGTCGTCGTAGACCTGCGCCGGGGTGGGCTCGCGACCCTTGATCCGCTCGGCGTCCTCGGGCAGTCCCTCGAACCGGATGCGGGCCCTGCGCCGGACCAGGTCGAGGAACAGGTTGGTGGTGATCCGGTGCAGCCAGCCCTCGAAAGTCCCCGGCTGGTAGTCCTGCAGGGAGCGGAAGACCCGGACGAAGACTTCCTGCGTGAGGTCCTCGGCGTCGTGCTGGTTGCCGGTCAGACGGTAGGCAAGCCGGTAGACCCGCGCGCTGTGTTCGCGCACGACGGCGTCCCACGTGGGTGGGGTCCAGGTCTCCACATCTGTATTGACGTGCGACAGCTCCTTCTGGTTGCCTCCGCGAGCCACGGACTGCCCCTTTTGCCGGGAAACTCTCAGGAAGCGAGAGTCTACGGGGTGGGCTGGGCCGGCGGAAGGAGCGCTGCCGGCGCTGGTCGTGGCACTGACTGACACCTGCTTGCCCGCTCTCGTGGTCATCCTCGGTCGTAGCTGTTCCTGCCTGCTTTTGCGACAACGCCCCGATGACCGCTCGGGTTCCCGGATCGGCGCGGCGTCGTCGTGATCGCCGGCCCCGGGCTGGTGCACTACGCTGCCCCGAACGGAATCGGCGCTGGAGGACACCATCAGCCAGGTCAGCTCGCGAGGCGGCAGCGCATCGAACGAGACCGCCCAGGCGATCGCGTACGCCGCAGGGTGGCTGGCAGAGGACGCGCCGGTGCTCGCTGCCCGCGACCGGGGCCGCGAGCTCGGCCTGCCAGAGGTCGACCCGCTGGTCGGGTCGACGCTGCGGTTCCTGGCCGCGCTGGTCGATGCCCGTACGGTCGCCGAGATCGGTACGGGCGCCGGGGTGTCCGGGCTGTGGCTGCTCCGCGGCATGCGCCCGGACGGTGTCCTGACCAGTGTCGACGTCGAGGCCGAGCACCAGCGGCTGGCCCGGGAGTCCTTCGCCGAGGCCGGAGTGGCGCCGTCGCGGGCCCGGCTGATCACCGGCAACGCGCTGGACGTGCTGCCGCGGCTGGCCGACGGCGGCTACGACCTGGTCTTCTGCCACACCCGGGCGACCGACTACCCCTCGTTCCTGACCGAGGCGTTGCGGCTGCTGCGCAAGGGCGGCCTCGTGGTCTTCGCGGCCGTGCTCGCCGGCGGCAAGGTCTCCGACTCCGCGCTGCGCGACGCCGAAACGGTGGCGATGCGGGAGTTCCTGACGACGGCCCGCGACGACGAGCGACTGACCCCGCTGCTGCTGCCGGTCGGCGACGGCCTGCTGGCGCTGCAGGTCCGCTGAGCCAAACCCCCGGTGTACTGTGCGGGCATGGCGCTGCGCGTCGTCTTCGCGGACGACAACTTCCTCGTGCGCGAAGGAATTGCCGCGCTGCTGGCCGAGTGCGACGACATCGAGCTGGTCGACACCGTCGGCGACCCGAACTCGCTGTTGAAGTCGGTCGCCGAGCACCGGCCCGATGCCGTGTTGACGGACATCAGGATGCCCCCGACGCACACCAACGAAGGCATCGACGCGGCCAAGCAAATCCGGGCGAAGTTCCCTGACACCGGGGTGGTCGTGCTCTCGCAGTACGTCGAGGACGACTACGCCCTCGAGCTTCTCGCCGATGGTGTGGCCGGCCTCGGCTATCTGCTGAAGGAACGGGTGTCGGACCTCGATGAGCTGGTCCGGGCGCTCAGCGAGGTGACGCGGGGTGGCTCCGCACTCGACCCCAAGGTGGTCGAGGCGCTCCTTGCCCGGCGCTCGAGCGACGCCAGGTCTCCGTTGCTGCTGTTGAGCGACCGTGAGCGGGAGGTGCTGCAGGAGATGGCCTCCGGCCGCAACAACGCCACCATCGCCAAGACATTGTTCATGAGCGAGCGCGCCGTCGAGAAGCACATCGGGTCGATCTTCTCCAAGCTCGGCCTCAACGACGAGGGCGAGGTCAACCGCAGGGTCATGGCGGTGCTGGCCTTCCGCGATGCCGGGGGCGTCCCCGGCTGAGCCGCCCAACGCACGGCGAGGTGGGACCCCGTACGGGACCCCACCTCGCCGTCACCGACCAGTCGTCAGTCGGTCACCACCGCCTTGAGCACGTCGACCCGGGCCGCCGCCCGACCCGGCCCGACGGCCGCGACGACGCCGGCGACCGCCGCAGCGACGACGTAGATGCCGATGTTGACGCCAGGGACGGCAACCTCGGTGATGCCCTGGCCCTTGAGCACCTGAGCCAGTGCTGCCCCGAGACCCAGCCCGAGACCGGCTCCGACCAACGCGCCGATAAGCGAGATGACCACCGACTCCCAGCGGACCATGGACCGTACCTGCGCGGTGGTCATGCCGACCGCCCGCAGGAGCCCGACCTCACGGGTCCGCTCGTGCACCGACAGGGCCAGCGTGTTCACGATGCCGAGCAGCGCGATGACGACGGAGAGCAGGAGCATGACCGTCACCAGGGCCAGCAGGCTGTCGATGATCCCGCCCACCGCCTTCGCGTACTCCTTGCGGTCGAGCACCTCGGCATCCGGGTGCGTGGCCAGCGTCGCGGCGATGGCGCTCTTGACCGTGCCCTGGTCGGCACCGTCGTCGAGCATCACCAGGACGCTGGTCTCGAGCCGGTTCGGCACGTTCGCCTCCTCCGCCGCGAGGCTGATGGCGAAGTCACCGTCGAGGAAGCCGGTCCCGTCGTACACCGCGCGGATGGTGAAGCTGTGGCTGCCGGTGGCGGCGAACTCCACCGGAACCCGATCACCGACGTGCCAGCCCTTCTCCTTGGCGACGGCACCCTTCACCATCACCCCGTCCGTGCCCAGGGCTGCGGCAGAACCGCTGGTGACCTTGAGGTTGAGGGCCCGCTGAACCGTGCTCGGGTCGACCGAGGAGTACGCGGCCGACGTGCCGTCGAACCGTGCCTCGCCGGCACCGGTGGCCGAGGCCACGGCGACACCGGGCACCGACCTGACCAGCTGCTCGACGTCCGGGCTGAACGGACCACCCTGGTTGCCCGCGGCCGTGACGTAGAGGTCCGCGTTGGTGGAGTCGTGCAGGATCGTCGCGAACGACGCCTTGAGCGACGAGCCGAAGACGCCCATGGCGACGACCAGGGTGAGCCCGATCATCAGGGCGCTCGCGGTCGACGCCGTACGACGCGGGTTGCGCAGCGCGTTCTGCCGGGCCAGATCCCCTGCCACGCCCCGCAGGCGGAGCGGGGCACCGATGACCGAGGCCAACGGTCGTACGACCACCGGTGCCAGGGTCAGCACACCGACCACGGACGCCAGCATCCCGAGGAAGACGGGCGCGTCGCCGCCCCCGCCGTACAGGCCGTCCAGGATGCCCGCCACGCCACCCGAGACCAGGAGTGCACCGGCCACGGCGCGGAACCGGGACGGGGCCTTGGCACCCGGCGTCGCCTCGCGCAGTGCCTGGATCGGCAGCACCTTGGTGGCCCTGCGTGCCGGCACGAGCGCGGCGACGACGGTGACGAGGGTCCCCACGATCATCGACACCCAGATGGTGCGGGGCTGCACCTGCGTGGAGGCGCTGGGCAGCTTGAAGAAACCGAGCACGGCCATCAGATTGTTGAGGCCCTTGGCCACCAGGACACCGAGCCCCACACCGACTGCGGACGCGACGACCCCGAGGAGTCCGGCCTCCGCGAGCAGGTTGCCGATGACCTGTCGCCGTGAGGCACCGATCGCGCGGGTCAGGGCGATCTCGCGGGTCCGCTGGCTCACGATCATCGTGAACGTGTTCCAGATGATGAACGAGCCGACGAACAACGCGACGCCGGCGAAGGTGAGGAAGAGCACGCTGAGGAACGCGAACTGGTTCTTGATCGCCTGGCTGGACTCCTTGGCCAGGGTGGCGCCAGTGACCGCTTCCAGGCCGTGCGGCAGCACCTTGCCGATGCGCTCCGCGAGGACCGCGTCGGTGATGGTGCCGTCGGAACGGACCTCGATCTGGTCGACGAGCCCCGGTGCACCGAGCACCCGTTGGGCGGTGGCAGGGGCGAAGTAGGCCGACGTGGTGCCGCCGAAGTCCTTCTCGTTGCCGAACCCGACGGTGCCGACGACGGTGAACTTCGCGGCCGGACCGCGGAACAGGAGCCGGATGTTCGCCCCGAGCGGGATGTGGTGCGAGGCCGCCGACGTGGCGTCGATCGCCACCTCGTGAGCCCCTGTAGGAGCGTGACCGGTGAGCAGGTGCACCGAGCCGCGCAGGGTGACGTCGTCCGGCATGGTGTAGCCGACGGCAGGAGCGCCACCGCTGGCGATGACCGCCTTGCCCTCGGTGTCGGTGATGAGGGCGTAGCCGGTGACGATGCCCTCGGCCGCGGCGACGCCGTGGACGTGGCGAACCTTGTCGAGGGTGCCGGCAGGCGTCGGTGCCCGGGTGAGCCCGACGCCGGCGGTCGCGGCGTACGCGACCTCGTGCCGGACGACCGCGTCGGTGCCCGACGAGGCGCGGCCGAAGAGCTGGTCGAAAGCGGACTGGGTGGTGTCGGTGAGGATCAGGGTGCCGGCGACGAACGCGACACCGAGGGCGATGGAGATGGTGGTGAGGATGACGCGCAGCTTGTGCGCGAGCATCCCGCGGAGGGTGGCGGTGAACACGGCGGTCAGCCCCCCAGGTGCTTCATGTAGTCGAAGACCGTGTCGGCCGTCGGGTCGGACATCTCGTCGACGATGTGGCCGTCGGCGAGGAACAGGACGCGGTCGGCGTAGCTGGCCGCGACGGGGTCGTGGGTGACCATGACGACGGTCTGTCCGCCGGTGCGCACCGCGCGCTGCAGGAATCCCAGCAGGTCGGCACCGGAGCGGGAGTCCAGTGCGCCGGTCGGCTCGTCGGCGAACACGATCTGCGGCTTGCTGGCAAGCGCCCGCGCAGCCGCCACCCGTTGCTGCTGACCGCCGGACAGCTCGGCCGGGCGGTGCCGGAGGCGGTCGCCCAGACCGACCAGCTCGACGATGGAGCGGATCCAGAGCGCGTCAGGCTTGCGGCCCGCGATCCGGATCGGCAGCTCGATGTTCTCGGCGGCCGTGAGGGTGGGCAGCAGGTTGAACGACTGGAAGATGAAGCCGATCTCGTCGCGTCGGAGCATGGTCAGCTGCCGGTCGTTGAGCGACGTGAGGTCGACGTCGCCGACATGGACGCTGCCCGACGTCGGACGGTCCAGCCCGGCGAGGACGTGCAGGAGCGTCGACTTGCCGGACCCGGACGGGCCCATGATCGCGGTGAACTGCCCGGCGTACAGCGACGCGCTGACGTCGTCGAGGGCACGGACCGTTGCGTCGCCGCGGCCGTACACCTTGCTGACGCCAAGGGCGCGGGCTGCAACCGTTCCGATGGGCGCCTGACCAGGGCCGATGGCCGTGGCGGTGGTGGTGGTCATGTCGCTCCTTGAACTCGTCTCGAGGGTCCCCGGCCACCCATTGCGGCGCGGTGCAGCCAGCAGACGTCACAGCAGGGGTCGGCCGTAAGCGGGTGACCCCGCCAATGGCGGCGCGCAACCGACGCGTCAAGGGCGGGCAAGTGTGCGGCTAACCCCACCTGCCGGGTTCGGCTGCGGCCCTTCCGGTCACCTGCGCCTGGCACCAGACTGGGCGCATGTCACGTCCTCGAGCCATCCGTCCGACCGGCAACGGGAGATGGGCGCGCCTCGTCGCCGTGGCCGGCCTTACCGTCTTCGTGGTCGCCGTCTACGTGGCGGTGGTCGTCGGCGGCGGGGCTGTCCTCGGCAGGACGTCGACGCCGAGCCTGCCGCTCTCCGTGGTGGCAACCGCCGTGGTGGCGTTGGGTTTCGAACGGGTCCGGCGGTGGACGCAGGCCGGCGCGGCCCACCTGTTCGGTCGCGGCGGCACGTCCCCGTACGACGTCCTCAGCCGCTTCTCGGAGACGGTGACCGGCGGCTACGCCACCGAGGAGCTCCCCGATCGCATGGTCCGCCTTCTGGCCGAGGGCACCGACGCGCAGTGGGCCCAGGTCTGGCTGATGGTGCAGGACCGCCTGGTGCTCGCCGCGTCGTGGCCGCCGGACGCAGCGGGACCCCACGACCCGCCGCAGCCTTCACCTGACGCGGTTGACCTGAGCGGTTCAGGTCGCCGCGCCGTGACGGTCCGCCACGGTGGACAGGTGTACGGAGTCTTCCGGCTCCAGGAGCGGGACGGCGTCGCGCTGACGTCGGTCGAAGAACGGCTGTTCACCGGCCTGGCAGCACAGGCGGGTCTCGTGCTGCGACTCGTCGGGCTACGTGCCGATCTCGCGGCACGGCACGACGACCTTCTCGAACGGGCGGCCGAGCTGCAGCTGTCCAGGGAGCGGCTCATCGCCGCGCAGGACGACGAGCGCCGCCGGCTGGAGCGCGACATCCACGACGGTGCGCAGCAGCATCTGGTCGCGCTGGCGGTCAACCTGCGCCTCGTCGAGACCGTCGCCGGCAAGGATCCCGCGCGGGCGGCCGGCATCCTCAGCGCGCAGGCCGACGCCGCCCGTGAGGCGATCGAGACGGTCTCCCGGTTGTCCCGGGGCATCTATCCACGGCACCTCGCCGACTCCGGGCTGGCGGCCGCTCTCGGCGCTGCGGTGGCCGGTACGGCCGTACCGGTCGCGGTCGTCGACGAGGACTCCGAACGCCTGCCCGAAGCCGTCGAGGCCGCGTTGTACTTCTTCACCATGGAGGCGGTCCAGAACGCCGCGAAGCACTCCAAGGGCTCGCTGATCACGGTACGGCTGGCGACGGCCGGCGGCGCCGGTCACGTGTCGGTCGTCGACGACGGAGTCGGCTTCGCGGCCCTCGATGCCCGTGTCGCCGGCTGCGGTGCCGGGCTGTCGAACATGCAGGACCGCATCAACACTGTGGGCGGGACCTTGCTCCTCGACTCCGCACCCGGCCGCGGCACCCGAGTCACCGCCACCGTCCCTGTCGTGCCGGCTGAGTGCGTGGTCTGACATGCGCGTACGGATTGCCTGGACACTCGTGGTCGTCAGCGGGCTCTGCTTGTTGCTGGACACCGTCATCACCGCCGAGCACGCGCCGCTGCTCTCGGAGCAGGTGTGGGCACGGCACGGGTGGCCGCTGGTCTCCCTCGCGACCCTCGGGTCAGCGCTCATGGGGGCACTGATCGTCTCCCGCTATCCACGTCACCCGGTCGGCTGGCTGCTCGTCGTAGCCGGTGTCTCCTCGATCTCGGTCCTGGCAGAGGCCTACAGCCTGTGGCCGCCGGTAGGTGCCGGGCATACCGCCCTGGTCGCCGGACGCGTCGCCGGATGGGTGTCGGCCCTGCTCGGCGCACCGCTCGCCATGACCGCGGTGATCCTGATCTTCCTGATCGCGCCCGACGGACGGCTCCTCTCACGGCGGTGGCGGTGGGCCGCCCGTACCGCGCTGGTGGGGTTCGCCCTGTACACCGCCGCCGTCCTTTCGCAGTCGCCGACTGCGTACGACATCGACCAGCGCGACCTGCCGACTGCCACTCAGGTCGTCATCAGCACAGGGATCACGCTGATGATCCTCAGCCTGGTCGCGTCCGCGGTGGGCCTCGTCCTGCGACTCAGACGAACCCAGGGAGAAACCCGGCGACAGCTGCTCTGGGTCGCCGCGTCGGCCGCCATGCTGGCCTCGACGTTCGTCTGGCTTCTCGTCGGCCAGCAGCTCATTGGCGGTGAGGACACTCTCGCGGCCGCCACACCGCTCTACGCGGCTTATCTGTCGCTCCCGATCTGCACTGCGGTCGCCGTGCTCCGCCACCGCCTGTTCGACATCGACGTGATCGTCAACCGGGCGCTCGTGGTCTTCCTCGCCACAGCGGTCGTCAGCGCGGCGTACGTACTGGTCGTCGTCGCCCTCGGCTCGGCCCTGGGCGGGAACAACGGCTACTGGCCCTCGCTGCTGGCCACGGCGCTCGTCGCGATCGCGTTCCAGCCGTTGCGCCGGAGGGTGGTTCGCGTTGCGGACCGGCTGGCCTTCGGTGCGGCAGCGGAGCCGTACGACGCACTGGCCGACTTCACCCGGCGCCTCGGCGAGAGCCCTGACCCGTCGGACCTCCTCCCCGCGGTCGCCGAGGCCGCCGCCAATGCCGTCAGCGCCCGCCGGGTCACCGTCGAGCTCGCCCTGCCGTACGGCGCGGTCAAGACGGCGACCTGGCCCTCCGGCGCAGAGGCGGGGGCAGGACCGACGGCCGGGATCCCGGTGACCGACGGCGCCGAGCGGCTGGGGTCGCTGGTGATCGAGACGGCACCGGGCCACCCGTTGCGCGGCCGTGACACCGCGTTGCTCCGCGACCTCGCCGGCCAGGCTGTGATCGCGTTCCGCAACGCCCGGCTATCCGCTGAGCTGTCGCACCGCGTCGAGGAGCTCGACCTGCAGACCCGCGCCCTCGAGGAGTCGCGACGCAGGCTGATCACCGCGGGCGACGCCGAACGCAGCCGTCTGGAGCGAGCCGTCACGCGCGACGTCGCCCCTCACCTGAAGCGGATGCCGGCTCAGTTCGACAACCTGGCCCGCGGCGCAGCCGGGCCGGTGACGGCGGGGCTGGTGCAGCCGCTGCGGGCGCAGGCCGAGGCGGCGCTCGAGGCGCTGCGCGAGATCACCCGCGGGGTCTACCCGGCGCAGCTCGGCCGCTCTGGACTGGAGCCCGCTCTGCGTTCCCTGCTCGGACGGACGGGCGGCGCGACACTCCACGTGGACGCGGGTACGGACCATTCGCGCACCGAGGCAAGGGTCGAGGCGGCTGCCTACTTCTGCGTCGCCGAGGCCGTACGCGACCTCGGCGGCCCGGTGGAGGTGTCGTTGACCCGCCGTGAGGAGTCACTGGTCGTCGTCGTCGACGGTCAGGACGCGGGCGAGCTGCCCTTGGCCAACATGCGCGACCGCGCCGAGGCCCTGGGCGGCACGATCTCCAGCCGCAGGGCAGAGGGAAGGCACTCACTGGAGGTGTGGCTGCCAGCGCGGGTCGCCGCAGCGGTCGGGATCATCGGATAGCCGCGGCCCAGGCGGCCCTCAGCCGCTCCGGCCCGAACTCACCCTTGGTCACGTAGGCCGCCGCGCCGGACTCGCCGAAGCCGTCGGCCGCGTCAGCGTCGTAGGTGGACAGCAGCAGGACAACCGGCGGTGAGGGCAGCGCTCGTACCAGCCGCGTGGCCTCGACCCCGTCGATGCCTGGGAGGTTGACGTCCATCAGGACGAGATCCGGCCGGAGCTCGCGGCACGCCGAGACCGACTCCTCGCCAGAGGCTGCCTGACCGACGACACGGAAGCCGTCGGTCTCGTCGACGACCGCTGCCATCGCCTGACGAAAGGGCGCCTGGTCGTCGACGACGAGCACCTGCACGGTCATGACGGTCCCGACACCTCCGACACCATTGTGCCCGCCTGCTCGGTGGTCGAAGGGTGGGGCTGGCCGCACGATCGAGGCGGGCTGTCCGCACGGGCGAACTTGTCGTCATAGCTCGCGAGCAGCACACCGGCGCCGGCGAGGAACTCCTGCGGGAACAGGTCTTTCGTCACACGGAAGAAGTGGTCGTCGGCGGCCGTCCAGCTGGTCGGCAGAGACTCATGAATCGTCGTCATGGTGGGCTCCTGTGGCCTGTGCCGGGGACCCCGGCTGATACACCTGACGGTAAGGAGACGGCGAGGCCTGCGGGATGAGGCTGACCACCCCTTGCCGGTGGGGTGTCCGCACGTCTCCGTCAGCGCTTGCGCGGCAGGTGCCGGCGGGCGGAGCTGACGACACTGCTCAGGCCGAGGACCACAGCGGTGCCCACCATCAGAGCCGTACGGCTGGCGCCGTGGACGCCGAGGACGGACGCGGCGAGCCGGCCGAGCAGCACGCCGAGCCCGAACACGATGACCGCACCGACGACGGAGGCCACCGTCGTGATGACCGGGCCGACCCGATGAGCGCTGAGGGCCGACGGCCGCGCGGGCGCCGTGCGGACTGTTGTCATGCCTGTCGTGTCGACCGTTCCACCGGATCGCTTGAGGGAGCGCCGCTGAAACTGGAACCAATCGTTGTCTTGACTGATTCAAGAGAACCTGGTGGGGTGGTGTACGTGGCCCCCGACCCTGCCCAGTCCGCCGAGCTCACCACTCGGCTGCGCGCCGCCGGCCTGCGAGTGACCTCCCCCCGGCTGGCGGTCTTGGCCTCGCTCCCCGACCACCACCACTTCGACGTCGAGACCATCGCCCGCGAGGCGCGGGGCCGGCTGGGCAGCCTGTCCATCCAGGCCGTCTACGACATCCTCCGGGCGCTCACCGACGCCGGTCTGGTCCGCCGGATCGAGCCGGCCGGCAGCCCGGCGCTGTACGAGACCCGGGTCGGCGACAACCACCACCACGTGGTCTGCCGGTCCTGCGGCACCACCGCCGACGTCGACTGCGCGGTCGGCCACCGGCCCTGCCTGACCCCCTCCGACTCCTCCGGCTTCGTCCTCGACGAGGCAGAGGTCACGTTCTGGGGCCTGTGCCCCGCCTGCCAAACCGTCCCGTCGACCCGGATCAGCCCCACCGATGGAAGGAGCGCGTCATGACCATCGACGCCAGCAAGCCCACCCTCACCACCCGCCAGGGCCACCCGGTCCACAACAACGCCCAGCAGCGCACCGTCGGCAACCGCGGTCCGGCGACCCTGGAGAACTACCAGTTCCTCGAGAAGATCAGCCACTTCGACCGCGAACGGATCCCGGAGCGGGTCGTGCACGCGCGCGGCTTCGTCTCCCACGGCGAGTTCGAGGCGTACGGGACCATCGGCGACGAGCCCGCCTCGACGTACACCCGGGCCAAGCTGTTCCAGGACAAGGGCAAGAAGACGCCGGTGACGGTGCGCTTCTCGACCGTCATCGGCGGCCGCGACTCCTCCGAGGCCGCCCGCGACCCGCGCGGCTTCGCGGTCAAGCTGCGCACCGAGGACGGCAACTGGGACGTCGTCGGCAACAACCTGCAGGTGTTCTTCATCCGTGACGCGATCAAGTTCCCCGACGTGATCCACTCGCTCAAGCCCGACCCGGTCACCTTCCGCCAGGAGCCCAACCGGATCTTCGACTTCATGTCGCGCACGCCGGAGGCGACGCACATGCTCACCTGGCTGTTCTCGCCGTTCGGCATCCCGAAGGACTACCGCCACATGCGCGGGTCGGGCGTCAACACCTACCGGTTCGTCAACGCGGCCGGCGAGGGCGTCCTGGTCAAGCTGCACTGGCTGACCCAGCAGGGCGAGGAGAACCTCACGCAGGCCCAGGCCGACGCGATCCAGGCGACCGAGCTCGGCCACGCGTCCAAGGATCTGTACGAGGCGATCGAGCGCGGTGACTACCCGCAGTGGGAGCTCAACGTCCAGATCATGAACGACGACTTCCACGCGGAGCTCGACTTCGACCCGCTCGACGACACCAAGATCTGGCCGGTCGACCTGTTCCCGCTGCGCCCGGTCGGCATGATGACGCTCAACCGCAACATCACCGACCACCACAACGAGGCGGAGCAGGCCGCGTTCGGCACCGGCGTGCTCGTCGACGGCATCGACTTCAGCGACGACAAGATGCTGGTCGGCCGCACCTTCTCCTACAGCGACACCCAGCGCTACCGGGTCGGCCCCAACTACCTGCAGCTGCCGGTCAACGCGCCGGCTCCGGGTGTCGTGGTCTCGACCAACCAGGGCGGCGGCCAGATGTCGTTCGGCGTCGACAACCGTGGCGCCAACCCACACATCAACTACGAGCCGTCGCAGCGGGCCGGGCTGGCCACCGCCGACGAGTCCTACCGCGAGTACCGCCCGTTCGTCGAGGGTCAGATCATGCGCGCGCCGATCGACCGCGAGAACAACTACGCCCACGCGGGTGTCACCTGGCGCGCGTTCCAGGACTGGGAGCGCGACGAGCTGGTCAACACCCTCAGCACGCTGCTGGCGCAGACCGACAAGGCGATCCAGGAGCGGATGGTCGCGCACTTCACCAAGGCGGACGCCGACTACGGCCGTCGGGTCGCCGAGGGCCTGGGCATCGACCACGCCTCCTTCGACGCGGACGCCGTCCTCGCCGGCTGACCCTACGCAGAACGACACGAAGGCCCGGCGCCCGGTGGGGGGCCGGGCCTTCCTGCTCTGTTCGCCGATAGCGGCGCTATCGGCGAAAACCGACCGCCGGGTCGCCGATAGCGTCGCTATCGGCGCCAGGCGCGAGGCCGGCTGCCGGTACGGTGAGCCCGATGATCCCGCAGAGCCGAGCCCTTGCCGCCGTACGGGACGGGTTGGCGGTCGTCGCCGCCGGGCTGGGCGCCGGGTTCGTGATGACGGGGATAGCAAGCGTGGTCTACCGGCCGCGGGGACATGTCGGCTCGCCGTTGGACTGGCTGCGGATCGCCGGCTACCTGCTGGCGATGGCGGTCGGCGCGCCGTTGCACGTGCGCACCGGTGTGGACCACGGCGAGCTGCGACTCGTACCGCTGAGCATCACCGCCATCCTGGTCGTGGTGGCCGCACGCCGGGGTCGCCGCCGGGGCAACGTCGTGGTCTGCGCACTGACCGCTGCCCTCGTCGTGGGCCTCGTCTCGCTCTCGGCCGGCTCGCGGTTGACGTCGTACGGGCATGGCTTGCGCTTGCATTACTCCGCGCCGGCCCTGACGGCAGCGACAGGCGCTGCCGTGGTGGTCGGACTGTCGTACGGCCTGGCGGGGCGGGCGCGGGGTGGCGGTGGCTGGGCGCGGGCGACCGCCGGGGCGCTGCGCGGGGCGGCCGTCGTGGCAGCGGTGGCGGCGCTCACGGCGGTCGGCGTCACTGCCTGGAAGTTCTCGGCCTCGACTCTCGGCGCTGCGCCGGGGCTGCTCGGGGATGGCGCGGCATGGCTCGGCGGCTTTGCACTGGGCGGCCGGCTCGATGCCGACCTGAGCTCGCCGATCCCCTTCCTGTCCGGCAATCTCGGTATCGGGCTGATCACCGGTGGCGCCTGGCCATGGGCCTACGCGCTGGTAGTCCTACCCTTCGCCGCCGCAGTCGCCGCGGGTCGCCGGCAGCAGCGGGACGCACCGCCAGAGGTCCTGCCCTGGGCGGAGTTCGGGCGGGCTGTGGTGGTCAACGCCATGCTCTGGTTCGGGCTCTCCGTGGCAAGCCGGTTGCGATTCTCTGGCCGCCTCGGCGCCGACGTGCTCTCGGGCAGCGCCGGCCTCGACGTCTGGAGCACCGTGTTCGTCGCCGCCTTGTGGGGCGGGGTGAGCGCCATCGCGGGGCTGGCGCCCAAACCGGGGATCAGACGTCGATGGTGGTGTTCTTCCCGATGACGACGATGCCCCGTCGTCGGGAAGACAACGGGATCAGACGTCGATGGTGGTGTTCTTCCCGATGACGACGATGCCATTGTCGCTGACCGTGAAGCGGGCCTTGTCGAGCTCGAGGTCGACACCGATCCGGGCACCGGGGGGTACGACGACGTTCTTGTCGAGGATGGCGTTGCGGATGATCGAGCCGCCGCCGATGTGCACGTTGTCCATCAGCACGCTGCCGATGACCTCCGCCTTCTCGTCGATGTGCACCCCCGGCGAGAGCACCGATCCGGCTACGAGCGAGTCGGCGACGATGACGCCGTTGCTCAGCATCGAGTCGACCACGCGGGTGTTGTCGTGCACGATCTTGGCGGGCGGCAGCGGCCGGTGGTGGGTGTAGATCGGCCAGTCGTGGTTGTAGAGGTTGAACACCGGGTGGACCGAGATCAGGTCCATGTGTGCCTCGTAGTAGGCGTCGAGCGTCCCCACGTCCCGCCAGTAGCCGCGGTCCCGATCGGTCGCCCCGACCACCTTGTTGGCGTCGAAGTCGTAGACCTGGGCTTCGTTGTGACCCACGAACATCGGCACGATGTTGCCGCCCATGTCGTGCGCCGAGCTGTCGTCGTACGCGTCCTTCTTGACCGCTTCGAGCAGGGCCGAGGTGGTGAAGCAGTAGTTGCCCATCGAGGCGAAGATCTCGTCGGGGTGACCGGGCAGCGCGATGCCGGTGGTGTCCTTGGGCTTCTCGAGGAACTCCGCGATCGCCTGGCCATCGGCGGCCGTCTTGATCACGCCGAACTGGTGGGCTTCCTTGAGCGGGGCGTGAATGCCGGCGACCGTCGCGGCCGCACCCGACTCGATGTGCGCGTCGAGCATCTGCTGCGGGTCCATGCGGTAGATGTGGTCGGCGCCGAAGACCAGGATGTAGTCCGGCTGCTCGTCGTACACCAGGTTGAGGCTCTGGTAGATCGCGTCGGCTGAGCCGGAGAACCAGCGCGGGCCGAGCCGCTGCTGAGCCGGTACGGGCGTCACGTAGTTGCCCAGCAGCGTGGACATCCGCCAGGTCTGCGTGATGTGCCGGTCGAGGCTGTGGTTCTTGTACTGCGTCAGCACGACGATCTTGAGGAACCCGGCGTTGACCAGGTTGGACAGGACGAAGTCGATGAGCCGGTAGATGCCGCCGAACGGCACCGCCGGCTTTGCCCGGTCGGCCGTCAGGGGCAGCAGCCGGTTGCCCTGACCACCGGCCAGGACGATCGCGAGGACCCGCTTTCCGTTCGCCATGGCCAGACACTATGCCTTGCACGCAGACCCGGCCATGTCTTCGATGCCACTGCTGTGTACGTGGCGCTAGGGTCGGCTCATGCGCGTAGCCCTGCTCAGCCGCGAGTACCCGCCGGAGGTCTACGGAGGGGCAGGGGTGCACGTCGAGTACCTCGCCCGCGAGCTGCGCGCGCTGACCACTCCACCGCTGGACGTGGAGGTGCACTGTTTCGGTGCCGACCGGCCCTCGGCCCAAGCCCACCGGCCCGACGCACAGCTGGTCACCGGGGGGGCGAACGCCGCGCTGCTGACCATGTCGACCGATCTGTCGATGGCCGCCGCCCTCGCCGGCGTCGACGTCGTCCACTCGCACACCTGGTACGCGAACTTCGCCGGCTACGTCGCGTCGATGCTGCACGGCGTTCCACATGTCGTGACGACGCACTCGCTCGAGCCGCTGCGGCCCTGGAAGGCCGAGCAGCTCGGCGGCGGCTACGCGCTCTCGTCGTACTGCGAGCGGTCGGCCATCGAGAACGCCGCTGCTGTCATCGCGGTCTCCGCCGGCATGGTGCCCGACATCCTCGGCAGCTACCCCGCCGTCGAGCCGGCGCGCGTCTCCGTGATCCACAACGGCATCGACACGGCGGAGTACGCGCCGACGACCGACGTGTCGGCGCTGGAGAAGTACGGCGTCGATCCCTCGAGGCCGTCCGTGCTGTTCCTCGGCCGGATCACCAGGCAGAAGGGGCTGCCCTACCTGCTGGCCGCCGCCCACGCCTTCGACCCCTCGGCGCAGCTGGTGCTGCTGGCGGGGTCGCCGGACACCGCGGAGATCGAGGCAGAGGTGGGTGCGGCGATCGCGTCGCTGCAGGCCACCCGTACCGGGGTCGTCTGGGTGCCGGAGATGGTCACCAAGGCCGAGGCGGTGCAGTTCCTCAGCGCCGCCAGCGTGTTCGTCTGCCCCTCGATCTACGAGCCGATGGGCATCGTCAACCTCGAGGCGATGGCCTGCGAGACGCCGGTGGTGGCAACGGCGACCGGCGGCATCCCCGAGGTGGTGGCCGACGGCGCCACCGGGGTGCTCGTACCGATCGATCCCGACCCCACTGACCCGTACGGCGCTCCGCGCGACCCCGCCGCGTTCGCAGCCTCGATCGCCGACGCGGTCAACGGGCTGCTGGCCGACCCGTCGCGGCGCGCGTTGATGGGCAAGGCCGGTCGCGAGCGGGCGGTCGAGCACTTCAGCTGGCCGGCGATCGCGGAGCGCACCCGCCAGCTCTACGCCTCCCTCCGGTAAGCCCGGTTCGTGGAACTTCCTGTGCGTCCCAGCGCACAGGAAGGCCCACAGACTCGCGGGCGGCCGGGCCAGCCCCGGGAGCTGAGAGCCGTGGCCACCTCGGCCGCGACCGCGCAGCCATCACCGACGACGCGGACCCAGCCGAAACGCAGCGGGATGCGCCCGCTCAGCGCATGGGCGTTGTCCCGGGCCTGGTCGCGAGCGACATCCGCGGCCGTGGAGTGACCGAGGCGCCCGTCCAGCTCGGCCACCACCTCGTACGGGTCGAAGAGCGTGTCCAGGCGGATCGCACCTCCTCTGGGCAGCACCTCCCGAACTTGGCGACGGGGTTCCGGCAGGGCATGGCGTCGGAGGACCTTGGCAAAGGCCAGCTCGAGCGCGGAGTCGATGCCTCCCGCAGCCTCAGTCACCATCTCGACGAGGAGCCGCCGGTTCCGCTGCTTCGGCCGCAGGATCGCCGCCGCCAGCACCCGCTCGGAGGTGGTCAAGCGACTGCGGATCAGGTCGGTCACCAGTCCGGCCAGCTTGTCCGGCGCGGAGGCCGCCACGAGGTCGAGCAACGTCCGCTCAGGCGTCGTGCGAGGCAACAACGTCGCCTCGATCTCCTGCGCGGACCAGTGTCGGGTGCGGTGGACGTGCAGGTCCTGCTGCGGATCGACCCGGCGGCGGGCGGCCACCGTGACGTGGATGATGCCGCTGTCCTCGCGCCAACCCTGCAGGAAGGCGGCGGTCTGGTGGCTCAACGCGGCGCCCTCCCCGGCGTACTGCACCGCTGCGTCGAACCAGAGCTCGCGCGGGACCGGCCCGCTGAAGGGGGCGTAGGTGCCGGGGAACAGGCTCTGCCACCTGCTGGTCCGCAACCGATGCTTGATGGCGTCGTCCGTCATGCCGTGGGCCAGAGCCGCACGCCGACTGACCACGCGCGGGGGTGCGGCTTCGTCGCTCACCTGGGCATCGTGACGATTCCCCGACGCAGCGGACGAGTCCGATCACGGGCCTGTGGACGAATCGCCCGCCTGGGGACCACCCAGTGTGTGGGCCATCGTGTGTGCCTGGGCACACAGGATGTTCCACGAACCAGGGGCTTTAGGCGCGGGCGCCGGACTCGAGCCAGCGCAGCAGTGACCGTACGGCGAAGCCGGTGCCGCCCTTGGTCAGCTCGTCCTCGTCCTTGTCCGCCCGGGCCGGGCCGGCGATGTCGAGGTGCGCCCACGCCCGGTCGCCGACGAACTCGCGGAGGAACAGCGCGGCCGTGATCGCCCCGCCGGAGAAATGCGACTCCGGGTCGCCGATGTTGCGCAGGTCGGCCACCGGAGACTCGAGTGCCGGGCGGTAGTCCTCCACCAGTGGCATCTGCCAGAGCCGCTCCCCGGCCACGTCGCCGGCAGCGGTCAGCGCCGTCGCCAGCCCGTCGCGGTTGGTGAACAGGGCTCCGTGCCGCTTGCCCAGCCCGAGCGAGGCGGCGCCGGTGAGCGTCGCGATGTCGACCAGCACATCGGGTTCCAGGACGGCGTCGGCGTAGGCCAGCGCGTCGGCGAGCACCAGCCGCCCCTCGGCGTCGGTGTTGAGGACCTCGACGGTACGGCCGCCGTACTGCGTGAGGACGTCGCCGGGACGCTGGGCGCTGCCGGACGGCATGTTCTCAGCCGCGGCGACCAGGCCGGTGACCGCGACCTTGACGCCCAGCTCGGCGAGAACCACCAGCACAGCGATCACCGCCGCACCACCGGACATGTCGGTCTTCATCGTCAGCATGCCGTCGTTGGGCTTGATCGACAGGCCGCCGGTGTCGAACGTGATGCCCTTGCCGACCAGGACGACGTGGCGGCGGGCGCCCTCGGGGCGGTAGCGCAGCTCGATCAGCCGCGGCGGCCGGGGTGAACCGATGCCTACACCGATCAGGCCTCCGAAGCCCTCCGCCGCCAGCGCGACCTCGTCCCGTACGGAGACGGAGACCTCGACGGAGGACTTGGCGGCGAGGCGCGTGGCCTGCGCGGCAAGCCAGGCAGGGGTCTTGAGCTCGGAGGGAGTGTTGATGAGGTCACGCGCCAGCATTGTGGCGGTGGCGGTGCTGACGCCGCGCGACCAGCTGCCGAGCACGGCGTCGGACCTGCGGACGAGCAGCTCGACGGCGCGCAGCGTCGCAGGCTTGGGCTCGCTGCGCAGGGAGAACGTGTAGGACGCGAGGAGCAGCGCCTCGGTCACGGCGCGGACCGCGTCGGGGGAGGCGGACCAGGCCAGGGTGGTGCGCAGCGTGCCGACGCCGGAGGAGGACCGCGCCCGGCGGACGAGCGCGGCAGCGGCCCGGCGCAGGGCAGGCACGTCGCCGGAGCCGGTGCCGACCAGGAACACCGTGCCACCGGCCGGCAGCGGCACGGGGACAACCTCACCCGGCTCGCCCTTGGCCGACTCCCGGGCCAGGACGGCGAGCAGGTCGACCCCGGTGAGGTCGAGGCCGGCGATGATGGACGGCGACGCCAGCTCGGCGCCCGACTCCCCCGGCCTGGTCGCGACCGCATAGGCGTCGGCCGGGGTCGAGCCTGCGCCGAGGCGTACGGACAGCCGCTCGCCGCCGGGTGTGGCGCCGCGCGCCGTACGGGGTGGTGGGCTCATCGACTCAGACTCCAGTCCGGGCAAGGGAAACAGGAAAGGTCCGGGACGGCAAACAGCGGAGGCGGACCTGCCACCTCCGCTGCATTGCCTTGCATGGTCCGGTCAGGTCCCGACGTTCTTGAGCGCATCGCCGAGCTGGTCGGCTTCCTCAGGAGTGAGCTCGACCACCAGCCGGCCGCCACCTTCGAGTGGGACCCGCATGACGATGCCCCTACCCTCCTTGGTGACCTCCAGCGGACCGTCACCGGTCCGCGGCTTCATGGCCGCCATGCTGACTCCCCTCGCTCACCGGCGCCGACTTGAGAACGGCGCGGGCCCGGACCGACACGCGGCCGCCGACGGCGGCCGCAGGTAAGTTGCCTGAGATGGCATCTCGCCGGGCTATTGTCCCGCATCCGGCGCTCAGCGTGAAACTTCGGTCTTCAGGAGTGGCGTTCCGGCATACTCAACGCGAGAAGGAGAGGTCCGTGTGCGCGGGTTCGCACCGGCCCCGAGGCGCGGCGACCGGGAGGTGCCAGCTGTCTGACACCGTGCTCCTCGCCCGCACCGGCGCCGTCGCCACCATCACCCTCAACCGACCCGAGGCGCTCAACGCCTGCACGGTCGAGCTCAAGCAGGCACTGCTGCACATGCTGAGCTCCGTACGCGACGACTCCGCCGTACGCGCTGTCGTCCTCACCGGTGCCGGCCACGGCTTCTGCGTCGGCCAGGACCTGCACGAGCACGGCCAGCTGCTCGCGGCAGGGGCCGAGTCGACGACGGTTCGTGACCACTACAACCCGATCACACTCGCCCTGGCCACCATGCCCAAGCCGGTGGTCGCCGCGGTCAACGGCGTCGCCGCGGGTGCCGGGGCGGCCTTCGCCTTCGCCTGCGACTTCCGGCTGATCGCGGACACTGCCACGATCCGGCCGGCCTTCATCGGCCTCGGCCTCGGCCCCGACTCCGGCGCGTCATGGACCCTGCAGCGGCTGGTGGGCTACGGCCGGGCGACGGCACTGCTGCTGCTCGGGGAGTCGATCAGCCCGGACCACGCGCTGGAGATGGGGCTAGTCAACGCGGTGGTCCCGGCCGACCACCTGGCGGCAGCCGCTGCCGAACTGGCGGCCCGGCTGGCCGAGGGGCCGACCCTCGCCCTTGCCGCGACCAAGCAGGCGCTGGCCGCGGCCGCCGCGGGTTCACTGGCCGACGCACTGGCGGTCGAGGAGAGGCTGCAGGGCGAACTCGGCCGGACCTCCGACCACTTCAACGCCACCAACGCTTTCCTGGCCAAGCAGACGCCGGGGTTCGAGGGCCGCTAGCGCGGCTCGCCGCCGGTCAGGTCGCCGATCGACTCGTCGGTGTCCGCCTCGCCCGTGGAGTAGGCCAAGGTGTCCGGCTCCTCCTGCAGCTCCGGCTCCGGCATGGTCGCCACGACCCGGCTCGACTCGTCGAACGGCTCGGCGACCATCTCCGGCCGGCTCTGCTCGGCGGCGACGGCAACGAGGGCGTCCGCCGCCGGATCGTGCATCGGCTCGTACGGGACGAGCTGCGGCTCCGTTGGCGCGACCGGCTCAGCCGCACGGACGGTCTTGCGTGCGGCGGCCTTCCGGGCCCGACCCTCCGCCTTGGGTTTGGTCACCGCGTCGGTCGCCGCTGCCCACGTCCGGTCGCTCTCGGGGGTGAACCCGAACCCGCGCATCGTGATGGCCTCGCCCTGGGCGACGGCGGACGCGATCTCCTCGAGGACGGCATCGACCATCGTTCTTGCCTTGGCGGTGCTGACGCCGAGCCGACCCTTGACCTCGTTGACCAGACCAGCCTTGTTCACCGGCACTCACCCGCTTCGTCGACTGTGACCGACCCGTGCCCGCTCGTCCTGCCCCGACCGGGGAGCCCCCACACCGGCGATCAGCCGCGCCGCGCGACGCAGTCGACGAGGTGGTCGTCGACCATGCCGGTCGCCTGCATCAAGGCATAGGCGGTGGTCGGGCCGACGAACTTGATGCCGCGCTTCTTGAGATCCTTGGCCAGCGCGGTCGACTCGTCGGTGACCGCCGGTATGTCCGCCAGCGTCACGGGAGCGGGACGCGGCGACTCCGGAGCGAACGACCACAGGTGGTCGGCCAGGCCGCCCGGCAACGTCAGCGCCACGCGGGCGTTGGCGATCGCAGCCTCGATCTTGGACCGGTTGCGGACGATGCCGGCGTCGGCGAGCAACCGCTCGATGTCGGACTGGTCGAACTCAGCCACCTCCGCCATCGCGAACCCGTGGAACGCCGTACGGAAGGCCGGTCGCTTGCGCAGGATGATCAGCCAGGACAGGCCGGACTGGAACGCCTCGAGCACCAGCCGTTCGTAGAGCGCGTCATCGCCGTGCAGCGGCGTGCCCCACTCCTCGTCGTGGTAGCCGAGGTAGTCCGGGGCTGAGAGCGCCCAGGGGCAGCGCAGCACGCCGTCGGGGCCGGGCTGGGCAGCGCTCACGCTGCCGTCTCCGCCTGGGTGACGGCGTGGCCCGGCGCCCAGCGGGCCAGACGCAGCAACGAAGCGCGGAGGCCGACGACGGCGAGTGGCCGTACGAGAGCGAAACCGATGGCGCCGAGCGGACCGAGCGGCGGGCTCAGCCACTCTGCCCAGACGAACCGCGCGTGCTCGGAGTCGACCGGGATCACCTCGAAGACGGCAGAGCCGCGGACCACCCGGCCGTGGTGCTCGACCTCGCACCGGCGCGGCGGGTCCCACCGGGTGATCGTCATGGTGTCGAGGAACCCCAACCGTCCGAGGCCGGTGAATGCCTCGATGCCGCCGCCCACGCCGCGCCCGTCCTGGACGGTGCCGCGCACGGAGGTGCCCAGCATCCACGCGCCCTGGCCCGGCCAGTCGGTCACGGCAGCCCAGACCTCGTCAGCCGGTGCGGCGACATCGACGGTGAGCACGATCTCGGGCATGGGTCCACTCTGGCACCGGCCGCCGACAGTTGCCGACCGGGTGGTGTCAGGGAGACGGCGCAGGAGGCTCGGGCGGGTTCTCCACGGCCGGGAAAAGCTCAGTCGGTCGCTCGTCGCTGAAGGTCCGGTAGGCGTCGGGATCGTAGCCGCCGACCGCCGGGTGCTCATCGGTGTCCACGTCCGGGTCGACGTACGGCGCCATGAGCTCGGTGGGCCGGTCGCCGAGCTGCCCGCTCTCGTACGGCGACTGGTCGGGCGGCTCCGGCCGGAACGACCGCGCCGGGGGCCCGCCCCGCAGTTCGCCGAGCACGGCGTCGCGCTCCGCCAGCTCGCGCGAGAGGCGGTGCAGCACGGCGTCGACCTCCGTCATCTTGTAGCCGCGGAGCACGACGTTGAACTTCAGCGCGTCCAGGTCATCGGGGCCGACCGGCTGCTCGGGCAGGCCGACCGGCCGGGCATCCTGGAACACGGGCTGCATGAGGTCGCCGAAGCCCGCGGTGACGGCCGCCACGGCGAACAGCACGGCGAGCAGCACCACGAACAGCACGATCGAGACCCCGAGCACAATCCGCCTTCCTCAGACATCCCAGCCAACCGAGTGCCGCCGATCCTGTCATGTCCGGGGGGTCAAGTGGTGCAGGCCCACCCGGTCAGGACGGTTCGGCTTCGAGCTGCTCCTCCGCGGTCGGGGTCGCCGTCGCGCCGGCCGGCGCCTCGACGGCGGCCATGGCGTCGGCCACGCTCGTGGTCCAGGTGATGGCGTCCTGCACGACGGGGCGGGCGAAGCCGCTCTCGACCAGACCGGACACCAGCTCCCGTACGGGGGCCAGCACGCCGTCGGGGTCGAGGACGACGATGGGTTTGTCGTGCATCCCGAGGGTGCGCGCGGTCCAGATCTCGAACAGCTCCTCCAGCGTGCCGATGCCGCCAGGCAGCACGATGAAGGCATCGGAGTGGTCGTCCATCAGGGCCTTGCGCTCGCGCATGGTCTCGGTGACCAGCAGCTCCTCGGCCTCCTGATCGGCGACCTCCAGGTCGAGCAGGGCCTGCGGGATCACCCCGAGAGTCGCGCCACCCGCTGCCCGTACGGCGGAGGCGACCGCACCCATCGACGACACGCTGCCACCCCCGCTGACCAGGCTGTGCCCGCGCCGGCCGATCTCCGTACCCAGCAGGGCTGCCAGGGCCGGGTGCCGCGGGTCGATGCGGGTGCTGGACGCGCAGAAGACGCAGATGCGCATCAGATCGGCCCGTCGACCAGCAGTTGTCCGTTGTGGGCCGCGACGATGCTCGCGACGATCGCGTCGACGTCGTCGATGATCTCGATCAGGTCGAGGTCGGCCTCGGAGACCTTGCCGCTGGCCAGCACCGGACCGCGCAGCCAGTCGATCAGGCCCTGCCAGTAGGCGCTGCCGCAGAGCACCACCGGGAACCTGGTGACCTTGCGGGTCTGCACGAGGGTCAGCGCCTCGAACAGCTCGTCGAAGGTGCCGAAGCCGCCGGGCATCACGACGAACGCCTGGGAGTACTTCACGAACATCGTCTTGCGGGCGAAGAAGTAGCGAAACTGGATCCCGATGTCGACCCATTCGTTGAGGTGCTGCTCGAACGGCAGCTCGATGCCCAAGCCGACCGACATCCCGCCGCCGGTCACGGCGCCCTTGTTGACGGCCTCCATGATGCCCGGGCCGCCGCCGGTGATGACGGCATAGCCCGCGCGGGCCAGCTGCTCACCCAGCCGCTCGGCGATCGCGTACTGGGGGTCGTCCGGCTTGGTCCGGGCGGAGCCGAAGACGCAGACCGCCTTGGGCAGCTCGGCCAGCGTGCCGAACCCCTCGACGAACTCGGACTGGATGCGCAGTACGCGCCACGGGTCGGTGTGCACCCAGTCGGACGGGCCGCGGTGGTCGAGCAGCCGCTGGTCGGTGGTCGAGGCGTTGATCTGGCCGCGGCGGAGGATGTTGGGGCCCAGCTGCCGTTCGGGGCCGGCGAGAGAGGCGGTCGACTCCTCGTAGGCCATGCCCTCGGTCGCGCGCTGCTCGATCTCGGAACGGTCCTGCTGAACGTCGTCGGTCATGAACGAAGGCTATCCGGCACGGGCGACACGCACAGAAGCCTAGGAGACGCCGTGCTTGCGGAGGATCGCCTCGATCTCCGGGTCCTCGTCCGCCGAGGGCTTCTGCCGGCTGGGGCCGACCGCACGCTTGGGCTTGCCGGCCACGGCTGTGGCCTCGTCGTGCGGCGCCTCACCGAACCCTGCGGCGATCCACAGCAGGGCGGCAACGCCGAGCATCACGATGCCGATCCAGACGAGCGGGTCGAAGACCAGGTGCAGCACCCAGTGGCCGATCGCGTCGCCCACCTTGCGGCCCAGCCGTACGAAGCCGGCGAGGTCGAGGCCGAGCGGGACCAGCGCCAGCGCCGCCATCCGGGTCGCGCTCCTGCGGCCGCCGGTCTGGAACCGTTGGTACGCCACGTAACCGAGTCCGGCACTGAGAGCGAAACAGACGACGAAGCTGAACAAAGCCACCATGGATTAAGGCTACGACAGCAACCGGGCTCCGAACAGGCTCGGGGGGCGGACCTGCGGCGATCTTGGCGAAGATGGTCCCATCCGAGCGAGATGAGACCATGTTCGCCAAGATCGATGGGCGGACCGGGCAACTATTGTGTCCGGCAGCGGGTCTTCGACACGTGGCGACGGCAGCGGGGACGGGCTGATGGACGACGACTTCGACGCGTTCGTCCGGGGCCACCTGATGTCGCTGACCGGCTTCGGCCGGCTGCTGGCCGGGCAGGACGCGCGAGCTCAGGACCTGGTGCAGGAAGCGCTCGCGAGGACTTACCTCAGGTGGCGTCGGTCCGGCCCGCCCGAGGACCCGCTGGCCTACGTACGCCGGGCCATGGTCAACCTGAACGCGACGTGGTGGCGCAGGTGGCTCGCCCGCGAGAGCGCCGGCGACCTGCCGGAGTTCGCTGCTGCTGCCGTGGACCACGACCTCAGGCTGTCAGTTTGGTCAGTACTGCAGTCACTGCCTCCCCGGCAGCGGGCCGTGGTCGTCCTCCGTTACTACGAGGGACTGACCGAGTCTGAAGTCGCGGATGTCCTCGACTGCACCCTGGGCACAGTGAAAAGCCAAGCCAGCAAGCAATTGCCAAGCTGCGGGTGAACCCCGCGATGCTCGCCGCCCGCACAGGCCACGAGACGGAGCTGTGATGGACGAGACCACCCTGACCCGAACCCTGCGGGAGCTGGCATCAAACCCGCCGCTGCACCCATCGCCGTCAGCCGACGCCCGCCGCCGGGCCTCGAGGCTCCGCCGACACCGGCGTACGGCAGCGGCCGGGCTCGTCGCCATCGCAGCAATCGGCGCCTTCGGCGTACTGCAGCTCCAGATCGGCCGAGAGAGCACCACCTCGACGAGCAGCACGTCTCCGAGCTGGCGGACCAACCTCACCGACCCGAACAACCCCAACCACGCGACGACGGGCTACATCGGACTGTCCCGTGCGTCGGGTGGCCAATACGTGGTCTATTGGCAGGGCAGGCATCTCTGTTTCGAGACGGCCGGTGGGCACAGCGCCTCCACGCAAAGCGAGTGCTCGAGTGTCACGCCATCTGCTGGAACGCCCATGACCGTGGCCAACATCGGCGCGGATGCGATGTTCGTCTCCGTCGCGCCAGACGTGGCTTACGTCGACGTGCGTCATCCCGACGGTAGTGGCGAAGGGCTCAGTCCGAGCTCGGCGGACGGCTTCCCCTACGGAGTGGTGGTCGCCCAGGGCAAGGTGATGAGCCTTAGGGCACGGGACAAGAACGGCAAGCAGGTCGGCGAGGCTGTCGCGGGCCCCGATGCCCTGCAGATCCGGCAGGTCCTCGCTACCTTCGCCTGCTCAGACCCCAGTCGGGCCGGGTTCGACCTGACGTTGCCCCAGGCAGAAGATCCGAAGACCTGCTACGGTCTCGCGCCGATCTGGATGAACTTCGTACCGAAGTTGGTCCAGAGTGTGGACGACTCGGCTCGGGGCTGGGTGGTCCAGGTGTCGCTCAACGCCCACGACCGAACCGCGTTCGGCCAGCTGACCCAGAGGGTCGCAACCCAGTCCCAGCCGAAGAATCAACTCGCCATCGTGCTCGACGGGAAGCTGCTGAGCGCGGCCATCATCGAGCAGGACATCACCGATGGACAGTTCGTCGTCACCGGTGGGACGAAGGCGTTCGACGAGCAGCAAGCGGGCTACCTCGCCGGGGAGATGAGCGGCTAGGCCAACCACGCGCGCAGGACTGCTGCGCACTCGTCCAGCTGGGGCAGGTCGACGTACTCGCCGCGCGAGTGGGCGAGGTTGGGTTCGCCCGGGCCCCAGTTGAGTGCGGGCACGCCGAGTGCGGAGAACCGGGCGGCGTCCGTCCAGCCGTACTTCGCCTGGGGCTCGCGGCCCACGGCGGCGACGAAGTCCTTGACCAGCAAGCGGTCCAGGCCGGGCCGGGCACCTTCGGACAGGTCGGTGAGCACGCAGTCGTACGGGGCGAGGACCTCGCGGACGTGGGCGAACGCCTCGTCGCCGGTCAGGTCAGGCGCAAACCGGTAGTTCACGGTCACCACGCACTCGTCCGGGATGACGTTGCCGGCCACCCCACCACGGATGCCGACGGCGTTGAGGCCCTCGTGGTAGGTGATGCCGTCGACCTCCGGCTGCCGCGGCACGTACGACTCCAGGGTGCGAAGCAGCGCACCGGCGTGGTGGATCGCGTTGTCGCCGAGCCACGACCGCGCCGAGTGCGCCCTCGTACCAGGCACTGTGACCTCGACCCGCAGTGTCCCCTGACAACCCGCCTCGATGTCGCCGGCACTCGGCTCCATCACGATCGCGAGGTCTCCGGCCAGCCAGTCGCGGTGGTTGCCCGCGACCCGGCCCAGCCCGCTGCGGACAGCCTCGACCTCCTCGCAGTCGTAGAAGACGTAGGTCAGGTCATGCCTCGGCTCCCGCAACGAGGCCGCGAGGGACAGCATGACCGCCACGCCGGCCTTCATGTCCGAGGCGCCACAGCCGTACAGCCGGGATCCCTCACGACGGGACGGCAGGTTGTCGGCGATCGGCACCGTGTCGAGGTGCCCGGCGAGGATGACGCGAGACGCCTGGCCGAGCGCAGTTCTTGCCACCACGGCATTTCCGTCGCGGACAACGCTCAGATGTTCGTACGGGGCCAGCGCCGCGAAGACCCAGTCGGCGAGCTCAGCTTCGTTGCCGGAGACCGACGGCGTGTCGACGAGGAACGTGACCAGCTCGTCCAGCGGCGACTCGGCAGTCGTCATGTCGCCAGGCCATGCTCTCGCAGCGTGTCGTTGAGCGCGAGCTTGTCGTGGATCTCGCCCTCGGCCAGCCGGCGCAGCACCAGCAGGCAGGGCAGGCCGAAGTCGCCGCCGGGGAAGGACTTCACCCGGTTGGCCATCACGCAGACCGACCGCTCGGGGGCCTCGCCGCGGGGCAGCTCGTCGCCGGTCGCGGAGTCGAAGACCCGGGTTGACGAGGTGAGGATGACACCCGCGCCGAGCTTGGCACCGCGGCGTACGCGCGCGCCTTCGACGACCATCGCCCGCGACCCGACGAACGCGTCGTCCTCGACGACCACCGGCCGCGCCGACGGCGGCTCGAGCACCCCGCCGAGACCCACGCCGCCGGAGAGGTGAACGTTCTTGCCGACCTGGGCACAGGACCCGACCGTCGCCCAGGTGTCGACCAGGGTGCCCGAGTCGACGTAGCCGCCGATGTTCGTGAAGCTCGGCATCAGGATGACCCCGGGCGCCATGTGGGAGCCCCAGCGGGCGATCGCCCCGGGCACGACGCGCACGCCGTCGAACCGGGTCTTCAGCGGCATCCGGTCGTGGTAGACGAAGCCGCCGGCGGAGGAGTCGACCATGTCCAGGACCTTGAAGCCCAGCAGGATGGAGCGCTTGGCCCGCTCGTCGACCACCACGCTGTCCGTGGCCTCGTCGACCCAGGCGACCCGCGCGGTGCCGGCGTCGAGGGCATCGATGGCCTCGACGACCGCGTTACGGGCGTCGGTGTCCGCAGGGCTGAGCTCGGTACGCCGTTCCCAGAGCGCGTCGATGAGCGGCGAGATCGAGCTCGGCACAGCAGTTTGGTCGGTCGTGGTCATGCCCGCGAGCCTACCGAAAGGTCAGGCCGGAGCGGCCTGACTCGCCTCCGGGACCGACGGCCGGGCGGCCAGCGACCGCCAGCCGGTGATCGCCCACCGGCCGAGCAGCGGAGTGACGGCTCCCAGGGCCAACATGACGGCCGCACCCGACAACACCCCGGTCAGGTCCGGGGCGTCCCAGCCGTTGCCGCGGAGAACTCCGGATGCGGCAACGCCGAGCGGCGGCAGAGCGAGCAACGGCGCCACGAGCACCGGTGCCAGCCAGCGCCTCCGCAGCGGACCGGTGACGATGAGTGCGGCGAAGACGAACAGTGCGAAAGCCGGCGCCGCTTCGGGGGGGTTGGAGTCGCCGGAGTACCACGGCCCCAGACTTCGTACGGCATCGGCGAACAGCGCACCGACGACTACCACCGTCGGAATCAGCTGGCCGTTGGGCATCCGTTGGTGCAGCCGCACGCCCCGGAGGCTGAGCAGGATCGGTGCGGCGGCCAGCAGGACGACCCCGAGGGAGGCGGTGAGTGCGGGCAGTGCCTGGTCGTCGACCAGGCCGCCGCGCAGGTAGACGACATTGGTGTGCACAGAAAGGCCGGCCAGGGCGACCGGCAGCCAGAGCACTTTGCGGCCTGACGCGATGAGCACCAGGCTCAGCGCACCCGCGACCAGGAGGGTCAGGCCCGTCGGCAGCGCCTGAAGCAGCAGGTCGTGCACGTGCAGCGGGGCAGGCGTGGCGGGGGCAGCGATCGCCGGCAGCCCGTGCGCCGTCCGCCATGGCCGGCCGGCGGCGATCTGCTGGAGCTCGTCACGGTAGCCCCACCACTGGTCGGCCCGTAGGACGACCTCGTTGCGGGCGACCATCGCGGCGGTGCCCAGGACCAGCAGCGCCGCGGAGAGGGTCACGGGACGGCGCATCGGCGGCGGTGCGGCTGCGTGCCTCATGCCACTGACCCGGGCATCCGCAACGATCGCTGGGCGGGTTGCTCGGACATGCGACTCCCCCGTTGTGTGCGGCGACTACCGCCCTTTATCGGCCCCCGGAGTCGCCGTCTGGAGCGGTCAGTCCTGCAGCTGGTAGAAGCGCCAGGCGTCGGCGACCATCTGCTCGAGGTTGCGCTCGGCGGCCCAGCCCAGCTCGGCGTTGGCCTTGGCGCTCGACGCCACCAAGGTGGCCGGGTCGCCGGCACGGCGCGGCGACTCGCGTACGGGGACCGGGTGGCCGGTCACGGCGCGCACGGTGTCGACGACCTCGAGCACGGAGTAGCCGCGGCCGATGCCGAGGTTGAACACCCGATGGCCCGGCTGGTCGGAGGTCTCGAGGGCCCGTACGTGGGCGTTGGCCAGGTCGACCACGTGGATGTAGTCGCGTACGGCAGATCCGTCGGCCGTCGGGTAGTCGTGGCCGAACACCTCGACCGCGTCGCGCTTGCCGGCCGGCACGGCCAGGATGTTCGGAATGAGGTGGGTCTCGGTGGTGTGCCGTTCGCCGATGTCACCGTGCGCTCCGGCGACGTTGAAGTAGCGGAGGCTGGTCGCCGACAGCGGGCGAGCCGCAGCGGTGAAGCGCAGCAGCTCGTCGACGGCCAGCTTGGAGGCGCCGTACGGGTTGGTCGGCTTGGTCGGCGCATCCTCGGTGATCGGCACGACCTCCGGCTCGCCATAGGTCGCGGCGGTCGAGGAGAAGACGAACCGCGGCACCCCGGCGGCGACGACCTCGCGGACCAGCGTGATCGAACCGGCGACGTTGTTGGCGAAGTAGCTCTCGGGGTCGGTGACCGACTGACCGACCAGGGACAGGGCCGCGAAGTGCAGCACCCCGTCATAGCCGTTGCCCTCGAGAACCGCTCGTACGGCGGCACTGTCGGCCACATCGGCCTTGACGAACTCGACCTCGGCAGGAACAGCATCACGGTGACCGGTGATCAGGCTGTCCAGCACGGTGACCTGGTGGCCACCCTCGCGGAGCACCGCGGTGACGACGCTGCCGATGTAGCCGGCACCGCCGGTGACGAGCAACTTCACGTGATCCTCCGCGCCCCCGGTGCCGGCAGCGCGTCGAAGACGGCTGGGGCGCGAAAGCCTCGCTCAGCGAATGCCGCGTGGACGGCCTCGTCGACGGCTCCGACCAGGGCGACCGGGACGATCGCGATGGCGGACCCGCCGAACCCACCGCCGATCATACGGGCGCCCAGTGCACCGACGGACAGCGCGGCCTCGACCGCGGTGTCGAGCTCGGCGCAGGAAACCTCGTAGTCATCCCGCAGTGACACGTGCGACTCGCTGATCAGCGGGGCGACCGAGAGCAGGTCGCCTGCGCGAAGCAGGTCGATGGCCTTGAGCGTCCGCTCGATCTCGGTCACGACGTGGCGCGTGCGCTTGAACAACAGCGCGTCGTCGAGGTTGGCCTCGATCTCGCCCAGCGGCATCCCGACGACCTCGCGCAGGGTGGCGACACCGAGGATCGACGCGGCCTTCTCACACGATGCCCGCCGCTCGGCGTACTGCCCGTCGGCCAGCTGGTGCACGACGTTGGTCACCAGAACGGTCACGGTGAGGCCCTCTGCCGCCGGGTCGAACGGGACCTGCTCGACGCGAGGGCCCTCGGCATCGATCATCAGCGCGTGGCCGGCGGTCGACATCATCGACGCGGTCTGGTCCATCATCCCGGAGGGCACGCCGACGATGACGTTCTCTGCCCGCTGACACAGCAGGGCCAGGGAGAGGCCATCGATCTCCACCCCACCGAGCTCGACCATCGCAACGGCCGTCGCGCACAACAAGGCTGCGGACGAGGAAAGCCCTGACCCGCCGGGGATGTTGCCGCTGATGAAGATGTCGGCGCCGCCAGGGCCACCGAGGTCGCGTACGAACCGGGCCACGCCCGCCGGATAGGCGAGCCAGCCCTCGACCGTGCCCTCGGCGACGTCGTCCAGGGCGATCTCGACCGTGCCTTCGGCCTGGGCGGAGGCCGCCCGGAAAACGCCGTCGTCGCGGGGCCTTGCCGCCAGCCGGAGGTCGCGGTCGATCGCGAACGGCAGCATGACCCCGCCGTTGTAGTCGACGTGCTCACCGATCAGGTTGACCCGGCCCGGCGCCGCCCACACCCCGGCCGGAGGGAACCCGTACACCGCCTCGAACCCGGCGGCAACCGCGTCGGCACTCATCTGACCCGCCGTTTCCGTACGATCGGGCTCGACGCCGGAGTTAGAGGGCATCGCGCAACATCCTCGCAGCATCCTCGGGAGTGACGTCGTTGACGAAGACACCCATCGCCGACTCGCTGCCGGCCAGGAACTTCAGCTTGGTCGCCGAGCGCCTGGACGAGAACAGCTCGAGGTGCAGGTGGCCCAGCTCGCGCTCCTGGTGGACCGGCGCCTGGTTCCAGGCCGAGATGTACGGCATCGGCTTGTCGAAGAGCTTGTCGAACCGCCTGAGCACGTCCGGATAGAGAACCGAGAACTCGTCGCGTTCGACCGAGGTCAGCTCGGTGAGATCGGCGACGTGGCGACGCGGATAGAGGTGCACCTCGTACGGCCAGCGTGCGGCGAACGGCACGAAGGCCACCCAGTGCTCGGAGGACCCGACCACCCGCTCCTCGGCGGACTCGGCCGCGACGACCTCGCAGCAGATCAGCTTGCCGGTCTGGGCCAGGTGTTCACGGGCGACGGCGACCTGACGGGCGACGCGCGGCGCGAGGAACGGGTAGGCGTAGATCTGGCCGTGTGGGTGATGCAGCGTGACGCCGATCTCCTCGCCGCGGTTCTCGAACGGGAAGACCAGCTCGACGCCGGGCAACGCGGACAACGCAGCAGTACGGTCGGCCCACATGTCCATGACCATCCGCACCCGGTGGAACGGCAGCGCGGAGAACGACGAGTTGTGGTCGGAGGTGAAGCAGACCACCTCGCAGCGGCCGTTGCCCGGACGCGAGGCGAAGAAGGAAGGAGCCGCACCGCCGATGCTCTCGGCCACCGATCCCTGCGCCAGCGAGGGAAAGCGGTTCTCGAAGACCACAACGTCGTAGGACGACGCCGGGATCTCCGTCGGCCGTTCGGCACTCGACGGGTCCAGCGGGCACTCGTCGGCCGGCGGCAGGTAGGTCCGGGACTGCCGGTGCGAGGCGACGACGGTCCATTCGTCGAGCACCGGGTCGAGCCGGATCAGGCTGTTGGTCTCGGTCGCCGGCAGGTCACGCGTGTCGCGCGCCGACCGGTCGGTCGCCACCTCGTCGAAGTAGAACAGCTCGCGCCCGTCGGAGAGCCGGATCAGCGTCTTGAATACCGTGGGTGACACCCCTCCTTCGGCGGCGCCGAGGACGGCCATGGCGACGTCGGTCATGCGAGTTCATCTCCCGTGTTGGTTGCGTTCAACAGCCCTCTAAACGAGGACGGCGCAGTCGAGGTTGTCAGCGGCCGGCAGATGAGTGCCGTGCGGACCTCGGCCCCGTCTGCTCGCGCGGGGACCATGGCGTCCGGGGTCATTTCTGGCGCGCCCGGTTGAGTACGCGCTGCAGGGTGACGACCACGACCAGGAACGCGCCCTGGACCACCTGGTTCCATGCCGACTGCAGCTGCAGCTCGGTGAGGATGCTGGTAATGGCACCCAGCAGAAGTACACCGGCAGCCGTACCCAGCAAGCTGCCGGAGCCACCTGTCAGCAGAGTGCCGCCGATGACGACGGCGGCAATGGTGGACAGCTCGTAGCCGGAGGCGATGATCGGGCTGGCCGAAACGAGCTGCGCTGCTTGGAGCATGCCGGCGATGCCGGCCAGCATGGCGGAGGCGACGTACAGGATGACCTTGGTACGGCGGACCTTCAGGCCCATCAAGGTGGCGGCGGCCTCGCTGCCACCGATCGAGAACACGGCGAGCCCGAACGGGGTCCGTTCGAGCACGACGTAGCCGATGATGTAGGCCGCGATGGCGATGAAGATGGGGATGCCGAAGCTGAACCACAGCCCGGTCCCGAGGTGCGCGAAGGCGGAGTCCTTGGGCGCCTGGTAGGTGGTGGCGCCGGCGTTGGTGAGCTGGTAGACGAGCCCTCGGACGCCGAACAACGCCGCGAGCGTCACGATGAACGGCGCCATGCCGCCGTACGCGATCAACGTGCCGTTGACCAGTCCCACTGCCCCGCAGACGAGAAGGGTCATGACGATGGCGAACACGACGCCGCCGTGCGAGTTGAACCACACACCCACGACGCCGCCGAGTGCGAAGACCGAGCCGACCGACAGGTCGATGCCGCCCGTGATGATGACCAGCGTCATCCCGATGGCCAGGATCCCGAGGTAGGACTGGCCGAGCACCACGTTGCGCAGGTTGTCGGCGGAGTGGAACGACGGCCAGATCAGCGATGCGACGACGACGACGACGACGAGCACGACAACCGCGGCGACACCAGGACGCTGGAAAGCGGCGGCGAGCCGGTTGAGCGGCGTCCGGGCTGCGTCCGGGGTGAGCGGATTCTCCCCGCGGCTCGCCTCGACCGCCAGGATCGGGGAGTTCTCGATGCCGGAGCTCATGCTCGTGCCCTCACGCGCGAGACGAAGACGGCCACGATGATCACGACAGCCGTGATCATCTGGGAGATCGCGTCGGGTTCGTTGTGGAAGGTGAGCGTGCTCCTCAGCAGCTGCATGAAGATGGCGGCGACCACGGTGTTGACCACCCTGATCCGGCCTCCCGAGAGTGGGGTGCCACCCACGACGACCGCCGTGATGGCGAACAGCTCATAGCTCAGGCCGCTGGACAGCGCAGACGCCGACTCGATGCTCGCGGTGTCCATCACGCCGGCCCACGCCGCCAGGACGCCGCTGGTGACGTAGACGAGGATCAGCGTCGCCTTGACCGGCAGTCCTGACAGGTAGGACGCGCGGACGTTGTCGCCGATCGCAACGACGCGGCGGCCGAACGTCGTCCTGCGGACCACGAAGAAAACGAGCAGTACGGGCACCAAGGCGGCGACGATCAGGCCCCTGACCCCGAAGATGCTGCCACTGCTGATCTTGTTGATCGTGTCGCTCTGGATCGTGGCGTCATGTCCGTACAGCAGCAGGGTCGCGATGCTGCGCCCGGCGAACAGGAACGCCAGCGTGGCGACGATGGGCTGGACCCCGACATAGGCGATCAGGCTGCCGTTCAGTGCACCGACCACCGCGCCGGCCAACAGCGCCAACAGAATCGCCACGATGGCCGGCAGCCCGCTGAACTCCACCAGCAGCGCGCCGGAGAGCGCCATCACGGCACCCACGGACAGGTCGATGCCCTCGGTCCCGATGGCGAGAGACATGCCCAGAGCCACCACGATGACCCGTGTGCAGGACACGACCTGCTGGTTCAAGTTGCTGTAGGTGACGAACCGTGGGGTGAAGAACAGGTCGAAGACGAGCAGGACGGCCAGTGCAAGGTAGACGCCGTTGTCCCGCAGCCACCGCAGCGCATCCGCCCGGCTCACCGAGGACAGCCGCTCGCGCAGCCCGCCCGGAGCGGGCGGCGTCGTGGCTGCGGGACGGCCTGAGGCGAGCGTCTCAGACATCGGTGTCCTCCTCGGCCGCGGTGTCGTCCGGCTCGGCTTCGCCGGCGATCGCGTGCACGAGCGCTCCCTCGTTGACGTCGTCACCGGACAGGACGGCGGCCACCCGGCCTTCCTTCAGGACCACGATGCGATGGGACTGACCGACGAGCTCCTCGGTCTCGGAGGAGATGAGCAGCACGCCGAGGCCGTCCTTCGCGAGGTCGTCGACCGTCGCCCGGACCTCAGCCTTGGCGCCGACATCAATGCCACGGGTCGGTTCGTCGAGGATCAGCAGCTTGGGACTCAGGCAAAGCCAACGGGCGAGCAGCACCTTCTGCTGATTGCCGCCGGAGAGCGTGCCGACCTTCTGGTCCGGCCCGTACGCGCGGATGTTGAGCCGCTTCATGAAGTTGGCGACGATGGCGTCAACCTTGCCGTCGGACACCACGCCTGCCCTTGCCAGACGCGGGAGGATCGCGAGCGCGATGTTGTCCCGGATGGTCAGGTTGGGCAGGATGCCTTCGAGCTTGCGGTCCTCGGGCAACAGCGCAATGCCGGCCTGGATAGCGTGCGACGGAGAGCCCAGCCTGACCGGCTTGCCGTCGATGCGGACCTCACCCGAGTCGAGAACCTGGGCACCCATGATGGCCTTGGCCGTCTCGCTTCGGCCGGAGCCGAGCAGACCGCCGAGTCCGACGACCTCGCCCGGGTGAACATCGAGGGAGATGTCATGCAAGAGGGAGCGGCGCTCCAGATGCTCGACCTCGAGAACGATCCTGCCCGACGGCGCTCCGGTGCGCTCCTCGGTGAGCCCGACCTGACGCTTGACCTGCTCGAGCAGCTCGTGCCCGAGCATGGTGGCGACCAGCTGGGCCCGGGGCAGGTCGGCCATCGCCCCGCTGTGGACCAGCTTGCCGTCCCGCAGGACGCTCACCCGGTCGCAGATCCGGTACAGCTCCTCGAGTCGATGGCTGACGTAGATCATCGCGACGCCGGCGGACTTCAGCCGGTCGATCAACCGGAACAAGGTCTCGACCTCGCGGGTCTCCAGCGAGGAGGTCGGCTCATCCATGATGACGACGTTGGCGTCCAGGGCGATCGCCCTTGCGACGGAGATCATCTGCTGGGCGCCCAGACCGAGCGAGGAAACGGGAGCCTCCACGTCGGCTTCGATCTGGAAGTCCCGGAGCAACGCCTTGGCGTCGCTGTTCATCTTCCTGAAGTCGATCAGGCCCATGCGGTTGCGCGGCTCGCGGCCCAGGTAGAGGTTGCGCGCACCGCTCTGCTGAGGCACCAGGTTGACTTCCTGGTAGATGGTGCTGATGCCGGCCAGCTGGGCGGCCCGCGGGTTGCCGAACGCCACGTGCTTGCCGCGGTGGAGCAACTGCCCTTCGTCGAGCTGGTAGACGCCGGTCAACAGCTTGATCAGCGTTGACTTGCCGGCACCGTTCTCGCCCACGAGGGCATGCACCTCACCGGGCCCGATGGCCAGGGACACGTGATCCAGGGCCCGTACGCCGGGGAAGGACTTGCTCACGTCCTTGGCTTCGAGGACCGGCTCCCCGGAAGGTGCGGCGATCGTCGGGTTGGTCATGGAGGCAGTTTCCGCTCGTCTTGTCCGTACTCACAACCGTGCCCACAACGCCGGGCCGGCGGCGCCGGCAGAGGCGGAAAGCCTGCTGCCGGCACCGCCGAGGCGCTCTGGACTAGAAGGCGTTCGCGAGGTTGGCCTTGGCGTTCGCCGGCGTGTACTCGTGGTCCTGGATGATGATCTTGGCCGGGACCGAGGTGTCCGACTCGAAGTCGGCGAGCGCCTTGAAGGCCAGCGGCCCGAACCGGGGGTTCGACTCGATGACCCCGTTGTACTCACCCTTGACCATCAGGGCGACGGCGTCGTGCGTGCCGTCCACCGAGATGATCTTGATGTCCTTACCGGGCTTCTTGCCGGCAGCCAGGATGGCCGCGTGCGCACCGATTCCCATTTCGTCGTTCTCCCCGTAGATCGCAGTGATGTCGGGGTGCGCCTGGAGCAGCGACGCAGTGACCGTCTGGCCGTCGGTGCGGGCGAAGTTGGCGGTCTGCTTGGCCACGATAGTCAGGCCGGGAGCCGTCTTGAGCTCGTCGACGAAGCCGCTCGTACGGTCGGTGGTGACACCATTGCCGGAAGAGCCGAGCAGGATCGCGACCTTGCCCTTGCCACCTGTGGCCTTGATCATCGCGTCCGCAGCGCGCTTGCCCTGCGAGACGAAGTTGGAGCCGATGAAGGTCATGTAGTCGGTGCAGGCGGTCGCGTTGACCAGGCGGTCCACGGTCACGACCGGGACCTTCGCGGCCTTGGCGGCGTCGAAGGCCGGCTGCAGACCGTCCGAGGTGATCGGGGCCACGATGATCAGCTTGGCACCCTGGTTGATCAGGCTCTTGATGTCCGTGACCTGCTGGTCGGTCTTGGAGTTGGCGTCGGTGTGCAGGTAAATGGCGCCCTGCTTGGCCGCTTCATCCTTCATCGACTTGCTCTCGGCGATGCGGAAAGCCGCGGTCTCGGGCTCCGACTGCGAGAAGCCGACCTTGGTGCCCTTGATCGAGACCTTCGGGTAACCCAGCGCGGTGGCCGTGCACTTGCCTCCCGCCGCAGCGGAGGCCGAGGCGGTCACCTGTGCGGTTCCGTTGGAGGTGGCAGCGGGGGCGGCACTGCCGGTCGCCGCTGGGGCCCCACTGGTGGCCGACGCCGCTGCCGAGGTGGCCGCGGAGGTGGCTGCAGCGGTGCTGGAGGTCGAACCGGAACCCGAGGTGCTGCTCTTGCTGCTGCAGCCGGTGGCAACCATGCTGAGGCCGACGGCCACAACGAGGGCCTGTCCGGTCAGCGCGCGACGAGATGCGGTCATGCGGGTCACTTCCTTCTTCTCAAGTTGTCTCCGCAGCGCCGCGGAGCGCGACCTGATCGATTGCACTTCCCGGGGAGCTCGGGAGAGGCCATTCGGTCACTCGGTCGACCGGAACGATGCTCCCCGGCTCTCAGCCTGTCAAGACACGATCAGATAACTGAGCGGTTTCGCTCATGTGACACTTCCGGGGTTTAGAATCCGGCCATGCGAGTCAGTGAGCGTCGTCGCCTGATCCTCGAAGCGATCCAGCAACACGGCGTCATCTCGATGCGAGAAGCCGCCGCCATGGTCGGCACCTCCGAGGTCACTGCCCGTCGTGACCTGCGTCATCTGGCGGAGGAAGGCCTGATCCGGCGCACCCACGGCGGCGCAGCCGCCCCCAACATCGTCAGCCGTGAGGCGCCCTTCCTCGAGAAGGCCCAGCTCGCTGCTGCCGAGAAGGACGCGATCGCGGCCGTCGCAGCCGAGATGGTCGAGGACGGCGACGCCATCGCCTTCGGTCCGGGGACCACCACGTTGTCCCTCGCCCACAGGTTGACCACCCGCGAGGAGCTGACCGTGGTGACCAACTCGATCCTGGTCTCCCAGGCGCTGCAGGACGCGCCGGGCATCCACCTGCTGCTCTCCGGCGGCCTGGTCCGCAGTGCGACCCATGCCCTCGTCGGCCCGATCGCCGAGCAGTCGCTGGCCGGGCTCTACGTGACCACGTTGTTCCTGTCGGGCAACGGGCTGACGGCTGCGCGGGGCCTGTCGACCCCAGACGTGCTGACCGCAGCGGTCGACCGCAGGCTCGCCGCGTCGGCTGCCCGAGTGGTCGTGCTGGCCGACCACACCAAGGTCGGGGTGGAGACCATGTCCCTCACCGTGGCCACGGACGAGATCGACTGCGTCATCACGGACTCGCAGGCCGATACCGAGGAGATCGAGAGGCTGCGCGAAGCCGGCGTCGAGGTCATCGTGGCCGGCGCCGAGAACGCAGAGGGCGTAGCAGCGGACTAGAGGCAGAGCCGGCTGACGGTGGACTCGACGCGTTCGTCGGTCGCCGTCAACGCGATCCGTACGTGCTCGGCGCCGGCGTGGCCGTAGAAGTCGCCCGGCGCGACCAGGATGCCGCGGTCGGCCAGCCAACCGACGGTGTCCATGCACGGCTCGCCCCGGGTGGCCCAGAGGTAGAGGCCGCCGAGGGAGTGGTCGATCCGGAAGCCGGCGGCCTCGAGCGCCGGTCGCAGCACAGTGCGCCGGCGCAGGTAGCGCGCGCGCTGCGCCTCGACGTGCGCGTCGTCGGACAGCGCGGCGACCATCGCGGCCTGTACCGGACCGGGCACGAGCAGGCCGAGGTGTTTGCGGATCTCCAGCAGGGTCGAGACGAACCTCCGATCGCCGGCAACGAACCCACCCCGATAGCCGGCAAGATTTGATCGTTTGGACAGCGAGTGCGCGACGAGCAGCCCCTCGTACGAGCCCCCGCAGACATCGGGCCGCAGCAGGCTCACCGGCTCGGCCTCCCAACCGAACTCGAGATAGCACTCGTCGCTGACGATCAGCACCCCGTGCTCGCGGCCCCAGGCCACGATCCCCCGCAGCGCGGCGGCGTCGAGAACCTGCCCGGCCGGGTTGGACGGTGAGTTGAGCCAGACCAGGGCGACGCCGTCCGGGTCGGCGGAGGCGACGTCGGCACACGGCTCGGGCAGCGCGCCGACCAGCCGGGCACCCACGTCGTAGGTCGGGTAGGCCAGCTCGGGGAACAGCAGCCGCGAGCCCGGCCGGACACCGACCAGCAGCGGCAGCAGCGCGACCAGCTCCTTGGAGCCGATCGTCGGCAGCACCTCGCTGGCCGCATCGACGGCAGCCGCACCGGCCCGCCGGACGAGCCAGCCGGCTGCGGCCTCACGCAGGGCTGCGGTGCCCAGTGTCGCCGGGTAGCCCGGCGAGTCGGCGGCAGCCCGCAGCGCTTCCTGGACCACGGCAGGAGTCGGGTCGACCGGGGTCCCGACCGAGAGGTCGCAGATGCCGTCCGGGTGGGACCGCGCTTTCGCCGCGTACGGGACCAGACGGTCCCACGGGAAGTCCGGCAGCCGCGACCCTGGCGGGTCGAGACGGCCGGACTTCACCCCCGGGAGCACGCTCAGTGCTCGCCGTTGATGTCGGCGGGCAGGGCGGCGATCAGCGGATGGTCCTTGTCGATGAGGCCGACCTTGGACGCGCCACCGGGCGAGCCGAGGTCCTCGAAGAAGTCGACGTTGGCCTTGTAGTAGTCCTTCCACTGCGCAGGCGTGTCATCCTCGTAGAAGATCGCCTCGACAGGGCAGACCGGCTCGCACGCACCGCAGTCGACGCACTCATCCGGGTGGATGTAGAGCATCCGCTTGCCCTCGTAGATGCAGTCGACAGGGCACTCCTCGATGCAGGCCTTGTCCTTGAGGTCGACGCAGGGCTCGGCGATCACGTAGGTCACTGTTGGTGTTCCCTCCTCGGCTGTGGGCGCCCCGGGTTACGAGATCCGGGTCAGCCCGGCCCCTAGTATCGCCAGCAGGACCGCGAGGTACCACCAGGGGTGACGGATCCGTGCACCAGCCGAGATACACCGTCTCACTGACCGCCGCAGACGTGGGCGAGCGGGTCGTGGTCCGGTACACCCTGGACGTGGTCGAGGACGGCCACTCGCTGACGGACGTCGTCGGTGACCTGGTCGCCTGGAGCCGCGGCGTCCTGCGGATCTCGACCCGCACCGGTGTGGTCGACGTGGCCGAGGCGGCGGTGGTCGCCGCCAAGCGGGTTCCCCCACGCCGGCTGGCCCGCGCCGCGGATGCGTCGGTCGCCGAGGTCCAACGGAGGTCCGCGCTCAGCTGGCAGGCGCTGGAGACCGAGCGGCTGGGCGGCTGGCGGCTGCGGGCGGGCGGTGGCTTCACCGGCCGGGCCAACAGCGTGCTGCCCCTCGGCGAGCCGGGGCTCCCCCTGGAGGCCGCCCTGGGCTACGTCGAGCGGTGGTACGGGGACCGCGGCCTGGTTCCGCGCTTCCAGCTCCCCCAGCCGGACGCCGCCCCGCTGTCTACAGCGTTGGCCGAACTCGGCTGGAACCTCGTCGACTCCGCCGACGTGATGGTGGGCGAGGTCAGCGCCGAGCCGGCCCAGGGCGACGAGCAGCGGTGGGACCTGCCGGCCGTCGTCGTTGCCGACGCGCCGTCGCCTGCATGGCTGGGTGCCTATCACTACCGCGGCGGCCGGCTGCCGAAGGCCGGCTACGCGGTCCTGACCCACCACCGCGATCCGGGCTTCGCCTCCGTCGTCGAGGACGGCCAGGTGGTGGCCATCGCCCGGGGGGCCGTGGACGACGGCTGGCTGGGCATCGCCGCGGTCGAGGTCGACCCGGCACACCGCCGGCGCGGCCTCGGGCGCCACGTGACGAGCGGGCTGCTGCAGTGGGGACAGGCCCGCGGCGCCCGGCACGCCCACCTGCAGGTGGACGTCAACAACCAGGCCGGCAAGGCGCTGTACGCCGGCCTCGGATTCACCTTCCACCACCGGTACGACTACCGGACTCAGCCGTGACGGCGGCCTCCCGCGAGCGCTTCGCCGCCCTTGTCCGCGCCGAGCCCGTCGACCTCGCGCGCGCGGCCCTGCTGGTCGGCGCCGAGATCGAGCCCGATCTCGACGTCGCGGCCGCCGATGCCGCCATCGACGACCTGGCCGCAGCCGTACCGGCCGGGGTTGCGGGGGAGCCGGCCGCCGTGTCGGCCGCCCGCCTCGGTGAGGCGTTGCACCGGTTCTCGGGACGGCGAGAGGACTTCTCCGAGCTGCGTTCCTCCCTCCTGCACGAGGTGATCCGGCGCCGTCGAGGACTGCCGATCCTGCTGGCTGTGCTCTGGGTCGAGGTGGGCCGCCGGGCCGGCATCGCTACCTACCCGGTCGGCATGCCCGGTCACTTCCTGGTCGGCGTCGGCGACCCGGACGGCGACCACGTGCTGGTCGACGCCTATCGCGGAGGACTCGTGGTGTCCCTCGCCGAGGCTGAGCGGCTGGCCGTTGACTCGGCCGGGATCGCCTTGGTGCCACAGCATCTGCGGCCCACCGAGCCGGTTGACGTGCTCATGCGGCTCCTCACGAACATCCGCGTCTACGCAGCCGGGCTGACGGCGTCGCTCGACAACGTGGCGACCCGGCTCTGGGCCGTCGAGCTGTCGTTGCTGCTCCCCCGCCACCCGGTCGACCTGCGCCGCGAACGGGCCGAGCTGCTGGTCCGGCTGGGCGGCTTCCTGGCGGCCTCGGCGGAGTTCGAGCGGTTTGCCGCCGCCATCGAGGCGACCAACCCCGAGGGCGCGGAGGCAGCCCGGGCCGCGGCCAGGATCTCCCGCGCCCGCTGCAACTGACGCTGTCGCCGTTACTTGACGGCGAGGATGTCGATCGACTTGATGACCGGGTCCGTCGCCAGCAGGTCCGGCCCCACCTGGCCCAGGGCTGCAGGGATCTGGCCGTTGAGGTGAGCCTGACGGCCTGCCTCGTCCTCGAAGGTGTCGAAGATGCCGAACGTCGTCTCATCGACCCGGAACGCGTACCAGGTCACCGTGCCGGACTCCTGCACCGCGAGCTCGCGGCCCTGCACAAGGAACGCGGCGAGGTCGGCGGCCTTGTCGGGCTTTGCCACAAGAGTGGCGAGCAGGCCGAGTGTGACGGTCATGTCTGTTCCCCTTCGGTGGGGGCCGGCTGTGCACCGACCGTAGCTTCCGGCGCCCAGCCTGATCAGTGAGCGGATCCGAACCGGTGGATGTCCTTTCCGTCAGGGGCCAAACGTCATCACGGCGGCATAGGGTCAGGAACATGCTGAGGCTCACCGACACCCGTACGCGCAAGCTCGAGGACATCGTCCCCGCGCGCCCTGGCGAGCTGCGGATGTACACCTGCGGACCGACCGTCTACCGCTACGCCCACGTCGGCAACATGCGTGCCTACCTGCTGTCCGACCTGATCCGCCGGGTTGCCGAGCTGCACGGCCTGCGGGTCACCGTGGCCCAGAACATCACCGACGTCGGGCATCTGGCGGACGACTCCGACGTCGACCCCAGCGGCGAGGACAAGGTGCTGGCGCAGGCGAAGGCCGAGGGTCGCAGCGCGTTCGACATCGCCCGCTTCTACGAGGCCGCGTTCCACGCCGACTGCGCCACCCTCAACATCCGGCCGGCCGAGCACAACCCCCGGGCCAGCGAGTGCATCCCGCAGATGATCGCGCTGATCGAGCAGCTCATCGAGTCCGGACATGCCTACGCCGCCGCCGACGGGTCGGTCTTCTTCGACGCCCGCAGCTTCGACTCGTACGGCGAGATCAGCGGCAACCGGCTCGACGACCTCCGCCCTGGACACCGGGTCGACCCGGAAACCGGTGGTGCCAAGCGGTTTCACGCCGACTGGGCGCTGTGGAAGAGCGCCGGGGCCAACCGCGAGATGGTGTGGGACTCCCCGTGGGGCACGGGCTTCCCCGGCTGGCACATCGAGTGCTCCGTGATGAGCCTCGAGCACCTCGGCGACGACATCGACATCCACACCGGCGGCATCGACCTGCGGTTCCCGCATCACGAGGACGAGCGGGCGCAGTCCAACACGGCCGCCGGCAGGGACGTCGTACGGCACTGGGTGCACGGCGAGCACCTGCTCGCGGACGGGCGCAAGATGGCCAAGTCCACGGGCAACGTCATCCGGCTCGACGACGTGGCGGACCGCGGGCTCGATCCGTTGGCAGTACGGCTTTTCTTCCTCACCGGGCGCTACCGGCAGCAGATGAACCTCACCTGGGACACGCTGGTTGCGCTGGACCGGCGGCTCATCCGCTGGCGGTCGCGCGTGGCCCAGTGGGCCGAGTCGCCGTCGGTCGCACTCCCCCGCGAGCAGGTCGACGCCGTGGTGGCCGCCTTCGACGACGACCTCGACACGCCCACGGCTCTGGTACGCCTGGACGAGCTCGCCCGGGACGAAGCCCTGATGCCGGGCGCCAAGTTCGAGGCGTTTGCCTACTTGGACAGGGTTCTCGGCCTCGACCTCGTACGCGACGTCGGCAAGCCCAAGGTCGTCGAGGTCCTGCCGGCCGGAGGTCAGGAGCTGCTCGACCAGCGGGCACAAGCCCGTACCATCAAGGACTTTGCCGCATCGGACCGGCTGCGGGACGAGCTCGCGGCACTCGGGGTGGCCGTCGCCGACACCGCCGAAGGTCAGACCTGGTCGCTCAGTGTCCGATAGCCACCCTCGAAGTAGATGAGCGGCAGTCCGTCGCTCACCGCGACGGCGACCACTTCGCCCACCACGACCGTGTGGTCACCGCCCTCGTAGGCACCGACTGTCCGGCACTCGATCGTGGCCAACGAGCCCTCGAGCGCCAGTGCATCGACCACCTGGCCGAGCCGGGTGGGGAACGCGGCGAACTGGTCGTCGAACGGCCGGCCCCGCTTGGCGAACCAGCGCGAGGCCTCGACCTGGTCAGTGCTCAGCACCGACGCGACCCAGGTGCCCGAGGCGGTCATGGCCTGGTGGAACCGGGCGACCTTCTCGCAGCTGAACAGCACCAGGGGCGGGCGGAGAGAGACCGAGGCGAACGAGTTGACCGTCATCGCATGGTCGAGACCGTCGGCCCGGGTGGTGATCACGACGATCCCGGTCGCGAACCGGCCCAGGGCCTGTCGGTAGGCCAGCGGCTCGACACCCGCGTCCACCGGCTCCGAGGTCATGGCTTCGACCCTACAGGCGGGGCACCTGCCCGGGTTCAGGCAGGCTGGCTGGTCTGCGCGCTCGCGATCACGACGGCGGCAGGAGTGGCGATCAGCTTGAGCGTCGACAAAGCCGCCTCGCCGAACGCGTTCTTGGTAGCCGAGGACAGGGCGAGCAGGCCGACCACCTTGCCGCCCCGACCACGGAGCGGCATCGAGAGGTAGGTCGCCATCGGCGTGGAGTCGTCGTCCTCGTCGAGCAGGCCCTCCGGATCGGCGACGCGGGCGTCCAGCAGCTCGGCAGGCAGGGCGATCCCGGTGGCCTCGGCGAGGCTGCCGGCCGCCGCGTCGAGGAACTCGTCGTAGTGCGAGACCGCGGTCTCATGGGCCACGCCCACGTACGCGACCCGGTCCTCGGGGATCAGCACGGCGCACAGGTCGTAGTCGACGAAGCGCTGCAGCTGCTTGAGCAGCTCCTCGATGGTCGCCTCGAAGGTCAGCGAGCCGCCGGCGAGCTGGATAACCTCTGCCTGGACGGAGGTCTCGAACAGCTTGCGGTCAAGGATGTCACACACGCGCTGCAGGACGTCGTCGGGCGTGAGCTCGAGCGGGTCCGCCTTGAGGATGGGCGCGCCGCCACGGGCCTTGGCCTTCTCGGCGAGCACCTCGGCCACCGCCTCGGCCAGCTCGGACGCCTCGAAGTCCTTGGACAGGTAGCGGTCGGCGCCGACCATCTTGCCCCAGTAGCGGTCACTGGCGGCGTCGAGAGAGGTCAGCAGGATGATCGGGATGTCCGCGGTCTGCCAGTCGTCCTTGACCACGCGGGCCGCGACGTAGCCCGACACCCGCGGCATCTGCACGTCGAAGACGCACGCGTCGGGCATCGTCCGGAAGACCGCCTGCACGGCCTCGACGCCGTCCTCGGCGACAACGACGTCGTAGCCCTCCTTGGTCAGGACGGAGGAGACGATCCGACGCAGGGTCGGGCTGTCGTCGGCGATGACCACGGTCGGCATGCGGTAGGTCCCTTGCTCTCTTTAACGGCCGATGAGACGTCGAACGATGTCGACCAACGAGGTCTGGTCGAACTCTTGCTTGAGCAGGTAGGCGCTCGCCCCGGCCTCGAGGCCCGCGCGCTGGTCCGCGTCGTCGCCGCACGAGGTCATGATGACGACCGGGACCTGCTCCCAGCCCTTGGTACGCCGGATCGTGCGGGTCAACGTGAATCCGTCCATGCCCGGCATCTCCACGTCGGAGACGACGAGGTCAGCCGGTTCCGAGCCTAGCCTGGAAGCTCCGTCCAGTCCGTCGACTGCGGTTTCCACGTCGTAGCCGGCCCCCTCGAGGATGACCCGCTCGAGCTCCCGTACCCCGACGGAGTCCTCCACGACGAGCACCCGTGGGCGGCGCTCGGCGGGCGCCCGGTCGCCCCCCGAGACTGCGCCGGAGATCTTGGAGCCGGCTGTGACCGGTGTCATGACTCCGGCGGAGGTGCCGGTCGCCTGGTCGGCCAGCTCCCGCAGGTCGAGCAGGCAGACGACGGTGCCGTCGCCGACAATGGTCGCGCCCGTGACCAGGGGCAGCCGGCCCAGGAACGGGCCGAGCTCCTTGACCACCAGCTCCATCTCCGTCTCGAGCCGGTCCACGGCCCACGCCAGCTGGCGCTCGCCGTGGCGTACGACGAGCGCAGCGCGAGGCGCCCGCTCGCCGGTGACGCCGAGGGTGGCGCCGAGGTCGAGCAGCGGCACGTTCTGGCCCTGCCGGACGATGACCGGGGCGCCGGCGAGCTGGTGGATCTCGGTATCCCTCAGTGACATGGAGGCCACGACGGCGCTCACGGGGACGGCGTAGACCTCGTCGCCGACCCGGGCGACCAGGCAGCGCAGTACGCCGAGGGTGACCGGCAGCGTGAGCCGGAACGTCGTGCCCCGGCCAGGGACGGAGATGACCTCGACGCTCCCGCCGAGCTCCTCAGCCGCCGACTGGACCACGTCGAGGCCGACCCCGCGGCCGCTGGTCTCGGTGACCGCACCGGCCGTGGAGAACGCGGGGACGAACAGCAGCTGCCAGAGCGCCGGCCCGGTCGTGGCGCTGTCGTGCGGGAGCAGCCCGCTCTCGACGGCCTTGGCCCGTACGCGGTCCTCGTCGATGCCGTTGCCGTCGTCGACCACCTCGAGCACGACGGTCCCACCGGAGGAGCGAGCGGCGACCCGTACCGAGGCGGGGCCCTTCTTGCCGGCCGCCCGACGCTGCTCGGGGGTCTGGCAGCCGTGGTCGACGGCATTGATCACCAGGTGCTTCAGCGCATCGGCCACGCCGTCGAGCACCTGCTTGTCCAGCTCGACGTCCTCGCCGACCAGGTCCAGGCGGATGTCCTTGCCGGTCGACGTCGCGACATCGCGCACGATCCTCGGCAACGCGGCGAACACCCGCCGTACGGGGACCATCGCCAGGCCCATGGAGTCGTCGCGGACCCGGGCGATCTGGCCGAGGTGGCCCTCGACCAGCTCGCGCAGACTTCTTGCCGTGTCGCGCATCCCGTCGTCCGCCTGGGTCAGCCGGTGCAGCGCGAGCGCCGTCTCCTCGGAGACCTCGACGGTGCTCATGCTCTCCCGGAGCACCTTGGTCCACTTGGCATGGTCGGTCGCCATCGTCAGCAGCTTGGCGGAGGTCTGCTCGACCCTGCGGGCGCCGAGCTCGGCCTCGCCCACGATGTCGAGCAGCCCGTACACCTTCTCGCTGGACACCCGTACGGAGTCGCTGCCCGTCCGGCGGGAGTCCTCCGCGTCCTCGAGCTCGGACTCGAGCGGCGCCAGGGCCGGTGCCGTCAGGTTCTCCTCGCCGGCGAGTGCCTGCTTGAGCACGGCGTTCAACGGCGCGAGATCGCTGTCGGCGAGCTGGTTGCTGGCCCCGGGGATGGCCCTGCCGATGGCGTCGCACGCGGCCAGGAGCAGATCGATGAGGTCGCGGCGGATCGCGAACCGGCCGTCGCGGATAGCCCCGAGCAAATCCTCGGAGGTGTGCGCCAGCTGGAGTACGCCGTCCAGGCCGAGCATCCGCGCACTGCCCTTGACGGTGTGCGCGTCGCGGAAGAGCCCGGCGATCGCCTGCCTGGGCGTCTTGCTGCCCTCGAGATGCAACAGCCCAGCCTGCAGCGACGCGAGACGCTCCTCGACCTCGGCCCTGAACGTCGCGATCAGCTCAGGGTCGTCGACAGTCCAGCCTGCCACCTGTTGAGCGTCGTCACGTTGGCCGCACACCTTGACCCGTGCGGCAACAGAACCCCTCACATCGACGGGCGGATTGGTTACCTCTCAGCGGCCCTGATCGGTAACGAAGCGCCCTGTCGATCTCACAAGCACAAGCCCACGGCGTGGCCAAGTCCTCGCCTCCGACAGTGGACAACCCTGGGCCTGTGGACGACCACTTTCCTGGCGCCCACCGGCTCGGCACCGTTTCGCAGCATGAAGCTCTCCCAACCCGTCCCCGACCTGCTGACGGGAGCCCCATTCACGGTCGCCGAGGCTCTGGAACGCGGGGTGAGCCGACGCCGGCTGCTTTCGTCCCCGCTGTTCCGGCCGGTGTGCCGAGGCATCCACGTGGCTGCCGACGTGCCGGATGGCGCCGAGCTGAGACTAGCTGCGGTGAGCCTGCTCGTGCCGTCAGGGGTGGTCCTCTCCGGGACAACCGCTGCCTGGGTGCATGGCGTCGACGTCCGGCGTCACCCCGCCGAGCTGATCGAGGTGACGGATACACGAGGGAGCCGCCCCATGGCCCGCGGCGTTCTCGTCGCCAGACGCGCGACCCTCGCGCCTGACGACGTGCTGGACCTAGGCGCCGTGCTGGTCACCACCGTCGTTCGTACGGCCTTCGACCTCGCCCGACGTGACCTTGTCGAGGGTGTCGTGGCCCTCGATGCTCTTTGGCGCGCAGGCCTCATCACCCCGGAGGAGCTGGTTGAGTACGCCTGTGGCAAGCGTCATCTGCGCGGGATCCGCCAGGTCGCTCGCGTCGCCGAGCTCGCCGACAAGGGAGCCCAGAGTCCGATGGAGAGTCGGCTCCGCATGGTTCTCGTCATCGACGCGGGACTTCCCCGTCCCGAGACGCAGCTCGAGGTTCCTGACGGCTTCGGAGGCGTTCTGGCCACGCTCGACATGGGCTACCGGTCGTACGAGGTGGGCGTGGAGTTCGACGGCGCGGTGCACGACGAGGAGCGCAACCGCGTCCGCGACCTGCGGCGGCACAACCGATTGCGGGGTGTCAGCTGGGACGTGCTCCGCTACTCGGGCGCCGACGTGCGCTTGCGAAAGCACGTGATCAAGCGCGAGGTCCGCGAAGCCTTGGGCCTCGAGGGCTGAGTCTCATTGACGGGCGGGTTTGTAACGTCTCAGACCGGCTGAGAGGGAACCAACCCGCCCCTCGATGGCAGCGGGGGCGCGGAGGTGCGGCGGTGGGTCAGGTGCGGAACTGGGAGATCGACGCGCGGAGCTCTGCTGCGAGCTGGTTGAGCTCGGCGGCGGCGGCGGCCGCCTGACGCGAGCCGACGGCGTACTGCCGGGACACGTCGGAGACCGCGGTCATCGCGGCCACCACCTGGTCCGACGCGGACCGCTGCTGCTGCGTCGCGATCGAGATCTCCTTGGCGGCGGTGGTGGTCTCGTCGACCATCCCGGAGATCCGCTCGAGGGCGGCGACGACGCCGCGGGCCAGCTGGGTGCCGGTACGGACCTCCTTGGCGCCTTCCTCGGAAGCGATGATCGTGGCGTTGGTCTCGCCCTGGATCTCGCTGACGAGGGCGGAGATCTGGCCGGTGGACTCCTGCGCCCGCTCGGCCAGCTTGCGCACCTCGGCCGCAACCACGGCGAACCCGCGGCCGTGTTCACCGGCCCGAGCGGCCTCGATTGCAGCGTTCAGGGCGAGCAGGTTGGTCTGGTCGGACAGGTCGTTGATGACCACGAGGATGCGGCCGATCTCCTGCGACTTCTCGCCGAGGGACAGGGCGCGGGTGGCGATCGAGTCGACCCGGGTCGCGATCGTGTCCATGGCGGCGACCGAGGCGGAGACCGCGGTACGGCCCTCCTCGGCGTGGCGCAGCGTCTCGGCGGCGTAGCGGGCAACGGCCTCGGCGGTCTCCGCGATCTGGGCTGCCGTGGCGGCCAGCTCCTCGATCGTGGACGTGGTCTCGGACACGGCCGAGGACTGCTCGGTCGCGCTGGCCGCGTGCTCCTCGGCCGTGGCCAGCAGCTCTCCGGCGGCGGCGGCGATCTGCTCGCCACCACTGCGGATGCGGGTCACCAGCTGACGCAGGTCGCCGAGGGTTTGACCGAACGCCATCGCCAGGTCGGCAAGGGCCTCGCTGTCCTCGGGCTTGATCTTCATGTTGACGGCGAGGTTGCCGCTCGCGGCGATCGCGAGGTCCTCGGTGAGCTCCATGACCCGGGTCTGCAGCCGGTCGTGGTCGTCGGTCGCGGTCTGCC